>JBCCPG010000006.1:0-208283 GCA_039039885.1 Pseudomonadota bacterium | reverse complement strand
GCAGCCCAGCGCAGCTTTGCCCAAGGGGCGCTTGGCAAATACATCCCACGCGACATCGCCCGGCAGATCATTGATGAGCCTGAATTGCTTTCGCTTGGCGGTGAGAAGCGTGAGATTTACGTGCTGTTTTCCGACCTCGAGGGTTTCACCAAGATGAGCCATGCGATCGAGCCGGAGATGGTTGCCAAGCTGCTCAATCGTTATCTTGAAATGCTCAGCCAAGTCGTGCTCGACCATGGTGGTGTGATCGACAAATATGTCGGCGATGCGGTGGTGGCGTTCTGGGGCGCTCCGATCGCCCGTGATGACGACGCTCAGCGTGCGCTCAAAGCGGGCTATGCGATGTGGAAGGCGGGCGAGGATTTCCGCGCAGAAGTTGCGAGGATGGATCCGAGCCTGCCCAAAATCGGTAAGACCCGCGTCGGATTGCACTTTGGCGAAGCTGTTGTCGGCAATTTCGGCGGTACCTCTCGCATTCAGTACACCGCGCTGGGCGACAGTATGAACACTGCCGCAAGGCTTGAGGCGGCAAACAAGCCGCTCGATTCCAATGTCTCGGCCAGCCGAGAATTCATTGAGAAATCAAACCCGGATTGGTGGGTGCCTATGGGTCGGATCGTGCTGAGAGGTCGCGCGCAGCCGGTCGACATCTTCCAGCCCAAGCCCGATTTTCCCGCCGAAGACCGCCGCAAACTTGAAGAAGCTGCTCAGCTTACAGACAGCAAGCCCGATCTAGCCGCAAAGCTGATCGAAGAAGTGGTTGCTGGCTATCCAGACGATTTGGCGCTACAAAATTACCGCAATCGCATTCGAAATTTGAATGATGGGGGAGCATATGTTCTCGGATAGAACCAAAGCCCGCATGACGGGTCTAGCGCTGGTTGGCGCATTGTTCACATTGCCCAGTTTTGCCAGTGCAGGCGTGGTGGTCAAATCGACCGGTCCTTCAGCTGGAGAATATCCGGTGGGGCGCCAGGTTGCAGACAGTTCCACGATAACTCTGCGCGCCGGTGACAAGATCACTGTGCTGACCGATAGCGGGACCAGCGTGATGCAAGGCCCGGGCAGTTTCCGGGTGGGGGAAGGCGCCACTCGAACCCGCGCACGGTTCTCCAATCTCAGCCGTCGCTCTGCCGCCGCCCGAGCGCGCACAGGGGCGACCCGCACTGCACCGGGGGAGTTGGGGGAAGATGGTTTCGAAGTCCCAACAAACCCACCCAGCCTCTGGTTCGTGAATCTCGCAACCGAGGGAACGGTGTGTCTTTACGACCTGAATCGCGTGCGTCTGTGGCGGGCTGTCACAGCTGATCCACAGACCTACACGATCCAGGATCAGTCGACGCAAGACTCGTTCGAAGTGAATTTCGTCGAGACAGAGACGATGCGCGCATGGGATCCCGCTGCGCTTCCGCTGTTGGCGGGGCGCAATTATGCGGTCACTGGGCCCGCCAGCGCTGGTGAAGGCGATGAGCCATCCACCACGGTCACAACAGTGATCAACTTTGCGACACTCGAAGGCAATTTCCGTCAGCAAGACGAACTGGCATCCGCGTTGATTGCCAATGGTTGCACGGCGCAGCTCACTCAATTGGCGGATGAATTGGAAGCCTATGCCGAGGCGCAGGCAAACTGATCCGACGCTCTGGCGATTGCGCTGGGCGATAAAACAATCAGCGCAGCGCTCTATGAATGGGCCAGGCTCGTGACCTTAAGCGATCTGTTGGAGCGCGATGCTACTCGCTTCCAGCGTTTCCTCCTTGCGCGCACTCGCGACCCGGCTTTGGCTGAAGATCTGATGCAGGAAGCGCGGCTTAAGTTGATCAACCAGGCGCCTGCGGGAGACATCGCCAACCCAGTGCCCTACATCTTCCAGATGCTCGCCAATATGGTCGAGGATCATCGCCGCTCTGAACGCAGCCGCGAAGCTCGTGGTCGTGCTTGGGGCGACCGCGGTGAGGGGCTGGAGCCGAACCGAGCAGAACATATCACGCCTGAAATCACCGCGCTCGATAGAGACATGCTCGAACAGACCATGGCTGCGCTTGACGAATTGCCAGAAAAAACCCGCGTGATCCTCCTTGCCTACCGGGTCGAAGGTAAACCGCAAAAGCAGATCGCAGCAGAGAATGACCTGTCCCTTAGTTCGGTCGAAAAGCACTTACAGCGCGGCTACCGAGCGCTTGTCGACATTAGAAACAAACTTGATGCGGGTTTCGGCTGATGAATACGTCGATCATGATGAAGGGGGTGCCAGACAGTGTGCAACAGGGCGAAGAATTCACGCGACTGATCCCGCTTGAACCTCGCGGAAAGAGCGAAAGACCATGACCACGGATCCAAAAGATCAGGCCATCCATTGGCATCTGCGTCAGCGCGCAGGCGATATGGATGAAGCTGAGTGGGATGCCTTCACAAGCTGGCTCGAAGAAGACGAGCGCCATGCTGAGTTGCTTGACCAGGTCGCTGCTGCAGACGACGCGATCGGCGAGTTGGCCGCAGTTGGCGCCTCATCTCCAACAGGTGGGGAAAACGCCATAACAGCAAGCAACGAGAATGATCGCGCCAGCGAGACTCCGCCGGAACCAGCCAATGATAACCAGCTGCGACGTTTCTTGCCGTTTGCAGGGCTGGTCGCTGCGGCGGTTGCAGTGTTTGCGCTTTGGCCAAGCGCTCCTGCCGCGACCCTTTATTCAACAGACCCGGGTGTGACGCAGATCGTCGCAGTATCGGACGAGATCACAATGACTCTTAATGGTGGGACACAAGTCTCTGTCATAGAAGAGGAAACGCGGGTTTCGATCATGCAGGGCGAGGTGATCTTCGCGATCAATTCCGAGGAACCTTCGCCTTTGCGGGTCGAGGTCGCTGACCTCGTGCTCACCGATTACGGAACGGTGTTCAATGTCGTCCTGGACGAAGAGCAGGTCCGCGTTGCGGTTGCTGAAGGCATTGTTGGGATCAATCCGGAGAACGAGAATGTCGAAGTCGCGGCGGGCGAGCAGGTCACTCAGTTGCTGGGCGACACAGCGCTTGTGCGCAGCGAGGTCGACCCTGAAACGGTCGGGGCCTGGCAAGAAGGCCGCTTGGAGTTCGACAACACACCCGCACCCGAAGCGGTCGCCATGCTTGAACGATCGATCGGATCAAAGGTCACTCTTGCAGAGGCGCTCGAGGACGAGACGCTGACTGGCTCGTTGATCGTCTCCGATGATGAGCACGAGACAGTCACGCAGTTTGCCGCTTTCCTTGGAGCGCAGGCGCGCAGGGGACGTCTGGCCGGATATGGCATGGTGTGGGACGTGAGATAGCGTCGCTCCCGCTCAGGCTAAGGCGGGTACAAACTTCTAGAGCGCTTGCCGCCTCGAACTTGCTTTCATAGAGCAAGCCAGATGGGGATCGTGCGCAGAGGGATTAAGCGGCTGGGGGCTCCAGCATTGCTGCTGGCCGGACCGGTGTACTTTTTGTCCACTCCCACGCAGCTTGCCGCACAGTCGAGTTCTTTTGCCGAGGTTGACTTCGACATCCCAGCCGGACGCCTGTCGAGCGCCATCCGAACACTCTCGCGCCAAGCGCGGATCAGCGTCGCGACATCCGATCGCGGCATACGTCAGGTCCGATCGCGCAGCGTACGCGGGAGGATGAATGCGCGTGAGGCGTTGGCCCTTCTGCTCGAAGGGACCGAGTACCGCGCGGTTTCGGTCGGTGTGGACGCCTATCGGATTGAGCGGAACCTGCCAGCCCCACCGACAGCCAGAGCGGCTCCTCGGCCCGCAGCGGCCGCGCCACTGCCTCCTCCTCCGCCGCCTCCACAGCCGATTATCGTAGAGGCGACCAAGCGCGCTGCGACCCCGTTCGACTATGCGGGTGGAATCCGCCTCCTCGACCTCCAAACACCCGGCCTACTCGCAGCGTCTGCCAGCCTTGATGAGATGCTAGCGAGCGTGCCTTCGGTCAGCGGCACAGCGCTCGGCTCGGGGCGCAACAAGATATTCCTGCGCGGAATTGCCGACAGCAGTTTCAACGGTCCGACCCAGGCGACTATCGGGCTCTATCTGGGCGAGCAGCGCATCATCTTCAGCGCGCCCAATCCTGATTTGCGCCTTGTCGACATGGAGACGGTCGAGCTGCTCGAGGGGCCCCAAGGCTCGCTCTACGGGGCGGGGACATTGGCTGGCCTTCTGCGGCTTAACCCGCGCCAGCCTGATTCTTCTGTCTTCGAAGGCGAGGTTTGGGCCGCTGGAGCAACCACTTCGGGCGGAGAGGAAAGTTGGGATGTGGGCGGAGTGATAAATGCGCCCATCGCCGAAAACGCCGCCATTCGCGTGGTCGGCTACGGCGGGGAAGAGGGCGGCTTTATCGACGATGTAGGCCAGCGCGACCTCGCCAACATCAATTCTGCCGAGTTCTATGGCGGCCGGGCATCCTTTGGCTGGGATGTCAGCCCCGATTGGAGCGTGGAGCTAAATAGTTTCGCGCAGCATACAGCGCAGGACGATGGCCAGTATGTCGATGCGCGTTTTTCCAGCCTTGCGCGCTCTGACCGAGTGGCTCAGCCATTTTCCAGCCGCATCTACGGTGGTGGAGCTACTGTGCGAGGATATTTGGGGTCGGCGCAGCTGGTTTCTTCGACCGGGCTCGTCGACAACAGTCTAGACACCACTTTTGATTCCAGCGTGCTCACAGGAAATCCGGGGCGACAAGCCTTTCGCGAAAGGCGGGAGATCAGGCTTCTTACGCATGAGACACGCTTGTCGGGCGGTGATCCAGAGAGCTTCGATTGGCTTATTGGGGTTGGGGCTGTCCGCAACCGCGATGAGGTCAGCCAGCTAGTCACCAATCTCAGCGGGATGGATGACCCTCCGCCTTTTGCACGCCAACGCTTCCGCCTCGACGAAATCGCGATGTTTGGCGAAGGCCGCTATCGCTTTGCCCCGGCATTTTCAGCAACAGCGGGCACTCGTTTGCTTTACACGCGCTCGACAGGTGAGCGGTCCTTTGGACCGGACCGTGTGGTTGAGCCGCGCGACGGTCCAATTCGACTTTTGCCGGCATTGGCGCTGTCATGGCACCCGTCTGACGAGGCGATTGTCTATATCCGTCTCCAGCAAGGATATCGCACAGGCGGCGTCACGATTGAGCGACAACCTGGCGGTGATCCGGACACCGCGCGCTTTGATCCCGACACAATCCGATCGTTCGAAATTGGTCTGCGTGGCAACACGCGCGGGCCGGTCCGACTTACCTATGGCGCTACACTGCACAGGTCCGACTGGGACGATATCCAGGCCGATATACTCGACGCGCAAGGCTTTCCGATCACGCGCAATATTGGCGACGGCAAAGTCACAGGCCTCGACGCCAGTTTTGGGCTTGAGACGCTCGATGGATGGCGACTTGATCTTGCTGCGGCCTACAACGATTCCAACGTGGATCGCTTGCAGCCCATGGGTGGCGGAATTGCGCAGACATCCATTCCGAACGTTCCTGAGTTCGCGCTTAATGTGAGAGCGGCAAAAGAGTGGGTGTGGGGCGAAGATGAGAGCGCCGGCATGGCGCTGACTGGGCGGTACACTGGGCGCTCTTTCGTGGATCTTGATCCCCAGGTTCGCGCGCCACAAGGCAAATTCGGCTCACTCGATGCCGCTGCTTGGTGGAACGATGGCGATATTGAGTTGCGGCTGGAGGCGACCAACCTCACCAACACGCAAGGCAATCGTTTTGCATTTGGAAATCCCTTCACCGCTCGCACCGAACGACAAGAGACGCCGCTGCGCCCTCGAACTGTGAGAGCACAGCTGCGCTTCCGCTTTTGAGCAGCCGGACTTGAAATGTGCTGAGAGAGGCTCACATTTGTGAGCGATGCAAAGCGCTTCTCCAAATTCCTCTGAAAGTCCCGCGCTTAAGATCTGGTTCGACGGCGCTTGCCCACTATGTGTGCGCGAGATTGCCCTTATGAAGCGGCTCGATAAGGCTGGACGGATCAATTTTGTCGATGTGTCTGTCGATGCCGACCCCTCATGTCCGGTCGATCAGAGCGAGCTCCTCGCGCGGTTTCATGGTGAAGAGAACGGAGAGATTGTGAGCGGCGCGGCGGCGTTTGCCGCGATGTGGCGAGCAATCCCGATGTTACGTCCGCTTGGCCTCTTTGCCCGCAACCGCATGGTGCTTGCGGTGATCGAGCGGCTTTATCTCGGCTTTCTGAAGGTGCGTCCTCAGATCCAGAAGCTCTTCCGTTAGGGCCTGCCTTCGAAAACACTTGCGAGCCGCGGTGTCTTCGGCTCTTCTCCTTTAGAGAGAAAATCACAGGAGAGGGCCCCGCGCGATGCACAATTTCGGCGGCATGCAGAACGAGATTTACAACGCCGGGTTGCAGGGCATCCTGCCCGATTATCCGGTCGACTTCGCCACTCTGGAGCGCCGCGCGCACGAAGCCTTGGGCGAAATGCTCACCAACTATGTCGCCGGCGGCTGCGGTGATGAACACACTCAAGATAGCAATGCTGGCGCCTTCCACCATTGGGGCATGGTCCCGCGCATGATGGTCGACTGCACAGAGCGCGATCTATCGATCAACCTGTTTGGAATGGACCTGCCATCGCCGTTGTTTATGGCGCCGATCGGGCTCAACGGAGAGGCAACTCAGGATCGTCACGGCGACGTGGCCGCTGCACGGGCCTCGGCCATGACAGGGGTGCCATTTTGTGTTTCGACCCTTTCCAACGATCCGATGGAGCAGGTCTTTCCTGAATGCGGCGATACGCCGGCCTTCTTCCAGCTCTACACTCCGCGCAATCGCGAGCTGGCAGAGAGCCTGATCAAGCGCGCCGAAGCGTCGGGGGCCAAAGCTATCGTTGTGACGCTCGATACCTGGCTGACGGGCTGGCGACCGCGCGACCTCAACGCTTCAAACTTCCCGCAGCTGCGCGGCAAGGTGATGCAAAACTATTTCTCCGACCCGGTGTTTCGGGCGATGCTCGACAAGCCGCCTGAAGAAGATCCACGGGCTGCAATCATGCTGTTCGCCGCGATTTTTGGGCAAGTCCTGACCTGGCAGGACATGGAGTGGTTCAAGTCGGTCACTGATCTACCGATCGTCCTTAAAGGCATCTGCCACCCGGATGATGCGAAGCGCGGGATCGATCACGGAGCCGATGCGATCTATTGTTCGAACCATGGCGGCCGCCAAGCGAATGGCGGAATTGCAACAATCGATCTGCTCGGAGACGTTGTCGATGCGTCTGGTGACACGCCTGTCTTGTTCGACAGTGGCATTCGGTCAGGCACTGACGCGATCAAAGCGATCGCGCTTGGTGCAACGGCGGTCGGGGTAGGACGTCCTTACACTTACGGGCTTGCAATCGGCGGTGCTGAGGGCGCGGCTTGGGTCCTGCGATCCATCCTCGCTGAGGCCGATCTGCTGATGGCGGTAAACGGCTATCCCACGCTCAATGCTGTTCGCGAAGCGGGTGCGCAACGGCTGGGTTAGGACAGGCCTTGTTGGCAGATTTGTGGATGAATCGGCTGATTGAAATTCCATCGGCTTGACCTCTGCAGTGATGAAATCGCCCGACCCGTCAAATTTGGACTCAGTTTTCCACAGATTCGATGTTAACCTGTTCTCGATAAAAAAGTCGCGAATCGGGGACGCGAGTCATGGAAAAACCAACGATTATATCGTCTGGCCCAGATCAAATGGGTCGAACCGTCTGTTTTGGCGACGAAAACTCGCGTCGTGCGCGCTACGGCAAGATCCGTCCGATGCCGCGCCAAGGCGGGTTAAGAAACGCGCTGGCGCGTCTCCTCCGCCTGAACTGAGCTAGCTGGGTGGCTCACACCTTGGGCAAAACCACCTGATCGTAAGGACTACGGCGCAGCTTTCGCGACCGTGACAAGCTTCGTCTCAGTGTAGCCGAGATAACCTTCCACACCGCTCTCCGAACCGAAACCGCTATCGCCAATCCCGCCGAATGGGGTCTCGGGCGAACCGACGCCGAAGTGGTTAATCGCGACCATGCCAGCCCGCAGAGATTTGCCCAGATAGTGGCTCTCGTCAAGGCTGCCCGTAAAGGCATATGCAGCCAACCCATAGCGCAGCGAGTTAGCGATCCGCACCGCGTCCTCGATATCGTCATAGGGAACGATCCCGGCGACTGGGCCAAACGGTTCCTCATTCATCAATCGGCTATCGGAGGAGGGCGCAGCGACAACCGTGGGCTGGAAAAAGTGCCCGGGCCCATCGATACGCGCGCCGCCAGCGACGATCTCGCCTGCTCCGCCGCCCATCGCTCCCATCAATTCCTCCATTGCAGTCAAACGGCCCGCATGCGCGAGAGGCCCCATGTCGACGCTGTCGTCAACGCTGGCATCGCCGATCTTGAGCGTTTGCGAACGGCGAGCGAATTCAGCGACAAACTTGTCGAAGATTGAGCGCGCCACAAAGAAGCGCGTAGGTGACACGCAGACCTGTCCCGCATTGCGGAACTTGGTCGCTGCGCAGGCTGCGACGGTGCGTTCGAAATCCGCGCTTTGCCCGATCACGACCGGCGCGTGTCCGCCAAGCTCTGGAGTGAAGCGCTTCAATCCTTGCGCCGCAAGCGCGCCTAATTGTCTGCCCACTGCAGTCGATCCGGTGAAGCTGACTTTGCGGGTGATGGGCGATGCGATGAGATGCTCTGAGATCATCGCCGGGTCGCCGTAGACAAGGTTCAGCACGCCATCGGGCAGGCCCGCATCAACAAAGCACTCGACCAGCATTTGCGCGCTGGCTGGAGTGGTCTCCGCCGGTTTGAGGATCGCGCTGCACCCCGCGGCGAGCGCACCTGCGATCTTCTTGGCAGGCAAATTGATTGGGAAGTTCCACGGCGTTAGCAGCACCGCCGGTCCAACCGGCTCTTGCGTTACGCGTTGCTCAAGGATCGCCGCGCTGCGGGTTGGCACAAGCCGACCGCCCTGGCGCTTTGCCTCCTCAGCCAAGAAATCGATCAGATCAGCCGCGCCCTTAGTCTCTCCGAATGCCTGTGCGTGCGGCTTGCCCATTTCTAGCGTAATCACACGCGCGATTTGCTCTGCTCTTTCGCGCAGCAGCTCGGCCGCTTTGCGGATAATGCGATAGCGCTCAATCGCCGGTGTCGCGCTCCACATTGGGAAAGCCGCGTCAGCCGCCGCCAGCGCTGCATCGAGTTGCTCGCGCGAGACCTTGGGTGCTTCGCCGATCTTCTGCTCATTCGCCGGATTGACGATCGGCATCGCGCCTTCGCCGCCTGCGGCGACCCATTCGCCAGCGATGAGCATTTTTACTTGAGGATAGGCGGTCATATTGATCTCTCCCGGGGTGTCTGATCCGGCGCAAAATGGCGCGTAACGAGATTCGTTTCAATTGAAACATTCTTACGCTGGGCGTATTTCATCGACGAGACACGATTCGACCCCAGCCGTGAGACAAGGAGAGAGCGATGCTCGTCGGCGTTCCCAAAGAAATCAAGAACCACGAATATCGGGTTGGCCTCACTCCCGAAGCCGCGCGCGAGTACATTGCGGCTGGCCATGAGGTTCTGATCGAAGCCGGTGCGGGCACTGGGATCAGCAAAACCGATGAGGATTATCGCGCAATCGGTGCGGAGATCGTCGACAGTGCTGAGGAAGTTTTCTCACGTGCTGAAATGGTAGTGAAGGTCAAGGAGCCGCAGCCGGGTGAGTGGGTGCAACTGCGCGAAGGGCAGGTCCTGTTCACCTATCTGCACCTTGCTCCCGATCCCGACCAGGCGCGTGGATTGATGGAATCGGGCGTGTCGGCGGTCGCCTATGAAACCGTGACTGCACCCGATGGCTCGCTCCCGCTGCTTGCCCCAATGAGCGAGGTTGCGGGGCGACTTTCGATCGAAGCGAGCGCGCATTCGAGCCACGCTAACAATGGCGGGCGCGGTATTTTGATGGGCGGCGTGCCCGGTGTGCTTCCCGCAAAGGTCGTTGTCATCGGCGGAGGTGTGGTCGGCACGCAAGCAGCGCGCATGGCGGTTGGGCTTGGCGCAAATGTTGAAATCCTAGACCGCTCGCTGCCGCGTATCCGTGAACTCGATGACATGTTCCAGGGCCGCGCGACGACGCGCTACTCGAACGCTGGGACAATCGAGGATGCGATCACCGAAGCCGACGTGGTTATCGGCGCTGTGCTTGTGCCAGGGGCAAGCGCGCCGCGCTTGGTAACGCGCGATATGCTCGGCCTGATGAAGCACCGCGCAGTGCTTGTTGATGTCGCCATTGATCAAGGTGGGTGTTTCGAGACCTCGAGACCGACGACCCATGATGCGCCGACTTACCTCGTCGATGACATCATCCATTATTGCGTTGCCAACATGCCGGGAGCGGTTCCGCACACGTCGAGCTATGCGCTCAACAACGCGACGCTTCCGTTTGGACTGGCGATTGCCAATAAAGGGGTCGTCGCCGCATGCGAAGCCGATCCGCATCTGCGCCCCGGTCTCAATGTGCATCAAGGCAAGATCGTGAATGAGGCGGTCGCTGAGAGCCTGAATTTTTAGCCTCCTCTAGGCCACATGGCCTATGGGGGTCTTGCATGGAACCGAACGTCGATTGCATGCGTTCCTAGGGTAAATATAGTCAGGGATTGCTATATTCCTGGTGCCGACAGCGTTCCGGCCAGGGCGCTCGATCAAGGGATCGAGTAGAAGGGGCCGGACACTTGAGAGTAGCCACGTGAAAAGTCTCGATACCCGCCCTCTGGTTCGCCAGGTTAACTATGATGCTGACCTGACCAGCCATGTTCCCCCCGTAACCACCAGCGACAAAATCGCCTTCGCTTTCGTGAAGATGCTGCGCTTCTTCGCGGATAGCTTTTTTGCAAAGCGTTATGGTCACCGCGCGGTGGTGCTTGAGACTGTTGCAGCGGTCCCCGGCATGGTGGGCGGATTGTGGCAGCACCTGACGGCTCTGCGCCGGATGCGTGATGATGATGGCTGGATCCGTACTTTGCTCGACGAAGCCGAGAATGAGCGGATGCACCTGATGACCTTCATCGAGATCGCTCAGCCCAATTGGTTCGAGCGGTTCCTGATCCTTGCGACGCAGCTCATCTTCTACAACTTCTACTTCTGGCTCTACCTCTTCGCACCGCGCACCGCGCACCGTGTGGTCGCCTATTTCGAAGAGGAAGCGGTGATCAGTTACACCTCTTACCTCGCCGAAGTGGACGCCGGTCGACATGAGAATGTGCCGGCTCCCAAGATCGCAATCGATTACTGGCAGCTCCCCACTAATGCCCGTTTGCGCGATGTCATTATCGCCGTGCGCGCCGATGAGGCGGAGCACCGCGATGTGAACCATTCAATGGTCGACCATATCGATCACCGCCGCGATGGTACCGAAGAGCGCCGCCGTCGTTTGGGGGCTGCGTCGGCTCAAGAACCGCGTCCAGAGGCCCGACCAGGGCCTGTCCAAGATCCCGCCGAGTGACTTGACGGATTCGCGGTGAAGGGATCAGTGTGTGCGTTCCACAACGGAGCGCTCGCATGTCCCCTGCCAAGATCACTCTCTCAGACAAGTTTGCCACATTTTCCGACCATTGGGCGCCGCGTTTGGCTGCGCGTTACAATGGCAACGAAGTGCGCCTCGCCAAGGTGGAGGGCGAATTTCACTGGCACGCACATCCGGACACGGATGAGCTGTTCCTGGTGGTCGAAGGCGAGCTCGACATGGAGTTTCGCGAAGGCACGGAACGGCTGGAGACAGGCGATATGATCGTCGTTCCCAAAGGCACCGAGCACCGTCCTTGCGCCCGCTCTGGCGAGGTCAAACTCCTCGTGATGGATGCCGATGGCACGCCCAATACGGGCGATGAGGCCACCGCGTTCACACCGATCGAGGTTTAGGCCTGAACCACCGTCTGCTCGATACTGCCAAAGATCGAGTGGTTGTCGGCATCGCGCATCTCGACTTTCACCGTGTCACCCGGTGCCATGAAGGGGGTCGAGGGCTTCCCGTCGCGGATTGTCTCGATCATGCGGATCTCGGCGATGCAGGAATAGCCAAGCCCGCCATCGGCAACCGGCTTGCCCGGGCCGCCATCTGCACCCTTGTTCGAGATCGTCCCTGAGCCAATAATGGAGCCTGCGCAAAGCGAGCGCGTCTTGGCTGCATGAGCGACCAGCTGCGCCATGTTGAAGGTCGCATCCACGCCAACCTCGGCGCGGCCAAATGGCTCTCCGTTATAGTCCACCATCAGCGGCAAATGGACGAGGCTGTCCTTCCATGCTTCGCCCAGCTCATCTGGCGTGACGCAGACCGGGGAGAAAGCGCTCGCAGGTTTAGATTGGAAGAAGCCGAAACCCTTGGCAAGCTCGCCCGGGATCAAGCCGCGAAGGCTCACATCGTTGACCAGCATGATCAGTTTGATGTGCGAGGCCGCATCCTCGGCGCTGACGCCCATCGGCACATCATCGGTGATCACGGCGACTTCGCCTTCCATATCGCAACCCCAGGCGGTGTCGCCCAGTGGAATGTCGGCGCGGGGGGGAAGGAAGCTGTCTGAGCCGCCCTGATACATCAGCGGGTCGTGATAAAAGCTCTCTGGCACTTCAGCATCCCGCGCTTTGCGCACCAGTTCAACGTGGTTGATATAGGCGCTGCCATCGGCCCATTGATAGGCGCGCGGCAAGGGCGAGTGCGCCTGGCGTTCGTGAAACCGCTCACAAGGCACCGCCTCATGCTCAACATCGCGGGCTAGCACTTCAAGCTCGGGCGCAATCCGCTCCCAATTGTCGAGCGCGGCCTGCATGGTCGGCGCGATATAGCCCGCCGCGCAGCAGCGCGTCAGGTCCTTGGAGACCACGACCAGCTTGCCGTCGCGGGTGCCGTCATTGAGTGTCGCAAGTTTCATGGGGCTGTTGCCCTTTCCGGGTTGTCGATCTGGTTGTCAGGATGCGCGCGGTTGAAGGCGGGAAGCGCCAGGCATGCGGCCTCGATTTGGCGAATGCGCGGTGAGGCGCTGAAATCGTATTTGAAGCGCTGCGCATTGTAGACCTGCGGAAGCAGCACGACTTCGAACATGCCGGGCGCATCAAACAGGAAATCACCGGTTCCCAGCTGCTCCAATCGCTGCTCAACAGGCACCAGGGTGCGCGCGAGCCAATGGCGATACCAGCTGTCGATTTCCTCTTGCGACTTGCCATATTCGGTCTTCAGGAATTTGAGCACGGGCAGGTTCAGGGGCGCGTGAAGCTCGGTCGCGATCGCATAGACCAGCTCGCGCGCGGTATAACGATCCTCAACATCCGTGGGGAGCAGCGGCGGATCGGGATAGGCCTCCTCCAGCCATTCAAGCAGCGCCATAGACTGCGCGCGGTCCCGGCCATCGGCCTCGAGCATCGGGACGCTGCCAAACGGGTTGCGCGAAGTGAAGGCTTCGTCCTTCTGCTCGGACTTGAGCAGGTTCACGGGCAGGTTTTCGAACTCCAGACCCTTAAGCTCCAGCGCGATACGCAACCGGTAGGAAGTGGAAGAGCGGAAATAGCCGTGTAGGCGCATCAAAACGCTGCAATCCCCGTGATCCCGCGGCCTAGGATCAGCGCATGGACGTCATGCGTGCCTTCATAGGTGTTGACTGTTTCAAGGTTCACTGCGTGGCGCATCACCTGATATTCTTCAGAGATACCATTGCCGCCGTGCATGTCGCGCGCTTGGCGAGCGATATCGAGCGCCTTGCCGACATTGTTGCGCTTCACAACACTGATCATGTCGGGGGCAAAGCGGCCCTCATCCATCAAGCGGCCCACGCGAAGGCTTGCCTGCAGGCCGAGCGCAATGTCGGTCAGCATATCGGCGAGCTTCTTCTGGTAGAGCTGCGTCCCGGCGAGCGGGCGGCCAAATTGTGTGCGGTCGAGGCCGTATTGACGCGCGGCGTGCATGCAGAATTCCGCCGCTCCCATTGCGCCCCAGCTGATGCCGTATCGCGCGCGGTTAAGGCATCCGAACGGACCTTTCAGGCCCTGCACATTGGGCAGCAGCGCGTCCGCGCCAACCTTGACCTCATCCATAACGATCATGCCGGTGGTCGAGGCGCGCAGCGAAATCTTGCCCTCGATCTTGGGAGCCGATAGCCCCTCCATTCCTTTTTCAAGGATAAAACCGCGAATGCCTCCGCCATGTGCCTCGGATTTGGCCCAGACCACGAATACGTCAGCGAAGGGCGAGTTGGAGATCCAAGTTTTGGAGCCGGAGATCACAAAACCATCCCCGTCCATCTTGGCGTAGGTC
The DNA here is from genome assembly GCA_039039885.1 of Pseudomonadota bacterium. GTDB lineage: Bacteria > Pseudomonadota > Alphaproteobacteria > Sphingomonadales > Sphingomonadaceae > Erythrobacter. The sequence goes on along the minus strand of JBCCPG010000006.1, from coordinate 194,015 downwards.
TTCATACCCGCAGGATCAGAGCCCGCATCAGGTTCTGTGAGACCAAAACAGCCGATCAGTTCACCTGAGGCAAGGCCAGGGAGGTATTTCTGACGCTGCTCCTCCGAACCGTAGGCGTAGATCGGGTGCATCACGAGGCTCGACTGGACGCTCGCCATCGAACGATAGCCGCTGTCGACACGCTCAATCTCGCGGGCAATTAGCCCATAGGAGACATAAGACGCGCCCGCGCCGCCATATTCTTCCGGGATTGTCGCGCCGAGCAAGCCAGCCTGTCCGAAAAGCGGGAAGAGTTCGGGAGCAACGGTTTCGTTGCGATATGCCTCGATGACGCGTGGCTGCAGTTCGCTTTGCGCAAAGCCATGCGCCGCGTCGCGGATCATCCGCTCATCTTCGGTCAGCTGACTTTCGAGATCGAACGGATCCTCCCAGTTGAACGGGATAATGCCTGCGCTGGCGAGCTCGGGTGAAGGGGGCGCGTGCACTTGGTTACTCCTGAAACTTGTTTCACACTCTGCTTTCGCAGGTGCGCGCATCATTCGCAAGAGGTTGGATCAGCGCCGGTTAGGGGCGCGAGGGATAGAGGCCCACCGTTACGATGCAGAACCGCACTTCGCGCCCGTCTCGATCTTGCATCCCATCAAGCTTGGGAAGGCCAAAGGTTTCCCGGCCATCACCACCATACTTCGTACCAAGCAACGAGAACAACGCGGTGTTCTGATCAATTTGGAGCAGACGGCCATCGGCTGGCAAGGTGTTGCGCGGACAGAATGCCGCTGCAGACACGAAGACTTCGGCGAGATAACGGTCTTGTGCTTGGGCTGGCGCAGCAACGAAGCTCATGCTCGCTGCGATGGCGCAAGCGGCGGCGGTAACCTTCTTGAACATTCAAATCCCCCTCTATTCCCCACGATAAGCGTGCGGTTAGCTAAGGTATGTGCCGAGAAACCAGCGCTAAATCAAGCGGGTAGCGCGCTTGGCTTGATTGCCAAAGCGCAGTCAGGCCGTCTCAAGCACCCGGTTCACAGTGTTGAGCATATCGGTCGGTGGGACCGGTTTGATCAGCGTCACAGCGTTGGGGAAGCGCTCTTCGATCTGTTGCTTGGTAAAGCTGCCGGAGTGGAAGATGATTGGGACATCTTCAGCTGCAAAAGTCCGCGCCATCTCGAAAACGTCGCCATCGTGGAGGTCAATATCGAGGATCGCGAGGTCGGGCTTTTCCTTTTGAAAGGCGAGCATGGCCGTAGAAATACCGCGATGCGGCCCCTCGACGGCATAGCCTGCCTCTTCCACTGTTTCGCAGAGGTCAAATGCGACGATCATTTCGTCTTCAGCGACCAGAATTGTGCGGCTCATCGAATCACTCCCCGTGACAAACTGACCCCACGGTAAGGAGTGTAACACAAGCTGGACGCTGATGTGTCAAAAATTTGATCCGTATCAAACGATCAGCGATAGAGTTCCATTAAGGCAACGCTAGACAGCTGCAGATCAGCCGTCATTCCCGAACTTGTCGGAGAAGGCGCTCTCTTCCCCGCTGGCGAGCAATTTGGCCTGTTCAACCCATTGATCGCGCTCAATCCGGCCAGCGAAGCGACCCAGCGTGGCATCGACCCGGGCAACGTCCTCATCGCTCCAGGCTGCGATTTGAGCAAAGCTGGTGATGCCCTGTTCCTTGAGGATAGTGACCAATTTGGGTCCCAGACCCTTGATCTTGCGCAGATCATCGGCGTCAGCAGCGGGTGCGGGTGCGGGTGCGGGTGCGGGTGCGGGCTCAGGCACTGGGGTCGGAGCGGATGCGGGTGTGAGGTCAGGTTGCGGCACAGCGGCTTCGGGCGCATCGATCAGCGCCTGATTACGCGCTGCGGGCGCGGCCCCTTCGTCAAGCACATCGCCCTTGGTCTGGTCGACGACTACCGTCTTCTTCGTGAGAGCGCGGATGATCAACCACGCCGCCACCAACAGAACCATCCCGATTACGATATAGGGCACTAACTCGGTCACATTGACTGACATGGCTTACAAACTCTCGCTGGAAGAATGGGTTTCGAAGGCTCTGGCCCGCGCCCTTAGCAGTGGCGAGGCGGTGGCAAAAGGCTCTATCCTGCTGCGCTTGATGTGTCCCCCGACAAAAGAAAAGGCCGGATCATCCATGCGGACGACCCGGCCATTTTCGCGCTCATGCATTCCCGTCTCAGCCGCCGCCGCGCGCTGCGGGAGCATTGGCCCCTGCGATTTCGTTGAGCTCAAGGAACTCTTGCCGCCAGAAGCTGCTTTGGCGTCCGGCAAGCTCGCCGACGTCATCGTGAGTGAATCCCATCATCAGCTCATCGCCGCGCAGGATCTGACCATAGGCCGCAACCGCAGAGGCAAAGGCGAAGTCACCCCGCGGTGCTCTCGCATTGGAAAACGCATCGCTCATCACAACCGTATCGATCAGCTCCGACGTGTCGCCATCGGGCAGTTTAAAGCGCAGTTTGACGTGAGCGGCCTCAGCAATTCGACCGGTCGCTGCCGCGCTTGGTGTGTCTTGATAGCGGCGCGGTGAAATCCAACCGCGTGTTCCGGTGGGCACCACTTCATAGATCGCCGTCACTTGATGGCCAGCGCCGATATCGCCAGCATCGACCTGGTCATTGTCAAAGTCCTCTTCGCGAAGGATGCGGTTTTCATAGCCGACAAGCCGGTACTGACTGATCACCGCGGGGTTGAACTCGACCTGGATCTTCACATCCTTGGCGATGGTGAAGAGAGTTGAGCTCATCTCATCGCCGAGCACTTTGCGCGCTTCAAGAGCGCTGTCGATATAGGCGTAGTTGCCGTTACCGTGATTGGCGATCTGTTCCATCAGGGCTTCGTTGTAATTTCCGGTCCCAAAGCCCAGAGTCGTCAGCGTGATGCCGCGATCACGGTTTTTCTCGACCATCTCAACCAGCATATCGCGGTCGGAGATGCCAACATTGAAGTCGCCATCGGTTGCAAGGATCACGCGGTTGACCCCGCCTTCGATGAAATTGTCCTCGGCGATGTTGTAGGCGAGTTGGATGCCCGCTCCGCCCGCAGTGGACCCGCCCGCTTCGAGCTGCGCCAGAGCGCGCCGGATCGCCCGTGTGTCGTTGGTCGGTTCAAGAACAAGCCCCGCAGCGCCGGCATAAACGACGATCGAGACGCGGTCCTGCTTGCTCAACTCCCCTGCAAGTTGTGAGAGCGCTGTCTTCACGAGCGGCAGTTTGTCGGGCTGGCCCATCGAGCCTGAGACATCCATCAGAAAGACAAGATTGGCAGGCGGACGTTCATTGCGAGCAATGTCATATCCGCGAAGGCCAATCCGCATCAAATAGGTGCTATCGTTCCACGGCGTGCGGGCCACGTCGGTGGTCACGCTGAAGGGAATATCGCGTCCTGCAGGGCGCTCATAATCATAGCGGAAATAGTTGATCAGCTCCTCTGTTCGCACCGCGTCGCGCGGGGGGATAATGCCCTGGCGCAGGAAGCGGCGAGTATTGGCATAGGCGCCTGTGTCGACGTCGACGCTGAAGGTGCTAACCGGCTCTCCGCTGGTGAGTTTGACCGGCGAGACTTCTTCCCCGTCATATCGCTCTTGGCCCGGATCGGTGGGTACGACAACGGGCATCACGGCCATACGTTGGGGAGCATAGGATGCATCTACGCCTTGCGCGCGGGAGCCTGTGACGATGAGGGCTGCCGGGGGCGGAGGAGGCGCTGGTGGAGCAGCCTCTGCCAACACCTCTTGGTTCGCACTCCCTGTGCTGGCCACATCGCCCGCCTGCTGCGCGCACGATGTAAGTGCGATGCTCAAGACGACAACGCCGCCAAGTTTGAAACCCATAGCTTTGAAAATAGGCATGTTCAGTCCTCCGTTCCCACCAGGGATCGCGAATTCGAATGACCGGACGCGACTATGCCAGCCGCATATTCTTGTTTTTCCTTCGGCATTCGACTCCCCAATCCTGAGGTCGATACCCTGTTAGCCCCGCTCAAGAGGTCTCACTAACCAGATGAACGGTGCATGAGTTGCGATCAAAAACGCCTGTCTGACCAAGGGGAAAGCCCGGATTTCTGCGGATTAGCCAGACTTGCCGGTGCTCTCTGCAGCGTCGAGAATTTCCTGCGGCAGCTTTGCGCTCTTGCGGAAAAGGACCTTGTCCTCTTCCCGAAAGCCGCGTTTCCAGATGACCCACATATAGACTGCGAGAATCGCTGGGCCGCCGATAGCAAGCTCAACCCATTCGGGCGTGAACTCAGTGAACAGAAACCCGACCACCACCGCTGGAGCTGCCGCATAGACCAGCGCCCAACGCCAGTTGGAAACGGGGGCTTTGAGCAGTTTCTTGAGCACCAGCGCCTTCACCAAGCTCGATAGGCCAAGCGCGACAAACAGCGCCAAGGCCGCGCCTGCCGCCTTGAAGCCCTCATCGAGCCCAAGATGCTCGGCGAGCATAATCAGGCCTACGGTTGCCACGCCTTGCAGGGTGATGACGGCGATTGAGATCGCAAGGTTCCGCTTGCGCGCGATGTAGACCAGCACGCCTTCGGAAACGACCGCCATCGATCCGATCACTTCAGCAGCGAGCAGAATGGCCAAAGCGCCAGTCCCTCCGACCACGTCCGGTCCACCCAAACCCATCACTGCCTCGCCCGGTATTGCGAGCATGAGAGCAATGCCAAATTGCAAGGCGATGATCCAAAATCCGACCTGACGCACCTGCGCGGCGATAGCGCCCATATTACCGATCTTCAGATTTTTGGTGACCACTGGTGCCAGGATCGGCTCAAAGCTGGTTTTGAGTTTTTGCGGGATGCTGACCACTTCCTTCGCAAAGAAGTAGATGCCGACCGCCCCGGCGCTGGCGAACTGGCCGAGCAGGAAGACGTCAATCAACCGTGTGCCGCGCTCGATCACATCCGCTCCGACCAAGGGGAATGCGCGCCGTGTCAGCCGAACAAGATAGGCAGGCCGCGGTCTCCAACCCGATGGCAAACCATAGCTTTTGAGGAATGACCACAAGGCGGTAAGTAGGGCGCCATAAACGGCAACGACAAAGGCGATTGCAATCCCGCCCATGCCCACTGCCGGGATGAAGAAGAACAGGCCAACGCCGATTGACTTGAGCCACGGCTCGACAACTGCGCGAGCGCGCACGGTGGTCGCGATGTCATATTTGTAGGCCTGGGCGGCGAGGAGGATCTCTGTCAGCGCAATCGCGGGGATTGCGGCGATCATCCAGATATCGAGTTCGGAATTGGTGCCGGTTGGGAAAATGATCGTCGGGAAAGCTAGCAGGAGCAGGCAGGCTAGGCTGGAGAAGAACAGGCTGCTCAAAATCCCGTCAAAAACGAGGTTGGAGAGCGGTCCGTCAATCTCGTCTGCGCCCTCGGTCAGGCGCTGCGCTAACCCGCGCTTTTCGCCAAGCGCGCAGATCAGCGCGAAAATCTCGATCACAACAAAGGCGATGGCGAAGCGCCCCATCTCATCGACGCCGTAGAGGCGGTAGCCGATGAACAGGAACGGGATACCGCCGAGCGCGCGGATCAGAAAGCCTAGCGTGTTCGTCCGCCCACCCTTGGCGAGCGTCGCCATATCCTCTGAGCTGCTGCCGCTTTGCTCGGGCGCAGGATCGTCAGGGGGCGAGGCGGAGGTGGTGCTCACGCAATATCGCTCTGATCGCTAGGAAGTTCTGCGGTCAGCGGGCGCGCGAGGAGGCGGGCCACCACCTCCTTGGTGTCTGCTCCCAACAGAATCTCATCCACTGCAGAGACAATTGGCATCGCAATACCGCGCTCCTGTGCAAGGCCTGCGAGCACCGGTGCGGTATGCGCGCCCTCGGCGACCGTGGTGCGGTCTGCCATCAACTCCGCCGCGCTTGCCCCTTCGCCTAAGGCCTTACCAAGCGAGAAATTGCGGCTGGAGGTTGAAGAGCAAGTCAGAACCAGATCACCCAGGCCACAAAGCCCGGAAAGCGTCTCCGCCTGCGCGCCAAGCGCGGTGCCAAAGCGCAGCATCTCGCTAAAGCCGCGCGCGATCAGAGCTGCGCGGGCATTTTGGCCAAGCTGCAATCCCTCAACTACGCCGCAGGCAATCGCGAGCACGTTCTTGATCGATCCGCCGATCTCAGCACCGGTGACGTCGTCCGAATAATATGGGCGAAAGGCTGGCCGCGCGATGTCGGGGGAAAGCCGCTCCCACTGCGCGCGTCCGCCTTCGCAAGCGAGCGTGACGGCTGTGGGAAGACCGCCAGCGACTTCATGCGCGAAGGTTGGCCCGGACAGCACCGCAATTTCGCTTTCAGGCGAGGCCGCGCGCGCGGCATCGTTCATCAGACGCCCAGTGCCTGCTTCGATCCCCTTGGAGCACAGCACCAGATCGCGTGGCGCTTTGGAGAGACCCTCGAGCACGCGGCCCAGCACTTGAGCAGGAGTGACCACCAGGACCGTCTCGAGGCCCGCCAGATCGTTGAGATCGTTGGTTGCGCGGATGGTCTCTGACAGCTCGGCGCTGGGCAGATATTGCCGGTTGCGGCCTTGAGTGTTGATCGCCTCGACCACCTCGGCCTCGTAGGCCCAGATGACGACATCGCGGCAATCGCTAGCGAGCATTTGCGCAAGAGCCGTGCCCCAAGCGCCCGCTCCGACAACGCCGATCCTCGGCTTTTCGCTCATGCCTTCACTCATGCTTTTACTCCGGCACCGCGCACTTTGTCGGCATCGGCGTCCAGTGGCCAGCGCGGCCGGGCTTTCAAGTCCAATGCGTCCCCCGCAAAATTTGGATCGCTTGCCAAGCGCTCGCATCCTGCCCACGCGATCATCGCTGCGTTGTCGGTGCACAACTTCATTGGGGGCGCGGTGAAGCGCATACCATGCGCGGCGGCAAGACCCTCCAAAGCTGCGCGCACAGCCTGGTTTGCAGCAACGCCTCCAGCAACAACAAGCGCGGGGAAGGGGCCCGCTTCACGCAGCGCTTTTTCCAGCCTGTCGATGAGGCATTCGATAGCAGCCAGCTGGAAACTTGCCGCAATATCAGAAGGTTTGTGCTCGCCTTTGTTATGGGCTCTTAGGACGGCGCTCTTGAGCCCTGCAAAGGAGAAATGCGGTTCGGATGATCCTTTGAGCGGACGCGGTAGCGGGACGGCTTTGGGATCGCCTTGCTGCGCCAATCGCTCGACCGCGGGGCCGCCAGGGTAGCCAAGTCCCAAGATCTTGGCGGTCTTGTCAAAGGCCTCGCCCAAGGCGTCATCGATCGTGGTTGCAAGGCGGCGATAATGGCCGACGCCTTCGACTGAGAGGATTTGGCAATGCCCGCCAGACACCAGCAGAAGGAGATAAGGAAAGCCTAGTTGCGCATCTGCCAATCGCGGAGAAAGCGCGTGGCCTTCGAGGTGGTTCACCGCGATCAAGTGCTTGCCCGAAGCCATCGCCAGCGCTTTGCCGCTGATAAGGCCGACCATTACGCCGCCAATCAGGCCAGGCCCGGCTGTCGCTGCAATGGCGTCAACATCGTCCAATGACATCTGCGCATCGGCGAGCACGGCTTCGAGCATGGGTGCGAGCCGTTCCGCATGGGCGCGTGCGGCTATCTCGGGAACAACGCCGCCATAGGGTGCGTGTTCGGCTTCCTGACTGGCGATCCGTTCGGCAATGATGCGGCTGTCCACGTCCGAACTAGACGCAACAAGTGCCACTGCGGTCTCATCGCAGCTGGACTCGATACCCAATACAATGTGCGGATCCGCTCCCATGGCGCTTCCATCTAGTCCATCCGCGGGCTAGGGCAAGGTGGACGGAAGGGATTTCGAATGACTGATACACCGGATCGACCCCGGGGAAAACCGGCGCGCATACGGCTGGGCACCCGCAATTCGCCGCTCGCCATGGCCCAAGCGGTTGAAACGCGCGAGCGTCTGTGCGCTGCGCATGGCTGGGGCGAGAGCGAGGTCGAGCTCGTCCCCGTCGTTGCCAGCGGAGACAAGGTGCTCGACCGCCCGCTTGCCGAAATCGGCGGGAAAGCCTTGTGGACAAAGGAGCTTGATGCTTGGCTGGGGGAAGGTGCGATTGATGTCGCGGTGCACTCTGCCAAGGATGTCGAGACGATCCGACCCGATACATTTCACTTCGCTGCCTTCTTGCCGCGCGCAGACCGGCGCGATGCGTTGGTGGGTGCGGAAAGCATCGCTGCGATTCCGCACGGTGCGACCGTCGGCACAAGCGCTCCGCGCCGCGCTGCACAGCTCCTCAACCTGCGTCCTGATTGCAAGGTCGTGACCTTCCGCGGCAATGTCGCAACCCGGCTCGGCAAGCTTGAAGCAGGCGAGGCTGATGCGACATTCCTCGCTGCTGCTGGTCTCGAGCGGCTGGGGCAAAGCGAAGTGGGCACACCGCTCGAAAGCTCAGAATGGATACCCGCGGCAGCGCAGGGCGTCATCGCCCTCGAATGCCGTACCGATGATACTGAGACCACCGCTCTGGTTGCAGCGATCGACGATACCGCAACGCGCGCTGAGCTCGAAGCCGAGCGCGCATTGCTCGCCGATCTGGGCGGGACCTGCCATTCGCCCGTCGCCGTCCTGTGCGAAGGCGCTAGGGGTGGCCTCACCATGCACGCTGCCCTGTTTAGCCCTGACGGAAAAGAGCGGATCGAGGGAGAAGCTCGCTTTACTGCCGGCGACCACGCGCCAGTACGCAGTTTAGCAGCCGATCTGCTTGCCCGCGCGACCCCTGGTATCAAGCCGCATTTCGGCGGCGCGTCCTAAGGCTTGGCTCGGCAGTGCCCGGAACCGTCCTCACTGTAAGGCCTCAGCCCGGCCTTGATACGACAATTCGCAGCGGTGAAGCGCTGGGGCTGACCATGATCGGCCACCCGCTGTTCGAAGTTCGCAAGCTGGCATGGGCTAGTCCTGACCCGGCAACGGTTGATGCGCTGCTCATTGGCAGCGCTAATGCTATCCGACACGGCGGCGAGGGGATTGAGAGCTTCAAGAGCAAGCCTGTTTATGCTGTTGGGCAGACCACCGCTGATGTCGCGCGCGACGCGGGCTTTACTGTCGCGACCATTGGTACAGGCGGTTTGCAGAATGTGCTTGATGTGATCCCCGCGCCCAAACGGCTCTTGCGCATTGCCGGGGCAGATCATGTTGATCTGAGGCCACCAGAAGGTGTCTCGATTGCGACCGTGATCGCTTATGAGACTGTGCCTCTCAGTCTGCCAGAGGATGTGCGCAACCTTGAAGGAGGGGACTGTATTGTCCTGCTTCATTCCGCAGCTGCTGCGCGTCAGTTTGACCTTGAAACTGCGCGTTTGAAGCTGGATCGCAGCCGCATGCGGCTCGCCGTAATCGGCCCGCGGGTCGAACAAGCGGCGGGAAGCGGATGGCATTCTATCCACGTTTCGCAGGCTCCCAGCGATGCCGCCTTGTTGGAATTGGCCCACGCAATGTGCATATAGGAGCGGAATTTAACACCCGGTCAGAGCAAAAGCTCGTCCCTAGGGGTCGCAAGATACGGATATTCGATGGAATCGAAATATGGCAGCCGCAGAAAGCCAACCTCGATGAGGCGCTTCACGCTGGCTGCATTGGCTTCATTCGCAGCTGGCGGGGCGCTGGTGGGCTACGTCGTTTGGTACAATCTCGCGCCGGAAGAGCCCGCCATCCCCTTGGCGGAAGGGCCTCCTGCCTTGCCCGAAGCCGAACCGGTTGAGCCCGAAGCTAACGATGAGGCGGACGGCGACATCGCGGCAGTGACCGACGCGCCAAGCCCGCTGGCAGAGGCGGTTGCGGCGCTTGAAGAGGGTGACGCCCAAGGCGCAGCCGAAGCCGTGACGCGCGTGGCGGAACAGCAAGGCGGTATCGACCAAAGGCTGGCAGCCGCAGAACAGCGTCTTGCCAGGCTCGACCTGCAAGCGCAGGCAGCGGCAGGCAATGCGGCGCGCGCCGAAGGCCTGCTGATCGCCTTTGCCACCCGTCGCGCGGTCGAGCGCGGGGCAGAGCTAGGTTATCTTGCCGATCAACTGCGTTTAAGATTCTCTGACCAATGGCCCAATGCCGTGAACACGATCATCAACTTTGCGCGCGATCCGATCCGTTATGACAACCTTTCGGCGCGGCTCGATGGGCTTGGCCCCCAGTTGGTTGAGCGCGATGAAGGGTTGAGCTGGACTCGTTTTACCGAGGAGCTTTCGCAGCTTTTCGTCATCCGTCGGGAGAGCACCCCGTCGCCGCAGCCCGAGCTGCGATTAGAGCGCGCGCAGATTGCGCTTGAGCAAGGGCGCTATCAGAACGCCATTGACGAAATCCGCGGTATGCCCGGAGCCGAAGAGGCCGAAGCGTGGATCGCGGATGCGGAGCGTTTTCGTGACGCAATGCAGGCGCTTGAAGTGATCGAAACCGCTGCGGTGCTTGATCAAAGCGGTCTGCGCGATGGGGCAGGCAATCTGGTGACTCAAGCAGGCTCGCTCGACGAGACTGACGGCAATTGATCGTTTACGTGATCTAGGCTTTGAGCAGCTCAGGCAGATCGCCTGAGACACCACGTGCTTCGTCCATAAAGAAAGTCTTGAGCATTGGTGTGCGCTGCACTGCCGACATCCCAAGGCGCCGCACGGCGCTGGCGGTCTTGCCGGGGACTCCAAACAGCCGTGTGAGGCCATCGGTGGCAAGCGCGACCATGAAACTGTCGAGCCCGCGCCAGTTTTCATAGCGCTTCAACAGCTGCGGATCGCCCGGATCAAGCCCGATGCGGGCGCCATTGGCGAGCACTTCGACCAAGGCTCCGACATCACGCAGGCCAAGATTGAGGCCCTGGCCTGCGATCGGGTGGATACCGTGCGCGGCATCTCCGACCAGCGCCAGACGCGTATCAGTGATTTTTGCGGTGTGGTGGAAGCCCAACGGCCAGCTTGATCGGGAACCCACACTGGTGATCTCGCCCAATATGTCGCCCATGCGCTTTTGCACTTCGGCTGTGAAAGCTCGGTCGCCAAGCTTGTTCACAGCTTGTCCGTCCGCTTCCGACACGGTCCATACGAGCGAAGAGCGGTGAAGGCCGTCACCTTGCGTCTTCATCGGCAGCAGCGCGAACGGGCCGGCGGGATAGAAAATCTCCCACGCGACATTGTCATGCGGTTTAGAGTGAGTGAGCCCGGCGATAACCGCGCGGTGCTTGTAATCCCAATGCGCCAAAGTGAAGCCTGCATCTTCGCGCGTTGGAGACCCGCGACCTTCGGCGGCGATCATCAAGCGGCCTTTGAGCTTGCGCCCGTCAGAAAGCAACGCAGCCACGCCAAATTCGCTGCGCTCGCGCTCGGTGATCTCGGCTTTGGAGACCCAATTGATGAGCGGCTCGTCCGCCGCCGCCTCAAACAGCGCCAAGCGCAAGCGGCGGTTGGGGAACATGCGCCCCAAAGTGCCCTCATGCGGTTCCGGCGTGAAGTCGAGCCTGCCTGGCTTGTTCTGATCGGTGACCGCGATGCTGGCGATGTCGCAGGCAAATTCTTCCAGCCCCTCGGCGATCCCGATATTGCTGAATAGGTGCCAGCTTGCGGTCGAGATCGCGGTTGCGCGGTCATCGAAGCCTTCTGCGGTGAGTTCTGCCGGGTCCGCGCGGTCGATCACATGGCTGGTCATGCCCTGCTTGGCCGCTGCCAGAGCGAGTGCCATTCCGACCAATCCTCCCCCAAGGATCAGGAGATCGCGGGTTTCCCCATCTGCGTTACTTGTGCCAGCGCTCATGCGGTTATCCGTCGTCCTTTAAGCAGTCTTTGCCGAACCCTATTTGGGCCGCTAATGCGCTACTAGAGTGACCCAAGGCCAAGAGGCAAGATTGTTCAACGCAAGTTCCATTGCAGCGCCCGCACGGTTGATTGCTGGCCTGGCGGCTGTGCTGGCTGCGTTGCTGTTTGTCAGCGGTGCTGGCGCGCAAGAGGCTGGAGCTCAGCGCGAAGTCCCCACTGAAGCGCGCTACGGCGATGAAAACATCGAAGTACGACTGCTGGCTGACGGTGCTCCGGTGGTGGGGAAGGAATGGACCCTCGCGCTGCGCTTCACTCCGCGAAACGATGGGTCGAGCGAAGAATGGCACGGATATTGGTCAAACCCCGGTGATGCCGGGCTTGGCATGATGCTGCGCCTCAACCTGCCCGATGGTTGGACAATGGGCGAGCCGCTCTATCCAGTGCCCCAGCGGTTCATTCAAGCGCTTCCCAATGGCAGTCTGATGAACCACATCTACAAAGGGCCTTACACAGTGCTGGTGCCGGTTAGCGTGCCGGATGATGCGGAGATTGTGGGGCTGCCGGAGGTGACCGGCTATGTTGAATATCTAGCCTGCACTGACATTCTCTGCGTCCCGCAAGACGCACTGCTGAGCGCAGGACAGGGCGGAGATTTTGCGCGCTGGCGGGCGGAGATCGCTCCGCTGATTGATGCGGAAGCGAATTTCGACTTCGACGCAGACCATGTCCGGCTCAGCATTCCTCTGCCCGAAAGCGTCGAACTCTCCGACCCACATGTCTTTATCGAGCAGCCCTATCTGGTTGAATACGCTCCATTTCAGAGCTTCTGGCGCGATGGAGACCGAGTGATCGTGCAGATCAACAGTGTTCAAAATCCGCCTTATGTGGAGCCAATCTCACCTGTCTATGAGAAAGTTAGCGGCATCCTCAGCTTTGGCGACGGTTCGGGTGTCCGCTTTGAATCTGCCCCCGGCGACGCCGCAATTAGCGGTGAGCAGATGGTGACGATGAACAGCGCCGATAGCCTCACTCCGCCGCTTTGGACACTGATTTTGGGCGCGCTCGTTGGAGGACTGATCCTCAACATCATGCCCTGCGTCTTTCCGATCCTGAGCTTGAAGGCGCTCTCGCTTGCGCGCGCTGGCGGAAGCGAGGCAGAGGCGCGGGCTGAAGGGCTTGCCTACACCGCAGGTGTAGTGCTCGCTTGCGTGGCACTCGGGGCAATCATGCTCGCTTTGCGCGCAGCAGGTGAGCAGGTTGGCTGGGCGTTCCAGCTGCAGAGTCCCAGCGTCGTGCTCGCCTTGCTTGCTTTGGCGACAATTATCACTTTGAATTTCGCAGGCGTGTTTGAGCTTCCGAGCATCGACACTGGCAACGGGCATGGCCGTAGCGCCTTTGCCACCGGGTTGCTAGCCGCCGTAGCTGCGACGCCTTGCACTGGGCCCTTTATGGCAGCGGCTCTAGGAGCGGCTTTATTGTTGCCCACTCCACTCGCATTGGTCTTGTTTGCGACCTTAGGTTTGGGCCTTGCCTTGCCCTTCCTGGCGATCGGCTTCGTTCCAGCCTTGCGGCGGATGCTGCCGAAGCCTGGCGCGTGGATGGACCGGTTCCGAAAGCTGATGGCGTGGCCCATGGCGCTGACGGCTTTGGCGCTGATCTGGCTCACCGTGCAGCTCGGCGGGCGCGGCTTTGGATTCTTCGCGCTCATCACCCTGTTCGGCATCGTGCTCGCCCTGTTCATTGTTGGAAGACTGCAACGGGCGGGCAAGATGGCGTGGCCAGCCTTTGGTCTTGCAGCCGCGCCCTTCCTGATCTTCGGAGCTTTCGCGCTGCCCTATGGCTATGATCCGCCCAGCCGTGATCTCAGCGCTTCGCTCCATGCACCGCAAGCCTTCAGCCGCGAGGCCTTGAGCGAAGCGCGCGCGTCAGGCGAGCCGGTCTTCATCTGGTTCACCGCCGATTGGTGCGTGACCTGCAAAGTCAATGAAAGCGTCGCGATTGAGCGTGACGCGGTGCGCGACGCGTTCGAAGAAGCAGGTGTGATCGCCATGGTCGGCGACTGGACGGTGCGCGATGAAGAAATCACGATGTTCCTGACCGAGCAAGGCGCGGCAGGCGTGCCGTTTTACCTGTGGTACGAGCCGGGCGAAGAGGCTGAGCAACTGCCGCAGGTGCTAACGCCGGACATGCTCATTGAGCGGGCGGAGCGGCAGCGCTAGCTCCGGTTCTGCAGGCTTCGATGAATTCTCCTGGCACTTGACTAGGGTTAACCTCAACTCGGCCTGCGCCAGGGACGGTTACTCCCAAAGCGCGCGGGCCCATCAGAGGCTCCCACAAGAGGTCTGAGGCCAGCGCTTCCCCTTGCCACACGCTGCGCCCATTAACTTCGGTCGCATCGACCAGGAGGCGTCCGATATGGCCATTGCCCACCAGCGCGAGCAGTGCGCCGGCGCCCTCATCTGCCGGAGCGAGGCGGGTGATCTGGAGTGTCGTAGCAGCCTTGTCCGCGTCCAGACACTGAAGCGCCACCAAAGCAGGCTCTCCCGGAATGCCATAGATAAGCCGCGTTTCAGACTGCGGTGATAGCGCCCACATCGCCCCCTCGGTGTCTGGTGAGGGCAACGGATCGGAGGCGACACTCTCCGGCATATCGCGCGCCATATCCGCGTCAGTAGGCGGCGGCTTGCAAGCGGCGATAGCGAGCGTCGGGGCGAGAAACAGTATCGAGGCGAGCGATTGCCTCAAGGCTTGCCCCCCATTCTACGCGCTCGCGTTTTGCCGTAACGCGTTTTCCTCGTCCCGGGCTTGCCCTCGTTCGAGCGGCCCACGCGCGGTGCCTTTTTCTGATCTTCGGGCAAGCCCAGCTCGTCATTTTCGAGCCGCCTGATTTCGTCACGAAGTCGCCCAGCCTCTTCGAACTCGAGATTGGCCGCCGCATCGCGCATGCGTTTCTCGAGGTCTTCGATGTAACTGCGCAAATTGTGACCGACGAGGTTGTTGACCTCTTCATCTCCGGTATCGACCGTCACTCCGTCTTGCGAGGCGGTGTGCGCCACGATATCGGCAATGTCGCGCTTGATCGTCTGCGGGGTGATGCCGTGCTCGTCATTATAGGCTTGCTGCTTGTCACGGCGCCGGTCGGTCTCCGCCATCGCGCGTTCCATCGATCCGGTCACGCGGTCGGCATAAAGGATCACGCGACCTTCGACATTGCGCGCGGCGCGTCCGATGGTTTGCACCAGTGAAGTCTCGGAGCGCAGGAAACCCTCCTTGTCAGCATCAAGGATACAGACAAGCCCGCATTCGGGGATATCCAGACCCTCGCGCAGCAGGTTAATCCCAACCAGCACGTCATACACGCCCATGCGCAGATCGCGGATCAGCTCGATACGCTCCAGTGTTTCAACGTCTGAGTGCATGTAGCGGACCTTCACGCCCGCCTCATGCATGAATTCGGTCAGGTCTTCCGCCATCCGCTTGGTCAATGTCGTGACGAGGGTGCGGTAGCCCTTCTTAGCGGTTGCCTTGCATTCCTCGATGCAGTCCTGGACCTGATCTTCGACCGGGCGGATATCGACCGGCGGGTCGATCAGGCCGGTCGGGCGGATGACCTGTTCGGCAAAAACGCCGCCGGTTTGGTCCATTTCCCATGGGCCAGGCGTCGCTGAGACGCAGAAGGTCTGCGGGCGCATCGCGTCCCATTCGTTGAAGCGCAAGGGGCGGTTGTCGATGCAAGAGGGCAGGCGAAAGCCATACTCCGCCAAAGTCAGTTTGCGGCGATGGTCCCCGCGCGCCATCGCGCCGATCTGCGGCACCGTCTGGTGGCTCTCATCGACGAAAAGCAGCGCATTGTCGGGCAGATATTCGAACAAAGTTGGAGGCGGCTCCCCGGGCAGGCGCCCAGTGAGGAAGCGCGAGTAGTTTTCGATCCCTGCGCATGACCCGGTGGCCTGGATCATCTCGAGGTCGAAATTGGTGCGCTGTTCGAGGCGCTGATGTTCGAGCAGCTGGCCCTCTTCCTCTAACTCCTTCAAGCGGTGAGCGAGCTCAAACCGGATCGCATCCATCGCCTGCTTCATCGTTGGGCCAGGCGTCACATAGTGCGAGTTCGCATAGACGCGAACTTTGTCGAGGGTTGCTCCCTTCTTGCCCGTGAGCGGGTCGAATTCGGCTATTTCCTCGATCTCGTCCCCGAAGAAACTGATCCGCCAGGCCATGTCCTCATAGTGAGAGGGAAACAGCTCCATATTGTCGCCGCGCACCCGGAAAGTGCCGCGCGCAAACGCCGCATCGTTGCGCTTATATTGGAGCGCGACGAGCTTGCGGATCAACTCGCGCTGGTCGATCACCTCGTCTTTCTTAATGTCGAAGATCATCGCAGAATACGTCTCGACCGAGCCGATACCGTAAAGGCATGAAACCGAGGCAACGATGATCACATCGTCGCGTTCGAGCAGCGATCGGGTGGCGGAGTGGCGCATCCGGTCGATCGCTTCGTTCACGCTCGACTCTTTCTCGATGTAAGTGTCAGAGCGTGGGACATAGGCTTCGGGTTGATAATAGTCGTAGTAAGAGACGAAATACTCGACTGCGTTCTCGGGAAAGAAGCTTTTGAACTCGCCATAAAGCTGGGCGGCGAGGATCTTGTTGGGCGCCAGCACCAGGGCAGGGCGCTGCAAGGTCTCGATCACTTTGGCCATGGTGAAGGTTTTGCCCGAACCCGTCACGCCCAGCAGTGTTTGGGTTGCCTCGCCATCATTTGCGCCTTCAACCAGCTCCGCAATCGCTTTTGGTTGATCGCCGGAGGGTTCGTAATCGGACACCAGCTTGAACGGTTTGCCCGGCATCGATTTTTCGGGCCGAGAAGGGCGGTGTGGGGTGAATTCTTCCCCGGTTTCGGGCTCTTCCAACCCACGGCGTATGATCAATTCGGACATGCGAACATATATGGTACATTGCAGGGCAGTTGTGAAGTGGTTGTGCATAGCTTAGGGCCAGGCGCCAAGGCATTAGGAATGCATGAGAAAAGGGGCAATTAATATGAAGCCCCGCATAGCCGTTTTGGCGCTTGCGATTGCACTGCCGGCCTGCTCAGGCGGGGGCGTGACGACCGAACAGGCGGACACCAATGGTGACGGCGTGGTTTCCTCGGATGAGGCGGTCGCGGCGAGCGCTGGTCTGGATTACGTCGACCGTGAGCCCGGCCTCTATCGCGGCACGGTGGTCGACACGTCCGTGGATCAAGGCCCTGACGAAAGCCAGGAGGATTGCGTCACTCAGGAACAGATCGACGAGCCGGTTGACTGGTCGCTGCCCGACATTTGTGTCTATGAAAAATTCGACCTCACTGCGGACACAGTCTCGATCGTGGTCCGCTGCGAGGACAGTGTTGGCTTCGTCACGCGAAACTTCATCGATTCAGTCATCACCCCGACGCAGAGGACGACAATCGCGAGCTATGAATCGGGCACTCGCATTGGCGACTTCTCCTTGGATGCGAAGTTTGAGCGCGTTGGTGAATGTCCTGTGCCAGAAGCAACAGAATAGACGTCAATCGATACGCGGTTGTGCCGCAGTCCACACCGCCCTAGCATAGGCGGCAAGAACACAAATGGTCGCATCTGCCTACCCACGCAAGAAGGAGATGCTCGAATGAAAGCCTGGATTTTTGGCGGTGCAGCCGCCGCTTCGCTGGCAGCTCTTGGTACGCTCGCGCCACTTGGCGCTTCCGCTCAGATTGATCTTGCCGATAGGCCTCTGGCCGGTGAGTACCGCGCGAAGATCACGTTCCTTTCCCTCGATGTGCCAGATGCACCGCCGCAAATGGCGGATATGATGGGTCGGATGATGTCGTTCGAGTCCACCTATTGCTTGACTGAAGCCGAGATTGAAGAGGGCTATCAGGCGATCACCAACCGCTCGATGCGAGGCGATGGGGCGGATGATTGCACTTATGATCGCTACAACTTCACCGGCGGCCAGATTGATGCGGAGATGACTTGCCGGGTTGATGGGCGTCAGATGCGCATGACGATGACGGGCACAGGTTCGCCGACATCCTCTGATATCACCATCACAATGGCCGGAGATTTCGGCATGGGCGATGGCTCGATGAAGATGCGCGCACGACACGAATGGCTTGGTGCTTGCAACTAACCGTGATCAAGTCACATTCCGTGAAGGGACTTAGGGAGGAATCGAATGCGTACGAAAATGATGGCTGCAAGCGCGGCCGTGGCACTTTGCGCGGCTCTTGTCGCTTGTGATGAGGAAACCAGCGCTGATGCGGATGGCGATGGCGAAATCACCTTGGATGAAGTCCGCGCTGAAATGGAAAGTGAAGCGGGCAATATGCGCCCTGAAGCGGGCAAATACACTGTCAACATGACGATGGTGAACGCTGACATCCCCGGCGCTCCGCCCGAAATGGTCGAGATGATGGGTACTATGATGAACAACAGCTTCGAATATTGCCTGACGCCCGAAGAGGCGGAACAGGGTTGGGAAGAATCTCTCAAGCAAGGCCAGGACGAAAGTTGCACGATCGAGAAATTTGAACTCGATTCTGGCGACATCGATATGGCGATGACCTGCACGCCACAAGGTGGCGGCGAAATGCGGGTGGCGATGACAGGCAATGCAACTCCAACACGCTCCGAAATGACGATCACCACCAACGGGACACTGCCGCAGCTTGGTGAGGCCAATATGGAGATGAGCATGGTGCAAGAACGCATCGGCGATTGCGACGCCTGAAGGTCAGGTCCAACTCTGTATTATTAAGGAAGGGGCGGAGAGGTCTAAACTTCTTCGTCCCTTTTCCTTTGCGTTTAAACCGGGTCGCTTTTCGCCGCACTACATAAGCGTTTGATAGACCAAGCCTTCACACAGCATTCACTCAACTGTAGTATATGACAGAAATATGGCTACACGCGCATCCTTGCTGGAGGCTTCGAAGGCCCGATTTGGCGAAACCGAGCTTGCTCGGCGCATCGCGCTCGCGCGGGAGGATTACCCCGAACAAGAACAAGGCAAGCCCAGCATGCTGCGGTTTTTGGGCGAGCTTGACCTCTTGATCGAGCCTGTGCGTCGACGCTTTGTGCCCAAGATCGAGATTCCCAAGACCGACCATCCGCAGATCGTCATCATGATGCCCGGCTTTGCCACTGGTCCACATCGGATGAAGTATATGGCCGAAAACCTCGAGAAAGCAGGGCACAAGGCCAAGAATTGGGGCATGGGTTTCAATTGGGGCGTGTCGCCTGAAACCATGGCTGGTCTGGAAGATCGCCTGTTCGAAGTGTGCGAACGCTATGAGCAATCGGTTGCCATTGTCGGCTGGAGCCTAGGCGGCCTGTACGCTCGTGAGCTCGCCAAGCGGCACCCGATCTGCATTCACAAGGTCATCACAATGGGCTCGCCTTTTTCCGGCAGTCCGCGCGCCAACAACGTCTGGCGCGTCTATCAAGCAATTGCTGGGCACCGCGTTGATGAGGCTCCGATCGAAACCGATCTCGCGGCCAAGCCGCCGGTCGAAACCGTCGCTTTGTGGAGCCCGGTCGATGGAGCGGTCGGTGCGCGTTGTGCGGCTGGCAAGCCAGGCGAGCGCGACAAGGCGATCGCTTTGCGCTGCACGCATTCGGGCTTCACCTACACGCCTGAGAGCATCCTGACTGTCCTCGAGGAGCTCGAGTCTTAGGAGCTTCGAAACGACAGGCCTCGGTCTCCTAGCGATTTTCCCTTATTTTCCTTTGCCTCACCCCCCAGGGGTATGTAGCGTGTGTTCGCAAGTGCAGCAGAGATCAACGGGGACCAATGGCGAGCGCGGCGCCGGACGATCAGAATAACTTCGATGAGATGAAGTTTGCAGGCGGCGAAACCCGCTCTGCATACGCTGATTACTGCCAATGGTATGAGGAACAGGAACCTGCCTTCCTCAAGCGCAAGAATTCCGAAGCCGATGAAAGCTTCCGCCGCACGGGTATCACCTTCAATGTTTATGGCGAGGATGAGGCGGAGGAACGTCTTATCCCTTTCGACATGGTGCCGCGCATCATCACGGCGAGCGAATGGCGGCGGCTGACACGCGGGATTGAGCAACGGGTGAGGGCGCTCAACGCATTCCTCTACGACCTTTACCACCGGCAAGAGATCGTGCGCGCAGGTCGCCTTCCTGAACGGCTGCTGCGCGGCAATGATGCCTGGCTGCCGCATATGGTCGGGATGACGCCTCCGGGCGGGATTTACACCCATATTGTCGGGATCGATCTGGTGCGCACTGGGCCGGATCAGTGGTTTGTGCTCGAAGACAATGCGCGCACGCCTTCAGGCGTCTCCTACATGCTGGAGAACCGCGAGACGATGATGGCGATGTTCCCCGACCTGTTCAGCAAGGTCGCGGTGGAGCAGGTGTCCAACTATCCGCGTCGCTTGGCCCGCAGCCTTGCTGCCTGCGCGCCGCCGCAATTTGATGCTTCCGGTGGCCGCAAGCCCAATGTCGCGGTGCTGACGCCGGGAATCTACAATTCGGCCTATTTTGAGCATGCCTTCCTCGCTGATCAGATGGGCGCTGAACTGGTTGAAGGCAGCGATTTGCGGGTTGTCAAAGGGCGCGTGCAAATGCGCACAACGCGCGGGTTTGAACCGGTCGATGTGCTCTACCGCAGAGTGGACGACGACTATCTCGACCCGCTGACATTTGAACCCGACAGCGTGCTCGGCGTGCCGGGGATCATGGATGTCTACCGCGCCGGCGGCATCACCATCGCCAACGCGCCGGGCACGGGCGTTTCAGATGACAAAGCGATCTATTCCTTCATGCCCGAGATCGTCGAGTTCTACACGGGCGAGAAACCGCTATTGCCCAATGTCGAAACTTGGCGCTGTGCGGATGCAGAGAGCCTGGCCTATGTGCTCGACAATCTGGCTGATCTGGTGGTCAAGGAAGTCCACGGTTCGGGCGGCTATGGGATGCTCATCGGCCCGACCGCGACCAAGAAGGAAATCAAGACCTTCCGCGCCAAGCTGGAGGCAAACCCGCAAAACTACATTGCGCAACCAACACTCTCGTTGTCGACCTGCCCGATCTACACCGCCAAGGGCCTTGCGCCGCGCCATGTCGACTTACGGCCCTTTGTGCTCGCTTCGCCGAACGGGATTGAGATCACGCCCGGAGGCCTGACGCGCGTGGCGCTCAAACAGGGTTCGCTGGTGGTCAATTCCTCGCAAGGCGGCGGCACCAAAGACACATGGGTCCTCAAAGACTAATGGGCGGGGTGCTGTCATGCTAGGCCGGACCGCCAACGGATTGTTCTGGATGTTCCGCTATCTTGAGCGGGCTGAGAACACGGCGCGCTTGCTCAATGCAGGGCTGCGCATGGCACTCACCCGCGACGTCAAGACGGCCGAGGATGAGTGGCGCTCGGTGATCTCTACGCTGGGCCTGAAGACGCAATATGAAGA
Organism: Pseudomonadota bacterium; assembly: GCA_039039885.1. GTDB lineage: Bacteria > Pseudomonadota > Alphaproteobacteria > Sphingomonadales > Sphingomonadaceae > Erythrobacter. Next base: position 172,807 of record JBCCPG010000006.1, on the reverse strand, counting down.
GCACAATGATGGCTATGACGGCCATTCAGTGTGGAATTTTGTCCTGCGGGACCGCACGAACCCTGCCAATGTGCGCGAGATGTTCACAGCGGTCAGAAACAATGCGCGCTCTGCCCGGACTCAGATTTCCAGTCCGGTGTGGGAGGCATTGAACGAAAACTGGATGCGGCTTGATGAGATGCTGGCACGGCCCGTTAGCCAGGCCGGCGTTGGCGATGTCATCACGCGGTTGCGGCGTGCTGGGACACAGGTTCATGGTGCGCTTGATGGGACAATGTTGCGCAATGAGAGTTTTCACTTTGCGCGTGCCGGAACCTTCGCCGAGCGCGCAGAGAGCACCGCGCGCATCCTTGATATGAAGTACTACCTTTTGCTTCCATCGCTTGCGCATGTCGGGTCGAGCCTCGATTCCACGCAATGGGACCAGGTGCTGCGCTCGGTCGCGGGGGCGAGCGCGTACACCTGGCTGAATGCAGGGCAGATCGATGCGCGCGGGATTGTTGAGTTTCTGGTGCTCGACACGCGCTTCCCGCGCAGCCTTGCTTTCTGCCGCGAGGCGGTAGGCGGCCATGTCGCTGCATTGGCGCGGATCCATGGGCAAGGCGAAGGGTCTGGCTGCGCCTCGCTCAACCTGATGACCGAGGAGGGTAGCAGCCTTGAAGGCCTTTCGGTGGACGATATCTTTGACCAAGGCCTGCACGAATTCCTGACTGACTTCATGGCGCGCAACGCGGCCATCGCGAATGCGATTGGAGAGGATTACCGGTTCCTGTCATGAGGTCGCACGCATGAAACTCTCGATCCGACACACAACGCACTACGCCTTTCGCGAGCCGGTTGTGCACGCGCTTCAGCGGCTGCGTCTCACGCCCAAGGCAACGCAAGGGCAATCGATCCTCAAATGGGACATGCAATATGACAACGCCCATGCCGAGCTCGAATATGACGACCAGAATTTCAACACCGTCACTCTGATTGCGGTAGAGCCGGGCGCGAGTGAAGTCACTGTCACTTGCACAGGCGAGGTTGAAACGCAGGATAAGGCTGGCGTGATCGGCCAGCATTCGGGTCATATGCCGCTGTGGAGCTTTCTCGGGCAGACCAAATTGACCAAACCGGGGCCCAAACTGCGCGCGCTGATCCGTGATTTGGACGCGCCCAAGGATTCAGCGAAGCTCGATTTTCTCCACGCTCTGTCGGCCCGCATCGGTGGGGATGTGACTTACGAGACGGGCACAACGCATGCGAGCACCACTGCCGAAGAAGCGGTCGATCACGGCCGCGGCGTATGTCAGGACCATGCCCATATCTTCATAGGTGCCGCGCGCGCTGCCGATATTCCGGCGCGCTATGTCTCGGGTTATCTAATGATGAATGACCGGATCGAGCAGGAGGCAACCCATGCCTGGGCCGAAGCCCATATTGAAGGGCTTGGCTGGGTCGGATTTGATGTCTCCAACGGGATCAGCCCCGATCCGCGCTATGTTCGCGTTGCCACGGGCCGCGACTATCGCGACGCTGCACCTGTCACCGGCATCAGCTTTGGCAGCACCGAGCAAGTGCTCACAGTCGGCGTCGCGGTCGAACAACAGGCCGAAAGCCAATAACGCGAAAAGAAGAGACTCCTTGAACCACTTGCGCTAAGCGGCGGCGCTTCTTGTGCTTAAGGAACCCAGATGACTTATTGCGTTGGCATGGTGCTCGATAAGGGCCTCGTTCTGATGAGCGACACGCGCACCAATTCGGGCGTCGATAACATCTCTGTCTTTCGCAAGATGCATTCCTGGCAGGTGCCCGGAGAGCGCATGATCGCGGTGATGACCGCTGGCAATCTCGCCACCACGCAAGCGGTGGTGAGCAAGCTGGAAGAGCGCACCAAGGAGCCAGATGAGCGCGACAACACCCTGATCAAGGGAAAGACGATGTTCACCGTCGCAACCGAGATCGGGCGGCTATTGCGCTCCACGATCGAAGAAGTGCAAGCCACCAATGGCGATCGCGGCAAGGGACGGTTTACGGCCTCGATCATCGTTGCAGGGCAAATTGCCGGAATGGAGCCGCGGCTCTTCATGATCTATCCCGAAGGAAACTTTATCGAAGCGAGCTGGGACACGCCGTTTTTCCAGATCGGAGAGACCAAATATGGTCGCCCGATCATCATTCGCGGTTATGACCGCGATATGAGTTTTGAAGATGCGGTGAAGCTGTTGATGGTGTCTTTCGATTCGACATTGAAAGCGAACCTGTCCGTGGGACTGCCGCTGGACCTGCTGGTGATTGGCAAGGACGACTTCGCGCCCACGCATGAACACCGGGTGCAAGCCGATGATCCCTACTTCGCCGAAATCTCAGCCAATTGGGGCGACGCGTTGCGGTCTGCATTCCACTCTTTGCCGGATTACAGCTTCGAGTCGGAATAGGGTGAGGCGGTCCGGGGGCCGCTAGAGCGCCAAAAACCGGCAATTCCTGGCCGGTATATGGTTCGATATGGAGGTGAAGTTCGCTTTGCTTTCAATGGTTTGACCTTACGGCTACCCAATCATTGCTCCATATCGGGTTAGGTCCCGCGTGAAATGCCTAAGGGGTCGGCGCAAGACCATGGGCATGACACGCAAAGCATCGCTCCACTTCATCAATTCCAACAGCCGCCAGCGCGCTGAATTGGCACGGGTTGGGTTCCAGCTCGGCCACCATTCGGAAGTGTACGGCGATATTTCGGAATTGTCGGTCCATCCCCCACGCGAAGGTATCATTATCGCTTGCGACTCTGCCGAAGAAGGCGGGGTTGGGATGATCCTTGATCGCCTCAGCCGACTGGGCATCTGGCTGCCTCTGATCGCGGTGGACTCCGAACCCAAGCCGGGGCGAATTGTCGAAGCGATTAAGGCGGGCGCACTCGATTATCTTTCGCTGCCGCTCGAACCCGAACGGTTTGAACGTTGCCTTATCCGGATTGAGAAAGAGGCCGAGGTTTTTGGACAAGCGCGCCGCCGAATGATCGAAGCGCGCGACCGTATCGCCAGTCTATCAGTGCGAGAGCGCGAAGTGCTCGAATGGCTCGCAGAAGGCAGCAGCAACAAGGTCATTGCGCGCGAGCTCGATATCAGCCCGCGCACAGTGGAGATCCATCGCGCAAACATGATGCACAAGCTTGGCGCCCGCCATGCCGCCGAAGCGGTCCGGCTTAAGCTCGAAGCCAAGTTGGAGCCCAAGATTGATATTCAAGTGGATGCGGTTCCTAGTCTTTAACCCTCAGCATTGAGACCCCGCAAACCCCTTCCAAGCCGATACCGTTCATGGCCTGGCCCTTGCTCGGCTCTTGCCTAGCTACTCGGTAAGCGTCCTGACGGAAATCGGTACCCGAACGGCCTCGGCATCATTGCGATGTCGGGGCCGCCCCCTTTTTTGCACGATAGAGAACTGTGCCTGACTTCTTGGGCCTTAGCGGCAGTAGCTTGGGTCGCTGCCTTCAAGGTGGAAGTGGTCGGCATGGGCCGCGTCATATTCCGGGCCAAGGACAGTGCCAAATCGCTTGCAGGCGCTGCGATGTACAACGCGCAGAAACTCGCGCTCCGCCGGGGTTCCGCCATCCCAATCCTCAACCAGCGTGATGCGCCGGCCATCGGCAAGCACAAAGCCAGATACGTCGATCGCCGCTGCGCGTGCATGCGAAGACCGGCGGTTGGTGCCGGCAATGTTGCGACAAGAATAGGTGCCCATCGTCTCGATCCGTGCAAGCGGGCTGCCCAAGATTTGCTGCGCCGCGCGGTCAACGCCAAAGCGAGCCCATGCGCTGAACGCTTGAGCGACTGGGCATTGGAGCGGGCCAACATTGCTCATGGAAAACTGTGACCTGTCGCCCGCAAGTGCGGTCAGTTGCACCGTGCCAAGTTTGTTGCAGCCCGGCGCACCATAAGTGTCTGGCACCGGCGTGAAACGCGCACCAGTCTCGCTCAGCTCAGCGAAGCAGGCGCGATCCGAAGCGCGTGAAATCGGTTGCTGGGGCAGGGAGGCCACGCGACGCGGTGCCGTGCGCACTGCCGGAGCAGAGGTTGAAGCCGTGCTGCTCTGACTGCGCGAGACGCCCGGCGAATGAGGACTGGCAGGCGGGATCAGCGATCCGCATCCAATCAGCGCCAGCGCCGATGCGCATAGCGCGCTTGCTTTGAAGATAGACCCGTAACGCATACTTATCGAAATATATTCGAGTATGGTTAACAAAACGGTAATGAGTAAGGCCAGCTGAACGAGCTGGCTCACCTAAGAGCCTGGGTCTAACCTTCGGCAGTGGTTGGCAATTCTTCTGCGACTTGCTCCCAAAGCTCGATTTTCACCCCATTGGGATCGAGCAGCCAGGCAAATTTGCCGTAATCCTCGTCCACATGGCCAAGGATCTCGACCCCTTTAGCCCTCAGCCCCTCGACGAACCCATCGAGATCGTGGACCCGCAGGTTGATCATGAAGCCGTTCTTGCTAGGCTTAATATATTCATCATCGCTGAACAGGCTGACAAGCGCATAGGGATTGGTCTTCGGGTCGTCGGCAAAAGCGAATTGCGGGCCGTAAGGTCCATCGACGCCGAGTGTGTCTCTGTACCAGTCGCGCGTCGCCTTCGGATCGTCCGCGACGTAAAAGACGCCCCCCAATCCGGTCACGCGCGGTGTGTTGGCTTCGCTCATGGCGCTTCTCTCCCTCATCCATCCCGCACTACCATGCCGCAATCCAGATTGTCTGGGAAGGGTGGGGCGCGAACGGACCGCGGGTCGGCCGCGCCTCAGAAGGACGTGGTGAAAAGGATCACGCTTTCAGGCAGTACATCGAGCAATGCGATTTCGATCACCTTGTCGAACCCGCTCACCACCATCGCGCCGACAATCAACAGCGTGATGCCAAACAGCGGCTTGCCATATTTTGCGAGCAGACCCAGCGTCTGGCGGCGCTCGCCCAAAGCTCGGCGTGATCCATAGGCGAAAGCGAGGATTGACGTCGCTACTCCGAGCCCGAAGATCAAGAAAATCACAAAGCTCGCCAACAGGTCCTGCCCCTGGCTTGCCGCTGCAATCGCAACGCCCAGCGTTGGCCCAACACACGGCGCCCATACAATTCCGAGCAAGAGTCCAACGGCAAATTGCCCTCCCGCGCCATTACCGCTGATCTTTGCGAGCCGCTCATTACCAAAATTGGCGATCGGGGCCGCGGCTGTGGTAAGCGCGGCTTGGGCTTGCGGCACCAGCAGAACCCCGCCAGCCACGATCAATAGCGCGCCAGCAAAGACGCGCACCGCCTGCTCATTGATGCCGAGCGAATACCCGAAGGCGATCACGGTGAAGCCAAACAGGGTGAAGCTCGTCACCAATCCCGCGGCCAAAGCCGCTGGACCCATCCGGCTCTTGCCCAGGGCGGAGGCCACCAGGATCGGGACGAGCGGGAGCACGCATGGGTTCAAGATCGTCACCAGTCCTGCGACGAAGGAAAGGGCAAAACTGCCGAACATGTTGTGTTAGCCTGATATCGTGGGGAAGGCGCTTTGTTAGAGCGCGCCCTCAACCACGCCGCGAAGCCGCGAGCGATTGGTCTCAGCAATTGTGCGAGCGACTTCATCCATACCGTTGAAAACCAGCACGGTTGACTGGCGCGGAATTCGATGTGTGCGCAGGAAGTCCTTCTCCTCGTCAAAGTCGACCTTCACGAACAGAATATCAGCGCTTTGGTGTTCCTCCCGCAGTTCGTCGAGAATCGGAGCCTGTGCCCGGCAAGTTGGGCACCAATTGGCATAGACATCGACCACGATGGTCTTGCCCTTCTTTTGCGCCATCATGAATTCGCCCTCGTCATAGGTCTGCCAACCTTCGGTGGTGGCTTGGGCGGAGAGCTGCATCGCGCCAACGACGAGCGCGGCGAGCGCGGCGATGATGATAAACAAGCGGGTCATTCTAATGGTCCTTTGCAAAGGGGATGACCGGCGCATTGGCCGGTGTCTTTGCATCTGGTTCGCGCTGGCTAGGTCAGAGGTTACAGAGCTGCATCGCAAAAAATTGTCGAATCGATTCGGATGGCTTGGGACGGGCCAAAATGGGGTTTAGTTGATGAAGTGCATGCGGATCGGGGGGTTTTGTTGCGGGCTTTCATAGCTCCGCCTGAATGAGGAATGTTTGGGAGTCTGAAAGAGCCGATGAGAGGCTAACAGGCGCGGGAGCTGTAGGAAAATTGCTTGTTTTCCCAATGCTTGCCAAAAGGGAGCGAAGCTAGGCGAGAGGGACGCACGTGAGCCGTCAGCTCATTAACGAATATCGCAGCGAACTCGACCGGATTATCAAGGTCGGCGGGACTTTGAATGAGGGCACCGTCCGCGACGCCTTTCAAGGCTTGCTGAAGAGCTGGGGGCGTTCGCAAGACCTCACCTATCTGTCTGAGCACCGCATGACGGGATCGGGCGGCCAGATATCGGTCGACGGAGCGCTCGTATTCGATATCCGTGTGCCTTTTGGCTATTGGGAAGCCAAGGACAGCAAGGATGACCTTGAGGAGGAAATCCGCAAGAAGGAAGCCAAAGGCTACCCCAAGTCCAACATTATCTACGAAGACACACAGCGCGCGGTTCTCATTCAGGACGGCAAGCGCGCCGCAGAAGCGGACATGTCTGATACCGAGGAGCTCTATGCGCTTCTCACCCGCTTTTTCGGCCATGAGCAGCAGGCTATCCGCGATTTCCGCAAGGCGATTGAGAAATTTGCAGAGGACCTGCCTGCAATCCTTGAGGCGCTAAGGGAACGCATCCGCGAAAAGCGGGAGGCGAGCACTGATTTCGCCAAGGCGGAAGAAGACTTTCTTTCGCAGGTCAAACAGACGATCAATCCCGCGCTCGAACGCGCGGATGTCACGGAAATGCTGATCCAGCACATCCTCACCGCCGACATTTTCAACCGCGTGTTTGACATGGTCGATTACCACCGCCAGAACAATATCGGCGCGCAGCTGCAGAAGCTTGATGAGAAGCTGTTTGAATATGGCGACCGGCGATCACTGCTCGCAGCGCTTAAACCCTATTACACCGGGATTGAGGACACCGCTCACCTAATCCAGAGCCATTCGGAAAAGCAGAACTTCCTGAAGTCGCTCTATGAGAATTTCTACAAGGTCTACAATCCCAAGGCCGCCGACCGGCTGGGGGTGGTTTACACGCCAGGTGAGATTGTGCGCTTCATGATCCGGTCCGCCGACTGGCTATGCGAGAAGCACTTTGGCAAGAACCTCGTCGATCCCGGCGTTGAAATCCTCGATCCGGCGACGGGCACAGGCACCTACATTGTTGAGCTGCTCGAGTATTTCCGCGGCCAGCCGGAGAAACTGCGGCAGAAGTACAAGGAGGAACTGCACGCCAACGAAGTAGCAGTGCTGCCTTACTATGTCGCCAATCTCAACATTGAGGCGACCTATCAGGCGATCACCGGTCAGTTTTCCGAGTTTGAAGGGCTATGTCTGGTCGACACGCTCGATAATGTGGATGGGCTTGGCATTCACCAGGGGCACCAGTTTGATCTGTTGGGCGGCTTGTCGGACGAAAATATCGAGCGGGTGAAACGGCAGAACCGCAGCAAGATCAGCGTGATCATCGGGAATCCGCCTTACAATGCAAACCAGCAGAACGAGAATGACAACAATAAGAACCGCGAATATCCGCACATCGATGACCGGATAAAGAGGACCTACATCAAGGAGAGCACTGCCCAGAAAACGAAGCTCTACGACATGTACTCGCGCTTCTATCGCTGGGCCAGTGATCGGCTGGGCGATGAGGGTATCATCGCCTTTGTGACCAATCGGAGTTTCATTGAGAGCCGGACTTTTGATGGGTTCCGGAAGGTCGTTGCCGCGAATTTCGACGATATCAGAATAATCGATCTCGGCGGCGACGTGAGAGCGAACCCCAAGCTTTCTGGCCCCACCCATAATGTTTTCGCGATTCAGACTGGTGTCGCTGTTATGTTTCTCGTGCGGCGCAAAGACAAAGCCCAAGCCACACTGAGCTATGTCCGACGACCAGAGGAGGAGCACGCTGAGGACAAGCTTTCCTGGTTGGGGACCAGTCGGGTCGACGAACTCAAAACCCAATATATCAAGCCGAATGACAGGGGGACATGGCTAAACCAAATTGAGCCGAGCGAGTGGGACGAGTTTTTGCCGATTGCGAGTAAGAAAACGAAATCGGCGAAAGGAAAAGTACGCGAGACCGCCGTCTTCAAACTGTTTTCGCTTGGGGTGAAAACTAATCGCGATGACTGGGCAGTTTCTCGTTCGAGTGATTTCCTCGATACCGTGTATGAGTATCACCTGAAAGAGTATCGCAGTCTGGTGCGTGATCTCCCACAAGGAAGATTGAACTATCGGGAGCTTGACTTCAACGACCACATCAAATGGACAAGGAAGACTCGAAAACTCGCAGCGGCGAGGACCGAGTTGACCAAAATCCCAAACGCTATCTCATCGCTCTATCGGCCTTATGATAGACAGCTGACAAATTTCTTGTGGCAGTTCAATGAGGATCACTATCAACTCGCGCGCATCGAGCGAGACGACCATTTTCCGCGCTCACTTTTGATAAGTGGCCAGCCAGCATCAAAGCCATTTCAGACATTAGCCGTCGAAAATCTATGGCACCACGATACCCTCGAGAAAGCTACTGGGCTTCCCCGTTACCGCTACACCAAATCAGGCGAGCGCATCGACAACATCACCGATTGGGCTTTCAACAAGTTCATCAAGCGCTATGGCAAGAAATCAGGCGTCTCCAAGGACGCGATCTTTGCCTATTGCTATGCCGTCCTCCATAACCCGGTCTATCGCGAGAAGTACGCTCTGAACCTCAAGCGGGAGTTTCCTCGCATTCCCTTCTATCCCGACTTTGCCAAGTGGGTAAAATGGGGCGAGACGCTGCTCGGATTGCATATTGACTATGAGGATCAGGAGCCGTGGGAGCTTGAGCGGATCGACACGCCCAATCCCAAGCGTGCCAAGGGTTCCTCTCCCAAGCCAAAGCTCAAGAGCCAGCCCGAAAAAGGCGTCGTTGTGGTGGACGAAGACACGCAGCTCACCGGCATTCCAACGGGTGCATGGGACTATCGCCTCGGCAATCGCAGCGCGATTGATTGGGTGCTCGACCAGCACAAGGAGAAGAAACCGCGCGATCCGACGATTGCTGAGAAGTTCAACACCTATCGCTTTGCCGATTACAAGGAGAGCATGATCACCTTGTTAGGGAAAGTGGTGCGGGTGAGCGTGGAAACCAACGCGGTCACCGATGCGATGAGGGCTCTGGACCGCAAGGATTGGGATGAGGGCAGCTGAAGACTCAAACTCCGTTCGTGCTGAGCTCGTCGAAGCACCGTCCTTCTCTTGGTCGGCAATGCCGTGAAAAAATGCGATCCTTCGACAAGCTCAGGATAAGCGTATCGTCTACCCCGCCTTGCTCCGCCGCGCCTTCTTGCGTTCGTGCGGGCACAGCAGCGTTTTGCGCAGGCGGATCGATTGCGGTGTCACTTCGACCATTTCATCGTCGTCGATATAGGCGATCGCTTGTTCAAGGCTCATCCGGCGCGGCGGGGTGAGGCGGATCGCGTCATCCTTGCCCGATGAACGGATATTGGTGAGCTGCTTGGCTTTCATCGGGTTGACCTCGAGGTCATCAGGCTTCGCATTCTCGCCGATGATCATGCCTTCGTAGAGCTTCATCTGCGGGGCGATGAACAGCTCACCACGTTCTTCGAGGGCATTGAGGGCATAGGCCACCGCCTCACCATCGCTGTTCGACAGCAGCACGCCATTGATGCGGCCCTCGATCGAGCCTTTGTAGGGGCCGTATTTCTCGAACAGACGGTTCATGATGCCGGTGCCGCGCGTGTCGGAGAGAAACTCGCCGTGATAGCCAATGAGCCCGCGCGAAGGCGCTGAGAAGGTGATGCGGGTCTTGCCCTGGCCAGAAGGGCGCATCTCAGTGAGATCGGCCTTACGGCGCTGCATTTTCTCGACAACGGTGCCCGAATGCTCGTCATCGACGTCGATCACGACGGTTTCATATGGTTCGAGGCGCTCGCCACCTTCTTCGCGAAGCAGCACGCGGGGTCGTGAAATGCCCAGCTCAAAGCCCTCGCGGCGCATCGTTTCGATCAAAACCCCCAGCTGAAGCTCGCCTCGGCCTGCGACTTCGAAACTGTCCTTGTCGTCGCTTTCGGTGATGCGGATGGCGACATTGGTTTCCGCCTCGCGCAGCAGGCGGTCGCGGATCATGCGGCTGGTGACCTTGTCACCCTCACGCCCCGCAAGCGGCGAGTCATTGACGCTGAAACGCATAGCGAGAGTGGGCGGGTCGATCGGCTGCGCTTCGATCGGCTCGGTAACGCTCGGATCGCTGATCGTGTTCGCGACGGTCGCTTTTTCGAGGCCAGCAAGCGCGATGATGTCACCGGCAGTTGCGCTGTCGACGGGAACACGCTCTAGCCCGCGGAAGGACAGGAGCTTTGTCGCGCGGCCCATTTCGACGACATTGCCATCGCGGTCGATCGCGTGGATCGGATCGTTGACCTTAAGCGTGCCCGACTGGACGCGGCCGGTCAGAACACGGCCCATGAAGTTATCGCGGTCGAGCAGGGTCGCGAGGAAGCTAAAAGGCGCGTTTGTCTCGAGGCCCGGCTCGGGCACATGATTGACGATCAGCTCGAAAAGCGGGTCCAGCGTACCCTCGCGCGCGCTTTCATCGTCGCTCGCATAGCCATCGCGTCCGCTCGCCCAGAGCGAGGGGAAATCGAGCTGTTCGTCGCTCGCATCAAGCGAGGCGAACAGGTCGAACACTTCGTCGAGCACCTCTTGCGGGCGGCCATCGGGACGGTCGATCTTGTTGACGACGACAATTGGGCGCAGTCCCAGCGCAAGCGCCTTACCGGTCACAAACTTGGTCTGCGGCATAGCGCCTTCCGCGCTGTCGACCAGCAAGATAACGCCATCGACCATAGACAGGATCCGCTCCACCTCGGCGCCGAAGTCGGCGTGTCCGGGCGTATCTACGATGTTGATCCGGGTGACTTCACCATCTGGACCTTCCCATTCCACGCTGGTGCATTTCGCAAGGATCGTGATCCCGCGCTCTTTTTCCAGATCGCCTGAATCCATGGCGCGTTCTTCGACGCGTTGATTGTCACGGAACGTGCCAGATTGGCGGAATAGCTGGTCAACCAGGGTGGTTTTGCCGTGGTCAACGTGCGCGATGATGGCGACGTTGCGCAAAGAGGAGGGGGCTTTGGACATCGTAAAGATCGGCTTTCAAAGGAAGAATGGCTGCACAGGAGACCGTTATTATGTTCTGACACGGCCTGCTTTTGAGGGCGCATTAGTGCCCAGAAGCGCCAAGAGCAATCGAATACAGCGTGCTGGACCCTCGCAAACCAGCAAGGGGGACCAGGATATGGCGACTATGACATGTCTAGATTTGAGACCAGGGGACAAAATCGCAGCCATCGGTTGTGATTTGCGCGGCCGGAGTCAACTCCAGCGGAACCGCAGGGGCGACTAACCAGTTACGCGGATTGGGCCTAACTTATGCTATTTGATCACCCGATGGCCTCCTGGGGGTCGATTTGTGACTCAAGTGCAACATTTTGATGCGATAGCGGCGGTAAAACGGTGTGTTAGCAAGGTTTCCCGCTTGTCACCCATTCGCCCCTCGCATATCACTGTCGCCAATCGAGTTGGGGAGCGGAGGCAGCTGGGATGTCTCACGGGATCACAATAAGGGCCACCCTATAGGCCTGATCTTCATCTCTCCATCGTTCGATCGTTTGAGGAGAGGAAATTCCATGCGTTCACCAATTACCGGCATTGCCGGCTCAACCCGTATTGCTCTGCTAGCAAGTGCGGCCGGTTTTGCATTGACTGCACCCGGCGCCGCTTTGGCACAGGCGAGTGACAATGAGGAAGACGCAGCGCTTCCCGAAACAGCAGACAATGTGATCATCGTGACCGCAACCAAGCGGGAACAGACGCTTCAAGAAATTCCGGTCGCCGTTTCGGTGACTTCAGCTGAAACGATTGAGCAGGCACAAATCCGCGATATTGCCGACCTTCAGTCGGTCGTGCCTTCGCTGCGTGTTTCGCAGCTGCAAAGCGCATTTGCGACCAGCTTCCAGGTCCGCGGTTTTGGTACTGATGGTAACAATCTGGGGCTTGAGCCATCTGTCGCGGTTTTCGTTGACGGTGTTTATCGCAGCCGCTCCATTTCGCAGATCTCGGATTTGCCGAACCTTGAACGGGTTGAGGTTCTGCGTGGGCCGCAATCGACACTTTTCGGTAAGAACGCATCTGCTGGTGTGATTTCGCTGGTTAGCTCTGCGCCCTCCTTCGACCTCGAAGGTAATGTTGAGCTTTCCTACGGCAACTTCAATGCACTGGTTGCACGTGGGTATATTACCGGCCCGCTTAGCGACACCGTTGCGGCCAGCTTCGCAGCTGGCATCAACCAGCGCGACGGCTTTGTGACCAACGCGACCACGGGCGTCGATGTTAATGACCGCGACCGTTTTTTCGCGCGCGGCCAACTGCTTTTTGACAATGGCTCAAACTTTTCGCTCCGTCTGATCGGTGATTATGATGAGTTAGACGAAGTGTGCTGCGCGGTTGCAAACCTAGAGCCCTCGCCGGAAACCGGCCTGATTGGCATTCTCGATGGCGACCCCAATGATCTCGATCTCAACCCTCCGGGCACCGAGCTAGATGATGTGATCTACAGCGATGTTGTTCCGTTCAATACGGTTGAGAACTGGGGCCTTTCAGCCCAAGCTGATTGGGAGGTGGGCGCGCTGACACTCACTTCGATTACCGCCTATCGCGACACTTCGATCCGCGCCAATCAAGACGTTGATTTCACTGCTGCAGCGCTGGCTGAAGGGGCGGTGATCGGTCAGGCTGACATTAAGACCTTCACGCAAGAGCTCCGTCTGGCGTCAGACTTCGATGGCGCGTTCAACTTCCTTGCAGGCGCTTATTATTTCAATGAGAACCTCGATACCGCCGACCAGATTGCATATGGTCCAGACTTCCGAGGATTTGCTGATGGCCTCATTCAGGCAGGCACTGGAGGCGCTCTTACTGCAGCTGCGGTTGAAGCGCTCTTGGGTGCCAACACCGGCGACTTCTTTGCCACAGGCCAAGGTTTCTTCAGCGAATTCTCGCAAGACAACGAAGCTTTCTCGCTGTTTGGTCAGGTCGATATCGAAGTCACCGACCGCCTCACGCTGACCTTGGGTGCTAACTACACCTATGACGCGAAGGATGTGACGTCGAACGGCAACAGCACAGATATCTTCTCGTCCATCGATCTTGATGATCCTGCATTTGCGGCTTCGCGCAACTCGCTCCTTTTTGGAGGTGCTCTCGCCCAGGGCGTTGGCGATGTGCTGATGCTGGGGCGCCCCGCGACACAGGCTGAGATCGGTGCATTTGCGGCAGATCCGGCCAACATGGCTGCGTTTGGTGCGGTCTCGGCTGGCGCGCAAGCCTTTGCAGACGCCAATGAGAACAATCCTGACGCCAACCCATTCAACGCTTTGCGTGCGTTCCAATTCCTGCCTCAGATCGTCAATATCCCGAATGGGATTGAAGACGGCCGTTCGCGCGATAATGATTTGTCGTACATTGTCCGGGCGAATTATGAGCTTTCGGATACCGTAAACGCTTATCTCAGCTACGCGACGGGCTTCAAGGCGACCTCGTGGAACCTTTCGCGTGACAGCCGTCCGTTCCCTGCCGATTTCGCCGCGGTTGCTGCTGCCAATCCAAACGTAGCCAACCTGCGCCCCGGCACTCGCTTTGCTCTGCCCGAAGAATCGACCGTTTACGAGGCGGGCATCAAGGGGAACTGGGGCAATGTCGCAGCCAACTTGACCGTGTTCCTCCAACAGATCGACGACTTCCAGTCGAACACTTTCGTGGGCGACTTCTTCGTGCTTGCGAATGCTGGTGAGCAAGAGACATTTGGCATCGAGTTCGATGGCTTTGTTCAGGTCACGGATGAGCTGACCTTGTCAGGCGCGGTGACTTATCTCGATCCGCAGTTTAAGGACTTCCCTGGGTCGCCGGTGGGTGATCTTTCTGGCAGGCGCTCAGAAGGTATCCACCCGCTCAGCACCTCCTTGGGAGCAACTTGGGATAAGGAACTGCCGAACTTCGACCGGATTATCATCCGGGCCGACTACCAATATGAATCGGAAACGCAGATCCTCAATGGTCTTACCAACTTCATCGGCACCAATCCTGATGGGTCGTCAAACTTTGCACCTGCGCAGGCCGAAGCAGAGCGCTTCACCCGTGAGGTGAACAACGTCAATGCGTCGGTGACCTATGCCTTTGAGTGGGGCCTTGAGGTCACCGCATGGGCGCGCAACCTGCTCGATGATCGTTTCATTACGACGATCTTCCCAGGTGTCGGCGGGCAGGGCGTGTCGATTTACGGCTACCCCAATCAGCCGCGCACCTATGGTGGCACGGTGCGTCTGCGCTTCTAAACCGCAGCGGAATTTGAGGGTCGCCATGGCCCCAAACGAAAAGGCCTCGCCCCAAATGGCGGGGCCTTTTTCGTTTTTTGACGTGTTTTGTCCGGTTAGCCCCTGTTTTTCGAAACTTTGGCGTTGTCCAACGGCCAAGAATGTGGTGGCTTAGCATTGATTTTTCGTCGGACTAAAAAAGGGGATTGTCCAATGGAACAGTATGGAGGTTTTTGGATCCGGGTCGTCGCTTACATCATCGACGCTATTATCCTTGGGATTGCGGGTGCGGTAATTGGCGGCATTCTTGGTGCGGTCATTGGAGTCGGTGGCGGCAGCCAGGATGCAGCAGGTGGGGTTGGCGGTTTGGTCGGCCTAGTGCTTGGTATCGCTTACTTCACTGTGCTGGAAAGCTCGGACTGGCAGGCGACCGTTGGTAAGAAAGCCATGGGGCTTATTGTGACTGACACCGACGGCAATAAGATTACCTGGCTGCGGGCACTTGGGCGCTATGCTGGCAAGCTCCTGTCAGGGGCGATCCTGCTAATTGGCTATATCATGATCGCGTTCACTGAGCGAAAGCAGGGCCTGCACGATATGCTCGCCAGCACTTTGGTGCTTAAAGGTGAGCCTGGCATGACGGGGACCGATCCGTCGACCTTTGAGTAAGGTTTAGAGAGTAAACGCAAATTTGTGGGTCGGCACGCGTGTACGCAGGCGTGCCGGCCCGTTTTGTTTACGCTCGCTGTGATCTGAATCGTAGCAGCGAGCATCCAAGGGGATCGGGTAATGGATTGGATGATTATGCCGCTCAAGCGGTACGCGGACTTTAGTGGCCGCTCGCAACGGATGGAATATTGGATGTTTGCGCTGTTTCAGGTGCTCTTCATCATCTTTGCAGCCGTGTGGCTGGGTATTAGTGGGGCGCTGGAGGAAAACAGTGGCGGTTTTGGTGGGGCGATGCTCATCATCTTCGGGCTGCTCTATCTGGGGCTGTTTTTCATCCCAGGTCTTGCAGTGACGGTGCGCCGTTTCCATGATCAAAACCGGTCTGGCTGGTTTATCCTCTTGCAATTCATTCCATATATCGGCGGCTTGATTGTCTTCATATTCATGTGCCTCGACGGAACGCCGGGCAACAACCAATATGGCCCCGATCCCAAGGGTCGCGGCTTTAATGAGGACGTCTTCGCCTAAGGATTGTTGGAGCGCGCAAGGTGCCGATGAAGGTCGTGGGCGCGCGCTTCGACCCTTACGCCTCTGCTGACTAAAGCTCGCGTAGCGCTTGCGCTGGCTTGGCGCGCAGCAGCGGGAGTGACCCGCCCAGCGCAAAAGCCAGCACCATCACGAGGCCGAGGCCAAGGACGGCGAGGACCACGCTCCAATCGGGCAGCCAGTCAAATTCGAACAGCTGCGTGATGATCACCCAGCCAAGCGTCGAGCCGAGCGCCAGCGCGACCAGTGCCAATGCGCTGGCAATTAGGCCGTATTCGGCCAGTTGTAGTCCAAGGATCTGCCTCCGGCTGGCTCCTAGCACGCGCAGCACAACCGTATCGTAGGTGCGCGCCGCTCTCGCAGCGGCAATCGCACCCATCAGCACTGCGAGCCCGGCGAGGACCGTCACAGCCGCCGCAGCGAGGGTTGCAAGGCCGACTTGTTCGAGCAGAGTGCGCGCCTGAACCAGCACTTCACCCACTTCGATCACCGAGCTCGACGGATTTTCGCGTACCAGAGCCCGCAAAAGCTCCCCGCGCTCCTCGGTTTGGTCAGAGACTGAGTCGGGCAGATCAATCGTCGCTGCCAGCTTGTGAGGCGCATCGGAAATAGCGTTGCGAGAGAAGACGAGGGTAAAGTTGAAGCCCATCGTCTCCCAATCGATCTCGCGCGTATTGGCGATCCGAACCTCGCGCTCAATGCCAAGGATTCCGATCGTCAACTTGTCGCCCACTTCAAGTCCAACCGCGTCAGCAAAGTCTTTGTCGATCGAGACGAGGCCTTCGGCATCGCCTGCTGCGCCATAATCCTCTGCCCACCATTCGCCATCGATCACGCGGCTTCCGGGAGGGGCGGTGTCGGAATAGGTGATCCCCCGCTCGCCGCGCAGTGCCCAAGCGCCCTCGGGAATTTCCTCGAGCTCGGAGACGATCTGCATGCCGCCTTCGGGGCCATAGGCAAGGACGGCCCCGCGCATGGTTGGGACAGCCCGTACAGCGGCCTCGGGGAAGGCGTCGGTGACGAGAGTGGTGAAGCGCTCTTCCCCTTCGACCGGCACGTCGAGGACGAAGTAATCGGGTGCCTCCTGCGGAACGCGGCTCTGGATATTGCCGTCAATCGCGCTCTGGATCGCGGCGAGCAAGACGAAGGCGGCCAGGCCAAAGCCAAGCGCGGTCACAAGCGCGCTGGTCGGTGCTCCGGGCCGGTGGATATTGGCAAGGGCAGAACGCAGCAAGGGGTTGCTTGGGCGCGGAAATCTGCGTGCGGCAGATTGCAGCAGCAGGCCCAGCGCTGCGAGCAGTGCCAGGGCGCCGCCGGCTCCGATCAGGAAGCTGCCCGAAAGGATCGGCTGCGCGGTCGTAATGAGCGCCAACGCACAAATCGCAGCAATGCCGATGCCGGTTGCGATCAGGGCGCGTTTGTCGCGCGACAGCGGCACAATCCGGCTGCGCATCAGCGCCATAGCGGGGAAGCTGCGGGCACGCAGGAGCGGCGCAGCGGCAAAGGCGAAGGCCACCAGCATGCCATAGGCACCGGCAAGCAGTAGCGGCGCAGGCTCAATCACAAAGCCGCTCTCGACTGGGAGCAATCCTTCCAGTGCGGCCCCGAGGATTGGGGTCACGAGGACGCCGGTCGCAAGCCCCAGCAAGCTCCCCGCAAAGGCCGCTACGGCGATTTGAAGCGCGTAGACGCGGACAATATCGCGGGAGGACGCGCCCAGCACTTTCAGCGTCGCAATGCTCGCTCTGCGCTGATCGAGATAGGAGGAAACGCCGCCCGCAATCCCGATCCCGGCTATGACAAGCGCAGCCAGGCCAACCAGCGTCAGAAAATCGCTCATCTGCCGCACGAAACGGTCAGCGCCGGGCGAGGCACGGTCGCGGCTGCGGAAGTCGAAACCAGCATTGGGATAGGCCTCGGTCAGGGCGTCCTCAACGCCCTCTGGGTCAGCGGATTGATTGTCGAAGGCGATCCGATATTTGCTCTCATAGAGCGATCCGGGCTGCATCAGCCCCGCATTGATCGGGACGTCGCGGGCAACCAGCACGGTCGGGCCAAGCTGAAACCCTTCGGAAAGGCGGTCCGGCTCGCTTGCAATCACACCCGCGGCTCGCAAAGTCATCGTTCCAACGCGGAATTCATCCCCCACCGCAATATCGAGCCGATCGAGCGCGCCCTGTGCGAGATAGGCGTCATTGGCGGTCGGCGCGCTTGCTTCGACGCCTTCGCCAATGGTGAAGCTGCCATAGAGCGGCCATTTCTCGTCTACCGCCTTAAGCTCAACAGGAGCAGCGGCGTCATCGGTGGTCGCCATGGCTTGCAAGCGGAAACCGCCCGAAATCTCGCCATATTCAGACAGGCTTGCGATTTCCTCTTCGCTCAGGTCGCGCTGCCACACTTCAACCTCGAGATCGCCGCCAAGCAGCGCTTGTCCCGAAGATTGCAACTCGCGTTCGATCGAAGCGGTCAGCGTGCCGATCGCTGCGAGCGCGGCGGTGCCGAGGAAAATGCAGACGAGCAGGAGGCGCAGGCCCTTGAACCGCGCATTGAGGTCGCGCTTGGCGATCTGCCAGGCCGCGCCCCAGCTCAGGGAATGGGTGTCGGTCGCAGCGCTCACTCGGCTGCCTCGCTAGTCGGAGCAGCAGCACCGGTGCGGCGGTCGGACACAATCACGCCATCGGCCATGGTCAAAACACGGTCACACCGCTCTGCTAGCGCCGGGTCGTGGGTGATGATCAGCAGGGTCGCGCCGGTCTGTGCGCGGCGCTCGAACAGCAGCTCGACAATTTCCTCTCCGGTAGAGACGTCGAGATTGCCGGTTGGCTCATCCGCGAAGATCAATTGCGGGCGTGGCGCGATGGCGCGGGCTATAGCGACGCGTTGCTGCTCTCCGCCCGAAAGCTGGGTCGGGTAGTGGTCAATCCGGTGACCAAGGCCCACCGCCGTCAACTCTGCCTCAGCGCGCGGGTTCGCATCTGCGCTGCCTGCGAGTTCCATCGGGGTGGCGACGTTTTCGGCCGCCGTCATGGTTGGGAGCAGGTGGAAGGCCTGGAGGACAATCCCGATCCGCCCCCGGCGCGCGGCTGCCAAACCATCTTCGTCGAGCGCGGAGAAATCCTGTCCTGCGACCGACAGCGACCCACCGCTGGCGCGCTCTAACCCCGACAGCACCGCCATTAGCGAGCTCTTGCCCGACCCCGAAGGACCCAACAGCGCGACAACATCGCCATCCGCAATATCGAGGTCGATCCCCTTGAGTATCTCGACCGGCGCAGCGGCAGAGCCGAGCGTTAGTGTGAGGTTGCGGGCCGAGATGGCCATCGAGCTGTCTTGGTCGTTTGCCGAGGCGAGAGAGGTCACGGGTTTATCACTCTGATGATTGGGGGTAGGGATCAAATGGGCTAAGAACGGTTTTGAAACAAGACCGAGTAGTAAAGGTTCGCAGATCAGTATGACCAGCTTGCAGATTGATACAGGTTTTAAACGCACAGGCCGCGTGTTTGGTTTCATAGCCGCGCTTGCCTTGGTCGGATGCGGTGGCGAAACCTCGGAGGCGCCTGAAACCAGCACGCCGCGCACCGAAGCAGGCGAATTTGCTGAGGGCGAGCTTGCCATTCCAGTCATGGGCGAAGAAGTGCGGATCCTTGCGTTTGGAGACAGCCTTTTCGCTGGATACAATCTTGCCGAGCCTGAAGGCTATCCCGAACGGCTCGAAGCGGCTTTGCGCGGCCGAGGCATCAATGCGCGCGTCGTTGATGCGGGCGTTTCTGGCGACACCAGCGCGGCAGGGCGCGACCGGCTTGCTTTCACGCTTGATGCGCAGAAGGTGAAGCCTGACCTTTTCATCCTCGAGCTGGGCGGAAACGATCTCCTGCGTGGTCTTTCTCCCGACGAAACACGCGCCAATTTTGAAGCGATGCTGACAACCCTGGCGGAACGGGAGATCCCGGTTCTGCTGATGGGAATGCGGGCACCGCCCAATTATGGGCCCGAATATCAGTCGCAGTTTGACGAAATGTATGGATCGCTCGCCAACCAATTTGGGACGGCGTTGATCCCGTTCTGGCTCGAGGACATTTACGAGGATCCCAGCCTGTTCTTGCCCGACCGAATTCACCCAACAGCTGAAGGGGTCGAGGCTTTGGTGGCTTCGACTGTAGATGATGTGATCGCGGCCGTTCCCGAAGATGCAGGCTAAAGCCGCTCGAGCGCGCCTGCGCCAACCCGCCACACCGCAGCTTCCTCTTCGATTGCGTCGAAAGGCGCGAGTTCGGTTCCTGTCATCCAGACCTGAGCCTTGCCCGCTCGCAGCCGCTCAAACAGGGCGATACGGCGCACCGGGTCAAGATGGGCGGCCACTTCATCGAGCAGCAGCACGCTCGGGCGCCCTGACGCGGCGAGAACGCCGTGGGCAAGCGTGATGGCGATCAGCATCGCCTTTTGCTCCCCGGTTGAGCATTGCGCGGCGGGCTGACCTGAACCCATCATCACCACTTCCAACTCGTCGCGATTGGGACCGACAAGTGTGCGTCCCGCCGCGCGGTCACGGGGGCGGGCGCGGGCGAATTCTGCGACCAGTTCGGCGGGATCAATGGGCCCACCTGCGCGATAGGTGAGGATAGGGCGAGCGAAAGGTTCTGGGGGGAGGGCGGAGAGCTCATCCGACAGCAGAGCGATGAGCCGCGCGCGGGTCTGCGCAACTAGGCTCCCATGCTGGGCTGCCTGGGCTTCAATTGCGTCGAGCCAACGCGCATCGCCGCGTTCTTCGAGCAGTCGATTGCGTTCGCGCAGAGCTGTTTCGAGCTGGTTCACCGCCTTGGCGTGTCCTGGCTCGATCGCGAGCGCCATCCTGTCGACAAAGCGGCGACGCGCGCCTGCGCTGTCGGTGAAAAGACCATCCATCGCCGGGGTGAGCCATGAAACTGCATGCCATTCGCTCAAGGCAGAGGCGCTGGCCTCGCTGCCATTGATCCGGACCAAGCGGCGAGTTGGGCGCTCGACTTGCGTGTAAGTGCCAAGGCGGGCGGAGATCTGTCCTTGCTCGATAAGGCTGGCGCCGATGGCAAATGCGCTGGGTTCGTCCGCACCGGGCGTATTGCGCGCAAGGTCGCTTAGCGGCGCGCGCCTCAGCCCTCGTCCAGGCGAAAGCAGCGAGATCGCTTCGAGGACATTGGTTTTGCCGGCGCCATTCTCCCCGACAAGCAGATTGAAATGGGCCGTGTCTGCCAGCTCGCTAGCCGCATGATTGCGGAAGTTTTGCAGAGTGATCTTTGCGAGCGCCATGGTCCCCCAAGCGCCTAGCACGGGCGTGAATAAAGGCCAGATCAGCTCGCTTAAAATCCCCGATCCCAAGATATGGGAAAATTTCCCAACCTTTCGGATTGCTGAACGACGAGTTAAGGGAAGGCCAGCGCAAGAATCCCAGAATTCTCCCGTTTTTCGAGTTTGGCACGGCTCCTGCAGAGTGTTGGGCGTAACCGGGACCCTCCCGGAAAACTCTAAAAGGAGAATTCAAATGACTGCAACGAACACCGCAAACCGTTTCTTCGCCGCCGCTCTCTCGGTTGTCTTCTCAGCCGCAATGTTTGCCTACGCGATTGGCCCTGCCACCCCCGTAATGGCCTGATTGACGGCCTCAAACCCCCTTACAGGAGCTTATGATGTTTACCTCTGATGTTGCCAACCGTGTTTTCGCCGCCGCTTTTTCGGTTGTGATCTCTGCTGGTTTCCTCGCTTACGCCATCGTCCCGGCAACCCCCGCATTCGCCTGATCGCGGTGGCGTAAGCCCCCCCTTATCAAACCATCCCTGCATTCAATCCAAAGGAGACCCAATTTCATGTATTCGTTCTTCGCCCTGTCCGGTAGCCAGAGCGCCCGCTGCGCCGCTTCCGTGGCGGGATCGTTGATCGTCACGTTCTTCCTGATGGCGCCCGGTATTTCGAGCAGCGCCGCAGGAGTTGTCGCCCCCGTCGACGCAATCCTTTCTGTGACCCCGAACCTCGCCGCCCTGGACCCCGCAACCCCCGAATTTCTGACCACCCTCGCAACTGGAGCATTCGCATGAGCAATCTGACCCGTAACAACAGCCGCCCGCCCAAGGCAGGCTTCCACCTCGACAAAAGCAACGGCAAGCTGATGGGCGTATGTGCTGGCTTGGCTGAATGGTCAGGCGTTGATGCACTAATCTGGCGCCTGGGATTTGTTGGAGCCGTCCTGTTCGGCTTTGGCCTTCCGATCCTGATCTATATCGGGATTGGCCTGATCGCCGACTAAGCTGCCATCTCAACTGAAACCGGAAGGGAGCCTTGATGGCTCCCTTTCTTGTTTGTGCGCCAGAAGCGCCTAAGCTCCCTTCCGACAAGAGAGATCGGAGACGGGAGCCCATCATGAAGACAAAGACAGTTGGAGCGATCGCCTGCGCGGCGATGGCGTTGCCGTTCGGTGCGGTGGCGCAAGAGGCTCAGACACCGGCAGTGGCTGAGGCCGCACCTCAAATCACTCTGGGCAATGGCGAGCACAACGCGATTGAGACCCAAGGTCTGACGCGCGCGGAGGGGGTAACCCATTTCTCGACCACGCGGGTCGATGGCGAAGAGACTTCCACCTTTCGCGGCGACTCTGTCGCTCTGACCTTTCCGCAGGTCGTGATCGAACAGCCTGGTTTTCTCGTGCTCCACCCGGTGATGGATGGCCGCCCTAATGGCGACATAGTCTCTGGCTTTGCCTACCTCGAGGCGGGAGCCAATGCGGATGTTACCGTCCGCCTGAACACACCAGCCGATGCGGGCAGCAAGTTCCTCGTCATGCTTCACACTGACATCGACAACGACCGAGTGCTTGACTTTGTCTTCATCGAGGACGGCATCAATGTCGAGGACACAGCAGTCTTCGAAGGCACGCGCATGATCGCGCATATTGTGACAGTGCCGCAATAGGCACCGCTCACCATCACATCGCGCTGATACCGCCGTCGAGCTTGAGCTCTGCGCCCGTCATGAAGCGGCTTTCATCGCTGGCGAGGTAGACGACAGCGTTGGCGATGTCGTTGGGCTCACCGACGAACTTCAATGGGATCTGCCGCGCGAGCTTCTCCATCAGCACGTCCTTGTCGAGCTGGTGCGCGCGCGCGGTGCCATCAAGGATCGGCGTATCGACGAAGGTCGGGTGCACCGAATTGCAGCGGATCTGCATGTTCTTCTTCGCACAATGCAGCGCGATCGACTTAGACAGCATCCACACAGAGGCTTTGGACGCATTGTAGGCGGGCATCGTGTCACTCGCGATCAGGCCGGCAATGCTCGAGATGTTGACGATGGAGCCCGGAGCGTGATCGCGCATCAGCGGCAGGGCTTTCTGGCATCCATGAAAGATCGAGTCGACATTGATTGAGAAGCAGCGTTGCCAGTCGCCAAAGTCGCATTCCTCGATATTGCCCGGAACGCCGATACCAGCATTGTTGACCAGCACATTGAGCCCGCCCATCTGCTCGCGCGCAGCATCGACGGCGGCTTCCCACTGGGCAGGGTCGGTAACGTCGTGAGCGATTGAGAACGCGGTTCCATCGCCCATCTCGGCGTTGACGATAGCGGCGGTCTCAGCAGCGCCTTCGCCATTGATGTCGGTTGCAAGCACCCGCGCGCCTTCTTGCGCGAGACGGATGCAGTGTGCCCGGCCCAGCCCCTGTGCGCCTCCGGTTACCAGTGCGAGTTTACCTTCGCAGCGTTTTGTCATGTTGAATTCTCTCCCTAAATCCTTGTAGCCCGAAAAGCCCCTAAGTGAGGAAGCCGGGCGTCATTAGCATCGCAACGCGCACATCGACGCCGTGGCCTGCCTTGCGCCACTCGGCGACAAAATCCGCAAGCCCATCAAGCGGCACGCGGTAAACTTCGATATTCTCTTCCGAGATCCCGCCGCCTTCGGAGACCTTGGTGAGACCCCGAGCGCGCAGTAATGTGAAGCTTTCCGAGACCATTCCGGGCGACGAATAGAACTCGCCAAGATTGTCCCATTGGCTCGCTTGATAGCCTGTCTCTTCTTCGAGTTCGCGCTGAGCGGCATCCATCGCTAACTCGCCTTCGCTGCCATCATCGTCGCCGACAAGGCCAGCGGGAACTTCGAGAGTAAAGCGCCCCAAAGGCACGCGATACTGGCCGACGAGGATCACATGGCGAGAGCCGTCCGCATCTTCATCAATCGCCATGATAGCGGCCGCGCGGATACCGCGTGCGCGCCCGACATATTCCCACCGTCCGCGGGTTTTGGCGTTAATGAACTTGCCTTCCCACCGGGTTTCCTCCGGCAGATCAGCATCGCGATCCTTGATGAGTTTGGAGAAGTCCAAAAATCCAACCCTGTCTACTTCAACGCCCTTCGACAAGCTTAGCCGGGCGGGGTCAAGAGCGATTTCCGCCTTGGACGGATCAAACTTCGATCAGGCGGTCAGGCAGTTCATTTATGTCGTCTGATCCGCGCGGGAAATGCTCGGCAAGGACAAAGCCAACGTCGCGCACGCCGACGGCTAAACCTTCGGCGACGCGGCCATCGCGGATTTCCTCAAGCATGTCGCCCATCGCTTCACCCCAAACCTCAGGTTCGACCTTTTCCGCGATCGAATCATCAGCGACGATCTCCGCGCGGTGTTCTTGCATCGACAAGTAGATGAGCACGCCGGTGCGACCATGCGTGCGGCGCTCTGCCCCGACCTTAAAGTGCTTGATCGCACGGGCATGGCAGCGCGAGGTTTTGAGCGGACCGGGAATGAGCGCGAATTTAAGCGGTTGATACAATTGCACCGCCCATGTGACGACGAAGGCAATCAGGCCCAGCGCAATTGTCATACTCGCAAGCTCACCCGTGGTCCATTCATGCCCCCAGCCGCTTACCAGCGCATCCCACAAGTCGAGGAATGGCTGAGGGAAAGCAGCAAACAAGCTCATCGCGGTGAAAGCCAGCGCAGCAGACCACAACATCGCCACGTCGCTATAACCATCGCTGCGATCGGCGAGCACGGTGACGATCTCTCCGGAGGTCTGCAATTCGGCCTCGCGCACCGCCTCGGAAACGATTTTGTGCTGGTCTTCGTTGAGATAGGCCATTGGTCACCAGCCTCCTGAGGCGCCGCCGCCTCCAAATGATCCACCGCCTCCGGAGAACCCGCCGCCAAAGCCGCCGCCTCCGCCCCAGCTGGAGCCACCACCGCCGCTCGACATGGCGCCGCGAGCGATTGCGCTGCCGATTTCCCACAGGATGATAGTCCCGACATCGCGCGAAAAGCCGTCATCATCGTCATTGTCCCAATCGCGCCTTTTGGCCCAGGGTCCTTTGCCCTTGCGACGATAGCGCCGGCTCTTGCGAGCCCCGCGGATGATCGGAAGAATGAAGAAGAAAAACAGAAAGCCGAGCCAGATCAGCGCGCCGACGGGGAAACCGCCATCAGAGGACCGTTGAACCTCGACCGTTTGCGCCTCTGCCGCGATCAGTGCGGCTTCCTCGGGTGGCAATTGCAGCTGTTCAATGATGGCATCTGTACCCGCCGCAATCCCTCCGGGATAATCGTCTTCGCGAAAGCGCGGGACCATCTGATTCTGAATGATCAACGCCGACAAAGCATCGGTCAGATAGCCTTCGACGCCATAGCCAGTTGCGATATGCACCCGCCTTTCGTTGGGCGCGACGAGCAGGACAACCCCATCATTGCGCTCAGCATCGCCAAGCCCCCATTCGCGCCCAAGTCGGTAGCCATAATCGGCAATGTCGTAACCATCGAGGGTCGTCACCGTCGCGATGACAAGCTGACGCTGGGTCGTGGTCTCCAGGTTTTCGAGTTTTGTCGTGAGCTCGGTTTCGATGTCGTCGGGAATGATGTCCGCCTGATCGACTACGCGGCCGGACAGAGCAGGGAATTCCTGCGCCGCCAGTGGCGTAGCGATGAGCGCAAAAAGCGCGGTCAAAAGGATGGCAAAGCGCTTCATGCGGCTTCTTTCACTTCGGTTTCCTCAACCTCTTCAATCAGGCTATCGACGCCCACGATCATTGCCGAGCTAAAGTCGCCCCTGCGCAAATGTGGCATCATCGCAACATGGATGATCTCAGAGGCCTCAAGGTTGGTGACTTTGCTCTCCAAACCAATTCCTACCTCAATGCGCACTTGCCTTTCATTCGGAGCAACCAGCAGCAGCAGACCGTCATTGCGCTCAGCGCTGCCCAGCCCCCATGCGTTGCCAAGGTCAAACGAATAGGCGTCGATCTCGCGACCTTCCAGATCAGGTGTTGTCGCAACCACCAACTGCACTCCTGTATCTGATTCCAGCGCTTCAAGCGTTTCGGTCAAAGTGGCCTCGGTGGACGCCGCAAGGACATCCGCCGCATCGACAACCCGCCCGGTTAGCTCAAGCGCAGGTGCGGCAGCAGCGTTGTCACTAGCCGCTTCATCTTCGGTGGCGCAGCTGGCAAGAAGCAGCGCTGCGAAACCGGCAGCAAAAGGGGAAAGTTGGCGCAAGTCCTAGCTCGACGTCAGGTCGAGCTCAGGGGCAACTTCTGCTCCTGAAGTGGTGGCTGAATAGGGTGCGAGCGGTTCGGCACCGTGGATGATATTCGCGCCAATCGTGTCTGGGAAGGTGCGGATCGTCGTGTTGTAGGCGCGCACCGCTTCATTGTAGTCGCGGATCGCAACGGCGATGCGGTTCTCGGTCCCTTCGAGTTGGCTCTGAAGCGCGAGATAGTTCTGGTTCGACTGGATCTGCGGATAGGCTTCAAAACTTGCAAGCAAGCGGCCCAGACCAGCACCCAGCTGTCCCTGAGCTGCGGCAAACTCTTCCATCTTGGCGGTGTCACCCAGATCATCGGCGGAGATGTTGATGCCGGTGGCGCGGGCGCGCGCCTCGGTGACTTCAGTTAGGATCGCCCGCTCGTTCTCGGCGGCTCCTTGCGCCACTTCGGCGAGGTTCGGGATCAGGTTCGCACGCCGCTGAAACTGCGCCTCGACATCAGCCCATTTCGCCTTGGCCTCTTCCTCGGCTGCGGGGACCGAGTTGATCCCGCAAGCGGCCATAGTCAATGAAATGGCAGCGACCACAGCGGCGCGCCCGAAATTCTTGAAATTCATCTTGGTCCCTCCTGAGAGCGCAGCATAAACATGCAATCCAGCGGGGGATGTGCCTGCGCAAATCGTCTGTACTATCAATATAGCACACCTTAGCGGCCTTTCAAGAAGTCCACAGGCTAGATCTGTCCGCTTGGCAAGCGGGTTCGAAGCTGCAAAACCTCTTTCCAGCTCAAAGGGAAAGGGATCTGCAATGCTGTCCGAATTCAAGGAATTCATTGCCAAGGGCAATGTCATGCAACTGGCCGTCGCTGTCATCATTGGCGGCGCCTTTGCCACAATCGTCAAGTCGCTCACCGACGAGGTCATCATGCCGATTGTCGGCGCGATTTTTGGTGATGTCGATTTTAGCGACAAATACTTCATTCTATCTGGCGAGGCCGCGGTTGAGGCGGGCATGTCTTTGGAAGCTGCCCGCGAAGCCGGTGCCAATGTGCTCGCCTGGGGCTCGTTCATTTCGGCGGTGATCAACTTCCTGATCCTTGCCTTCATCATCTTCCTACTGGTCCGCTACACCATGAAAGCCATGGAGCAGATGCAGAAGAAGGAAGAAGAGGAAGCGGCCCCTGAGGAGCCAGCCGGCCCCACTGAGATCGAGCTTCTGACCGAGATCCGGGACGCTTTGTCCAAATAGCGCAACCCCATCCGGGGCTGCGTGCTCGGTGCTGATCCTCCTACGCTACGCTTCGTCGGGCACTTGCGGCTTGGCCGCGTGGCCTCGCGGTCCGCTGTGCAGGTGGCCTTTGGCCGTCTGCGCCTTCGGCTTCGACTCCGCGGACCGAGCTAATGCTACCTTTAGCTGCTGACTCAAAGCGGCTGGATGCGAAGGTTTTGTATTGCGCTGATCGCGAGCCGACCAGGCGAGCCAGCGCGCGACCGCGCGCCGCGGCTTGTGCCGCGAAGCCAAGTGGGCCGGATGGCCCGCGCCCGGCGTCTGGAGTCGGAGCCGCAGGCGGAGACGGCGTGAAGCGCCTGCGCGCAAGAAAACAAAACACTCCGCTTGGAAATCTCACGCTTGCCACAGGCACCCAAACCCACGTTCACTTCCAATTTAGCCTTGAGGCGCTATATCAGTAGCGTCAGCTTGCTGACTATGGCGATAAATTGCTGCGTGCAATAGGCACAACGGACCCGGGGGCAGTACCCGGCGTCTCCACCATAAACCTCTGTTAGCGCAGAGATTTTTGACGGGGACGAACTAGGATCGACGTGGGCTGAAAAGCGTAGTTTTTGCTCGGGCTGAAAACCCCGTAAAACTGTTCATCTTTATAAGTGCAAACGATAACGAAGCACTCGCTCTCGCAGCGTAATCTGACGGGCTAACGCCCTGATCTTACAAAGCTAAAGCGCGGTTGGACCCACCGGGCAACAGAAGCGGATTCCGGGGGCCCGGAGGAGCCTAGCAACAGAATCCTCCACCCATTCCAAGGTATTGGATGGGCGCAATCTCTCGCATGTGCAGTGGTCCTGCTCCTCCCCAAAAGGGGACGACGGAGCCTAGCAACAGAAACCTCCACCTTTTCGTCCGAAATCTTTCGATCTTTGTATCAAGACTTCGCGGGTTCGGAGCCAGCCTCTTCGAGCTCGCCGATCTGTGATGACCTGGCCAATTGCGCCTTTAGCTCGGCCACTTCGCGTTTCGCGCGCAGCGAATCGAGTATGGCCGCTCCGCCCAGGAAAACCGCGCCGGTTGTGGCCAGGAACAGCGCAATGCCCCAACCGCAGGGATATTCGGTGAGGTAGGAGCTTCCCCGCGCGGTTGCTCCGAGCGCAAGGGCATAGATGATCACATAGGCTTCCAACCTGTTCTTGATCACAAAAAGACGCCCAATCCTGCGCAGCATTCCAACTCCAAAGGTTAACCTCATCCAGAGCAATGAACGTGCCAACATCGGTTGGCTGCGGGCTCTATTGGTTAACGTGGAGGTGAGTGTAAGCGCCTCCGACGCGGGGTACAAACGCGTTAAGGATTAAATTGCGCCAATCAGGACAATTTTGTCGTGGAATCAGATCAGTTCGTCGAGCTTGAGCGCTTCGAGCAAAGCGGCGCGTGCTTTGATGACCTGTTCAGTCAGCGCTTTGCTGCCAATGTCCTGCGTATCGATTTGGTCGGGCCAGGTCTTAGCGATGACCTCTTCGATCAGATCGGCCTTGGCCCCATTCAGCAGAAATCGTTGATCAACCATGGCCGGGTCGCAAACAACGCGAAGACGAAGACAAGCGGGCCCGCCGCCATTGGCCATCGACTGCCTGACATCAACCGGGATGACCTCACGGATCGGGCCGTTGCTGTCCATGAGTGCCTCGCAATAGGTCCAGACGGCAGCAGATTCGCGACATTCCTCCGGCACGATCAGCGCCATCGTGCCATCAGGCCGGGTCACAAGCTGAGCGTTGAAAAGGTAGGTCTTAATCGCTTCTTCGATGCTGACGGCTGAGGAAGCGACCTCGACCACCTCGAGTTCAGGAAACACTGCGCGGATCGCATCATAAGTGCCTTGCTGATCGGCAAAGGCCTCGGCGTGGGTGAAGAGCACGCACTCATTGGCGACCGCGACAACGTCATTGTGGAACGCGCCGGCGGCGATGGCGGCGGGGTTCTGCTCGATGAAGACGCACTTATCCGGAGAGAGGCCATGGGCGCGCGCGACAAGGCGGCTGGCTTGCTCGTGCTGGCGTGCGGGGAAGCGCGATCCGGTCTCATGTGCAGGGCGGCCATAGACAAACACCTCGACCCCGGCGCTGCCATGGCCTTCGCACAGGCGCATATGGTTTGCCGCGCCCTCATCGCCAAAGGCGGGTGGTACGGCGGCGTGCACCTTAAAGTGGTCAGGATTGCCAAAAGCCACGGCGAGCTGCTCGCGCGTATCAGGCCATTCCTGCGATCGGTGGAGCATGGTCACGAGATTGGCCGGCGTCAGGTGACACTTGCCATCCGCTGTGTCGGGTGCCGGCGACACCGTGGCTGCGTTTGCAGTCCACATGCTCGAAGCAGACCAGGGCGCAGCGCGCAGGGCCGGGTCCTCAGTCCCGTCCATAGAGAGCTGCTGTCCCAATCCCATGTTCGGGCGACGCAGGGGCACGAAGAACCCCTGAACGCCCAGCCGCTCCAGATTGCCACGCATTTTCGCGACCCCCTGCAAAGCCGCAGCGCGCGGGTAAGATGTGTCGCCAAAGTGGCTCGCGCTCGCAATATTGCCGAGGCTGAGGCCTGCATAATTGTGCGTCGGGCCGACGATCCCGTCGAAATTGATCTCTCTTAAACTCACCGCGCGACACTCCAGACCTTATCGCCTTCGCCAACGTCGAGGGCATCTGCAGCTGCGGAGTCGATCGCGATCCCGCCTTCGCCGTCCAATACTCGCGCGCCATAGCAGGCGCGGAAGTCGCTCAATCGGCCGGTCGCGATGATTGCGCGCTCGCCTTCAGCCACGTCGAGGCCGGTGAGCGTTGCGCTCTGGCTGTCCTTGACGCTGGTCACATTGTCGGTCTGCGCGATCATGGTCGGCCCACCGTCGAAAATGTCGACATAGCCTTCATAGCGGAAGCCCTCATTCTCCAGCATCCGCATCGCTGCACGACCCGTGGGATGGGGGACCCCAATCACCGAGCGCGCATTATCGTCAAGCATCGCAATGTACACCGGGTGCTTGGGCATTAAATCGGCGATGAACTGGTTGCCGTTAATAGCGTTGAAATAGTCAGCCTCTTGAAAGCCCATTCCGAAAAAGCGTCCGGCGACCCCGTCCCAGAAGGGCGATCCGCCGCGCTCATCAATGATCCCGCGAAGCTCCGCCAACACGCGGTCGGCAAAGCGCGCGCGGTGCATCGCGATAAAGAGATAGCGCGAACGGGCGAGCAGCAGGCCCAGCCCTCCAGCACGTTCATTGGGGTGGAGGAACAGCCCGCCAACCTCGCTTGACCCTTCGAGATCGGTGACCAGGCTCAACAGTTCTGCGCGAACCGTGCGGTCAAGCTCCTGCGAATACTGCGTCAGCGTGTTGAGGCGGTAAGAGTAGAAAGGCCATTGTTGTCCAACCTTGGTCATCAATTGGCACGTGCCGCGCACGGTTTTGGTCTTTGCATCCTCCAGCACCAGCACAAATTGCTCATCAACCAGCGCGTCTTCGGTGTTGTCGAAGGCGGCCTTTGCGCGTTCGAGCTTCGAGCCGAGCGCTTTGCGATCAGCGGGCAAGTTGGTGAAGCCACCCCCGGTCAGCTTTGCCATCTCGTAAAGATGTTCAAGATCACTGGGGCGCGCGGCGCGAAGGCGAAAGCTCAACTGTCCAACTCCCTTGGCGCAAGGGCCGCGCCAGATTGCTTTAAAGCCCACCCGTAGCGGGGCAGATCGCGCCTTCCAACCCCGCATCTCCGCGCCAGTGTGGAGGCTTTTCCGCTGGCCAATTCCACCCGCTTGCAATCCCTGGTCCGTTTCGCCATAGGCTTGGCCCAAGTCCTCCTCCCCAGGCCTGAAAATGGATCGCTTGAGGACTATTAATGACCAATACACCTGCAAGAGTAGAGCGCGCTGGCCTAAAGGTGGACGCGCGCCTTGCCGATTTTCTCGAAAACACGGTGGTGCCTTCGCTCGACCGGGATATGAGCGGCTTTTGGGAGGGCTTCGCGCAGATCCTCGCCCGGTTTGCTCCGCGCAACGCGCAGCTGCTGGCAAAGCGTGAAGAGCTACAGGCTCAGATCGACGCTTGGCATATTGAACGCCGAGGCAAGCCGCATGACGCGGATGCGTACGAAGCGTTCCTGAGAGAGATTGGATATCTGGTGCCGGAACCCGGCGACTTTTCGATTGGGTATGAGACGAAGGTCAACACGATTCGTGGTGAGCGCGCCTATGCGGATCCCGAGATTGCGACGATGGCGGGTCCGCAGTTGGTTGTCCCGATCCTTAATGCGCGATTCCTTATCAATGCCGTCAATGCGCGCTGGGGCAGTCTTTATGATGCGTTGTATGGTACCGACGCACTCGATGCGCCAGCTGCCAAGCCGGGCGGATATGACAAAGAGCGTGGCGCGGCCGTGATCGCCTATGGTCGCCAATTTCTTGATCAGGCGGTTCCGCTCAACGGTTTAAGTTGGGCCGATTTGGACGTGGCTCATCCGGAAGAGGTCATCCAATACCTTGTGGACTACGATCAGGATCGCGTGATCAGCGACAAGCAATATCGTGGGCACACTGACAAGGTTCTTTTGCTTGAGAATAATGGCCTGCACATCGAAGTCGTGTTCGATCGCGACCACCCGGTGGGTGTGGATGACAAAACGGGAATCTGTGACATTATCCTTGAGTCGGCGATTACGACCATCGCCGATTGCGAGGACTCGGTCGCTGCCGTTGATGCCGAAGACAAAGTGCTGGCCTATTCCAATTGGCTCGGCATCATCCGCGGCGACCTTGAAGACACGTTCGAGAAGAGCGGCAGGACCGTGAACCGTCGTATCGCGGGTTTGAGAGAGTACGGCCATTATGAAGGCCAAAGCTTCTTGTTGTCAGGCCGCTCGCTTTTATTCGTGCGCAATGTTGGTCACTTAATGACCAATCCTGCGATCCTGCTCCCCGACGGTAGCGAAGTGCCGGAAGGGATCATGGACGCCGTCTTTACCAGCACGATCAGCACGATCGATATGGAGCGGGTGGGCAAACCCATCGAGCACAAGAACAGCTGGGTCACGCCGGAATCAATCTACATCGTGAAGCCCAAGATGCACGGGCCAGAGGAATGCGCTTTCACCAACGAGCTGTTCGATGCGGTGGAGGACTTGCTGGCGCTCCCTCGGCACACGATCAAGGTCGGCGTGATGGATGAAGAGCGCCGCACCAGCGCCAACCTCGCGGCCTGCATCCACGCCGTGAAGGACCGCATCGTCTTCATCAACACCGGCTTCCTCGACCGCACGGGCGACGAGATTCACACCTCGATGCACGCCGGGCCGATGATGCGCAAAGGGGATATGAAGTCGTCCACTTGGCTGAACGCTTATGAGGCGCGCAATGTGGCTACCGCGCTCGACTGCGACTTTTCAGGCAAGGCGCAGATCGGCAAGGGCATGTGGGCAGCGCCCGACATGATGGCCGATATGATGGAGCAGAAGATCGGACATTTGCGCGCCGGGGCGAACACGGCATGGGTGCCATCGCCCACTGCGGCGACGCTCCATGCTTTGCATTACCACCGTGAAAACGTGTTTGAGATTCAGAAAAACTTGCCGCAGCCCCCTGATCTCAAAGCTCTTTTGACGATTCCGCTGGCCCAGAACACCAACTGGTCTGAAGAAGAGGTGCGCGAAGAGCTCGACAACAATTGCCAAGGCCTACTTGGCTATGTCGTGCGTTGGGTCGATGCGGGTGTGGGTTGCTCCAAGGTGCCGGACATCAACGATGTCGGCCTGATGGAGGACCGCGCAACGCTTCGTATCTCCTCCCAGCACATCGCCAACTGGCTACTCCACGGCGTCGTGACCGAGGATCAGGTAATGGAGAGCCTCACCCGCATGGCCGCAAAGGTCGATGCGCAGAATGCAGGCGATCCGTTCTACCAGCCGCTGATCGGGAATGAAGAAGCCCCCGCATTCTCTGCTGCGAAGGACCTGATATTCAAAGGTGTCGAGCAACCCTCCGGCTACACTGAGCCGCTGTTGCATCAATGGCGGCAAGAGGCAAAAACACTGGAGAAAGCTGAGTAGAGGCATGCCTGCCAGGCTGGTCTAGCGATCCACCTCAAACCGACCGTAAATCGGGGTTCCGCCCGTGAGATGCGCCTCGACGAAATCGGCTGTGCGTTCGAGAAGTGTTTGGCCGTCAACTTCCAAGGTGAAGGTTCCGGTTGATCCGAAGCCATGACCGCCGCCATTGACGGTGTAGAAGGCATAGCTCACCGCAACCACATCAGCACGGCCAGTGATCTCTTGAGCCTGCGCAAATTCGACCGTTGCATCATTAGTGCCGTGGATGACCAAGAAGGGCGCTTCGCCGACCTCCAAGTCGCTGTCGCGAAACAGGCCCCCCCAATAATCGACCACCACGCGCGGATCGGGGCGGTCGATGCCAAATTGGTTGAGACCGTAGCCGGTTTGCAAGACGGTGAACGCGCCTGCGGATGAACCCCAATAAGCGAGTGCATCGGTGTCGACACACAGATTGTCCTGATTGCTCTCAAGGAAATTAAGCGCCAGCACTGTATCCTCGAAGGCGGCTCCGATCGCATCGAGCAGTGGCTCGGTTGGATCAACGCCAGCATTGGCGATGAAGTCGTCTAGAATTGCCTGGAAATCGGTGCCAGGTATCGGGTCTTCCGGGTCCAATCGATACTGGATCGAGACCACATTGATTCCGCGCGCCACCATCTCATCGGCAATCACTTCAAGATTGTCGTTGACCTTGTTGCCACCGACGAACCCTCCGCCATGAACGAACAGGACCGTTGGGCGGTTCGCTGTGCAGGCGGCGTCAGGAGCATAAAGGTCGAGGAAAAGCGGTATATTGCCGCTTGCTGTCGCGCCTTCGCCATACTGGATGTCTGACGTGAGCACCGTTGTCGGCGTGGGGGAAGGGGATGGGGTAGGAGACGGCGTGGGTGAGGGGCTCGGGCTCGGAGCGGGTGCTGCTGTATTCCCCGATGGGGCCGGATCATCTCCTCCACATCCCGTCAGCGCCAGCAAAGCCGCGCCACCCATCAGCTTGCCGAGGAAAGTTGCGGGTCGAACAATGTGTGTTTTCAGCCTCATACCGACATGTCTAGCGTAGATGAGAGCAGATTAAAGTCGCGCTTTGTCGCAAGGCTTGTCGGGCTAATACATCGCAACCACATCTAATGCGCCGGTCAATTGCGGCGAGGCGCAAGTGGGGGAAGTTTGCGCCCGAAGCTGCGTGGCCGAGACCAGCGGTGGTCGCGCTTTACTTCTTCGGTTCGTTCTCCTGCTTTGGCCTGCGCATTGCCCGTCTCCCGCGTGATGCTGCCAAGCATGGTCGTGCCAAGGGTCTGGTGGAATTTGACTCCGCACATTTGCTGGCGCCGCCAAACCACTTCGCATTGCACTACATCATCGCCCATGACGAGCCGCGCGCGGGTGCCGCTAACCGGCGGGCTGGGGGTCTCCAGCATTGCACCTTCGTCGGAAATATTGGTCATGTGACACACATGCAGATCCTTATCCGTCGCCAATGTTACTTGGATTTCGACGAGCATGCGGGTGGTGCTGCGGCGCTCGATCTGATTGCGCGCAAGCGTCTCGTAGGTCTGTGTATCGACTGTCTGGCCCATTTTTCCCTCGCATATGCACCCTCTGCGCAGGTGCATCGTCCAAGGTATATTGCGACCAAAACCATGCCGACATATTGGCGAGCGTGATTACTCAAAATTTACCATGAGACGCCCTTGAGGGCTCAGGACAGCACCCGGGCGAGCGATACAAATTCGTTGACGTTCAGCGTTTCGGCGCGGCGAGTGGTGTCGATTCCGACCTTTTCGAGCGCCTCAAGCGCGCCCGGAAGCGATTTGAGGCTTTGGCGCAGCATTTTGCGCCGTTGGCCAAAGGCGGTCTCTGTCACCCGCTCCAAAATGCGTGAAGAAACACCCTCCGGTGCCTCGCTCGGCGTGACATGGACGATCGCGCTCATGACCTTGGGGGGCGGCGTGAAGGCGCTGCGATGGACTTTCATCGCAAGCTTCGCCTCAGCGCGCCACTGCGCAAGCACGGCAAGCCGACCATAGGCGCTGGTGCCGGGCCTTGCGACAATTCGCTCAGCAACTTCACGCTGGAACATCAGCGTGAGCGAGCGCCAATTGGGCGGCCATTGATCCCCGCTGAGCCACTTCACGAACAAGGCGGTGCCGACATTGTAAGGCAGGTTGGAAAGGACGTGAAACGGTTCGTCCCTCGCGTCGTCTGACATGATCTCCCCGTGATCGAGCTTCAACGCATCGCCCTGGATGACCTTGAGCTGGCCGGGAAAAGCCTCCCCCAATTCGCTGAGCGCTAGCAGGCAGCGGGGGTCCATTTCGATAGCGGTCACTTTGGCGCCGGCTCTAAGCAACGCGCGAGTGAGGCCGCCGGGGCCGGGGCCGACTTCGAGAACCTGCGCGCCTGTAAGGTCTCCGGGCAAAGCGGCGATCCTGTCGAGCAACTGCTGATCGAGCAGAAAGTTCTGACCCAATGCTTTGGACGCGGACAGGCCGTGGCGCTGGATGACGTCGCGGATGGGCGGAAGATCAGCCATTCTTCTGGCGCCCAGCTGCGCGAGCCTCAGCGCATTGGCTCGCCATAGTGAGCGCCGCGACCATCGCACTCGGGTTGGCTTTGCCGGTGCCGGCAATGTCGAAAGCGGTGCCGTGGTCGGGCGAAGTGCGCACGATAGGCAGGCCCATAGTGACATTGACGCCCTGATCAAACTCAAGCGCTTTCAGAGGGATAAGCGCTTGATCGTGATACATGCACAGCGCCGCATTATAATTGCGGCGCATGATGGGAGTGAACAGGGCATCGCCTGGAACCGGACCAACGACATCTAGGCCGTCTTCCTTGAGAGCCGCGATGGCCGGCTCGATAGCGCGTGCTTCTTCATCGCCAAATTGGCCGCCTTCGCCTGCATGGGGGTTGAGCCCCGCAATGGCGAGGCGCGGTTCGGCAATCCCGAAATCGCGTGTGAGCCCCTGCGCGATGATCCGCGCCTTGTGGGTGATCAATTCGCT
Source organism: Pseudomonadota bacterium (assembly GCA_039039885.1). Lineage (GTDB taxonomy): Bacteria > Pseudomonadota > Alphaproteobacteria > Sphingomonadales > Sphingomonadaceae > Erythrobacter. The sequence continues at coordinate 136,258 of JBCCPG010000006.1, read as the reverse complement.
CGAGATCAGTTTTGGCACATCGGCGAGCGCGACATGGACGGTAAGCGGCACGGTGCGCAGGCTTGGTCCTGCCAGCATCATCACCGCATCCTCTGGCGCCATCCCGCTGACTTGGGCAAGGAATTCGGTCTGGCCCGGATATTCAAAGCCTACCTTGCCCAATTGCGCCTTGCTGACAGGAGCCGTTACGAGCGCGCTTGCTTGGCCAAGTAGCACCGCTCGCGTGGCTTCGGAAAGCGAGTAAAGCGCAAGCGCAGCGCCCTCGTCTCCGGGTGAGCCGGGCATGTAGGTCGCATCCGCTCCGGCAATGACCGGCAAGCCATCAGCATAAGCCGAAGCCGCTTCTTCGGCCTGATCGATCGGAATTATGCTGCAAGCGCCTCCGCAGACCTCGCTCGCTGCGCGAAGCACGTCGGCTCCGCCCACGACGTAGAAGGGAGTGTTGCTCGTCTTGAGGCGCTGGTAGCTTGCACAGATTATCTCCGGCCCAATGCCTGCCGGATCGCCCAGCGACACTGCCAGTGGCAGCCGGGTCAGGTCGGCAGTTTCACTCAAGGAAGCAGTGCCTTAGTTGTAGAGGATGTAGGCGTCATTGCGCAGATCGCGCAGATAACGCTGAGCGCGCTTGTTGATCCGCTCGTTTTCGATGTTGCTCATGACCGAATCGAAGGTCGGAGCACCTTGCTCTTGCGGTTCATCTCGCCCGCAAAGCATCAAGACACGGACACCTTCCTCGATGCTGCCAAAGGGCGGAGTGGTTTGACCAACTTGTAAGCTGAGCAAGATATTCTGCAGCTGCTCAGGCAACTGACGAGCTTGGATCTCATCGTTAGAAACAACAGTTGCGCCGATGATCGAACGTGCTGTCTCGGCCTCGCCACAACTGCGCAGGCTCTGGATAAAAACGCCAAACTCGTCGAGTTTAGCTGCAGCATCGGCTTCGGTGATACCGGGTTCAAACGCGATCGAAATCTGCTTCAGGCTAAGAATAGAGTCGCGCGGGTCGGCCATCAAAACCTGCCGTCGGTCGATCAGGTAGACGATCGAGTAGCCCCCCGGAATTGCAATTGGACCAGCCAATTGACCAGGCTGCATTTGTTGAACCGTTTGCGCCAACTGGGCAGGCAAGGTCGCGAGCCGAAGGAAATCCGTATCGCCGCCCCGGATTGCTGTTGTCGCTTCGGAGAATTGCCGCGCATAGGCAACGAAGCTGCCGCCTTGTTCCAACTGCTCCTTGATCCGCTGCATATTTTGGAGCACCGCATCGCGGTTCTCGTCGGTCGCGTTCATGTAAATCTCGCCGAGGCGATATTCTTCGGTACCGCGTGCTTCTTCCAGCCGTTCGAGCACACCGTTCACTTCATCAGCTGAAACATTGATGTATCGGGCTACGTTTTCACGAACCAGCCTTTCCCAAGCAATCTCGCCTTCGATCTGGCGTTTGAGTGCGTTGGGAGAGGAGCCGATGGAAACGAGATACTCATCCATCTGGCCAGGATTTTGGCCAAAGTTCTGTACCGCAAGCTCTTGGTAAGTCTGTTCGACTTCCCTTCGCGCGACCGGCATCTCCTGGGAGGATGCGGCCTGAATCTTGAGGGTCTCATCAATCAGATTGCGCAGCACTTGTCCGCGCAGGCGCTGGAGTTCTTCGGCTGACACTTCGGTTTCGGATGCATTGGTGACGAGCGCAACGCGCTGGTCGATGTCGGTGCCAGTGATGACATAGCCATTTACCACCGCGGTTGCGGACCGCTCATTCGGGTTTTCGGTGCCATAGATCGTGAAATTCTCTGGGATCCCGAACGGATTGTCGGATGTCGCTTGCGCAGGAGTTGGTGGCCCCATCTGCGCGCTCCCAGGCACAGCTAACAGTGCCGCCGATCCAAGCAGAACCGCCGCACGCATTTTGGTCATATGGTTGCGAAGAGTTGAATGTATCATCAAAGTTTCGTCCGTGATCCCGATATTCTTGCCGTTCCAAAGAGCGCAGCAACGCTCTGTCCGTCTGCCAAACGCTCTTCCAGCGGGGAAGGCATTAAGCATGCAGCCTGTTCGCTTGCCGCCCATCGGCTGAACACAGGCTGAGTGTTTATGAGCCGCGCTTTAACCCCTTTTGGGCCGTCTGCCAACGCGAAGCTATCCACCGGATAGTCGATCATGCTTGGAAAAAACTGCGCTAGCGGAAGCCAAGATTGCGGATCGCGAAAAAGACTTGGAACGAGTCTCCACGTTCTGCGTCGCCTGCGGTGATGAAATCCCGTCGCCATGTCGCACCAAATTCGATACAATCATCGCTATAGGCCACGCCAAGCCTGGTGCGGATCGGTTCAAAGCCATCGGGGTTGAAGACCGGGTCTTCATCCGCGTCCGTGAGGTTGAAAACGCCCGAGCCGAATACCGACCAATGCCGCCCGATTGTAAAGCGCCCCGCCGCCCGGATCTCCTCCCGATCGAGAAGATCCTCTACAGTCTGGATATCGCGGTTAAGGCGCAGATAGCCGAGCTCGACATAGTTTCGCTGCGATCCGATTGTGGCGTCAATCTCGTTACGGCGCACCGCAAGACTGTCTTTGTCGATGCGGAAGCGGTGAGTGAAGGCAACGAAGTTCTTATAGCGGATCTCGGTCCGACCAACGAAGTCAGACACGCGTTCTGACAGGCCTGTGCCATCGGGGAAAATCTCCCGCTCGTTGGTAAAGCGATAGGATTGGCCGATGGTGGTTTCGAGACGCCAGCCTGGGATCTCGAGCGACCAATCGACCCCCCAAGTCACCCGAGTGCCATCCTCAACCCGGTCATATCCGGAAAAACGATTGAGCGCGAAGAGGTTCGAATCCTCCAGATCAATCGCACGCGCGTCTTCGTTGGGGACGGCCAGGTTGCGGATCGAAGGGCTTGCAACAACCTGAACGCGCGGTTTCAGAACTTGGGTCCCACCAAATGCCTCGCCGACGAAAGGCCATTCGACATCCACCGCCGCAGTCGCCACGCCGCGCGCGGTCCAGCCTTCATTGCCGCGATAGACAGCCGTGAGCGTCGAGAGCGTGTCATTGGTGTTGTATACGTCGCCTCGCACCAGACCGGTGAGGGTCACCATCTGACCCAGGCCAGTTAACCGGCGCATATCCCACCGTGCTCCAGCAAAGGCGCGCTGCGTATCCTGCCCCTCATCGCGCACCAATGCCAGCGTGTTGGCCTGGAGTTGCACTTTGCCGCCTGCAATCGGATCGGTGAGATTGTAGCGATAGTCGAAGGCGGGCAGGGCAAGCGGGATTTGCCCTTGTTCGGCATTGATCCTGAGGGTCTGCGTCGCCCACCCAGCCAGGCTGAGATAGGACTGATCGTCAATCCGCTCGAGATTGAAGGTCGAGCGCAAACGGTCATCTCGGCTCAAATCATAGCGGCGAAGGAATGTCCGGTCGCTGGCGAGCCTGACCGACCCAGTGACGCTCCATGCTTCGTCGAGCTGGAAACGCCCATTGGCAAACAGATAGCCACGCGGGTCGCTGCGCTCGGTTGGTGTCGCTCCGAAATTGGCGACGCGCTGGCTCGAGGTTGCATAGCCTGTGATCTGATAAGCGCCTTTGCCGGTCAGATGGCGCCACTGCGCAGAGGCCATTGGAGCTACATTGGAATAGACCCGCGTGCCCAGGGTCAGATCCTTATTGTCGGCAATGCGGATGTAATATTCGCCCTGCAGCTCCAGACCGTTGACTTGGTCGATGCGGATATTGGGGACGAGGAACCCGCTCTCTGCGCGCCCATCGGTGCGGATTGCGAGACCGGGGAGCGGCAGGATACGCGCGCCGAACAATTCGAGCACCGCACCTTGGAAGCGTACGCGGTTGTCGCCAGGCGTATAGGTGACGCGGTCGGCGGTGATGCGCCACGAGGGTTCCTTGTCGCAGCCTTCGCCATTGACGACAGCGCAGGCGGTGTAAGCTGCGTTCTCCAGTTCGACAGAGCCATCTTCGCTACGCTGCGCGCTGCTCGCTGCGAGCCGTCCTCCGGCGCGTAGAGCCAGCAACAGTTCATCCATGTCGCCCGCTTCGAAAGCGTCATTGAGGGTGATACTCTCAGTGAAGATCTGATTGCCATTGGTGTCGACAAAGCGAACGCGGCCGGTCGCGACGATCGAGCCATTATTGCGATCCCACACAACGGTGTTCGCGCGGACCGAGGCACGGTCAGAGCGCAGGATAACATTGCCGTTGGCGATGAAGCGTTCGTTGACGCTGTCAAAGGTCACCTCGTCGGCTTCAAAGGCAAATTCGTCGCCTGTTGTCGCTTCGGCCGGGGCGGGGGAGTCTTCGATCGCAATGACGCGGTCAGCGCCGGACTGCTCTTGGTTTTGCTCGGGAATCTGCTCTGAGGCTTCCTCTTGGGCGGCGAGTGGGGCGGACAGCGCGCATACAGCCAACGCCGCGCTTGCGAGGGCAAGCGGGCGCGATGCTCTAAGAAATCTGTGATGGTCGCGACATTGCGCGCTGACCATGAAACCCTCCGACGAACCCAGCGAGATAGCTTGCCTATTGCACCGCTGGCGCTTAATCGCAATCGCCATTCCCGGGTGGTCAACCATTAGGCTGGGTGACTGCGTTTTTGACCCGCGACATCGCGGCAGACTTTCGGAGCTTGTATGCAAATCCTCTTCACCCAATCCTCGCCCACCAATGTTCGGTTGACCGCTCGCGTGGTCAATAAAGGCGATAACCTTGCCGATCTTGAACCCGCGCTGAGCGAAGGGGCGGTTGCAGCGCGATTTAAAGGCAATCCGGGGCAGGTTTTCGACGGATTTGTGAGCGCGGATGGCGAACTTTCCCGCATCGCGGTCGTTGGAGCCGGCGAGAAGAGCGCTGACACCCGCGCCTTGAACCTTGAAAAGGCAGGCTCTGGCTTGGTGGCGAAGTTCCTGCGCTCCGGCGAAACCGACATGGTCCTCGACCTTGGCAAGGCGGAATTATCTGCCGATGATGCAGCGGCAGTGCTGACCGGTGTGAAGCTGCGGAGTTGGGCGCATGATCAATACCGCACCAAGCTTGCCGACGACAAAAAGGTGAGCCTCGCAAAGGTCCACGTCATTGGCGCACCCGACGGCACCGAGGCGGCCTGGGAGCGCGAAGCTGCAATCGCCAAGGGCGTCGAGTTCACTAAGAAGCTCGTCACCGAGCCAGCCAACATCGTCTATCCCGAGAGCTTCGTCGCTTTGTGTGAAGAGGCATTTGCTGGGACGGGTGCAGAGATCACCGTCCTCAACGAAGCCGAAATGACTGCACTGGGCATGGGCGCCCTCTTGGGTGTGGGCCAAGGTTCAGCGCGCGAATCGCGCCTGCTTGCGATTCGTTGGAATGGCGGCGTTGAAGGCGAAGCTCCCACGGTGCTCGTCGGCAAGGGCGTGACCTTTGACACTGGCGGTATCTCGATCAAGCCGGCTCCGGGCATGGAAGACATGAAGTGGGACATGGGCGGCGCGGGTGCAGTTGCAGGCGGTATGCTCGCGCTCGTCTCGCGCAAAGCCAAGGCCAATGTGATCGGCGTTATGGGGCTGGTTGAGAACATGCCTGATGGCAATGCGATCCGCCCCGGCGACGTGCTCACCACAATGAGCGGCCAGACGGTTGAAGTTCTCAACACCGACGCGGAAGGTCGCTTGGTGCTGTGTGACGCGCTGCATTGGGCGCAGGAACAATATTCACCGGCTCGCGTGATCGACTTTGCAACGCTGACCGGCGCGATGATCGTCGCACTCGGAAATGAGCATGGCGGTGTCTTCGCCAATGATGACGAGCTCGCTGACCAGCTGCTCGCGGCTGGGAAGGCGACCGATGACAAGCTTTGGCGAATGCCGATTGGTCCTGCTTATGACAAGCTGATCGATAGCCCCATTGCCGACATGAAGAATATCGGCGGACGCTGGGGCGGATCGATCACCGCCGCCCAGTTCCTTCATCGCTTCATCCAGAATGGCACCCCATGGGCGCATTGCGACATCGCTGGGATGGTCTGGTCCGAAAAGCCCGGCCATGCGCATGACAAAGGCGCCACCGGCTATGGCGCGCGCTTGATTGATCGGCTCGTGGCGGACAATTTCGAGGGGTAACTTGCTGGCCGATATGTCACCAAACGGCCCGCATGGCCCAAAGGGCGACCGCCCGCCCGCAGTGATGCGACCTTCAGGTCGCGTGAGACCTGAATAATGCCTAAAATGCGCAAGAAGTCTGATTTGCCGACCAAGATTTGCGCAACCTGCGGTTTGCCGTTCACATGGCGCAAGAAGTGGGCGCGCGATTGGGACAATGTCAAATATTGCTCCGAGCGGTGTAAGCGGTCTCGTTAGGCTTGACCGCGCCACCCGCGCCCGCCACCTTTTCACTCGGGTTTTGCTCCCGTAGGCTCCGGGTCGAAGGGTGGAGGGCGCGGGTGGCTCTGGCGTCAGGACAATAATGAAGATCGACTTTTGGCAAATCTCGCGTGATCCGGTCGAAAAGGTCGTCTCGCTCATCGCGCAAAAGGTGATGGGAGAGGGCGAACGCCTACTGGTTGTCAGCCAGGATGCCAGTCAGCGCGAGGCGATCTCCAAAGAGCTTTGGAAAGCGAGCCCTGATAGCTTCCTCGCCAATGGTCATGCGGACAATGCGGGCGCCGACCGTCAACCGATCCTGCTCTCAGCCAGCACCGAACCCGCTAACACGGCGAGCCACGTTATTCTCGCCGACGGTCAATTTCGCTCGCCAGATGGCTTTGCCCGCGCTTTCCTATTGTTCGACGACAGCACGCTCGAAGCGGCGCGCGGCACTTGGCGCAGCCTTGATGGGCACGAGGCTTTGGAACGCGCTTTCTTCCGTCAAGAGGGCGGCAAATGGGTGAAGGTCGCTTAAGGCTGGGTCTAAGATCTTGCCCTTGCCTCTCCCTTGCGCGATGATCGGAAAGATCAAGGGGAGGGATGCAGATGAGATTTCTTGCCACAGCCACGATTTCCGCCGCCGCACTCACACTCGCTGCTTGCGGGTCTGAAAATTCACGTGAGTTCACCACCGAGGATGGTGAAACCGCTGAATATACAATCGACAATGACAGCGGCGAGACCAGCATGACGGTCAACACATCGGACGGGACGGTTTCGATGCGTTCGGGAGCCGATGTGCCGATCGATCTGCCCGCCGGCTTTGGCCTGATTGGCGGAGCAAACGTGACCAGCAACACCATCGTCGATCAGGGCGGGACCAAGGGGGCCATCGTCACCTTTGAAACCGATCAAAGCCCCGATGAGATCTTCGATTTCTACCGCGCGCAAGCCGAAGCGGCGGGCGTCACGATCCAGATCGAGACGAAGATCAACGATGGCGGGATGATCGGCGGAGAGAACGAAGCGACAGGGCTGACTTTCTCGGTCACCGCCTATCGAGGCGCGAATGGTACCACTGGTCAACTCACGATTGGCGAAGACCCCGGCTAAGCTCCGGCATAGCTAGAGCTTGAACTTGTCGCCTGCGACAGCTAGAGGCGCGCGCAATTCTCCCCGGCGCGTCGATTGGCGCGCGCATGCAATCAAGGAATTTCGACATGGCGGTCACCCGCACTTTCTCGATCATCAAGCCCGACGCGACCAAGCGTAACCTTACCGGTGCTGTCACTGCAAAGTTGGAAGAAGCCGGCCTGCGTGTCGTTGCTTCCAAGCGCATCCACATGAGCCGTGAGCAAGCCGAGGGCTTTTACGCAGTCCACGCTGAGCGTCCATTCTTTGGCGAACTGGTCGACTTCATGATGAGCGAACCAGTGGTCGTACAAGTGCTCGAAGGTGAAGACGCTGTGAAGCGCAACCGCGATGTGATGGGCGCGACCAACCCGGCCGACGCTGATGAAGGCACGATCCGCAAGGAATTCGCGCTCTCAATCGGTGAGAACTCGGTCCACGGTTCGGACAGCGACGAAAACGCCGCCATCGAAATCGCGTTCTTCTTCAATGATGACGAAATCGTCGGCTAGGCACCTGCCCCGCAGGTGCACTTACCGTGCAGGTTTTTGGAAAAGGGCTGCTCGATGGAGCGGCCCTTTTTCCTTAGGCGTCACGCTCGAAGCTTTTGAGCTGGGCTGAATGCGCATGGTGATGCCCCTTGGCGCTGCGTGACATGACCTCGCGCATTTCAGCCAGCGCCTCGGCGGATAGCGGAAGATCCAGCTCATTGTAGCAGCGGCAGATTTCGGCCTCCCAATCTGCACTGAGCGCATCGAAGTGGAGCCGCGCGATTGGGCCCTTCCAGTCCCCAAGCGCGTGAGCCATCCTTTGGTCACGCATATCGATCTTGTGCTGCCACAGCGCCTCGATCTGCGCCATTGCGCAACTGTCCGATTGCACCGCCATTTGATTGGCACAAAGCGAAATCGCGCTCCGGAGCACTGCGCCGCGCTCCCGCTCGGCCACAACCAGCCGCGCATCGGGAAACTCGGAGAGTAATGCGTCCAGATTTTCCGCAAAAGCGGGGACCTTCATCACGCGCGGGCGCTCTGCGTTTCCCCGATGGGCAGCATCAGTGCGCAGGATGCGGCCAAATTCGCGGTAGATAGGCCGCGCATCGCGTCCCTCGCTCCACGCCGAATAGCTTGGAATATGCCACTGTGATTCGTAGATTGAATGGTGCAGTGCCGCCGAAATCCAGGCGAGCTCTTCCTCGACTTCGCCCGCTGCCATTGGGTGAATTGATTGCATCCACGGATTGAGCGCGCCCAGCATCGCCAGCTCAAAGGTCGCTTTCATCCGGTTCATCCCTCGCGGCGCTGGCACCGGATGGTAGGCATCCTGATAGCGCGTGTGTGAATGGGCTGGATCAGCGGCGAGAAGCTTGTGTATGCGGGTCGTGCCAGAGCGCATATGGCCGATGACAATGATCGGCGTAGCCAGCTGAGTTTCGAGCAGTTCGGGCTTCTCAAGCCATAGCTTGCCCAGCGCCAACCGGTTGCGAACCGCGCGGGTCAGCTGCCCCCACGCCATCGCCTGACCCAGCGCGTTGAGATCGGCCTCTTCGCGCACAGCGCTGCAAAGCCGTTTGAACCTCTCGCGGAAGTCGGCGATGTCCTCGTCGCTGCGCCCGCCGTATTCAGCGTCTTTAGCATCGCCGCCAAAGGATTTGGCTGCCTCAGCCCACAATTCCTCTGCCCCAAGATTGGGCACGCTGAGCCAGCCCTTGTCCCAGGCTTTGCCGAGGAAATCGCTTGTCCAATCGGCCAAGCGCGCGCGCGCCAATGGGTGCTCACGCACTGGTGGGGGACGCCTTTGAGCCATCAAGAACGTGCCACTAGAAATCTGCCATCAAAACTGGTCCGCCGCGTCGAGCAGCCTGGTGAGCCGAGCGGGCGCGACGCTGCGCCAGGATCTTTGCAGCCAATCGCCCACGTGATCCCAATCCACGCCCGAGCGGTTGAGGATCAGGCCCACCCATCCGCTCGCGCCATAATAAGCGGGCTTGAAATAGGTTTCGGGCTGCTCTTCGACCAAGGTCATCAGCTCATCCATGCTGCTGGTCTTCACCAATACTGCGATATGTTCCGAGCCGTGATGTTGCCGCGAGAAATGGGCGAAGAACTTGCCCGATTTCTCGGTCCCAACGCGAAATCCGGGCGAGCCATGGCTGTCGCGTGCATGGGTTTCGGGCAGAGCAAGCGCCAGATCACACACCTTCGCATAGAGAAAATCGGGATCGCTGCCTCTCGCAACATATTCCCATACCGCGCGCGGATAGAGTTGATGTTCGGCGGCTTTGACCCGTTCGGCGAGGGTCTCAGGCGTGTCATCCTTGGCAATCGCAACGCGGACCTGCGCAAGGACATCGCCTGCGTCCAATTCCGGTGTGACGATATGGACGCTGGAGCCTGCATGGCTGTCTCCCGCTTCCATCGCTCGGGTAAAGGTGTTGAGGCCCTTATATTTGGGCAGCAGTGAAGGGTGGATGTTGAGGATCCGTCCCGCCCAGCGCTCGACAAATTGCTGCGACAAGATCCGCATATAGCCTGCGAGCACAATGGTCTGTGCCCCGGCCTCGACCACTGCTGCTTCCATCGCTGCATCATGATCCTCGCGGCTATGGCCTTTGTGCGAGTGGGTGAAGGTCGCGATCCCCTCAAGCTCGGCGAGCTTCAATCCGGGCGCATCGGCCTTGTTGCTGGCAACCAGCGTGATCTCATAAGGGCAATTTTCAAGTCGGCTCGCATAGAGCAAAGCCGCCATGTTCGAGCCAGTGCCCGAGATGAAGACGGCGATTTTGGCTCTGGGGTGAGCGGCCTTAGCCAATGTGAACCGCCTCCCAGTCAGACACAGCACTCCAGGTGCCTTGCGATCCGCTCACGGTGCAGCCGCGCTCTCCTGTGCCGATTTCGCCGACCTTGATCACAGTCTCGCCCGCTTCTTCAAGTCGCGCGGTAACGGCATCGACATTCGCGGGCGAAACCGCGAGCACCATTCCAACGCCGCAATTGAAGGTGCGCGCCATTTCCTCAGGCTCGATCGCGCCTTGCGCTTGCAGGAAAGCCATTAAACGTGGCTGCTCCCAAAGATTGGCATCGACCTTGGCATGGCTGTGCTCGGGCAAAATACGCGGGATGTTTTCCAGCAAGCCTCCGCCAGTGATATGCGCGAGCGCGTTGACAAGTCCGTCACGCACCAGCGGCAAAAGGCTCGCGACATAGATCCGGGTGGGCTCAATCAGCGCATCGATCAGCAAGCGATCCGCGTCGAACAAAGCCGGACGGTCGAGCTTCCAACCCTTATCTGCGGCCAATCTGCGAACCAGCGAATAACCGTTCGAGTGCACGCCTGAGCTTGCAAGGCCCAACAGCACGTCTCCTGCCGCCACTTTTTCTCCCGTTAGCTGCTCACCGCGCTCAACCGCGCCAACGCAAAAGCCAGCCAAGTCATAATCGCCGTCTGCATACATGCCCGGCATCTCAGCGGTCTCTCCCCCGATCAGCGCACATCCAGCCTGCTTGCAGCCTTCCGCAATGCCCGCCACTACGCGTTCGGCGACGCCGTTTTCGAGCTTTCCGGTGGCAAAATAGTCGAGGAAGAAGAGCGGCTCTGCCCCTTGCACGATCAGATCGTTGACACACATCGCGACGAGGTCGATCCCGACGCTGTCATGGCGGTCAAAATCGATGGCGAGCTTTAGCTTGGTGCCCACGCCATCATTCGCGGCAACCAGCAGCGGATCTTCATATCCTGCTGCCTTAGGGTCAAAGAACCCGCCAAACCCGCCCAGCTCACTGGTTGCTCCGGGCCGTGCGGTGGCTTTGGCGAGTGGTGCGATGGCCTTGACCAGAGCATTGCCCGCATCAATCGAAACACCGGCATCGGCATAGGTGTATGGGGAATTCTTACCTGTCATGGCCTTCGCTTTAGCCTTTCAGGCTTGGAATTCCACGTCGCATTGGGCAAAGACGGGTCAGATTTCCCCGATGGTGAGTACGCCCCATCTCTCTGGCCCGAATTGGAAGGCCCTTTTCAGTCTCCGCTGGGTGCTAGCGAGCGCGATCGCGCTTGCGCTGCTGGGAGGGGGATTCGCGCTTCTCATGGCGCAGGTTTCGGGAAATCGCGGAATTGCGCCAACCGCCTCGAGCGCGGATATCGAAGTGCGCGGGATCGAAGTGGATATTCGCGCCGAAACCGGTTTGATCGCGCGCGACCGGGCTTGGCGCCGTGCGCAACGCGAAGCGTGGCGGCGTGTAGGCGGTCCAGCAATCAACGATAACCAGCTTTCCGGCATGGTTTCTGCGATCGTGATCCAGCGCGAGCGGATCGGGCCAAAGCGCTATGTCGCGACGCTCGGCGTGACCTTTGATCGCCAACGCGCTGGGCGATATCTCGGCGGAGTGAGCCGCGAGCGGTCCTCTGCGCCGATGCTCGTCATCCCCGTGACGGTCAGCGCGGGCACATACACGACCTTTGAGACGCGCAATCCATGGCAACGCGCCTGGGCAGAGTTCAATCCCGGCACCAGCCGGATCGACTATGTTCGCCCAAGCGGAGCGGGTGGCGATTCACTGCTGCTCAATTACGGCCAGTCCGGTCGCCGTAGCCGCGCCTGGTGGCGCACGACTCTTGACCAGTTTGCCGCCGCTGACGCGCTGGTGCCGATCGCGCGGCTCGAGCATCAATTTCCTGGTGGTCCAATCAGCGGCACCTTCACCGCACGTTTTGGCCCGGACAGCACTCTTCTTGGCAGTTTCGAGCTTGAAGCGAGCGGCCCCGATGACTTGCCGGAGATGCTCAGCGCGGCGGTCGAGCAGATGGATGGGATTTACGAAGAGGCGTTGATCGATGGCATGCTCACGCCCGACCCCACCTTGAGCGCCGATGGCGGTACGGGCCGCGTTGATCCAGCCTTGCAGCGCCTGATTGATATTGGGCAAGCGATCCGCAATCGTGAACGCGCTGCGGCGGAGGCAGCGGCTGCGGGCAGCGAACCGGCGGTCGGGCCCGAACTGCCAGCTCAGCCAGTGGTCGAAGCACCCCAGCGCAGCGCTATCGCAGTCCAGTTTGCAACGCCTGACCCAACCAGCTTCGATGCGTCGCTGACGGCCATGCGGCAGATTTCTGGCGTGCGCGGTGTGGCGGTGACCAGCACCGCGATGGGCGGCACTTCGGTCATGAGCGTTACCTATGATGGCGATTTGTCCACGCTGGCGGCGGCTCTTCGCTCACGCGGCTTCAATGTGCGCGAGGGCAACAACACGCTCGCCATCAGCCGCTGAATTGGCAATGTGATGGCGACCATGGCAACTTCGCGCAAACTCCAAAAACCATCGCAGATCGCGCTTCCGCTGGTCGCAGAGGGAGCAGGTGCCGCGCAGCGCATTGTCATCGGCAACGCCAACAGCTCGGTCATCGAAGCGCTCCAAAGTCCCGACAATTGGCCGTTTCACACCGCAGTGCTCACCGGTCCTCCGCGGTCTGGCAAAAGCTTGCTCGGTCGCTGGACCCAAAGCAAAGGCATCGAAGTGATCGACGGCGCGGACAGGCACGACGAGGCCGACATATTCCACCGTTGGAACGCGGTTCAGGAAGGCGGATCGCGCGCCGGGCAGCCGCTCTTGCTGATCGCCGATACAACGCCTTGGGAGATCACACTTCCTGACCTTAGGTCCCGGCTCGGTGGGTCTTTGCAATTGGCTCTCGACGAACCCGACGATCAGATGGCGGCAGGTTTGATCGAGGCTCATGCAGAGGCGCGCAGACTCACTTTGAGCGAGGGCGCCGCAGATTATCTCGTCCCGAGAACCCGGCGCAGCTTTGCTGACATTGAGGCTCTGGTTGCGGCGATTGATCGCATCAGCCTTGAACGCGCGCACCCTGCCACCATGTCTGTGTGGAGAGCCGCGCTAGAAGCTTTGCATGGCCCGGATCAACAAAAGCTGTTGTGACGAAGAATTGCATTTGCGCGGGATTGGTGGGAGAAAACAGCGATGTTTGACCGTCTTAAGGCCTATTTGGACTCGGTTCGCAGTCGCGATCCCGCGCCGCGGTCCCGCTGGGAGATCATGCTGTACCCTGGAGTTTGGGCGCTTGGTTTTCACCGCGTTGCCCATTGGCTGTTCGAAGCAAAGCTGTATTTCCTCGCCCGCATGGTCAATCACACCAGCCGTTTTCTGACCGCGATTGATATCCATCCAGGCGCCAGAATCGGGAAGAATTTCTTCCTCGATCATGGCTTCACCGTGATCGGAGAAACCGCGGAGATCGGCGACAATGTCACGATTTACCAGTGCGTCACTTTGGGCGGCACAAACCCCACCAATGGCAAGGGCGGCAAGCGTCACCCGACGATTGAGGATAATGTCATCATTGGCTCAGGCGCGCAGGTCATCGGCCCAATCACTATTGGAGAGCGCGCGCGGATCGGTGCCAATGCGGTCGTGATGGAAGAAGTGCCTGCGGGTGCGACGATGGTCGCTGTCAAAGCGCGCTCTACGCTCGTCCCGGCAGAGGAGTGGGTGAAAGAGTTCATCCCTTATGGCACGCCGCTCGCGATGGAATGCGAGGACGAGGATGGCAACCGCGTCGATTGCATCGAGAAGCTCGAAAATGAGCTTGCTGCGATGAAGGCGGAGCTTGCCGAGCTGAAAGCGAACCAGCAACAATCTGCAAGTGCACCTACCCAGACCTCCTTCGACCTGGGCAAGAAAAGCGGAAGCCGCTGATCGATGAGCGCAGGGATGAGCTCCGGTTCGACCGGTCAAGTCGTCAGTTTCCCAGGTAAAGCGCAAGGTCAGATTGGCTTTGACCGCGAAGAGTTGCAACGCATCCTTGACCTCTATGGCCGTATGGTCGCAGCCGGTGAGTGGCGCGATTATGCGATGGACTTCGATAAAAACGCTGCGACCTTTGCCGCCTTTCGCCGCACTGCTGAGCGGCCGCAGGCCCGGATAGAAAAGCGCCCTTCGCTGCGAAACAAGCAGGGCATGTACACGCTGTTTGGCGAGCACGGCCAGGTCCTCAAGCGCGGGTCAGAGCTCGCCAATGTCCTCGCCCCGATGGAGCGACGCTTGGTCAAAGCAGTGGACGATTAAGCTCTGATCGCGGCGGCAGGCGTTGCGGCGTCCTCAGTCGCCGGCAGCTTCGCCTGCAAGTTTGCGGGCAGTACTCCCACAACACTGCGACGGATTGGCTGCCAGAAGGCTGAGAGGCTCAAAAGCGCCGAACCAATCACCAGAGCCGTCAGCGCAAAGTTCAGCTCCACCGCTCCGAACTCCTCGAACAGCGACGTGATGGCGTAGAGCACATAGGCGAGGGCTGAGACCAGCAAAGCGCGACGGTCAACCGCGAGCGCAACGAGGCCGAAGGCGACATAGACCGCGACGACGACCAAGGCGGCACCCATCCCGAGATACCCGCCATCGGTCACTCCCAGCAGCGCGAAGATCGAGTGCGCGATCATCGGTGCCGCGAGCAGGTGCAGCCAGAAAGCGACGTCTGAGCGCCGCGTGATCCGCTCCCGGTCGGAAATGTCCCAGCGCATGGCAAACGCAAAGATCGCCAGTCCAGCGGCGAGGATTGAGACGAGGAATAAGGAGCCATCAGGGCGCAAATGCGCGATGCCGATGAGTGCAATCAGCAAGGCTATCACGAGCACCCCGACGCCTGCGGCGACCGTAATCGGCACCTGGAATCGCCGCCAGTGAAGGTAGGCAGCGCCGCATGCGACAAAGCCTGCGGCCAGAGTCAATGCAGCGCCGATCGGCTCCTCGTCACTCATGCCAAGCGCCGCTCCTATGGAAAACAGCACAGCAAAGGTGCCGCCTACGAAGGCGAGCAGCAGCAAGATCGAGGGCAACGCCATGCTGCGTTTGCGCGTGAAAAACTCTGCCAGTGGCCAGGCGGTGGCGGCGACAAACAGGCCCGCAAGGCAGACCTGAATCGCCTCTTGGATTCTCTGTGCTCTTCCCCATTCGCTAGTCTCGATGAAAAAGCGTTCTCGCGGGGAGAAGCTTTGATAGGCCTCCGCAGGGATCAGACCAACCATCGCCTGCCCAATCGCTCCCATCGCGACCAAGAGGATCACGATCCCGATGGCGACGAAAATGTCGTTGAAGCTGTTGATCAGGCGGAAGTTTTCCTCCGACTGGCGCGGGAGCTTACGGCGCGCGCTCATATGCGCGCGGAAACTCTCGGCAGCCTCAGCGCTCAAGGCACCGGCGGCGACGGCGGAGTTGATGTCTTCTTCGGAGTACATGGCCTAGCTCTCCCTGTTGGCGGGAAAGCTAGGCAGGGTGTGTTATTATGTCAATACACCCCGTCTTCGCGCAGAACAGCCCCCGTGCCGCGAAGCACGAGGGCCGTCTAAAGCGCTATCGCGATGAATTATCCGCGCGCGCTATCTGGACCTGCACCAGTCACTTTTTGCATCGCTTTGAGGATGTTGCCCGATTGCTCTGAACCCGATTGCGGGGCAACGAGGTTGCTGAAAGAATTGATGTCGTCCCAGCGATCGGCAAATCCTTCGACCGTGCGCTCGCCATCGGGCAGCCACACAGCGTCGTTCATGACAACCCATGAAGAGTGGAAGCCGCCTGCGCCTGCACCGACGATAGCGTTGGTCGGCGAGTCTTCGCTGACGAGGTAAAGCGCGGCCGGGACCACGTTCACCGGATCGAAGAGCTTGAACGCTTCTTCGGGGAAGAGGTCTTCGGTCATGCGCGTACCAGCCACCGGTGATAGCGAGTTGACGCGGATGTTGTACTTTGCGCCTTCGAGCTGGAGCGTCTTGGTCAGGCCCGCCAGGCCGAGCTTCGCAGCGCCGTAATTGGCCTGGCCAAAGTTGCCGAACAGGCCTGTCGAGGATGCGGTCATCAGCACGCGACCATAGGCCTGCTCACGGAAGGTTTCCCAGCACGCCTTGGTGACAAAGGCCGATCCGGTGAGGTGAACCTTGAGAACGAACTCAAAATCGTCCGGGGTCATTTTGTGGAAGGTCTTGTCGCGCAGCACGCCGGCATTGTTGATCAGGATGTGGACGCCGCCCCATTTCTGCTTGGCGTCGGCAACCATCTTTTCCATCTGCTCATATTCGGTAACCGATCCGCCATTAGACATGGCTTCGCCGCCCATGGCTTCGATTTCCTCGACAACTTTCAAGGCCATGTCCGAATGGCCCGTGCCATCGCGGGCGCCGCCCAGATCGTTGACCACGACCTTCGCGCCGCGGCGTGCGAGTTCGAGCGCATATTCGCGGCCCAATCCGCCGCCTGCGCCGGTTACAATGGCTACTTTGTCCTTAAAGTCGATGCTCATGGTTTTTGATCCTTCCGTCCGAATTATTCTTATGGCTTTGGCCCCCGACTTGACGGGAGCGTAAACTTTTGTGGGCGCTGCGTGGCACTTTGCGTGCTGCATTGCAACAGGGGGATGCACCGGAGCGCTATGCCGTAAGGGCAGGCGGTTGGGGCAGGGAGCTGCTTACAACCGTTCCAAGGCGGGAATGAGGCCCGCGAGCGAATCAATCACCGCATCAGCGCCCAGTTCATGCGGTGGCTTATCGCAATAGCCATAAGCAGCGCCGATCACCGGCACGCCCGCTGCGCGTGCCGCGTTCACATCATAGGTTGAGTCGCCTATGAAAGCGAAGCGCCCACCACCGCAGCGCTGCTGCGCTTCGAGTACTGGCTCGGGATGCGGTTTGGAGATGTACTTCCCATCCCGACCCTTGCCCAATGTGTTGCCGCCAATGACCGTTTCGAACGGCGCGATGAATTCAACCTGGGTGAGGATTGAGCGGGCAAATTCCTCAAACTTGTTGGTCACGACCGCGACTTTTACTCCGCGACCTTTGAGCTCAGCGACGACTTCGCGCGCATGGGGGTAGGGGGCGGAATGGACCGCGTTGTTCTCGGCGTAGAAGGCGAGCATCTTCTTGTAGAGCGCGTGGAATTCGTCTTGTGCAAGGCCACCTTGTGCCTCAACCGCGCGGGCGAGCATTAGCTTTGCGCCGCCCCCGATCAGATCCTTGGAACTGTCCACCGGGACTGGATCAAAACCGCCGAGCGCAAGCGCATGATTGACCGCCTCGCCTAAGTCACGAAATGTGTCGAGCAGGGTCCCATCAAGGTCAAAACCCACCCCATCAAAAGGAAAATTCGTCATGAGGCAAGGCGGTGGCGCAAGGTTCTTCAAACCGCAAGCATTTGCTGCCAAAGGCGAGCCGGAGTACACCGGAGCCCAAGGGAGTGTGCATGACTGATTTTGCCGCCATCATTCTTGCCGCGGGCAAGGGCACAAGGATGAAGAGCGACCTGCACAAGGTGCTGCACCCGATTGCGGGTAAGCCGATGCTCGCCCACTTGCTCGACGAATTTGCCGCGCTTTCTCCGCAGCGCACTGTCGTTGTGGTTGGCGATCGGCGTGAGCAGATCGATGCGGCGCTGGAGGGGCGTAAGGTTTCAACCGCCCTGCAAGACCCGCAACACGGCACGGCTCATGCTGCCTTGCAGGCAAAGGCGGCGCTGGACGGCTTTTCCGGCCATATTCTTGTCTGCTTCGGCGATGTGCCAATGGTACGCAGTGGAACTGTGGAGCGTTTGCTCGGCGCACTGGCAGACGGGGCCAAGGTTGCGGTGCTGGGCTTCAGGCCCGAAGATGCGCTCGCTTATGGCCGGATCATCGCGGACGACGATGGTACGGTGCGCAAGATGGTCGAATTCAAGGACGCGACTGAGCGTGAGAAGAAGACGAGGCTTTGCAATTCAGGGCTGATCGTAGCGCATTCGGATCATATGTGGCCGCTTCTTGACGCCGTCGATAACGACAATGCCCAAGGCGAGTACTACCTCCCCGATGTCGCCACTGGAGCGATTGCGCGCGGCGATAGGGTCGTGGTGGTCGAGACCGATCCTGACGAAGTCGCCGGGATCAATTCGCGCTCAGAACTCGCTCAAGTCGAAGCGCGTTGGCAAGCGGCGAGGCGCGAACAGGCGATGGCGGAGGGCGCGACCCTCAAAGCACCGGACACCGTTTTCTTCAGCCATGACACGCAGTTAGGCCGCGATGTTACTGTCGATCCTCACGTTGTCTTTGGCCCCGGAGTGAGCGTTGCCGATGGTGTCCACATCAAAGCCTATTCGCATTTGGAAGGCGCTGAGATCCACACAGGCGCGCAGGTCGGGCCCTTTGCGCGGCTCCGCCCTGGAGCGGTGATGGAAGAGAACTCTTTCGTCGGAAATTTCGTCGAAATGAAGAAAGCAGTGCTCGGCTCTGGAGCCAAGGCCAGCCATCTTTCTTACATCGGCGATGCCACCGTCGGAGCGGGTGCGAATATCGGCGCAGGTACGATCACCTGCAATTATGATGGCTATTTCAAATACCAGACCACGATTGGCGAGCGCGCCTTTATCGGTTCTAACTCCGCGCTAATCGCGCCTGTCACCATCGGAGCCGACGCCATCATTGCAGCAGGCTCCGCCGTCAGCCGCGATGTCGGCGCAGGCGACCTTCGCATGGTCCGCGGCGAGCAGAGTGTAAAGCCGGGCTGGGCAGACCGCTTCCACGACACGATGAAGAAGAAAAAGGCGGCCCAAGCACGGGGGCAGAAGAAGGGATAGAGGCCCATGAGGCTGGTGAATGACTTCACGCCGACTACGATCGAAGTGGAGGGCAAGACGGTCACCGCGCGGGCAACACAGGCCCATATGGGGATAGTGACCCGGGTCTGGGCTCCAAAAAGGTGGGGGCCCTTCTTGCGCAAGCATTGGGACTACGGACCCGAGCACTCCTTTGCGAGCCTCCAGGTCAACATAGAGGTCGATGACACTTCGGGCGACGATTGCGCGCTTTATCCCACGCTGCGGATTGTCTTCAGGCCTGGCGGTTGGACTGCAAACAGCTTCGCCGATCTGGCAGGCCAGACCTTTGTAGAAGGTGAGGACCCGGTCGAGTTTGAGTGTTGGTATGGGAATGACGCGCCGCACTTTGAAAACAACCGTGTGACGTTTCAGCGCGGCGATGAAGCTGACCAATTGCATGTCGATTGGAGTGCGCAGTTCCGCTGGGATAAGAATGACAAGCTCCAACCTTTTCGTTTTTCTGGGCTGATCCGCATCCAAGGGCTTTGGATTGCAGTTATGCGCGATAAGGATGTCGCGCCGATTGTGGCGGCAACGATGCCCGGTTTTGATCTGGGGTCGCTCAATGCGCCCGAGATCACAGACGAAGATCACAGGCCGCACTCTCCCAAGAAGTTCGCGCACTGGAGAGTTCACTGGTTTGCCGCGTGAGGCTGAAGACTGTCGGGCCTACAGCGTAAACCTCCATCATCCGGGAACCAAAACCCTTCGTAACTGCTGATAGTTCAACGCATCAGCCAAAAAGGGGTTTTCGAATATGGGCATGTCCAAATGGATGAAGGCAGGAATTGGTCTGACCGCCATTGGCACCGCCTTGGGTGGTGCCGCCTATGCTCAGTATCGCGATTCTGAAGAGCCTGCCTATCAAAGTGTGATGGAGGACAAGGAATTTGAGCTGCGCGATTACCAGCCGATGATCGTCGCCGAGGTGACTCACAAAGGTTCACGCCGCCGCGCAAGCGGAGCGAGCTTTCGGCGTCTGGCTGCCTACATCTTTGCGCAGGACCGTCCAGCGGGCGGCGAACGTATCGCGATGACTTCACCGGTTGTGCAAGAACGCGTCACCAAGGTGGACGAGAATGAGCGGATCGCAATGACCTCTCCTGTTGTGCAGGAGGCGACTGGGTCCGACCAGTGGCGTATGCGATTTGTGATGCCAGCGCGTTTTACGATGGAGACGCTGCCTCAGCCCCCCAAAGATATCACCCTTACCGAAGTGCCAGCGCGGCGGATGGCAACCGTTCGCTTCAACGGCAATGGCAACGATTCAGATCTCGCTATCATGGAAGCGATGTTACTCGAATGGATGCGGGAACAAGATCTCACACCGATTGGTGATCCTGAATATGCCTTTTACGACGCGCCCATGGTTCCGAGCCCGATGCGCCGTAACGAGGTCATGATCGAGGTCGCCGCCGAAGACTGAACATCGTCCGGGGTGACGAGCTGTCTTCAGCGGCTGGCCTCTACCAGGGATCGGGTTGCGTTCAGTCGGGTGCCTTACGCAGTTTCAAGTTCAGATGCGTTCGAGCTTATGCTTGCTTGGCCGGTGGCGTATTCGCGTTCCCAAGCCTCAAACTCGCTGCGGCTCAAGAGGTAACGCTCACGCGCTTCGTGGAAGCTGATTGCGCGGTCATGGACAGCGCGGACAACATCAGCCTTGCGGGCAGACGACCAGTGAACACGGTGCGTCTTGGGCAGGCCATAGCGTTTGATCGCATCAGCGATCGAGATATCGCGGGGGTAAGCCATTCAAATGTCTCCTTTTCGATCCCTGTTGCCAAGGAAGGTCACTTTTCAGGCTTAACCCCGTCTTTCGAAGCTTGGTTAATTCGGTGTTGACGACGCCCTACGTGCAAGCCGTGCGATGAACCGAGGCAAAAATGTCGGATTGTTTGACACTGCGCTGAAAACAGGTGCGAAAAAAGGCGGCTGGAATCGTCCCAGCCGCCTTATTCTCCGTCTCTCTAACCACAGATTCGCGGTTCATTTGAGGCCCATTCGAGCGTGTTTGGACGCTAATCAGTCCATCAACTGGCGCATCAAATAGACATATTGCAACGCTTGGATTTTCGCGCGCTGTTCGTTGTCTACTCCGCCAGAGTGACCGCCAACCGTGTCTTCAAAATAGAAGTAATCATGGCCTTGCTCCGCCAGACGCGCGGCGCCTTTGCGAGCGTGAGCAGGGTGGGTGCGGTCATCAGCGGTCGAGGCCCACAGGAACGGCGTTGGATATTCCGCATCCTCGACAATCAGCTGATAGGGCGAATAGCCTTCGATCCAGGCGCGCTGTTCGGGGATGCGCGGATCGCCATATTCACCGATCCAAGAAGCTCCGCGTCCGATCAGATGAAAGCGCAGCATGTCGAACAGCGGAATCTGGACGATCGCTGCGCCGAACAGGTCGGGGCGCTGGGTGAAGGCAGTGCCGACCAACAGGCCGCCTTGGCTGCCACCCTGAATGCCGAGGTGCTCTGGCGAGGTGAAGCCCTTGGCCACCAGATCATCGCCAACCGCGATGAAGTCGTCCCAAGTGCGCTGCTTGTTCTCGCGGATCGCAGTCTGGTGCCAGCCGGGTCCGAATTCACCGCCGCCGCGCAAGTTTGCGAGGACGTAAGCCCCGCCGCGCTCCAGCCACATCTTGCCGGTCGAGCCGAGATAGCCAGGCAGGCGCGGGATCTGGAAGCCTCCATATCCGGTCATCAGCACAGCGGTCTCACCATTCATCTCCATGCCTGCTGGCTTGACGATGAAATAAGGGATCTTGGTCCCATCGGCGCTGGTAGCCTCGTGCTGTTCGACTTCCATGCCCGCCGCATCAAAGCGCGCTGGCGAGGTCTTGAGCACCGCTGGATCGCCCGAGCCGTCTGAATAATAGAGCGTCGTCGGGTTGAGGAAGTCGGTGACAGTGAACATGATCTGCTCGCTCTCATTCGAAGAAGCAGCGATGCCCACGGTGGCGTTGTCGGGAAGGGCGACCTTTTCACTCACCCATGCGCCGTCGATGAAGTTGAACTTCAGCACCTTGCCTACGACATTGTCGAGCATTCCGACATAGAGGGCGCCGGCGGTGATCGCACCGCCGCGCTTGGTCTGGCGGTCCCCAGGAGCCCAGACCAATGTCTTTGCCGCCGCATTGGGATCAGCTTTCCATTCTTCGAGGTTCATCGCGATGAGGCTGTCGGCGGGGAAGGTCTGACCGTCGACTTCCCAGTCGACATCGGTGCTCATCAGCATGTGACCATCGACAATGCCATAGGGCGATGCCTTGAGAGGAATGTCGAGCTTAACCCACTCATAGTTTTCCGGGTTGAGCCAGAAATATTCGGTTTCGTGAAAGCTCACCGCGCGGAAGGCGGTTGTCGCGTGGATCTCACCGGTGTTGTCCCGCACCAGGCTGGCGCCGGCCCAAACATCGTTGGTCTCGCCGCGGAAGATTTCCTTGGCGTCCGAAATATCGGTGCCCCGCGTCCACACGCGGGTAGAGAGAGGATATTCGCTGTCGGTGAGCGATCCTTCGCCGAAGTCGCGGCCCACCATCAGCGTGTTCTCGTCAACCCACTGGATGCCGCCTTGGCTCTTCTCGGGCAGTTCGAAGCCGCCTTCGACGAAGGTCTTGGTGACCATGTCGAATTCGCGCATGATGGTTGCGTCTTCGCCGCCGTCAGACAATGCGATCATGCATTTCTGGAGGTCGGGCGGCAGGCAGGTTGAACCCTTATAGACCCACTCACGGCCTTCCTCGGCAGCAAGCGCGTCGATGTCGAGCACGGTTTCCCATTCGGGATCATCGGTGGTGTAGCTCTCAATCGTGGTGCGGCGTAGCAGGCCCTTGGGATTCTCCTTGTCCTGCCAAAAGTTGTACAGGCCATCGGGGCGGAAGCTCACGAACGGAATGCGGTCTTCGCTGTCAAAGATCGCCAGCGCTTCGGATTTGAGCGTTTCGAAGCGTGGGTCGGCTTCGAGCACACCCAAAGTCCGATCGTTCTCTGCTTCGACCCAAGCGAGCGCTTCATCGCTGCGGGCTTCTTCGAGCCAGATATAGGGGTCCTGCTCTGGACCGGGAACGCCATCGTCAGCGACGGCCTCTTCAGAATGACCATCTGCGGTGGCGGAAGTGGCGGCTCCAATCGTCATGACAGCAGCCAATGAAACAGCGATTGCGCGGGTTGAGACAAGTTTCAAACGTCCTCTCCTAAGGGGAAATGCTGGGAACGTTTGTGGCCAGAATTGAGCGCTTTGTGAAGGGGCTCCAGCGCGAAATGCGACCGGGTTCGACCAACAGCGTATTCAGCCTTCCACCCCGGGAAACATCGCATAGAAGTCGCGATATTCCTGAGGTAAGCCGACCTCAGCGAAGTAACCGCCATAGCCCAACACAAGAGCAATCCCGACCAGCGGTCCGATCACCAATGCAGGCGCATGCCAGCCGCGTTTACCTCTAAAATGCAGCGCGGCGACGATATGCGTGACGATCGCTGTCACCGCCAGAGTGTAATAGATCGCAAAATAGAACTTGATCGGATCAAGCGTCAGCGTCCCCATGACCCAATAGAAATTGGTGTCGAGACCATAGCCAAGCCTTGTGGCAAGCGCCGCCGCGGTGTGCTGTACAATGAAATAGGCGAGGTAGCAGGCGCTAACGAATTGGGCCCAGTGCCAACGATCCTTACGCGGGCGCTTTCGGATCATCGTCAGCAATTTGATCCCAAACAGGATTTGAGCTGCCAGCGCTAGCACCAATGCTCCTTCGACAAGGGGGAACTGATAAGCAAAGCGCGTTATCCCCAGCGCCTGGGTATGCGTCTCAACCCCAGCAAGTGCAGTGAAATGCGTGGCAAAATGGACCGCGAGAAAGATCAGGATGAAATAGGCGAGGGTGCGATGTGCTTGCTTCGCCTGCCGCGCTGTCACTTGCCTTGATTTGACCATCATGCCATTCCTTAAATCGGATATCTGTTATCCGGATAAAGAATATCCGATTAAGGAGTCAAGCGTGCAATTGTCCAAAGGTGTCGAATGGGCCGCGCATATCTGCACAATTCTGCCGCTCGTTCCCGAGCCCAAAGGCCTCAGCGTTGATGCGCTGGCTGAGTTCTTCGAGGTGCCTAATGCCTATCTTGCCAAGCAGATGCAGCTGCTTCGCCGGGCAGGGATTGTTCGGTCGGTGCGGGGCAAGCGCGGGGGCTATCGCTTGGCGCGCAGCGTCGATGAGATCTCCCTGCTCGACATCGTGACGGCAATTGAAGGGCCCATGCCCGCCTTCCGATGCACCGAAATCCGCCAGAATGGCCCTTGCGGTCTTAAACGGGCCGACTGCAAGCGCCCTTGCGAAGTCGCCTCCGCCTTTGCCTTTGCAGATCAGGCCTACCGCGACGCTTTAAAGTCCAAAAAGCTGGCAGGAGTGATGCAGGACGCCGCCGCGAATGCCACTCCAGACCATATGGTAGAGATTGCCGAGTGGGTGCAGCGGCAGCTCGCTTAGCGGCGTTACGCAATTTGCCGAGGGCTTGGCTTGAGCCGCTCTGAACCCTGTTTGGCCTAGCCCAGATTGCAGAAGGGCCAGACCTATGGAAGACATCAAGCGAGTTGAAGCTGCCTGGGACATGCTGTGCCGATCAAGGCTCGTGGTTGAGTTTGATCTGGAGGCAAATGTCCGCTGGGCCAACACAAACTTCCTAAAACTGATGGGCTATTCGCTCGATGAGGTCGTCGGCATGCCGCATCGCATCTTTTGCCCGGACGAGGTCCTGAATAGTCCTGCTTATGCCAGGTTCCTATCAGACCTTTCGCAGGGCCGCTCCGCTGACAGCACCTTTCTGAGGGTGCGCCGAAACGGGGAACGGGTCTTTCTGCGCGCGATCTACAACGCCATTTTGGACGATGACGGGAAGCCCTTTGGCATCATCAAAATCGCAAGCGAGGCGACTGAGAAGATCCGGCTCGAACAGCAGGTCAAATCTCAGCTGGAGGAGGAAGAGACGCTCCGCCAAACGCTCTCCGAAAAGCACCGCGATCTTGAAAAGCTGCTCGCCGAAGTGGCTGGGATCGTGCGCTCGATTGACGATATCGCCGATCAGACCAACGTGCTTGCTTTGAACGCCACGATCGAGGCCGCCAAAGCGGGCGAGCACGGGCGCGGGTTCGAGATTGTAGCCAGCGAGGTCAAGAAGCTCGCCGATGACACACGCACGGCGACTCAATTTGCCGAGGACCTGATTGCTGCTCAGGACATTGCCGTACAATATCGCAGGCCAGTTCGGCGCGATAAGGCAGCGTAATGCGGTTGCGGAGGTGAGGGACGGAGCGTTTAGGCTTCGACGTGTTCGGCGAGTACGGTCAGGCCGGCATCGCCAACTTCGGCAAATCCGCCGCGAACTTCGATCACTTCAGGTGCTGCGCCCTCGGTCTTGTAGACCTGCACCGCACCGTCGCGGATTGTGCTCATGAAAGGCGCATGGCCTTCGAGCACGCCAAACTCGCCCTCAGTGCCGGGCACGACGACCATATACACGTCCTGAGAAAGGACCTGTTTTGCGGGCGTTACGAGTTCGAAATGGAGTGCCATTGTTTTAGTTTCCGTCCATTGCTGCATCAAAGGCAGCGTCGAAAGCATTTGCGGCTTTCTCAAATTTGTCGCGGCAGCCTGGGTTGCAGAAGCCCACAACTTTACCTTTGTAGAGCGTCAGGCTGTCAGCCGAGACCGGATCGCCCGACCAAGGACAATGCGTGTTGACGCAATCCTTGATGTCGAGCGTATCCGCCATCAGCCTTATTCTTCCTCAGCCAGCTCAGCGGCCTTTGCGACCACCATGTCGATCCCGCCGACCATGTAGAAGGCAGCTTCGGGCAGGTGATCGTACTCGCCGTCTACAACCGCCTTGAACGACTTGATCGTGTCTTCGAGCTGCACAAACAGGCCCGGAATGTTGGTGAAAACCTCCGCCACGTGGAACGGCTGCGAAAGGAACTTCTGGATCTTGCGAGCGCGCGCCACGGTTAGCTTATCTTCTTCCGAAAGCTCGTCCATGCCGAGAATGGCGATGATGTCCTGGAGCGACTTGTACTTCTGCAAAGTCTCCTGAACGCGGCGAGCGGTGTCGTAGTGCTCTTGGCCGACAACGCGCGGCTCAAGAACGCGGCTGGTCGAATCCAGCGGGTCCACCGCCGGGTAGATGCCGAGTTCGGAGATAGCGCGCGACAAAGTGGTCGTCGCGTCCAAGTGAGCGAACGAAGTTGCAGGCGCTGGGTCGGTCAAGTCATCTGCGGGAACGTAGATGGCCTGCACCGAGGTGATCGAACCCTTGGTGGTCGAGGTAATGCGCTCTTGCAGGTTACCCATGTCGGTCGATAGGGTCGGCTGATAGCCCACCGCCGAAGGAATACGGCCGAGAAGTGCGGACACTTCCGAACCAGCCTGCGTAAAGCGGAAGATGTTGTCGACGAAGAACAGAACGTCCTGACCTTCCTGGTCGCGGAAGTACTCCGCCATGGTCAGGCCCGACAGAGCCACACGAGCGCGCGCGCCTGGAGGCTCGTTCATCTGACCGAAGACGAGCGCCACTTTCGAGCCTTCGCTGATCGCGTTGCCGTCTTCGTCCTTGGCGATAACGCCAGCGTCGAGGAATTCGTGATAGAGGTCGTTGCCCTCACGCGTACGCTCACCCACACCGGCAAACACGGACACACCGCCGTGTCCCTTTGCGATGTTGTTGATGAGCTCCTGAATGAGCACGGTCTTGCCCACACCAGCACCGCCAAACAGGCCGATCTTACCGCCCTTTGCGTAAGGGGCGAGAAGGTCGATCACCTTGATGCCGGTGACGAGAATGTCGGCTTCGGTCGACTGATCAACGAAGTCAGGCGCTTCGGCGTGGATCGGCGAGGTCTGATCGGCGCCAACCGGGCCGCGCTCGTCGATCGCTTCGCCAACGACATTCATGATGCGGCCGAGCGTCTTTGGACCAACCGGCACAGAAATCTGTGCGCCGGTGTTGATCACTTCGTTGCCACGCACGAGGCCTTCGGTGGAGTCCATCGCGATGGTGCGAACGGTGTTTTCACCCAAGTGCTGCGCAACTTCGAGGACGAGCGTCTTGCCGTCATTCTTGGTTTCAAGCGCGGTCAGAATTGCGGGCAGTTCACCTTCGAACTGCACGTCGACGACAGCGCCGATGACCTGGGCGATGGTGCCGTTGGTGGTCTGGTTGAGTACGGGTGCGGTGGCCATTTCGTTTGTCCTTAGCCTTAAATTACAGCGCTTCAGCGCCAGTATTATTGGTCGTTGCTAGAGTGCTTCCGCACCAGCAATAATCTCGATGAGTTCGGTGGTGATCGCGGCCTGACGGCTGCGGTTGTATTGGATCGTCAGCTTGTTGATGAGGTCGCCAGCGTTGCGCGTTGCGTTGTCCATGGCGGTCATCGAGGCGCCTTGCTCGGACGCCTCACGCTCAAGCAGAGCGCCGAAGATCTGCGTCTTCACATAGCGGGGTAGCAGCTCTTCGAGGATTTCCTCTTCGCCCGGCTCATATTCGACCACAGCGCCGCTGTCGTCCGAAGTTTCGGGTGAGGGGACCGGGATCAGCTGATTGACCGTTGGGTTCTGGACCAGAGCTGACTGGAAGGTCGGGAAGATCAGATGTGCGACATCGAACTTGCCATCGTCGAACATCTGGACGAGCTCAGCCGCGATCGCGTCGGCTTCCTCGAAACCAGGTGTTTTGACCACGCTTGTGTCGAAACCTCCGCTGATCGCATTGGCATAATCGCGCTTCAACGGCGCGCGGCCCTTTTTGCCGACGAGGTAGAATTCCACCTCCTTGCCTGCCGCTTTCAGCTCTTCCGCCTTAGCCTTGGCAGCCTTAACGAGGTTCGAGTTGAGACCACCGCACAGGCCTTTGTCGGTGTTCACGACAACCAGCAGGTTGCGCTGGTCCGAGCCAGTGCCAGCGAGCAGCTTCGGAGCGCTGTCGCCCGAAACCTTGCCGGCGAGGCTAGCCATCACCGCGCCCAGGCGCTCCGCATAGGGACGCCCAGCTTCAGCAGAAGCCTGCGCACGGCGGAGCTTCGCCGCGGCAACCATCTGCTTGGCCTTGGTGATCTTCTGAGTCGATTTCACCGACCCGATCCGATCCTTGAGTTCCTTGAGACTTGGCATTGTTTACTCAGAATGTCCCATCATCATGTTCACGGGATGGTGATAGAAGTCCGCAAGTTCGAGCAATTTCTGGAAGACCTGTCCGACCGGCGATTTGTCGCTGGTAAAGATCGGAACATGGACTTCGATGGGTGTGTCATCACCCGCTGCATCGTCTTGCTTTAGAACCTCTTCATACTCCTCCAGTGTTACGGCTGTGCCATCCAATTCAAGAGCGCCATCCTTGCTGATGCGAAGGAGACGCTCAGCCATTATGCGAACTGCTTGGCGAAGGCTTCTAGGCCTGCGACCGTCGCGTCCTTGACGTCGTCGAACTTGCCGGTGTCGCGGATCGTGCTGAGAACATCGGCGTGCTCAGCGCGGAAGTAGGCGAGCATTTGCTCTTCGTATTCGCCCACGCGCTCAACAGCGATGTCGTCGATGAAGCCGTTGGTGCCGGCGAAGATCGACACGGTCTGCTCTTCAAATGGCATCGGCGAAAACTGCTTCTGCTTAAGCAGCTCGGTCAGCCGCGCGCCGCGATTGAGCAGCTTCTGCGTTGCAGCGTCGAGGTCCGAGCCGAACTGCGCAAACGCGGCCATCTCGCGATACTGAGCAAGGTCCAGCTTCATCGAGCCCGAAACCTTCTTCATCGCCTTGGTCTGAGCGGCACCGCCCACACGGCTCACCGACAGACCCACGTTAATCGCGGGGCGGATGCCCTGGTAGAACAGGTCGGTTTCGAGGAAGATCTGACCATCGGTGATCGAAATCACGTTGGTCGGAATATAGGCCGACACGTCGCCTGCCTGCGTTTCAATGATCGGCAGCGCGGTGAGCGAGCCAGACCCGTTGTCGCCGTTCATCTTCGCAGCGCGCTCAAGCAGACGGCTGTGGAGATAGAACACGTCACCCGGATAGGCTTCACGGCCCGGAGGACGACGCAGCAGCAGCGACATCTGACGGTAGGCGACAGCTTGCTTCGAAAGGTCGTCATAAACGATCACAGCGTGCATGCCGTTGTCGCGGAAGAACTCACCCATCGCGCAGCCAGTGTAAGGCGCGAGATACTGCAGCGGAGCAGGCTCCGAAGCGGTTGCGGCGATCACGATCGAGTATTCCATCGCACCGTTTTCTTCGAGCTGCTTCACGATCTGAGCAACGGTCGAACGCTTCTGACCAACCGCGACATAGACGCAGTAGAGCTTCTTGCCTTCGTCGTCCGAAGCGTTGACGCCCTTCTGGTTGATGAAGGTGTCGATTGCGACAGCGGTCTTACCGGTCTGACGGTCACCAATGATCAACTCGCGCTGGCCACGGCCAACCGGAACCAAAGCGTCAATCGCCTTGAGGCCCGATTGCACCGGCTCGCTGACCGATTCGCGCGGGATGATGCCCGGAGCCTTCACTTCAACGCGGCGGCGTTCGGTCGATTCGATCGGGCCCTTGCCGTCGATCGGGTTGCCCAGAGCGTCAACCACGCGGCCAAGCAGACCTTTGCCCACGGGAACGTCCACAATCGTCTCGGTGCGCTTGACCGTGTCGCCTTCCTTGATCTCAGCGTCGGAGCCGAAGATCACGACGCCGACATTGTCAGCTTCGAGGTTCAGAGCCATGCCCTGAACGCCATTGGCGAAATTAACCATTTCCCCAGCCTGCACCTGGTCGAGACCGTGGATACGGGCGATACCGTCACCCACACTGAGGACGGTGCCGACTTCGCTGACTTCAGCTTCGGTGCCGAAATTGGCGATCTGGTCCTTGATGACCTTGGAGATTTCTGCGGCGCGGATTTCCATGTGTGTAGTCCTTTAAGCCTTCATAGCTTGGGAAAGAGAATTCAAACGGGTGCGGATAGAGGCGTCGATACGCTCTGATCCGATGGTGACGACCATTCCGCCCAACAGGTCGGGATCGACGTCAGATGTAAGCATGACAGTGCGCCCCTGACGGGCAGTGAGCTTGTCCTTGAGTGTTCCCAGCTGCGCTTCTGTCAGCGGATGCGCGCTGGTGACGGTCGCGCTCACTTCACCGCGCTGCGTGGCAGCGATGGTTTTGAATGCGCTGATCATCTCGGGCAGTTTGGCAAGGCGACGATTGCCTGCGAGCACTCCGAGGAAATTGGTTGTGAGGTCCGACAGACCAAGATGCTTGGCCACAGCCGCGACAGCGTCGGCTTGCTCAGCGCGCGAGAGTTGCGGGTTGGTGGTGGCGGCGAGAAGGTCGGCGGATTCGCTCAACGCCGCGCCGAGCGATTCGAGGTCGCTCTCGACCGATGTCACGGTTCCGTTTTCGCTAGCCAAATCGAACAAGGCCGAGGCGTAACGCCCAGCAAGGCTAGCCTGAATACCGGCGGAAGTTTCCACGCGCTTTGTGTCCTCTTTGAGGAATGAAAAATAGTCGTCAGCTTGGCGGGTTTGGGCCAGTCCATTCAGGGTCCGGAGAGGGGTCCGAAACGGGGCCTGATCCCTAAGCTGGCGCGCGCCTAGCAAAGGGGCCTCGCTCTTGCAAGCAGACCTTCGGCGATTTGAGCGGATTCCAGCCAGATTCACTCGTGATTGGCTGGACACCGCCCCGTCAGAAGCGTAGTTTACCAAATGGTAGGTGGAATAATCTGCCTTGGGAGAGAGAGAATCATGCAGCTATCACCGATGGCCCCCAAATGCGGGGTAGAGATCACTGGCGTCGCGCTCGCGTCGTGCAGCGATGATGAGATGGAGGCGATCAAGCAGGCCATTTATGAGCATGGCGTGGCGGTCTTCCGCGATCAGGAATTTACGCCTGAGGATCATATCAAGTTCGG
The DNA here is from genome assembly GCA_039039885.1 of Pseudomonadota bacterium. Lineage (GTDB taxonomy): Bacteria > Pseudomonadota > Alphaproteobacteria > Sphingomonadales > Sphingomonadaceae > Erythrobacter. The sequence goes on along the minus strand of JBCCPG010000006.1, from coordinate 105,218 downwards.
CCGTCGCTGGGGCGGGATCGATATGAACAATTACTTCCCGCTGCAGGAAGACTATGACGAGATCTCGATCGTCAAGAAGGACCCTGACCAGCAGACCAATATTGGCGGGGCATGGCACACCGACCATTCCTATGACCAAATCCCGGCGATGGGATCGGTTCTGGTCGCGCGGCATCTGCCTCCCAAAGGAGGCGACACGATGTGGGCGCATATGGGGGCTGCGTATGATGCGCTGTCTGATGAGTTGAAGGAGAAGATCGAGGGGCTTGAGGCGTTTCACACTGCTGATCACGTTTACAAGGCCGATGGCCTTTATGCGCAAACCGATATGGGCAAGGATTTGCGCGGTCAGGACTTGAAGACTGGTGCGATCCACCCGGTTGTGATCCGTCACCCGCATACGGGCCGCAAGCTGCTCTATGTGAACAACGCTTTCACGATCCACTTTGTCGGCCAGACGCGCGAGGAAAGCCTGCCGCTTCTGCTCGAGCTGACCGGCGCTGCGCTGACCGAGGACAATCAATGTCGGCTCGAATGGAAGCCCGGTACGATCGCGATCTGGGACAACCGGACGACCTGGCACAATGCGATCAACGATTATCAAGGCCACTATCGCGAGATGCACCGGATCACACTGAGTGGTGAAGCGCTGGCGGCCTAAGGGGCTAAAGCGCCCGTGTGAGCCAGGCTGCCACCACGACCCCCAAGCCTGCAAATCCAAGGCCCACCAGCCACCAGCGCCGCGCGAAGAATAGGAGCGCAACAAAGGCGAGTGGGAAGCCCTCTGACAAGACGTAGGGCAGAACCTCGACGAAGTCGTCTGAGCGGCGGATACCAACGATGATCCAATTTGCCGCGAGTGGTCCGGACAAAAGCAGGTAGAGACCCCAGAGGTATCGCCGGTTCTCTTGGTAATATTCTGCCAGATCGAGCCCCTGCTGGGGAACCCCATCTGGTAGCGCAGCAGCGGCCAACAGATTCAAAACAACCAAGGCCCACATGACTGGAAGAAATTGGGCGAGCGTGATTTCTTCGCCAGTGTCTGAGCTCGCAATCATCCACCAGAAAGACATTATGGTGAACAAAATGAAGAGCGCAAAGAGCGGTTGCGCCCAGTGCCATTTCACCTTCTTGGAGCGCAGCAGTTTGTTGAGATGCTCAAGCTCAAAAGCGACGGCAACGCCAAGCACTATCGAAACAAATACAAGAGCGTTTTCCATTGCTTACTCAGTCTCCGCCGCCAAACTCTGCATCGAACGCGGCCTGCACCGGCGTCACTCGCTTGCTTTCACACGAATAAACCAGCCGTTCGTTGGGCCGATCAGGCAATTGGGCCAGCAAGGTCGACTGCTGGTCGCCCAGCACGCGCGCTGCGTCGGTCACGCCGCAGGCGGGTGGATCATATTGTGCACGAGCCTGGCGCGCGGCATCCATTGCGTCGCGGCCGAGCAAATAGCGGTCTGTGCGGAAGGTCCTCGTATCGGGGTCGTAAAAGCTGACCGAGACCGCCGCTTCGTCGTCGGGTACGAAGATCCGCGTCCAATTGCCCGCGACGAGGCCGTATTGTGTGCGTTCGTTGACGCAGCCATTGGCCGCCCAGTCAAACTCCACATCATCGGTCCTCGCGCCTGTCACGCGGCTGCGTTCGGGGACGAGTGTGCAGATCAAAGTGCCATCACCAGCTAGAGTTGCCGTTGGCTCTTGAGACCCATCGTCATCGCCTTCGCCCAATATTGCGGCTGAGCGCTCTTCGATCTCGGAATAGCCAGGGCGCGTGATCCACACCAACGCCGCCCCAATGAGAGCCGCGCCAGCGACGCCAGCCGAGATCATTGCGCGGCTACGATATTCAGGTTTGTCGGCTAGCCCGGCTCTAAACTGGGCAGCGGCATAACCAGAGATGATCCCGACCAGCAGCAGCACCATGGCAATACCCATGGCGTTGTCACGCTCTTCCATAACCTCGATCTGGGCTTGGAGCCGTGCAGCAGCGCGCGCTTCTCTCAACTCAGCCTCACGCGCATCGCGCCGGACCTGTGCCTCGGCCCTTTGCGCGTCAAAGCGAGCACGTTCCGCTGCATTGAGTTCATCGATCGAACGGCAAGGAAGCGCGTTGACCGAAACCTCTATCTCATTCTCGCGCAGGAACGGCATCAGCTCGCGCAAGGACACTGCGAAGTAGAATTCTGCATCCGAACCGGCAGAGTCCGCGCCAAAGGAATTGACGCCCAGAACGCGCCCGCATCCATCGAGCAGAGGCCCACCCGAATTGCCACGCGCAATGGGCGCCGTGTGGAGGATCGTGTCGAACTGGCGGCTGGGCCGCTCGCCGGACAGGAACCCGCGGCTCTTAACCGGCGGCTGCGCTCGGAAAATGTCGGTCATCTCGAGGCCCTGAGCAAGATCGACATTCATCGGATAACCGACTGCAGAGACCTCTGCGAGATTGCTGATCACTCCGCCGGCCAGCGTCAGCGGTGGCAGGCGCAATGTGCCGTCGGTAATTTCAAGCAAAGCGAGGTCGTTGCGAGGACTGACTGAGATCGGCGTTGCGAAAGTCGCGGAATCGCCTTCGCTTGGGACAATTCCAATGCGCAAGGTGTCGTCGAGCAGGGCTTCGCGAATGACATGGGCGTTGGTGACAATCTGGCTCGATGAGACGGCAAATCCGCTGCCATGCGTTACAGGGATGACCTCGTTGCCGCTATTGTCGATCAGGACGACCCGCACCACGCCGCGCGCGGCAGCATCAATGTCGCCGGCATCGGCAACGGCAGCGCTCGGGACGATCAGCATCACAACCATGGTCGCGGCCGCAGCCATCGAGATGGATATTTCTCTAAAGGTGGAAGCGATACTCATCTAATGCAGCTTTGTCTTTCGCGTCTGAAAGCCTTGATTTTGCGGGCGCCAAGATGGAAGGTGCCCTTCATCAAATCGAACTCTTTCACGTTCTCAACCGTCAAAGCAACAGGATCATCCCCATCAAATTTGCCTTGCCTGCACTCCTCTCTCCGATCTTTGCCGCTTGCTGCCTCACGTTGGCGACCCCTTTGGCGGCTCAAGACGCGGCAGAGACCGTTGAGTTTTCCTGGGCTGGCGAGACTTTCTCGATGCCCAAGCCCAAGGGCTATTGCTTCCCGCAGGGAGAGCAGCAGATCGCGGAGTCAGAGGCCTTTGCCGCGTCGGATCCCGACAATGCTCTGCTCACCGATCTGCATTTGTGCGGCGCTTATTCAGTGGTCTCTATCCATGTCGCGACACCGCGCAACACGCCCGCCATCAACCTGCCCCGAAGCGAATTAACAAGGCTTGTCGGTCAGCAAGTGTCGGATGCGATGGTGAATGAAGCATTTGACGAAGTTGAGGAGGAAGTGGCGGAAAATGACGGACGCGATCTCAACATGGACTCGCGGGACTTTGGGCCTGCCGGATATGATGAGGATTGCGCCTATATCGCCGGTGCCGTGGACATAGCCTCTGATGGGACTTCTCAGACCAAGCGAATGAGCATCTGCATGACCCTTGTTGGGACGCGACTCTTGGCAGTCTACGTCATCGATGGGCGCTCGGACGGAGAAAGCGTCGAAGCCTTGCGCGCTCGCAGTCGAGCGGTCGCACGGTCGATCTCTTTGCAATAAAGGGTTTGTCACAGCGTCCAACATTGACCGCAAGCTTCGGGATGCGTGTATCTCACTTATAACGGCATAACAGTGCGCATGACGAAGCCTACCGACATCCCACTCACCGACGAGCGCCGCTGGCAGGCGGTGCTGGATAAGGACCGCCGCTTCGACGGCGCGTTTGTTACTGGCGTTCACTCGACCGGAATTTACTGCCGCCCCTCTTGCCCGGCGCGCAAACCCCTGCGCAAGAATGTGCGCTTTTATGCGACGCCCGCCGATGCGCAGGCCGCGGGCCTGCGCCCCTGCAAGCGCTGCTCACCCAACACGCAGAGCGCCGAGGAAGCATGTGTCCTCGCGGCCATCGCTGCCATCCGCAGCTCGGTGGATGAGGGGAAGGGGGCAATGACACTCGACCAGCTGAGCGATCTCACCGGCTATTCCCCGACCCACTTCCAGCGCCTGTTCAAACGCACTGTGGGCCTTTCGCCTGCTGCTTTTGCCAGGGCCTTGCAAGAGGAGCGTGTGAAGGGGGCATTGGAAGGCGGGGCGAGTGTAACCGAGGCTTTGTATGAGGCGGGCTATTCCTCACCCTCGCGCTTTTATGACAACACAAAGGACAGATTAGGCATGACAGCGAGCGATTGGGCCAGCGGTGGCGCGGGCCGCACGGTGCATTGGAGCGTGATCGCAACCTCATTGGGAGAGATGCTTGTTGCCGCGACCGAGAAAGGCGTGTGCTGCCTCTCCTTTGGTGAGGGCGAAGAAGAATTGCGTGCACGCTTTCCCAAGGCTGAATTGGTGCAAGCAGGCGAGGACTTTGAGGCTCTGTTCGATGCCGTGGTCGCCGCGGTCGAAGAGCCAGGCAACGACAATTCGCACATCCCGCTCGATGTCAAAGGCACCGCCTTCCAGCAACGCTGTTGGGAAGCTCTGCGCCAGATCCCTCCAGGCGAAACGTGCAGCTATGGTGAGCAGGCCGCCATGCTCGGTAATCCCAAAGCGAGCCGCGCCGTGGGCAGCGCCAATGGCGCAAACAACATTGCTGTCCTGATCCCCTGCCACCGCGTCGTCCCGGCAAGCGGAGGCGTGGGCGGCTACGCCTATGGGCCGGAAATCAAGGCGGAGTTGCTAAAGCGGGAACAAAAATGAACTGAAGCGTTCAGTTATTCAAAATGCCCTCGCATTCCGATTGAACTGGACATCTTTCATGCCTGACTTCCCCCTCGACCAAGCGACCGAGCTCGCTGCGATTTCTGAAACCACTTTCCAATCGAGCGGCGGGGCGGCCTATTGGAATTTCCAATCCGCTTTTGGTGGTTGGGCGCTGGCTTTGGGCTACTCGGCAATCGAGGCTGCACGGCCACAGAGCGGCATGCTGGCAGGAGCAACGGCAAGCTTCATGAAGCCACTGCCCCAGGATGGGCTTAACATCGACGTTCGCACGATGCGCGAGGGGCGGCGGACCTCCTTCATGCGCACCGAGTTCACGGCTGAAGGCGCGCCCGACGCGCCGATCTTTGCGGCTGACTATGTGTTTTCGAGCATGAAGGAAAAGCCGCTCGATTATGCTTGCGACTTTCCCAAGGTGAAGCCGCCGCAGGATGCAAGCCGCTTGCCTGATACGCCGGGGCCAAAATTCCTCAGCCGTTATGAGCAGCGCGTTGCTTTGGGTCAGCCATTCAGCGCGCAGGAGCGTCCGCATTCGGCCTTTTGGGTGCGTGATGCGGCGGGGAGGCCGTGGGATGCTAAGTCTCTGCTGGCGGTGTCAGACACGCCGATGCCGCGCACCTTCTTCCTCGACCCAACCCCGCGCTTTGGAGCGACGGTGCAGTATGACTTGCAGGTCTTTTGCTCAGCAGAGGACTTGGCGGCGGTCGGCGACGATTACCTGCTGATCGAAGCGACGAGCGACCGGGTCTTCAGCGGTCGCTTTGCCGCAACAACGCGCATCTGGTCGCCGGATAAGCGCTTGCTTGCCATTTCGAACCAGCTGGCGTTTTATTGAGCGGATCAGGAAGGAGCCCAACGCCATGAGCGACAACACCCGGATCGCCCGCGATCTGTTCGACGCGTTCCAGAGTGGGGATCTTGAAGCGGCGGGCGCGCTGCTGAGCGATGACTTCAGCGGGTCGCAAAATGGCGGACCTGCGATGAACAAACCCACGGTGCTCGGCTTCAGCGGAGCGGTGAAGGCCGCGGTCCCTGACTTCCGCTACGAGGATTGCGTGTGCGAGGCGACGCCGACCGGTTTTGTCGAGGAGCACACGGTGCGCGGCACTTTGCCCGATGGCAAGCAGCTCAACCTGCGTCTCTGCGTGGTCGGCACGGTTCAAGGCGGCCAAATAACCGCCATTCGCGAATATCTCGACAGCGCGGGTGCAGCGGGGTTGGCAAAGGCGCTGGCTGGCTGACTGCTCGCGCCTAGTCGAGCTTGGGCGGGAACCCCGGTTCGGCCTTGGCCATGGCGCGTTTATAGGTTTCGCGCGCTCCGATCCTTTGCAGATAGGCCTTAAGGTTCGGCTTGTCGTCGATGGTCAGGCCGTTGAAGGCGCGCGACGTCGTAAGCTGGAACACCATCATGATGTCCGCTGTCGTCAGCTGTCCGCCGCCAAGATAATCCGCCTCACCCAGCCGTTGCTCGATCTGCGTCCAAGCATTCGCAACGCGCTTCGCCATCGGGGCGGGCATCTCTGCGCCGGTGAGCGACACCGCGATCTGCATCATGCCGTTGGTCATGAAGGTCGCGTTGGCGAAGTGAAACCAATAGAGGTGATCGGCGAAATCGGGATGGTCGGGTCCGGGGACCAGATCGGTATCGGGCGCATATTTGCCGATGATGTACTCGATGATCGCGCCGCTTTCGCCCAGCATTGTGTCCCCGTCCTCGATCAGAGGAGCAATCTCCATTGGATGAAGCGCCTTCAACTCAGGTGGGGCGAGGCGGGTTTCGGGATCGCGATTGTAGAGCTTCAAGTCGTATTCGAGCCCCAACTCCTCACACAGCCAGACGATGCGTTCGGATTGCGAAATGCGAAGGTGATGGACGGTCAGCATGATGTGCGAATCTCCTGCGGGCTTGAGGAGCGTGCTAGGCCGCTGCGGGCCGCGGAGCGAGCACAAATTTGGGACGCTCGCCATAGGTTGCCCAACGCCAAAGATATTCCAGTGGGCCATAGCGATAGCGTCCGAGCCACCAATGGCAGGCAAGGGTGATCACGGCGAAGAGGACAAGCACCAAAGCGAGCGATGGGGCCGGGCCAAGCACTCCGCGCATGGCAAGGCCAAAGGGCATATAGATCCCGGTAAAGATGGCTCCGTGCGCGATATAGGCGCTGAGCGCCATGCGACCGACCGGCGCGAAGATCATCACGATCGGCTTGAAGCGCGAATGGAACAGCAGGATCAGCGCGCAAGCATATCCTGCTGCGTGGAACGGGATAGCTAGCAAGTGGACCGCTTCCTTCACTATCTCCGGTGCACTGATCGCCTCTTCATAAAGCGCGGTGCCAAGCGCGCTCAGAGCAAGGCCGGTGGGCAGCGCAATCCAGGCGGCCGTCCGAATTTGAGGCAAAAGCTGCTCCAGCTGCGAAATCCAGCCTGTGCGCATGATCCAGGCACCGATCAAGAAGCGCCCGAAAAGATAGAGCGCCCAACCCACGATCCCGCCATAGATAAACTGGCTGACTGCCCATCCCCGACTGGCCTCGGTGACCCAGTGCCAATAGCCCCCGCGCTCAAACGCGGCGGCTTGGATAGTCTCGTAATAGGCATCAGCCTGCTCGGCGGCAGGGACCAGCGCATCGGCGATGAAGTAGCCGACCACGCCAAGGAACACCCCGATCACCAACATCATACGCTGGGGCATCTTGTGCAGCGCCATCAGCACGATGCCGAGCATCGCATAGACGTGCAGTACATCGCCGGGGAAGATGAAAAGGACATTCACAAGACCGATGGCGAGAAGAATCAGAAGCCGCCGCAGATAGATCCGTTCAAACGCGGCGCCGCGCGATTTCAGCCGGTCCAACATGAGCCAGAAGCCCATACCAAACAGGGTCGCGAACAAGGTGTTGGCCTTGTCGAGGAAAAACATGTCACTGAATAGGAGGGCACTATATTGCAGCGGGAGGGCACGTTGTGCTTCTTGCCAGCTTTCCTCAACAGAAAGCATGTAGAACGCGCCACCCACGAAGTGGACGATGAATACACCGAGCAACGCAAAGCCGCGCAGCACATCGAGCTCACCGATGCGCTCGTTCGATCCAGTTGGAGCGGTAGCAGTCAAATTGTAGCCCCTCAAAAGCCTGAATTATTGGGCTTCGGAACGGCTTTCTCGCCTGCCAGGTTGTGCGTGTCGAGGTTTTTCTAGAGCGGATGAAAGATCGCGCCTTGAATTGCGAACCATTCGCATTAATTGGATGGAATGGCCCAGTCTTTCTACAATCTCAACGTCGCTGATACGCGCCGCGTTTCGCCCAGCATGCACCAGATCACGCTGGAGGGGGACGACTTGCTCGACTTCCCAGCCGATCAGGATGGCGCCTATTTCAAGCTCATTCTTGCGCCCGGCGGACCCGGTCAAAAGGCTGTGATGCGCACTTACACAATCCGCCGTCAGCGCGAGCGGGCAATCGATATTCAGTTTGCGCTCCATGGCGATCACGCCGCAGGATTGGCGACGAGCTGGGCGCTTGGCGCGGGCATTGGCGATGCGATGACCATTCGCGGTCCGGGCTCGCTCAAGCTATTTCCGCAAGGCTGCGATTTCCATCTGATTGCGGGCGATATGGCCGCGCTTCCCGCGATCAGCGCCAATCTTGAGCGTATGGATTGCAGTGCAAGAGGCGTCGCTGTGCTCGAAATCCAGCATATAGAGGATGCGGTCTCAATCGACGCGCCGGAAGGCGTCGAGATCCGCTGGCTGGTCAATCCCGAGCCTGGTCTGCACCCCGATCTGCTGGTCGATGCTTTGCGCGCAGTTGCGCTCCCCGAAGGCGAGATCGCCGGATGGGCTGCGTGCGAGTTTGAAGCCATGAAAAAGCTGCGCGCTTACCTGCGCGAGGACATTGGGGTCGCGCCGCGCAATCTCTACACGTCGAGCTATTGGAAGCTTGGCCTCAATGAAATCGAGCATAAAGTGGTCAAGCGCGACGATGCCGAGGCGCAAGCAGCCTGACCGGCTATTCGGCCGCCTCGCGGTCTTGCTCTGAGGGCTCGCGCGCCCAACCCGGCCGCGCGGGTTCGAGCGAGCTCAGGAACGCTTCGGCGCTTTCCAGATATTCGCTTTTCTTCGCATCTCCCATCCGGTCCCAAGTCGCATAGATGCGCCCGATCCGGTGATTGGATGCAAGCCGGTCGCGGTGGCGGTCCATGAAATGCCAGTAAAGCGGATTGAACGGGCAAGCATTCTCGCCCGTCTTGGTGCTGACCGAATAGCGGCATTCCTTGCAGTAATCGGACATCTTGTTGATGTAATTGCCGCTCGCCGCATAGGGCTTGGTCGCGAGTTTGCCTCCATCGGCATAGAGGATCATGCCCGCCACATTGGGCAGCTCAACCCATTCATAGGCATCGGCATAGACCGCCAGATACCAGTCCTGCACTTCGCGCGGGTCAATCCCGGCGAGCAGGCAGAAATTGCCCAACACCATCAAACGCTGGATATGGTGCGCATGGGCGTTATCGCGGGTTGATCGGATGCAATCGGACAAGCACCGCATATCGGTCTCGCCGGTCCAGAAGAATTCGGGCAAAGCGCGCGTCGCTTCCAGCTCATTGGTCTCGGCAAGGCCGGGCATGAAGTGCCAGTAGAACCCGCGCACATATTCGCGCCAGCCGATGATCTGGCGGATGAAACCTTCGACCGAATTCAGCGGCGCATTGCCATCGCGGTAGGCTTGCTCGGCGCGTTTGCAGAGCTCAACCGGATCAAGCAGGCCGAGATTGATACTGGTCGAAAGCATCGAGTGGTAAAGGTCGTCTGACCCGAACACCATCGCGTCCTGAAAGGCGCCGAAATTCTCGATCCGCTCAGCAAAGAAAGCGTCAGCCGCCTTTTCTGCATGTTGCGCTGTCACGGGCCATTCGAACGGCTCGAGCGCGCCGAAGTGATTTCCAAATTCGGCTTTGACCAAATCGAGCACTTCGCGGGTGATGTCATCGGGCTCGAATGTTGGGCGAGGGGGGACAAACAGCGCCCCGTGGAGCTTCTCGCGGTTCTCGGCATCGTAGTTCCACTTGCCGCCCACGGGCGAGGGTTTGCCGTTTGCGTCCTGCTCCATCAGCAAGCCGGTCTTGCGCCGCATTTCGCGGTAGAAATGCTCCATCGTCAGCGCTTTGCGCCCCTCAGCCCAGTCGGCGAATTCGGCGTGCGAACACAGGAAGCGCGCGTCGGGCAGGATCTCGACCTCGCAAGCGAATTTGTCGGACCATTCCTCAAGCTGGCGCTGGACCCGCCATTCGCCCGCCTCGACCACTCGGATGAGCCTGGGATCATGGCGCTCGACCGCGCGCGCGACTTCGCCGGTGAAGCTGCCAGCATTTTCCGCGTCATCAAGGCGGGTGTAGTCGACCTGCCAGCCTGCCTCGACAAGCTCGGCTGCGAAATGGCGCATGGCGGAAAAGATCAGCGCGATCTTTTGTTGATGGTGTTTGACGTAGGTGGCCTCGTCCCAGACCTCCATCATCACGATGATGGTGTCATTTCTTGAGCATCCCTCGAGCGAGGCGAGCCTATGCGTCAGCTGATCGCCGAGAATGGGGACGAGGATGGGTTTTTGCGCGGCCATGCTCCAATCTACGCTCGGAGGGGCGAAAAGGGTGCCGCAAAGCGCTTTTTTTGTTTAGGTCTGAACGCGCTTGTCGCGCTTATTCAACGCCCGGAATTTTATCGAGCTCTCTCACGACGACCGCATCAGAGGTGTCTTCGACCAAGCCAAAGTCGCTTTCAGCAAAGCTAACCGGCGGTTCGAAATCGAAGTTTGCGGTCGCGTGCTTCACCAAGACTTCGCGGAAGCAAGCCCGGTCGCGCCTAAGATGGCCATCGGCGCGGAAGGCCTCGATCGCATCTTCAGCGGTGTTGCGGAAATAGACTTGCGGGCTGGCATAACCATTTGGCCCGTTGAACCAGCGCCAGGCGCGTGGGGAATTGTCGTGGAGATAGTGCATCCACTGTTCGACCAACTCATCGGCGTGATAGGCGGTTAGAGTTTCGGGGCCCTCAAATGTGATCGGATCAGCGGTGCTGACCTTGAAGGTTTGAGTGTCGCAGCTGCGCGGACCTCTCACTTGCGAGATCGCGATCAGCGCGTGCCAGGTCGTGATCCCGTCTTCGGCGGCGCGCACACGGCCTTCCTCGACTGTTGTGGTCGGGGTTTCTGCAAGCTCAGCCTGAGCCTCGGTTGCTGGATCAGCGTCCTGCGCAAGGCTTGCGCTCCCCGCACATGCGAGGGCTGTGACGGAGATGATGGCACGATACTTCATCTGCTGTTTCCCTAAAAACGCAGAAGGAGCCTAAGCTCGTAATGGTAAGAATTGCCTTAAAGCGAGATCAAATGGCATTTGAGCTGGTGAGATAACACCAAGTCGCGGACCAACTTTAGGTCCCGCGAACAGGCCAGTGATGGCTGCAATGTTCAGGAGTTGCGCGTGTGCTCTGGGGTAGGCGCCTAAGCTATGGCATCAACTGGTCCAGTACACGCTGGGACGCCTCGCGATATCTGGGATTGTTGAGCAATGATCTAAGCAGGTGTTGTGCCTCGGCTCGAAATCCGTTGCGCGCCAGAGCAGAGGCATAAGCATATCGAAACGCCTCGACTTGTGGGTTGGCAACAAAGGCACGTCCCAGAGCCTCAAGTGAGGCGACCGGGGGATCGGCGCCTTCCTCCAGGTATGACTGATAATTCAGTGCCGCTGCGAGCGGGTATTGCTCGGGATTGACGAGAAAAGGGGAGAGCGTTGCGCGGACCGATGCAAAGCCTTCGCTCTCATCCTCTTCATCTGATCGCACCAACCGAGCAAGAAGAATCTCCGCCTTCAGAAACGTCGCCGAGGAATTTGCAGGCTCCAAATCGAGCGCGCGATTGACCGCAAGCCAAGCCCGCGTGTCAGGGTAAAGATTGGAGCTGACAACCAGCTCACCGTTGGAAAAGCCAAAGCCGCGAAACACTTGTTCGCCGCCAAACTGGCTGTCGCGCACCAAGTCGTATTCTGCTGCTGCGTATTCCAACCACACATCGTCACTTTCTGGATAGCGCTGGGTCAGACGATTGAGGTTCCTTGCGACCCGCTCGGTTCTTCCTCCCCACAGCCGTGCGGCCTTCTCTGAGACAAGAGCCACTTCGTCTTCGCCGAGCGGACGGATTGTGATCTGCGCTGGCTCTGCTGGAGGAAGAACGATGATCCGAACCGGAGGTTGCCGGTTTGAGTTGAACGCTCTGATGGCGTCAGCAAGAGCATCCAAGTCGTTAATCTGCTCAGCAGCTTCTTCTAAGGATTGGCCGGCATTATAGGCATCTAGATAGGCTTCGAGCTGGCCTGCAAATCGCATGTCAAAGAGCAGTGGGCGCGCGATCTCTCGATTGGCGATATATCGGTCCCACTCATTCATCCGTGGGTTCGAATGCTCAGATATAATGGTGCGAATGTCTGCGGCAGCAATACTTCTGCGCAGCGGGACTTGCACGTCCGGCGCCCCGACTACGAATTGTCCCGCTTCGTTCAGATAGGTCGTCGAAAAGACGGCTGGCACTCCGTTCCAGAACCATGGCGGCGTGGTGCGAAGGAAGCTCGCTCTCGCGAAGTAGGCGGTCTGCGAATAAAAGATCTGTTGGTAGCGAATAAGCGCTTGATCACCGTTGCGAAAGCGCATGAACCCTCCCGCAAAATCGACCGTCGAAAATACGTGATTGCGTGTACCTCGTCCAAAAACCGCAGAGATCTTGGTCACATCACTATCCAGATGCAGGTGAAGCTTGCGTCCCGCGCGTCTTTCAACCGGCAACTGATCGATCAAAAGGCGATCAAACTCCTCCATGATCCCAACCAGTTCACGCAGATCGGTTTCGTCCATTCTGGCATCGACGATGTAGTGATCGCTTTCAGCGCGCAGCCAATCAGCAGCATAGGCTGGGACAGCGGCGCAAAAAGCCAAGGCAAACAGAATGATGCGGATGAGCATAATGCTGACCATAAGGTCCCGTGATCCGCTGCCAAGTACCTAAACGAAGCTGTAAGGGTCGATATCGACCCCAATGCGCACTCCTGGCGCAAAGTCTTGAGCTGCGAGCCAATCGCGCAGCACGGCTTGCAGATTGGCGCTGCGTCTTGCGTTGATGAGGAAACGATAGCGGTAGCGATTTCTGAGCAGCGCCATCGGGGCAGGTGCGGGTCCAAGGATCATCAGGTCATCCACATGCGGTCGATTGTGGCCAAGGATGTTGGCAGCCTCGCGCGCTTCTTTCTCGTCCTCGCTCGACAGAATGATCGAGGCCCAGCGTCCGAAGGGCGGCGCGCCCGCATCGCGGCGTGCCTCGGTTTCGGCTTCGTAAAACGCATCGCGGTCGCCATCGGCGAGAGCGGCAATGACAGCCGCCTGCGTGTGGCGAGTTTGGATAAGGACTTCGCCCGGTTTTGCACCGCGGCCCGCGCGCCCGGCGACTTGAGCGACCTGCTGATAGGTGCGTTCTGCCGCGCGAAGGTCGCCTCCTTCTAGACCCAAATCAGCATCGACCACGCCCACCAGAGTGAGCTCGGGGAAGTGGAAGCCCTTGGTCACCAATTGCGTGCCGACGATCACATCAATCGCCTTGGCTTCCGCCTCGGCAATGAACTGCGCCGCGCGTTCGGGTGAGCCCAACGTGTCGGAGGTTGCAACCGCAACGCGGGCTTCGGGGAACAGCTCGCCGACTTCGTCAGCGATCCGCTCAACCCCCGGCCCGCAAGCGACGAGACAGTCGGTCTCACCGCATTCGGGGCATTGCTGCGGCACTGGCCCTTCAAATCCGCAATGGTGGCAGGCAAGGCGCGAAGACAGGCGATGTTCGACCAGCCAGGCGCTGCAATTGGGACACTCAAACCGGTGACCGCAATTTCGGCACAAGGTGAGCGGTGCATATCCACGGCGGTTAAGAAAGAGGAGCGATTGCTCGCCTTTCTCCAGCCGATCTTCCAGCGCCTCCACCAGCGGCTGAGCCAGCCAGCGTCCTACACCCGGCTTATCCACGGTGAGGTCGACCAGCGTCACTTCGGGCAATTGCGCGCCGCCAAACCGGCTTGGCAGCTCCAGCTTGGTGTAGGTTCCGGTATTAGCCATGTGGAGGCTTTCAAGCGCTGGCGTGGCGCTCGCAAGGACCACAGGGATCCCTTCAAACCGCGCACGCATCACAGAGACATCGCGGGCATTGTAGCGCACCCCGTCGTCCTGCTTGAAGCTGATTTCGTGCGCTTCATCGACGACGATCAGGCCAAGATCGGCATAGGGCAGGAACAAGGCTGAGCGCGCACCCACGATAACTTGTGCACCGCCCGCTTGCGGACCGTTGGAAATGGCCCGCCAAGCGCGCCGCCGCTCGGTTGATTTGAGCGATGAGTGCCACTGAACAGGCGCTGTTCCAAAGCGATCTTCAAAGCGGGCGAGGAAGTTCTCGGTGAGCGCGATTTCGGGGAGCAGGACCAGCACCTGCCGACCCATCCGCAAGCTCTCCGCAATGGGTTCAAAATAGGTCTCGGTTTTGCCTGAGCCTGTGACCCCGTCGAGCAAGAAGGGCTCAAATGTCTTCGCCTCCACCGCTTTGACCAGCGCTTTTGCGACCCGCATTTGGTCGGGTGAAAGCGCAGGCTGGTGGTGGTCGGGATCAGCGGGAGAGTAGGGCCGGTCGATGGCCACACTAACAGGCTCAATCACGCCTTGATTGACGAGGCCGCGCAACACTCCTTCGGAGACGCCGGCGATCCCAGCAAGCTCGCGGATCGTCGCTTGCTCGCCATCGAGGGCTTCGATGGCTGCTTGGCGTTGCGGCGTCATGCGTTCAGGAGTGCCACCGGAAAGGCGGTATTCGGTTGTGGTAGTTGGTCCACCCAACGCTCCTCCGCTTGAGAGGACCATGCGTGCTACGCTCGCAAGAGGGGCGCAGTAATACTCGGCAGTCCACTCGATCAGGCGCCGAAGCGGAGCGGACAGTGGCGGTACGTCAACCACTTCGCGCAAAGCGCGCAGTTTGGAGGTGTCCACTTCGGCTCCGGGGAGCTTGCCTTCGTCCCACACAATCCCGGTGACCGTTCGAGGCCCTAATGGCGCGACAACAACGCTACCGGGCACGACCTGTTGCCCCTCAGCCAACTTATAGTCGAGCGGGCCGAGCGCAGCGTTGAGGACAAGAAGGCGGACGCGGTTCATCTTGTTTTGCATATGGGAGGAGTTAGACCGGCAAAACAAGGAGGGAAGCGAGGGATATGAACGGGATCAATCGGCGCGCGGTTTTGGCTGGAGGAGCAGCGGGCATTGCGATCATCACATTGCCGGGATGCGTCACCGGTTTGCCAACTATCGACACGACCGAGGTTATCCGGCGCCTGCTGCTGCGCGCGAGCGAAAGCGCATTTGCCCGTTTGATCGAGCCAGGCGGTTTTTGGGACCGGCAAGTCGGACAATTGGGCCTCGACAATCTGCTTGGCAGTCGCTCCGATGTGCTTGGCACTATCCTCACCTCAAGCCTTGTCACTGATCGGTTGGAGGCCGCATTCGCCGATATTGCTGTCGAAGGTTCATACGTGGCTGCTCGGGTGGTGCGCGAAGCGGTCGACACAATCGGGTGGGAAAATGCCCTGGCCTTGGTGCGTGGAGCTCCTGACGCAGCCACGCAGGATTTGCGCGCGCGGATCGGCACCGGCCTTATCGATGCAATTGCGCCAGAGCTGACGCACGCGATCCGCATCGCCAACGAGCCGCTGGTGGCACAATTGGTAAGCTCACTTACCGGGGCTGATCTTGGGGGCATGGCAAACGAGCTCGCCAGCGCCATCAGCGATGCAGTCTGGACGCAGATCGCCCGAGAAGAGGTGGCTATTCGCGCTGACCCGCAGGCCACTCAGGACCCGCTCTTGATCGCCGCGTTTGGGATCGGGCCGCAACTCTGATTGACTAGCTCTGGCTCAGAAAGAGAATTCGATCCCTATCAACGGCGCATGGCCGATCTCGTCCGGGCCGCCGGGCTCAAAATCTTGCTGGCGCAGATAGGTAAGGCCGAGCGAGAGATTGTCGCTGATCTCATAATCAACACCGACCTGCGTGCGCAGCCCGGTGATGCCCGTGTCGCCGCCAACGCTTGTGCCGCGCAGGGTCCAAAACAGTTCCGCATCAGCCCCCGCGCTCCACTTGCCAGCTTCATCAAGTGGCACCGCGACGCCTAGCCGTGGGCGCAAACGCAAACCCATCCGGCCGCCGCGCCCATCCACAAATCGCTGCTCCAGTCGCAGCCTGGTGCGAATGATACCGTGGCTGGTCGAGAGCTGCTGCATCGTGCGAAATTCGTCGCTCCCGCCATTATTAAACCGCTGTTCAACCGCGCCAGCGAGCGTGACATTGTCTGCCAGCTTCTGTTTCACCCAGCCGCGGAAAAAATAGGTGTCGACCCGGCCATCATCGCTGCTGCGCCACCTTTGCGCAGTCTCCAACTCGACCGCAGTGTCATCATCGAGCGAGGTTTCGACCGAGGGGTTGAGCCAAAACTCAAACGCTTCATCACTGGCAATGGCGGGAGAGGGGGCGATGATGGCCGCACCGACAAATGTCGTAAGCAAGAGGCGAGAATGCATAAGGAAAACCAGCTGTCCGAAAGAAAGCGTGCGCTCTAGCAGCAGATATCGCGCCAATATCAGTTACCAGAACGGTGTATGCTGGTTGGCCTACGGCTAGCGCCGCTGGATGGCTTGTGCCAAGCAATCGTCGAAACCGACTCGCTCCCATCTGCGTGGAGCAGCACTTTGGGAAAGGCCGCAATCCATGAAATTCTTCGCCGACACTGCCGAGATTGACGACATCAAGGAACTGGCTGCGACCGGTCTGCTTGATGGGGTGACGACCAACCCCTCGCTGATCCACAAATCGGGCCGCGACTTCATGGAAGTAACCAAGGAAATCTGCGCGCTCACCGATGGCCCTGTCAGCGCAGAAGTTGTCGCGCTCGACCACGAGACGATGATGCGCGAGGCCGAAGTGCTGCGCAAGATCGCGGACAATGTCTGCATCAAAGTCCCGCTGACCGTTGATGGCCTCAAGACCTGCAAAGCGCTCACCGAAGACGGCACGATGGTCAATGTGACCTTGTGCTTCTCTGCCAACCAAGCGCTGCTTGCGGCGAAAGCTGGCGCGACCTTTATCTCGCCTTTCGTCGGCCGCCATGATGACAATGGCTTTGATGGAATGGACCTCATCTCCGACATTCGCCTGATCTACGACAATTACGCCTTCGACACGGAGATCCTGGTCGCGAGCGTGCGTCACACCACGCACATTCTGGAAAGCGCCAAGATCGGAGCCGATGTCATGACCGCTCCGCCCAAGGTGATCTTGGCTCTGTTCAAACATGTGCTGACCGACAAGGGCATCGAAGGCTTCCTCAAGGATTGGGAAGCAACCGGGCAGTCGATCGTCTGAGGCAACACGTGACGTAGCGTCAGCGATTTTGGCGTTTGACGTGCGCGGCAATTGCCCCCATCTGCACTCTCGCAAATGGCTGAAGAAACCCCTCTTGATCGCTTTAAACAAGCGCTGACCGGCGCCAGCCGTGCAATCTCGCGCGACGCGGAAGTCGAAGTTGCGTGGAGCGCAGATGTGCCGGGGGCATCGGGCAATCGTTTCCGGGTGCCTTTGCCGGGCCGCGATTTGCCCGATGAACAAGTCACCGAAGCGCGCGGCTTTGCCGACAGTTTCGCGCTCAAATTGCGGCACCATGATGCTGGATTGCACGCCCGCAGCGCCCCACCCGAACCGGTCGCTCGCGCTTGCTACGATGCGATCGAGCAGGTCCGCTATGAGGCGCTTGGCGCAAACCGCTTCGACGGGATCAAATCGAACCTCGACAGCGCCACTGAGATGCGCCTTGCGAGCGACAATATTGTCCGCGCTTATAATGCCAGCGAAGTGCCGCTGCAGACCGCGCTCGCGCTGATGGTGCGCGAAGAGCTGACCGGCGAACCCGTGCCCGAACAGGCGGCGCGCGGTCTTCAGCTCGTGCGCGATTCCATCCTCGAACAGCTCGGCGGAGACCTCTCCGCGCTGACCGATCAGCTCCGCGATCAGGAGGGTTTTCAGGAAGTCGCACTCCAGATGCTGCGCGATCTCGACCTCACGCGTCCGACTGATGATCCCGAACAGACCGACGACGATGACGCGGATGAGGATGAGGAGCGCGAGGAAGAACAGGATGACGGCGATCAGCAGGAAGGCGATGCTGACCCCGATTCCGCCGAAGTTGCTGGCGAAATGGCCGAAGGCGATGGCGAGGGCGATGCGGACAACGACTTCACCGCCGATGATGAAATGCACGATGGCGAGCCGGGCGAGGAGGGCGACGCTTCCGAAGCGCCTGTGCGCCCCAACCGTCCGCAGACCGAGATTCCCGATGATCTCGACTACCAAAGCTTCACCGAAAAGTTCGACGAGGAAATCGAAGCGCCCGAACTGTGCGATGCTGAGGAATTGGACCGCCTGCGCGCCTATCTCGACAGCCAGCTGACCGGGCTTCAGGGCGTGGTGACGCGGCTTGCCAACCGCTTGCAGCGACGCCTGATGGCGCAGCAGAACCGTTCTTGGGATTTCGATCAGGAAGAAGGCGTTTTGGACGCGGCGAGGCTTTCTCGCGTGATCGTCTCACCCGGTACGGCGCTTTCCTACAAGGTCGAGCGCGATGTTGAGTTCAAGGACACGATTGTCACGCTGCTCATCGACAATTCGGGCTCGATGCGCGGGCGTCCGATCAGCATTGCTGCGATCAGCGCCGACATACTCGCGCGCACTCTGGAGCGCTGCGGGGTCAAGACCGAGATCCTCGGCTTCACCACCCGTGCGTGGAAGGGCGGACAAGCGCGCGAGGCGTGGCTGGCTGATGGCAAGCCGCAAAATCCCGGTCGGCTCAACGACTTGCGCCACATCATTTACAAACAGGCTGATGAACCCTGGCGCCGCGCGCGCCGCAATCTCGGCCTGATGATGCGCGAGGGATTGCTGAAGGAGAACATCGACGGCGAGGCGCTGCTCTGGGCGCACAGCCGTCTGATCTACCGCCCCGAAGAACGCCGCATCCTGATGGTGATCAGCGACGGCGCGCCGGTGGATGACAGCACTCTAAGCGTGAACTCTGCGGGCTATCTCGAAGCGCATCTGCGCGGCGTGATCGACTGGATCGAAAAGGTCTCACCCATCCAACTCGTCGCCATCGGCATCGGCCACGACGTGACGCGCTATTATCGCAGGGCCGTGACAATCATGGACGTCGAGCAGCTAGGCGGCACGATCATGGAACAGCTCGCGGAACTGTTCGAGGACGAGAAAGGCGCGGGCAGGGGGCGCAGATGACGGAAACGGTGACTCTGTGGCGGCCGACTGGGCCTGAGGAACTGAAGCTCGTTGAAGATTCAGGCTGGAAAGTTTGGCCGCCGCGCCTTCCCGAACAACCCATCTTCTATCCGGTTACGACAGAGGAATACGCGATCAAGATCGCGCGCGACTGGAATGTGCGGGCGAGCGGGTCGGGTTATGTGACACGCTTTGAAGTGCGCAAGGACTTCCTCGACAAGTATGATGTCCAACTGGCGGGTGGGAAAGATCACGCCGAATATTGGATACCAGCTGAAGAGCTCGAAGAGTTCAACGCGGCCATCGTCGGCACTATCGAAGTGACAAGGACATTTCCCGAATGAACGTAACCGAAGCCGTCACCAGCCGCCGCTCTGTGCGGGAGTTTCTAGATAGGCCCGTCGATCTCGACACCATCCGCAGTGTCATGGACAAGGCGCGCTGGGCAGCCTCGGGGTGCAATTATCAGCCTTGGGAAGCGACCATCCTCACCGGGCAGCCATTGAAGGATTTGCAGGCCAAGATCACCACCACACCTCCGCAGGCGCTGGAGTACGACTGGAACGCGCCTTTGGCTGAGGACGATTACAAATCGCGCCTCCACGGAATCTCCAAGGGGATGTTCGAAGCACTCGGCATTGCGCGTGATGACAAGGCGGGGCGGATGGCGGCGATGGGGCGCAATGCGACCAGCTTTGATGCGCCGGCGGTCCTCTTCGTCTATTTCCCGCGCCTGATGAAAGAGCCGCAATGGTCGGACACTGGCATGTGGCTCCAGACGGTTGCCTTGCTGCTGCGCGAGGAGGGACTGGACAGCTGCTTCCAGGAATTCATGGCGTACTATGCCAATGTCATTCGCGAGCATCTTGGCCTCGATCACGACCGCTACATGCTCTTTTGCGGCATGGCGATCGGCTACCGCGACCCGGAGGCTCCGGTGAACAATTTCGAGCGGGAGCGCGTGGCGCTGGACGATCAGGTCAAGTTTGTGGGGTTTGATTAGGTGCTAACCGCTTGACCCGGCCTTCGCGGCTCACCAAAGCATGATATATTATGACATTGACCGATAATGGCCTCAAACTCTTCAACTCGCTGACGCGCGAGATCGAGACATTTACGCCCGTCCATGAAGGAGAGGCGCGGGTCTATTCGTGTGGGCCGACGGTCTACAACTACCAGCATATCGGCAATATGCGCGCCTATGTCTTTGCCGACACTTTGGGGCGGACGCTGCAATATAAGGGCTATAAGCTCACCCATGTCGTCAACATCACCGATGTCGGGCACCTGACGTCCGATGCTGATGAGGGCGAGGACAAGATGGAGAAGATGGCGGCGCTTCAGGGCAAGAGCGCGTGGGACATTGCCGCCTTTTACCAAGCCGATTTCGAGAATGATCTGCGGCGCCTCAACATCGAGGAAAAGCAGCACCCCAAGGCGACCGATTACGTCCCAGAGATGATCGAGTGGGGCAAGCAGATGGCCGCTGAGCACTGCTACGAGATCGACAGCGGCCTCTATTTCGACATCTCAACTGTCGCAGATTACGGCAAGCTTGCACGCGCTGTCACTGAGGAAGGTGAGGGCCGGATCGAGAAGCTCGAAGGCAAGCGAAATGCGGGAGACTTCGCGATCTGGCGAAAGACCCCGCCGGGCGAAACGCGGCAGATGGAATGGGATTCCCCGTGGGGCAAGGGTGCTCCCGGTTGGCATCTTGAATGCTCGGTCATGGGCGAGAAATTGCTCGGCTTCCCTTTTGACATCCACACCGGCGGGATCGACCACCGCGAGATCCACCACCCGAATGAGATCGCGCAGAACCAGGCGTTCTCGACTTGCGGCTCATGCTGCGGGGCGGCGGATGCGGGGCTGGACGATGCCACCAACTCCGGCGCGAACATCTGGATGCACAACAACTTCCTGGTCGAGCGCTCCGGCAAAATGTCCAAAAGCTCGGGCGAGTTTCTGCGCCTGCAGCTGCTGGTTGACAAAGGCTTCCACCCGCTCGCCTATCGTTTGATGTGCTTGCAGGCGCATTACCGGTCGGAGCTGGAGTTCAGCTGGGAAGGGCTCGAGGCGGCTCTGACGCGGCTTAAGCGGATGGTGATAGCAGCTTCGCGTCTTGCGGATGCGGAGGCTAGCCCGGTTGCCGAGCACCCGAAGTTCGCATCTGCCCTCGCCAAATTCGAAGAGGCGATGTCCGACGATCTCAACACCGCGATCGCCCTGACGGCGCTCGAAGATGCGCTCAGCGTCAAGAAGGTCGATGCCGGGATCAAGCGCGCAGTTATCGAGAGTATGGATGCGGTTCTGGGCCTCAACTTGTTTGGCCTGACCCGAGAAGACCTGCGCATTCGCCCGGTCTCCGCCGAGATGACTGAGAGCGAGATCGAAGACGCGCTCGCTCGCCGCAAAGCTGCGCGCGCCGAGAAGGATTTTGCCACATCCGATGCCATCCGCGATGAACTGACAACCAAAGGCGTAGAGGTGATGGACGGCGATCCACTGGGCTGGGACTGGAAGCTGTCCTGATTTGCCGAACTGCTGATATTAGCAGGGGTAGCGTGGTTCGCATTCCGGCCTTAACAGGGCTGCCATGACGACACTTGCTATCTCCGGTCTCATCCGCCCGCTGCTTGAACCTCAGCTCCCCAAAGACGTGGAGGTGCGCTGGTTCCTCACGCCCGAGGATGCGATCGAAGCGGTCAAGGGTGCCGAAATCGGCTGGTTCGATTCGAACAATAAGGACGATATGGTCAAGTCGCTCGAAGCGGCGACCGACTTGAAGTGGCTCAATTCGATCTATGCGGGCCTCGATTTCCTGCCGATGGATGTCCTGATCGAGCGTGGGATCACCGTCACCAATGGCGCAGGGATCAACGCGATCACGATTGCCGAATATGTGATCATGGGGATGCTCAACATCGCCAAGGGCTACCGCGATGTGGTGCGCGCACAGGAACGGCGCGAATGGCTGCTCGATTCGCCGGGCAAGCAGGAGCTGGCCGGATCGAAAGCGTTGCTGTTGGGCTTTGGCGCGATTGGCAAGTTGGTGAAGCCCCGGCTCGAAGCTTTCGACGTGGATGTCACCGTGGTGCGCAGGACCCCAGCTGAAGGCGTGCTTACCCCCGACCAATGGCGCGGCAAGCTGGGCGAGTTCGACTGGGTCATCCTCGCGGTGCCGGCAACGCCTGAAACCGATGGAATGATCGGCGCGGACGAGCTCGCCGCGATGAAATCGGACGCTGTGCTCGTCAATGTCGCGCGCGGCGAAGTGGTGGACCAGCCGGCTTTGATCGAGGCGCTCAGGGGCAAGCAGATTGGCGGCGCGCTTCTGGATGTGACCACGCCCGAGCCGCTGCCTGATACCCATGAGCTATGGACGCTCGACAACGCGCATATTTCGATGCACCTGTCGGGCCGCGCGCAGGACAAGATGTTCATTCGTTCGGCCCAGCGTTTTCTTGAAAACCTCGCCAAGTATCGTGCCGGAGAACCCGTCGCGCCGGTCTTCGACCCCAAGCTGGGATACTGACGCTCCGACCGGAATCTCTAACCCTCTTGGAATTTGGCGCATTCCTGCAATACTCGGCAGCGGGATGGGCGCATCACTCCGTGCAATTGGGGTGAGGCATGAATCGGGGGGACCCTTAGGAAATGAGCGATACCAAAAAAGCGTCGGACGTCTTTATCGAGTGTCTGGAGGCCGAAGGCTGCGAGTATATCTTCGGAGTTCCCGGAGAAGAGAACCTCGATTTCCTCGACTCGCTGGGCCGGTCAGACAAGATCAAATTGATCCTCACCCGCCACGAACAAGGCGCGGGCTTCATGGCTGCCACCTATGGCCGTCATACAGGCAAAACCGGCGTGTGCGTCGCAACGCTTGGTCCGGGGGCTACCAACTTTGTGACCTCGGCAGCCTACGCTCAGCTTGGCGGTATGCCGGTCCTCATGATCACGGGCCAAAAGCCCATCAAGAAATCTAAACAGGGCCGCTTTCAGATCGTCGATATCGTCTCTTTGATGGAGCCGGTGACCAAATATTCGATCCAGATCGCCGCCGGTGACAACATTCCCAGCCGCGTGCGCGAAGCCTATCGCCTAGCCGAAGAGGAAAAACCCGGTGCGACCTTGATCGAACTGCCCGAGGATATCGCCGAAGAGCCCACCACCGATTGGAAACCGCTGCCCAAAAGCGTCGCTCGCCGTCCCTCGGCTGAGCAAAAGGCGGTGCGCGCAGCGGTCAAGGCGATTGAAGCGGCGAAGAGCCCGATCATCGTCATTGGCGCTGGCGCCAACCGCAAGATGGCGGGCCGGATGCTCGAACAATTGGTCGAGAAGACCGGCATCCCCTTCCTCACCACACAGATGGGCAAGGGCGTCATTGACGAGCGGCATCCCAAATTTGTCGGCTGCGCGGCTTTGTCTGCGGGAGATTTCGTGCACCGTGCGGTCGAAGCCAGCGATTGCATCATCAATGTTGGCCACGACGTGATCGAGAAGCCGCCCTTCTTCATGAAGGACAATGGCGTCACGGTGATCCACGTCTCGACCAAGACCGCCGAAGTCGATCCCGTCTACTTCCCGCAGGTCGAGGTGATCGGCGATATCGGCAACGCGATCTGGCAGATCAAGGAAGATATCTCACCCAACCGATCGTGGAACTTCGACAAAATCCTCGGCTATCATCAGGCAGAGCTAGACCACACGGGCAAGCTGGCCGCCGATGATCGCTTCCCGATTTTCCCGCCACATCTTGTCCAGCAAGTGCGCGACTGCGTGCCGCATGACGGCATCATCTGCCTCGACAATGGCGTCTATAAGATCTGGTTCGCGCGCGGCTACACCGCCTACCTGCCCAACACCGTTTTGCTCGACAATGCGCTTGCCACGATGGGCGCGGGGCTGCCGTCGGCGATGATGAGCGCGATGCTCTATCCCGACCGCCACGTCATGGCGATCTGCGGCGATGGCGGCTTCATGATGAACTCTCAAGAGATGGAGACCGCGGTGCGGCTGGGTCTCAACATCACCGTGCTGATCCTTAATGACAGCGCCTATGGGATGATCCGCTGGAAGCAGGCCAATATGGGCTTTGCCGACTTTGGCCTGACCTACAACAATCCTGATTTTGTCGCTTATGCAGAAAGCTATGGTGCGAAAGGACACAGGGCTGAAAGCTCAGAGCATTTGAAACAACTGCTCGCCCATTGCCGCGACACGCCCGGCGTGCATTTGATCGATTGCCCGGTCGACTATTCCGAGAACGACCAGATCCTCAACATAGATATCAAGAAGTTGAGCGCCGAACTCTGATCGCTAGCGAGAGGCTGCAGATCCATGAAAGAAGTCGTCAATCCGTTCGACCTGTCGCTGATTGGCAGCGTGCCCGAGGTCGATGCTGCCACGGTCGAGGACTATCTCGCCAAGGCCTTTGCCCTTTCGCGCGATCGTTCGCGATGGAAGAAGCCGCATGAACGCGCCAGCATCCTCCACCGCGCGCGGGAGATCATGGTCGAACGCCGCGACCACCTTGCGATGCAGGTGGCGGCAGAAGGCGGTAAACCGCTGATCGATGCCCGTGTCGAAGTCGACCGCGCGATCAACGGGATGGAACTGTGCATTCACGAGATCGGCTCAGTCAAAGGGACCGAGATCCCAATGGGTCTGACGCCCGCGGGCAATGGCCGCACAGCCTGGACCACGCGCGAACCGATTGGCGTTGTCGTTGCGGTCTCAGCCTTTAACCACCCGCTCAATCTGATCGTGCACCAGGTCGCGCCTGCGGTCGCGATGGGCTGCCCGGTTCTGGTGAAGCCCGCCTCTGACACGCCGCTTTCGTGCTTTGAATTCGTCTCGATCCTGCACGAAGCGGGTCTGGAGGAAGATTGGGCGAGGGCGGTCATGTCGAGCCGCGATGCATCAGAGGCGATGGTGACCGATCCGCGCGTTGCCTTCTTCAGCTTTATTGGCTCGGCTGGCGTCGGCTGGGGCCTGCGTTCCAAACTCGCGCCCGGCACGCGCTGCGCCCTGGAGCATGGCGGCGTCGCCCCAGTCATCGTCGATCCAACCGCCGATCTCGACAGTACGGTTCCGAGCTTGCTCAAAGGGGGCTTCTACCACTCGGGCCAAGTGTGCGTTTCGGTCCAGCGCATCTTCGCCCATGCCGCGATCGTCGGCGATCTTTCAGCAAGGCTTGCGGAAGGTGCAAGGGTGTTGAAGGTCGGAAACGCAATCCACGAGGACACCGAATGCGGGCCGCTGATCCGTCCCAAGGAAGTTGACCGCGTGGCTGAGTGGGTCGCGGAAGCCCGTACAGGCGGCGCTCAAGTGCTGTCCGGGGGCGAGAAGCTCTCCGACACGACCTACGCGCCAACCGTTTTGCTCAACCCCTCACCGCAAGCGACGATATCGACCAATGAGGTCTTCGGCCCTGCTATCTGCGTATATTCCTACGACGATGTGGAGGCGGCGATTGCGCAGGCAAACTCGCTCGACGTGGCGTTCCAGGCGGCGATCTACACCAATGACCTCGCCGCCACGATGCACGCCTATCGCGGTCTGGATGCCAGCGCGATCATGGTCAACGACCACTCCGCCTTCCGCACCGACTGGATGCCCTTTGCAGGACTTCGCCAGTCAGGCCACGGCGTTGGCGGCATCCCCTACACCTGCCACGAAATGACGATTGAGAAGATGATCGTGATTAACTCCTGAGTCTTTGGCGGACCCGTCCGGGCCCGCCTCCTCGGTGCTATTCCTTCGCTTCGCTACGGGCACCTGCGGGCGCGCTTGCAGGTGGCCTTTGGCCGTCTGCGCAAGTGGCTTCGACTCCGCGCTTTGACTGCAGTGACCAAGAGGCGAGCACCCTCAACTCTCCTCCAGCAGCAGCAGCACGCAGGTCACCACCATCCGTTCATCCGCGCCGAAACGGTGGTCGACTTCCTTGATCGTCGCATCGGCGACCAATTGTCCCGGGATGGTGAATTCATGCTCGGGCAGGCAGGCGATGAAGTCCTCACCGGCCTCAACTGAGGACGCCCCGTTAAAGTCGAGCATGACTTCGTGGCGCGTGCCGGAAAAGGTGATCGAAGTCCAAGCCGTCTCTTCATGGGTGAGCAAGTCAGCCTGTCCTTCCGCCAGCATCAAAAGCGCCTCTCTCACGCGGTCCGATGTCGTCCGCCGTGGGCGATAGCGCCGTGCGACATGGCGCTTGCCAGCAACCTCGCTTGTTGACGGGGAACCAGCGGATTTGGTTTCAAACCGGGCAGCTGGGGCGGTCAAAAGGGTCGGATCATACAGCATAGGAATAGGCCTTTGTTTCGAGCGATTGCGGGGCGGGGGCGTGCGCGGCGCCGGTCTTGGAGGCGCTGGAGCCTTCGAACCGGGCCATCCATTGGAGCGTGCGTTCGACAGTGCGCGCGCGCGGCATCCGGCCCATCCTGAGGTCGAGGACAAAGCGCGGATCGCCCGCTGCCAGCCTCCCGAACCGGGTTGCGGCCATTTCATTTTCGCGCAGGAACTTTTCGACTTTCTGGAGTAGCATTGTGATCCCTTCTCCTGGGTTAGAGCCAAAGCGAAAGAGCCATTGCCTACACCGCGAATCGCTCAATGTTCTTTATACGTTCCACGCGAAATCCTACTTGTCTAGGAAAATTCTTTCGTGTAGGAAGGAAAAATAGGAATGGCGAAGGAAGGGCCGATGGAAGGAACCACCAAAGATGCGCGCGGACGGCTGTTGGAGTTGGCGCAAGATCGCGGGGCGAGCCTCGCTTCGCTCTCGGAATTGCTAGGGAGGAACGCGAGTTACCTGCAGCAGTTCATCCGCAAGGGATCGCCGCGAAAGCTAGAGGAAGGCGACCGCCGGACATTGGCGGAATTCTTCGGCGTTGGGGAAGCAGAATTGGGCGCTCCGGTCGAGATTGCGCCACGCGTGAAGGAAAAATCCTACGCTTCGTCGCAAGACTGGGTTGAGGTCGCTCGGCTTAATGTCGGAGCCTCCGCTGGGCCGGGCGCTTTGGCCGAGAGCGAGGCGGCGTTCGACGCGATCCGCTTCTCGCGCCGCTGGTTGGCAGAGCAAGGTCTGGGCGACGCCGAGCTCTCCGCGATCCAGGTTGAGGGCGATTCGATGGAGCCGCTCCTCAATGACGGCGATGAAATCCTGATCGACCGCGCCCAGCGCCCTTTTCGCGATGGCGTCCACGTCGTGCGCCTCGGCGACACGCTGATGGTCAAGCGCGTCGCAAGGGCGGGGGCAGGGCGATTCTCGCTTCTCAGCCAAAACCTCGCCTATCCCCCCGTCGATGTCGATGCAGAGGAGGTCGAGGTCATCGGACGGGTTGTGTGGAAAGGGGGGCGGATATGAGCGGAGCTGCTTGGCTGAGTCCAAATCGCAACGTGCATCTTGAGAAATGCGGTAGAGAGATAGAAACTATATTGCGGAAAAAGCCCAAAAGTGCATTTTCAATGAGCGGGACGGGAAGCGTTTGGTTTTAAGGGAGCCACGCAACTCCCCGTCCCGGCAATGTGGCTTGCGACACCACACGCTCTGCTCAACTCGATTGCGGAAACATCTGAGTTTGGACCTCAAGATGTTGTTGTGTCCGCGGATCGAACTCCATGATGATGAATCACCATAGACTCAGCGTCAACTGGCCCACTGGTGCTGTTTGTCGACCAAATGGCACATGACTCCACAATGTGGCAGGACTCCCCGAGGAGAATGCTTCAGATTCGGCGAATGCAAGGCCCAAAATGAATTTGTGAAGAAATATTTGGTGATTGAATCCCTTGAATCACTCGTCATCCGCAACGGCAAGTCAAACAAAGTGCCAGAAGCCAAACCGACCATTATTGCGGGATTGCCAGAGGGCATCTAAATCGCTTCCATGACCGACAAACCCACTCCCCCCATGCGCGCCGCTATCATTCCGGTGACGCCGTTGCAGCAGAACTGCTCGCTGATCTGGTGCACCAGCACGATGAAGGCGGCGCTGACCGATCCGGGCGGTGATCTTCACAAGCTCAAGGATGGCATCGCCAAGGCGGGTGTGACCTTGGAGAAGATCCTCATCACTCACGGCCATCTCGACCATTGCGGGCAGGCCGGGATGCTGGCGGAGGAGATGGGGGTTCCGATGGAGGGGCCGCACAAGGACGACCTCTTTTGGATCGAGCAGCTCGACAGCGACGGCGCGCGCTATGGGATGGAGGCCAAGAGCTTCACTCCCGATCGCTGGCTGGAAAACGGTGACACTGTGACGGTCGGCGAGCTCACCCTCGACGTCATCCACTGCCCCGGCCACACGCCCGGCCATGTCGTGTTCGTCCACGCGCCAAGCCGCTTTGCGATTGTCGGCGATGTGCTGTTCCAGGGCTCTATCGGTCGCACCGAATTCCCGCGCGGCAATCACCAGGATTTGATCGACTCGATCACTCAACGCCTCTGGCCGCTTGGCGAAGACATCACCTTCATCCCCGGCCACGGCCCCACCAGCACCTTTGGTCAGGAACGCAAAACCAATGCGTTCGTGAGCGATTATGCTTTGTCTTGAGCGCCCTCACGATCACGGGTCGCCATCTCCTGGCTTTCCCGCTTGAGCGGGCGTGACACTGGGCAAACTTCCTGCACGTAACCATTGAGCGTGTTGGTCAGGTTTTCGCGCACCAGGCGATAGTGGACATATTGTCCGCGCTTCTCGCTTTCGACCAATCCCGCATTTTGCAGCACGGCAAGGTGCTGCGACACCGCCGGCTTCGAGATTTCAAACCGTTCCGCGATCTGACCCGCAGTCAGCTCGGATTCCGAGAGATAGGCGAGAATCTTTCGCCGGACGGTTGAGGCGAGGGCTTCAAACACTTTTTGCATCGTGAGAGGTGTATAAGCGCTTGCTTAAATCCTTACTAGAGTGCATAGGTAATTAAGTAATACCTTAAATGCCTATTGGAGTTGCCCGGTGAATCGCCTCCAAACTCGTGACCGCTGCGAAGTGAACTGGATCGCTGAAACGCCGGGTGCAGACCCGGCTCGCGGCACGGTCAAGTGGGACCCTGCGCACAGTCTGTGGAACGGAGGCATGTTGCTCGCATCGCTGGCGCTTGTCCCGTTCTTCACGACTCCCACTGCTGTCATGGTTGGCCTGGGACTGACCGGGTTGATGTTGCTGCTGGGCCATTCGGTCGGGTTTCACCGCTTGCTGATCCATTCCAGCTTTGAGACCACTCCATGGATGGGGCGTTTCTTGATTTGGTGCGGCACCGTTGCAGGGATGAGCGGGCCTATCTGGATCGTGCGCACGCATGATTTGCGCGATTGGGCGCAGCGCCAGCCGGAGTGCCATGACTATCTCGCCCACCGCCGCTCGATACTGGAGGACGCTTGGTGGCAGCTTCACTGTACTTTGGTCCTCGACAACCCGCCTGATTTCAATCTTGCACGGATAGAGCAGAGCCTCTTCATCCGCTGGCTCGAGAGGACATGGATGCTTCAGCAGTTCCCAGTCGCCGCATTGCTCTACTGGGCAGGTGGCTGGCCGTTCGTGGTGTGGGGCGTGTTTGTGCGGGTGGCCTTGACCGTCCATGGACACTGGCTGGTCGGACACCTCGCCCATCGCCGCGGGCCGCAAAGCTGGGAAGTGCGAGGCGCAGGCGTACAAGCCCATGATGTCCCCTGGGCGGGCCTCATCACAATGGGAGAGGCATGGCACAACAACCACCACGCTTTCCCCGGCAGCGCGAAAATCGGGCTTAAGCCGGGGCAAAGCGATTGGGGCTACCGCTTTATCCAGGTTCTGGAGCGTCTGGGTCTAGCGTGGAATATCTGCCTGCCGCAGCACATGGCCGAACGCGAAAAGCAGCTCCGACCTGTCCGGTAAGCGCTTACATCACCCCCGCGGCGACGAGCGCTGCGACCACGCCGAGGCCCAGCAGCGTCAGCATCGAAATTATCGTCCCGATCATCCGGCCCTTGCTCAACGCGCCGCCATCCATGCCAAGGCCGTGCGCGACGCGGGCCAGAATGAACAACCCAGCGACATATTGTAGCCATCCGCCACCTTGTCCGGCGAGCTCGATCGCGGCGATCAGGATCAGTACGAAGGGCGCGTTCTCAACAAAGTTGGCATGCGCGCGCATCCGCCGGACGACGGCCTCGTTGTCCTCGTCTCCAACGAAGATCTTCTCGGCCGTCCGGACCCGGCCAACGCGCACCATCAGCCAGATGTTGAGGATCGCCGCCGCCGCTGCGGTCGATAAAGTCACAGGAAGCAAGAACATGAAAAAGACCCCTCTCGTTTGATCGCTTTATCTGGCAGCCTTGCTAGAGTGCGCGCAGGCCCCTTGCAACGCCCCCACGGACACTCTCATCCCATCCCCGAGCAACGCCCTCCTGCAACGCCTGCTTGCAACCTCAGATTTTTCCGCTATATCGCGCGCTTTCCCGCCACACCGGCATGGACCCAGCGCGCAAGCACAAAGCTTGTGTGAGCGGCGGTCTTGCCCTAGGGGCGGCATCGCAGTTTTCGCGCGAATCTCTCGCGCTTTTGAATGATTTAATTGAGGAAGTGGCGTAGCCATGGCTGTTCCTAAGAGAAAAGTTTCCCCGCATCGTCGTGGCAATCGCCGCGCACACGATTCGCTCAAAGTCGAAGCATCGCACGAGTGCCCCGAATGCGGAGAACTCAAGCGCCCGCACAATGTGTGCCATAATTGCGGCTTCTATAATGGCCGCCAGGTTTACGAACCCAAGGGCGCTTGGCCGGCCAACCGGTAAGTGAATAAAGGATCTGACGCATGACACACCCGCGTATCGCTGTTGACGCGATGGGCGGCGATGAAGGCGTGCGCGTCATGGTCGAAGGCGCCGCGATCGCTCGGCGCAATCACCCCGGTTTCGAATTCCTGCTGGTGGGTGATGAAACCCGTATCAAGGCAGCGCTTGAGAACCACCCCGGCATGGCGGGCGCGTCCGAGATCCTCCATTGCGATGATGTCATCAGCGGTGATGAGCAGCCGTCCAAAGCAATCCGCAGAGCCAAGACAACCAGCATGGGCCTTGCGGTCAATGCCGTGAAAGAAGGCGCGGCTGGCGCAGCGGTTAGCGCGGGTAATACCGGCGCTCTCATGGCAATGAGCAAAATCGCGCTGCGCACCATGCCCGGCATCGACCGTCCCGCGCTTGCCGCTTTGATGCCGACGCTCGAAGCGCATGACGTGGTGATGCTCGACCTTGGCGCAAACACCGAAGCGACCGCCCGCAACCTTGTGCAGTTTGCGGTTATGGGCGCGGCCTATGCGCGGATCGTCAATGGGTTTGAGAAGCCCAGCGTCCGCCTGCTCAATATCGGCACTGAAGAGATCAAGGGTACCGAGGCGCTTCGTGACGCCGCCGCGCAGCTAACCGAAGCGACCGCTTCGCCGGACAGCGATCTTGCACTGGTGTTCGATGGCTTTGTCGAGAGCGACAAGATCAATCGCGGCGAAACCCATGTGGTCGTGACCGACGGCTTCTCCGGTAATATTGCCTTGAAAGCGATCGAGGGGGCGGCGCGGTTCGTAACCGATCTTTTGAGGCAGGCCTTCACCAGCTCGCTGCGGTCCAAGTTCGGGTTTCTCGTCTCGCGTCCGGCTACCGAGCTGTTGCGCCATCACCTCGATCCCAACAATCACAATGGCGCGGTGTTCCTGGGTCTCAACGGAGTAGTGGTCAAAAGCCATGGCAGCGCTACAGCGAAAGGGGTTGCCCAAGCCGTGGCTGTGGCTGCGCGCTTGCTCGAAAACAATCTGACCCAGCGCATCTCGACAGATTTGGGCGAGCTTGGCGAAGACGCGCTCAAGCGCAACGGATCAGGCAATGACGCAGAGATCTCTGGTGAAGAGACAAGCGCCGAAGACAAGACGGGCGAGAGCGGAGCCGCAGCGTGACCGGATCCCGCATTCTGGGTTCGGGGTCTGCTCTGCCCAAGCGGATCGTCACCAATGACGAGCTCGCCGCGAAGGTCGATACATCTGATGAGTGGATCATTGAACGCACCGGCATCCGCCAACGGCATATTGCGGGCGATGATGAGACCACGGCCAGCCTGGCTATAGAAGCGGCCCAAGCCGCGCTCGATGATGCGGGGTTGAGCCCGGCTGACATCGATCTGATCGTCCTCGCCACAGCGACGCCCGACAACACCTTTCCCGCGACCGCGACCAAGGTCCAGCACGCGCTGGGTTGCCCCAATGGGCCCGCCTTTGATGTAGGCGCGGTGTGTTCGGGCTTTCTCTACGCGCTGACGACGGCTGATTCGCTGCTCACCACTGGCGCAGCTAAGCGCGCGCTGGTGATCGGAGCAGAGACTTTCAGTCGCATACTCGACTGGGAAGATCGCACGACCTGCGTGCTGTTCGGTGATGGCGCGGGCGCGATTGTGCTGGCAGCGCCTGAAGCCGGGGATGCACCTGCCGCAAATGCGCCCGGCGTACTTGGCAGCCGGCTCCACGCCGATGGTGCGCAGCACGATCTGCTCTATGTCGACGGTGGCCCTTCCACCACGCAGACGGTTGGCCATTTGCGCATGAAGGGCCGCGAGGTCTTCCGCCATGCCGTTGTGAACCTGTCCAATGTTCTGCACGAAGTGCTTGATGATGCTGGGGTTTCAGCGAGCGAAATTGACTGGATCGTTCCGCATCAGGCGAATAAGCGGATCCTTGATGCGACCGCCAAAAAGCTCGGCATTCCTGCTGAAAAAGTCATCGTCACGGTTGACCGCCACGCCAATACCTCTGCTGCTTCGGTGCCGCTCGCTTTTGATGTCGCGCGGCGCGATGGGCGGATCAAGCCCGGCGACCTCGTTATTTTCGAGGCGATGGGCGGCGGCTTCACCTGGGGCGCGAGCTTGGTTCGCGTATAGCCAAGGCGGCTTTCGATCGGTGGGAGGTTGTGGGAACAAGCCACTCAATCCATCGGTCTATGTTGCGAAATTTACAATTCTTCCATACACTCGCGGGACTCAGGCGGCGAGGGGACCGCGAAGGAAGGCAGGCGTATGATGCGTTCAATGGGGACACTGACTCGGGCTGATTTGGCAGAGACCATCAACCGCAAGATGGGTCTTAGTCGAGCGGAGTCGCTCGAACTTGTCGAAGCCATACTCAACAAGATGTCTGATGCTTTGGCAGAGGGGGAGAACGTCAAGATCTCCGGCTTTGGGAGCTTTGTTCTGCGCGACAAGAACGAACGCGTAGGCCGTAACCCCAAGACGGGGGTTGAGGTTCCGATTACGCCGCGCAGAGTTATGACATTCCGCGCCAGCCAGCTGCTCAAGGAAAAGATCGCCAACGGGTGATTCTTGCGAGCGGTTCACGTGGCGATTTGCCTGTTAGGAAAGGCATCTAGTGGTTGAATTCGACGACGGGAAGGACGATTCCGCCCTCCGCACGATAGGCGAAGTCAGCGAAGCCCTCGGCATCAAGCAGCACGTCTTGCGCTATTGGGAGCAGCAATTTGCGCTCCTGAAGCCGTTGAAGCGTTCGGGTGGTCGGCGCTATTATCGTCCCAGCGATGTCGAAATGGTCGAAGCGATCAATCGGCTGGTCAACGAAGAGGGCTACACGCTCAAAGGTGCAGAGGCTGTGCTTCGCGCAGGCGGAGCTCAGGATGATGCCGGGGTCAATCGCCGCAAAGGCGAAGACCGCCGATCGGGAGATCGCCGTTCGAAGAGCGAAGAAGCAGCAGCACCGCTTGATCGCATGAAGCCTGCCGAACCCGATTATTCGGACACCATCGCCAAACTCAAAACTCTGCGCAAACGCCTGTCCAAGGCGATCGAGGCGTAAGGCGCGTTCTTGAAAAATGCGGTCGGCCCGGTTTGGCCCGGTTTAGCCTGACGAGGGCGCGGATCACTCCGCTGCGAGTAGCTCTGCCTGACCCAGATCGACGCTGACCAGTCGTGACACGCCCTTCTCCGCCATGGTCACGCCGAACAGACGGTGCATCCGGCTCATTGTGACAGCGTTGTGGGTGACAATGAGGTAGCGCGTGTTGGTGGTGCGCACCATCGAATCGAGCAGGTCGCAGAAGCGTTCCACATTGGCATCGTCGAGCGGCGCATCGACTTCGTCGAGGACGCAAATCGGCGCAGGATTGGTCAAGAACAGGGCAAAGATCAGCGCGGTTGCGGTAAGCGCCTGCTCTCCGCCTGAAAGCAGCGACAAGGATTGCAGGCGCTTGCCTGGCGGCTGGGCGTAGATTTCAAGGCCGGCCTCCAGCGGATCATCGCTGTCCACCAACGCAAGATGCGCCTGACCGCCTTGGAACAAACGTGTGAAGAGCACCCGGAAATGGCCGTCCACTTCCTCAAACGCGGCGCGCAGACGCTCGCGGCCTTCGCGGTTGAGGTTGCCAATGGAGCTCCGCAGCCGCGCAACCGCTTCGGTCAATTCGGCCTGTTCGGAGGCATTGGCGCCGTGCTCTTCCTCGATCCGCGCCAGTTCTTCTGCCGCGACGAGGTTCACCGGACCGATCCGCTCGCGCGATGCGGTGAGGCGGTCCATCGCCTCGGATTCTTCCGAGGCCGGTTTGACATCCTCTTCGGCGAATTCGAAACGCTCGGCGAGCACGGGGGGAGGGCATTGGAACCGCTCACCCGAAATCCGCGCCATCTCGCTGCGGCGCGCTTCCTCATTTTCGGCTCGGGTCGCGAGCGTCGCGCGGCCTTCGCGGGCCACAGCGAGGGCTTCTTGCGCATCGGCGAGCTTGCGGTCAGTCACGCTGCACGCGGCCTGACAATCGTCCATCACCGCCTGGGCCGCTTGAAGCTCTTTGGTCAACCGGGCGCGGACCTCATCGCCTTGCTCGATCTCTTCCATGAGAGCCGCCGGCTTGGCTGCAATGATCGAATGCTCTTCCTCGATCTCCTCAAGCCTACGTCCAGCCTCGGCCACGCGCGCCGCCGCTTCGCCAGAACGCGCGGTCCAGTTCGCCTGATCGGCCTGTTGCGCGGCGAGCCGCTCACGAGAGACGGCGAGACCCTGATCGTGTGCGGCCAGTTCAGCGAGGGCAGCCTGAACAGAGGAGCGCGCAGCCTCATGCCGATCACGCGCCGCATCAAGCTTTGCGCGGCCCGCATCAGGAGCCGGCAATTCAGCGCGCGCTTTCTCGGCTTCGGCGAGTTCGGCATTTGCCAGTGCCTGCTGCTCTTCCAGATCGCTCTGTGAAGCGGCGAGTTCTTCTAGCCGCGCGGCGATGCGCTCTTTAGCGCTCTCCGCCGTATCGAGCGCCCGCAATGCTTGACGTTCGGCATCGATCGCTCCGGCGAGTTCGCGTTCGCGCGCGACTAGGCCGGTTTGCAGCGCAGAGAGTTCCTCACGCGCACTCGTCTCGTGCGCCGCGGCAAGTTCAGCGGCTCCGCGCAGATCGGGCAGTTGACCTTCGAGTTCGGACAGGCGGTTTGCTGCTTCGAGCTGTGCTGCCTGCGCTGAGCCTTCCCCGCGCGCAACAAATCCGTCCCACCGGCGCAGATGGCCAGCCTTTGTCACCAACCATTCGCCCGGCTGGAGCTCGCGTCCATCATCCGCATCCGCGCAATGAACAAGCGCTAGACGGGCGCGCAACTCATCCGGGCAGTCGGTGATGTGGTCGAGCAGGCTTTCAGCAACGCGGCTTGGCTCCGCGCGCCCGGTCCAGAAACGTCCATCCGATCCGTCGGGCGCTGTTCCGAGGGGCGACTTCGCATCGCGGCCGAGCACGGCAGCGATAGCGCGTTCATAGCCTTTTTCCGCGCCCACCTTGTCGAGTGCAGCGGGCAAGCCTTCGCGGCCCTTTGCGCGTTTCTCGCGCGCGTCGCGGTCGCGGACAAGGGCGTTGTATTCACGCTCTATCCCGGCAAGCTCTGCCCGCGCGGTTGCGAGCGCTGCGGCGGCATCATCACGTGCGGTTTGCAATTCGCCTTTGCGCGATTGTTCGGCCTCGAGCGTCTCGCGCAAGGAAGCGACCGTGCTCGCGGCCTCTTCAGCCGCCTCTCGAGCGGCGACTACAGCTTGCTCGGGATCTTCGCCGCCCGAGATTTCTGCGCGGGTTGCAGCAATCCGTTCGCCTTCGCGGCCCAACCGGTCGATCCGGCTTTGCGCTTGCTCGATCGCCGCCTCGGCCACGCGCCATTCTGCTTCGACGCCGGCATGATCTGCGGTTGCCTTGGCGAGCTCGAGTTCGGCGCCGCGGCTGGCGCGCTCGGCATTCTCGGACTTGTCTGCAATGGCCGGACGCTGCGCTTCCGCCTCGCTGACCCGTCCTTGCGAAGATGCAAGGTCGCGTTCGAGCCGTTTGAGAGCCTCTGCCGCATCATTGGTCAGCCGGTCGGCCGCAACCCGGTCTTCTTCGAGCCGGGTTTTCTGCCGTTCGAGATCAGCAAGCCGCGTCTCAGCCGCTTCGAGTTTCTCCGACAGAGCCGCCATCCGGTGGCCGTGGGCAGAGGCATCATCGCGCCGGTCAGCCAGTTCTTCGCGCGCTTCGGCGAGGGTAGCTGCGGCCTCTGCCTGTTCTTTTTGAGCGGCATCGGTGGCTTGGTTGGCTTGTGCAACGCGCGCCTCTGCGCCTTCAGCCGCCGCGCGCGCTTCTTTGGCTGAGCGAGCCGCGTCGCGCCAGCGTGCAAACAGCAGGCGAGCCTCGGCATGTTCGATCTGCTCTGTCAGCTTGGTGTAGCGCTCGGCTTGCTTGGCCTGCCGCTTGAGCGAGGCCATTTGCGAATCGAGACCTGCCATCAGGTCTTCCAGCCGTTCAAGGTTCTTCTCGGTTGAGCGCAGCTTGCTCTCGGCGTCCTTGCGGCGGACATGCAGACCGGCGATCCCGGCGGCTTCTTCGAGCATCATCCGGCGTTCGGCGGGCTTGGCCGCGATCACCTGAGCTATCTTGCCTTGGCTGACGAGAGCGGGTGAATGCGCGCCGGTCGCCGCATCGGCAAAGGTCAACGCAACATCCTTGGCGCGCACGTCGCGGCCATTAACGCGGTAGGCAGAGCCAGCCCCGCGCTCAATCCGGCGGGTGACGACCAGCTCTTCGTCTTGGTCATCCGAGGCGTGCAAGACAACTTCGGCAAAAGCGCGCGCTGGGCGGCTGTCGGTCCCGGCGAAGATCACATCTTCCATCCCGCCTGACCGCATCGATTTGGGCGAGTTTTCGCCCATCACCCAGCGGATGGCTTCCAGAAGATTGGACTTGCCGCAGCCATTGGGGCCAACAACCCCGGTCAGGCCCGGCTCAATGCGCAGTTCAGCAGGCTCTACGAAGCTCTTAAATCCCGTGAGTTTGAGCCGACTGATCTGCATGATTGGCTGGGTGTCCTCCGCTTTGCCCGCAGCTGCTTACTCAGCAGCCGCGTTAGCGGCGGCAGGGCGAGCGCCGCGGCGTTGCAGCTGGGGTTCGATATCGTCCCAGCTGATCCCTTCGACGCGGTTTCCATTAAGGAAGAAGGTCGGCGTGCCTTGGATGTTGACCTCACTTGCTTGGGTTGAGACCCGCTCTACCAGAGCTTGCATGGCGTCGGCATCTCCAAGGCAAGCGCGCCCCTGATCGGCGGACACACCGCGCGCGGCGAAGAAATCAAGCAGGCCTGAAACTTCGGCAATGCGGACGAAGCGCTGATCAAGCTCAAGCGCATTGGCTGCCTGCAAACCTGCCTGATCGCGGCCAAGGCCTTGCTGAACCGCGCCCAGATTGACCCAGACCTCGTCCGAGAGCGCCTGATACCGCTCATCCGGTCCGCACATGGCGAGGCCGGCGATCACGACGTCGAAGGTGTTGAGGAACACTTCCTGCTGTTCGAAACTGACATTACCAGTGGCGATGTATTCTTTGAGGCTTGGCTTTCCGTTGATCGCGAAGCTCGCGCAGGCCGGGCAAGTGTGCGAGGCGTATTCGACCAGTTTGAGCGGCGCATCGGGATTGCCGACGACATAGCCTTGCTCTTCGCTAATCGTGACCGTGCTGTTCCAGTCCGTACCTTCGGGCGCCGCGATTGCCTCAAGCAACTCGCCGCCACTCGTATCATCTGTAGTCTCGTCACAAGCAGCAAGCGCCAATGCAAGCGGCGCTGCAAGAGCGAGGCGAAGTGAAGCTGAGCGGAAATTCATCTTGGACGTGTCCTTGGATTCGAAGGGAAGGAGTATAGCCTCGCACTGTTAGAGCGGAAGCGGATCAGGGGATGGGCTTGTGCAAAAATGTGTCGATCTTGTGAAATTGGGCCGTTCTCTTGCGCTTTTGGAAGGTTGCAAAGCAATTACCGTTCAGTTTCGGGACGAAAACGTCCCACTAGAACGGCGTATAGCCCTTCCCAATCGTGCACACCTTGGAGCAATTCGCCGTTGAGCACGAAATGCGGCCGCTCAATCATCGAGAGATTCTCGAGCCCATATTCCTCGCGGTCCGCCTGCGACATCGAAAGCATCGCGCGTGCAGTCATCTCGTCATTGAGGCAGCGATTGATATCGGTCCGTGACGCGCCCCTACCAGCGAGCATGTCATCGAGATCGAGAGCCGTCGCCATACTGAGCCGCGCTTGCCTGTCGCCGCGCGCCCAATAATTCTGTTGTGAGAGCGGCGCAGAGCGCAATTCGGGAAGCCAGCGATCCTGCCCGAGCAGATAGAGCCGGTGGCGGTTCTTGAACCCCTTTGCGTCCCCGCATTGGGCCAGCAGCGCGATGGTAAGATCAACCGTGTTGAGGATCATCGGCCGCACTTCGAGGCTCATACGCCCCGGTGCAAGCAAAGCGAGATCAATCGCGCCGCCGCCTTCGCGGGCAAAGACGCCGCATTCCTCGCAGGTGTAGCTGGTGAGTACAATCAGTTCGGTTTCGGAATCGGGATTGCCGATCTTGTGCCCGCGCTCGGTTCGCTCGATCTGATTGTGCCAATTGTTGCGTTCGCCCGGATTGGCAAAGGCGCTCAACGGATTGGCAAGGCTATCGGCTTGGGTCTGAGCGCCCGCTGGTAGGGCAAGAAAGGCAAGCGCGGCAAGGCTGCCCATAAGCGCGGATTTCACGGCTCGCCATCCCGTTTCTTGGCGTCGTTCTCGCTCACCGAACGGGCCAGCGATTCGAGCACGGTGCGCAGTTCCGGGTCGCCAATATCGCGCAAACTGTCTCCCAGCTCCATCGGAATGGGTTTCAAGGATGGCGGCGGTTTGGGGCGTTCCTCTTGCTCAGGAGGTTTGACATCGCCCTGACGGATTTTGGCGCGCGCCACTGCGTTGTATCCGAAGAAGCGGTTCACTCGCTCGATAATCTCGGGCAGCACTTGCTGGATCAGAGGCGCGTGAGCGGGTTTGACCACCAATTGCAGGATGCCTTCCGATTTCTCTCCGGGTGGAAAGCGGATCGCTTCGGGTGAGCAGACAAGCGCGTGGGTTGGGCCGACGATCTCTGGCCAGCGCGTGACGACCGAGCTTTGAACAAATCCGAAGCGGCGAAAGGCTGTCCGGCCAATATCCGGCATCAGATCGCCAATCGCCTTGGCCGAGCCTCCGCGTGGACGCTCATAGCGCTTTGCCGACCTATGGCTGGTCTTGCGCGCCGGGCGCGCTCGCTTACCGGAGGGCTTCCCCGAGCTTTTGGTGTCGTCGCTTCCCATTTCGCGGTCAGCCATGCCATAGGCGCCGCGTGACTGCCAGAGCCAACCAACCAACTATCTCCAGCAAGGTGCTCGATTGGTACGGCGCCCATGCGCGCGATTTGCCTTGGCGCGTGCCACCGGGACAGGCGCTGCCCGAAGATCCAGCCTGGCCGTACCGCGTGTGGCTGTCTGAAGTGATGCTGCAGCAGACCACAGTGGCGGCGGTGAAGCCCTATTGGGAAAAGTTCACCTCGATCTGGCCCACCGTTTTCGACCTCGCAGCGGCAGAGGATGACGCGGTGATGGCCGCTTGGGCGGGACTGGGATATTATTCGCGCGCTCGCAATCTTGTGAAATGCGCAAAGGTCGTGGCGCAGCGTGGAGGCTTTCCCGAAACCGAGGCGGAATTGCGCGAATTGCCCGGCCTAGGCCCGTACACCGCCGCCGCCATTGCCAGCATAGCGTTTGGCCAGCGCGCAGTGGTTGTCGATGCCAATGTCGAGCGGGTGGTGGCGCGGTTGTTCGCGATCGAGACGCCGTTACCCGCGGCGCGAAAGGCGATCCGCGAAAAGGCTGAGATCATCACTCCGGAGGAACGCTCTGGCGATTTTGCGCAGGCGATGATGGATCTGGGCTCACAAATCTGCGCCACAAAGGCTCCGCGATGCCTGCTTTGCCCGCTGTCCGAAGATTGCAGGGGCAGGAAAGCGGGCGAGCCCGAAAGACTGCCGATCAAGCCGCCCAAGAAAGCCAAGCCCGAACGGGCTGGAACCGCCTTCTGGATCGAGCGCACAGGGGAGGCCGGACAGGAGGTGTGGATCGTCACGCGCCAGGGGACCGGAATGCTTGGCGGGATGCGCAGCCTTCCCGATGACGGCTGGACCGCGCAGGCCGATGGGTCAGGCAAGGCGCCGATTACAGGCGGGCGTCAAAAGCTGGGCGCGGTGCGGCACACATTCACCCACGCGCATCTGACGTTGAGCGTGGAGCGCATTCGGGCGAGTGAAACTCCGCCTGGGGCAGGCGAATGGTGGCCGGTCTCGCGGATCGAGGAGGCAGGTCTGCCTACGCTCTTTGCCAAGGCCGTGCGGTTGGCGCTCGCGCACAGGCACACTGAAGCCTAGATAATCCCGCCACCTAGCATCAACCGAACCGACGCGATCAGCAATACGATCAGGCAGAAATTGCGTCCCCCGTTGCGCGAAGAAAGCGCTCCGATGATCACGCCAAGGACGATAATCGGCAAGGCGATCCAATTGCCCCAGCCGAGCAGCGGGATCTGTGCCGGGATGACGATGACGAGGCTCAAAAGGCCGATCAAATATGCGAGAAGATTGAACATGTGTATTACATAGGTAGTACAGCAACTCGGTTCAAGTGCGCTTTTTCTCGACCAACCCCAATTGACGCGCCGCGTTGGCTCGCCCAAACAGGCGCGAATTTTCATTCCTGACCAGAGAGAGTACCCAATGGCATTTCGCGAATTCGATCAGTCCTCCATCGCACCTGATGTCTCGCGCCGCGCGCTTTTTCGCGGCAGCGCATATGCGGCCGCTGGCCTGGCGCTGGCTGGATTGCCGGTCGGTCGTCAGCTGCTCGCGCACAATGTCGAAGAAAACTGGCCCAACATTGCAGCGCTAGCGGAAAAATACATTTCAGAGCGCAAGGTCGCCAATATGTACATCACGCTGGGCTGGGGTCAGGAAGACCACGCGCACCACGTAGGTGGCGGCAAGCTGGCGCTGGGCAGCTCCGTCGAGGTTGATGAAAACTCGCTCTATCGCATCTATTCGATGTCAAAGCCGATCACCGGCATGGCGACCATGATGCTGATCGAAGACGGCGCATTCGAGCTCGACACGCCGCTTTACGACATCATTCCTGCCTTCCGCGATATGCAAG
This sequence comes from Pseudomonadota bacterium, assembly GCA_039039885.1. GTDB lineage: Bacteria > Pseudomonadota > Alphaproteobacteria > Sphingomonadales > Sphingomonadaceae > Erythrobacter. Next base: position 63,529 of record JBCCPG010000006.1, on the reverse strand, counting down.
TGCTGGTCGATCCAGAAGGCCCGCTGGAGGACACGGTTCCAGCTGAGCGTCCAATCACGATCCGCCAGCTGCTCACCCATACGGCCGGCATCGGTTATGGCATCGTCTCCAAGGGCCCACTGCTCGATGCTTACAACGAGAACGGGATCGTCGGCGGGCGCGTGAGCCGCTTCCCAATCCCTGGTATTCCCACGGTCACCCCGGCTCCGGGGCTTGAGGTCTGGACCGAACGTCTGGCGACCCTGCCACTGATGTATCAACCGGCGACCAAGTTCAGCTATTCCAACTCGATCGACTTGCTTGGCCGCGTGATCGAGGTTGCGAGCGGCATGGAATTTGAAGCGTTCCTCAAAGCGCGAATGTTTGAGCCGCTCGGCATGAACAGCACTTGGATGGCGGTGCCTGAAAGCGAAAAAGCGCGCCTCACCGACAATTACGGTGTCTTGAATGGCACCCTGCTGCCGCTCGATCCGGCTGCAAGTTCGATCTATCTTGACGCGCCCGACGTGCCTTCGGGCGGTGGCGGACTGGTTTCTTCACCCAAGGATTACGATCGCTTCCTGCGCATGCTGCTCGGCTACGGAAAGCTCGGCGAAGAGCGTGTCATGAGCGAGGAAGTGGTGCGCCTTGGTGTCTCCGACATTTTCCCCGACACTGTCGACACGACCGGTTCTTGGATGGAAGGGCAGGGCCACGGTGCGGGCGGACGCTCTGTCAATGGCACCTTTGGCTGGGGCGGTGCAGCCGGCACTCTGGCGGCGGTCGACTACAATATCGGGCTTCGCTCTGGCCTCTACACGCAGTACATGCCTGCTGACGTCTATCCCGTGCGTGATGAGTTCCTCGAAGCCTTCACCAAGGACACAGCGGCAATGCGTGAGCGTATGGCCTCCTGATGCCGCCAAGCGCACCGGGAAAGATTGCTTTCTCAGGCTCTCCGATAGACCGCGCGGATAATATCCGCATGGATCCAGAGGCGCTGGGCGGGCTAATGAATTGGCGCACCAAGGTGCTGCTGCTCGACGGGCTGATGCCGCATATCGATGACATGGGCGGGCTTGTCTGGGGCACGCTTGCAGATATCGCTGAAGATGCGGAGCTCGTTTTCCTGGGGCTGCTCGACGAAAAGCCCTGCTTTGCGCCAGTGCCAAACGAGCCCGGCGGAGGCCCCGCCAATCCGCGTTCATGGCAGGTAATGCAATTGCTTCGGCCCGAAGAGCTGGCGATCTATGGCGGCGCGCGCAGCCTCGTCGATTGGCATGCGCGCCACCAATTCTGCGCGCAATGCGGTGCACCGACCAAGATCACCAAAGGCGGCTGGCAGCGTTCCTGCCCCAGTTGCGGTGCCGAGCATTTCCCACGCACCGATCCTGTAACGATCATGCTGGTCGAGCATGAGGACAAGCTCTTGCTGGGTCGCCAACCGCGCTTCCCGCCAAAGATGTATTCTGCGCTTGCCGGTTTTGTCGAGCCGGGTGAGACGATCGAGGAAGCGGTGGCGCGCGAGGTGTACGAGGAAGCGGGCCTGAAGGTCCGCAACGTCGAATATCTCTCCAGCCAGCCCTGGCCCTTTCCAAGCCAGCTAATGATCGGCTGCAGCAGCGTGGCTGAAGACACCACGCTGACGATTGATGAGACCGAATTGGACGATGCGCGCTGGTTCACTCGCGAGGAGTTGGAAGAGGCGCGCGCGGCGGGCGAGCAAGGCTCCGAATTGCTGATCTTCCCGCGCCCCTTTGCGATTGCGCATCATCTGGTAGCTTGGTGGCTCGACAAATAGGAGGCTGCGGCCAATGACCGACACGCTCACGATCGACATTTACTCTGACGTCATGTGCCCTTGGTGCGCGATTGGCTATGGCCAACTGACCAAGGCTTTGGGAGAGCTTGATGGAGAGATTGACGCGCAGATTCGCTGGCGCCCCTTCGAACTCAACCCGACTATGTCGAAGTCTGGCGAACAACAGGAAGCGCATCTTCAACGCAAATATGGCCGCTCTTTCGAGGAAGGCGCGAAGATGCGCGAAAATATGCGCCAGATCGCTGAAGGAGCGGGGGTTTCGCTCAACTATGAGGGCGATGAGGACCCAGCGCCGCATGCCATGATGTGGAACACGCGCGATTGCCATAAGCTGTTGGGGCTTGCGCTCGAACAGATGGGACCGGAGGTTCAGACCGAGCTCAAGCTCGCTTTGTTCAAGGCCCACTTCAACCAGCGCCGCGATCTTTCCGACCGAGATGTGCTGCTAGACATTGCCGCGGGCGTTGGCCTTCACCGCGAAGCTGCCAAGGCCGCGCTTGATGACGAGGCGCTCGAAGCGCGGGTGGTCGCCGAAGAAGCGCAAGCGTGGGACCTCAACATCACCGGGGTTCCGGCGATGATCGTGAATGGCAAATTCCTGATCCCGGGTGCGCAGGCCCCGGAAGTTTACGTCAACGCACTGCGCCGTGTGGCGGAAAAAAGCCGAGCCACCGCTTGAGCGAGTTTTCTCCCAAAAACGCCGTCATCCTTGGCGGGGCGAGCGGGATTGGCCTTGCTCTGGCAAAGCGGCTGGTAAAGGGCGGGGCGCAGGTTCTGGTTGCGGACCTTGCCGGATCCAAGCTGGATGAGGCACAAGCGCTCGAGGCGATCACGGCTTTAGCCTGCGATGTCTCGAACCTTGAGCAAGTCGAAGCTCTTGCTGAGGCTGCTTTTGAAACGTTCGATACGGTTGATCTGGTCTTCAACAATGCCGGGATTAGCGGCCCGCAGGGCAAATTGTGGGAGGTTGACCCGGTCAAGGCGCGCGCGCATTTCGACGTCAATTATTGGGGTATATGGAACGGTTGCCGCGCTTTCGCTCCGCGATTGGCTGCGCAGGAAAGTCCGTCTGCAATCTACAATACCGGCAGTGAGAACAGCCTGTTTTGCGCGGTTCCACAAAGCGCGGCCTATATCAGCGCTAAGCACGCGGTGCTCGGCCTAACCGAAAGCCTGCGCGAAGATCTTCCCGATCACGTCCATGCGGGAACGATCATCCCGGGCTGGGTGTTTACCCCTCTAGGACCAGAGCAGTTCATGAAGATGGGCATGAATGTCGAGCAATATATCGACATTATTATGCCTCAAATCATGGCGCGGCGGCGTTTCGTGGTCAGCCATGGCTACAATCAGCTGCGTGTGGCCGAGCGGATGGATGAGCTTGATCAAAGCTACAATTCCTATGCTCTGCCAGCTGACAAAGACATCGTGCATGATGTCCGAACGGTGATGGAGCAATGGCGCGCTGCGGCCAAGGCTTCGAAAGAGACGTAACGCACTAGACCTTTGGGGGACGGATTTCAGATGGGCAAATCAGGCAAGAGCTTGATCGTGGTGCTGGTTGTGACAGCCATCGCGCTTTCATTTTCGTGGTTTGCAGGCGCGGGCCGGGTCGAGGTCTTCGGATTGAATGCGATGTTCGCGATCGGATTGCTTGCACTGGCGATCAATTGGCTCGTTTTTATCCCATCGGCGCTAGCGAAAGCTGATACCTATTACGACACGGTCGGCGCGATCACCTATCTCTCCTGCACCGCGCTCGCCTGTTATGCAGCCTATTCTGCGCTGGGAGAGCTCGATCTGAGAGCCATCGTCATCGCTGCTATGGTTGCGATTTGGTGCATCAGGCTGGGCAGCTTTTTGTTCAAGCGGATCCACGCCATGGGTGGTGCGGACAGCCGGTTTGAGAAGATCAAGGTCAATCCCGCGCGTTTCCTCGTCGCTTGGACGCTGCAAGCGCTCTGGGTCACTCTGACCGCTTCGGCGGCCTTTGCTGCGATCACCGCGAAGGAGACCGCTCCGATTGGTGTTTTCTTCTATGCCGGTGCAGCAATCTGGGTGCTCGGCATGGTGTGGGAGAGCGTGGCAGACAGCCAGAAGAGCGCTTTCAAGGCCGACCCTGCCAACAAAGGCAAGTTTATCAATGTCGGCCTGTGGCGCTGGTCTCGGCATCCCAATTACTTTGGCGAGATCACTTTGTGGACCGGCATTCTGGTGATGGCGATTCCTGTATTGACTGGCCTTTCTTGGCTGGTTGTGATTTCGCCGATCTTCGTCTTCGTGCTCCTGACCAAGATCAGCGGAGTGAACCTCCAGAGCGCGCAGGCCAAAGAGCGTTGGGGCGATGATCCGGCCTATCAGGCCTATCGCAAGAACACGCCTGCGCTTGTACCCCGCCCTCCAAGGGGGTAAAGCGGGGAACACAACGTCCGGGATCACGTTGAATTTTTGGGTAAAGTACTCGAAAAGGGGAACCCGGATATGCACCGCTTGACTACCACCCGACTGATTGTCGCAACTCCATTGATTGGCATTCTCGCCGCGTGCGGCTCTGAGACCGCAGACGCACCGGCTGCTCCGGCAGGCGACGCGCCGCCCGAGATCGCTGAGCGTCAGGACAATTTCGAAGGCATTGGCGACAGCTTCAAAGCTCTGCGCGAACAGCTTGAAACCGACGCCCCCGACTTTGCGATTATCGAAGCCTCTGCGGCTGATATGAATGCTAGGCTCCAACGCGTGCCGGACCTCTTTCCCGAAGGCAGCAGCATGGAAGCGGACTACGACACCGAAGCGCTAGCGGTGATCTGGGAAGACCCGGAAGGTTGGCAGGAAGTCACGCAAAACGCGATTGCCGCAAGCGAAGAAATGGTGGCAGCCGCCGCCACCGGCGATCCCGCAGCGGTCGCCGCACAAGTTGGCAATCTTGGCCTTAATGGCTGCAAGGCGTGCCACGACAAATACCGTGTCGACGACGATTGATCACAGCTGAAGAGCTTTTCCGATGGCGGTGAAGACAGAGCCCAAACGCATTTGGGACTTGCCCGTGCGGCTGACCCATTGGTCGTTCGCGCTGCTTGTCCCCGCTATGTGGATCACCGCCGATAATTCGCAATGGGGGTGGCATATACGGCTTGGCCATGTGCTGCTCGCTCTGCTCATTTTCCGCGTGATCTGGGGCGTTATCGGCACTGACACAGCGCGCTTTGCAAGCTTTGTTAAAGGACCAGCAGCGGTAATTGGCTACCTCCGCGGCCGCTATGATGAACGTGGCAATAAGGGCCACAGTCCTTTAGCGGCTCTCGCGGTGCTTTCGCTGCTGGGCCTGATGTTCGCGCAGGTCGGTATGGGGCTGTTTGCGGGCGATCCGTTTGATGGAGCCACCGGACCGTTGAACCCGCTTGTCGGGGTTGGGACAGCCGATATGCTCACCGACACGCATGAATGGTTCTGGTGGGTGCTGGCCGGGATGATCGGCCTGCACATCACCGCGATCGGTGTCTATGGCCTTGCGCGGATGGAAAACCTGATCGGCGCGATGATCGGCGGCAAGGGCGAGAAGAAGCCGGAAGTCGCAGATAATTCGCCGACGCCGGTTGCCAAAGCGCTGGCGGCCTTTGCGCTCTCAGCGGGGATAGCCTTTTGGATCTACATCGGCGCGCCACCCTTCGCGTGAGCGTTCACGCATCAGCCATCTCTAGGAGCTAGCTTCTCTTTCACTTGTGTAATTGCGTCGGGGGGATGAAAGATGTTTGGCACAGCGGCTGCAGCAATTTTCTTGGTTGCAAACCTGTCTGGAGGCACCGGGCCCTGCCTTGCTGAAGACACTTACGAGCCTGCTTGGACCGAAGTCTGTGCTGAATGGCTTGACGGAGCCCCCGCCTACTCGGCCTCCGTCCGCGACTTATCGCCCTATATGGTCATGCTTGCGCATTATGAGGGTAAATGGGTGATGCAGACCATTTTCAATGCATCAGAGCGAGGCGTGCCGGTTGATGACATCCGCCGCAATCGGATCGAAGTCAGCGATGAGGACGCGCAGTCGATTGTCGCACTCATGGACGAGCCGACGCTCGAGAAACTCGCAGCACAGCCTTACTTTGGGCCAGGGGACCACATCTGCGTTGGGGGATCACGTTACGAATTGGCGATGGCAAGGGATGGTCAGCGTTACGCCGCTGCGACGCATTCTTGCGCTGGAAGGGGTGAGCTGCACGTCATTTCAGACGCGTTCCGCGAACTGGCGATGAAGTATGATCCTGAATTTGGGAAAGTCCGAGGCGGCTTCACCGTGTCTCCTGACGCTAGCTAGTCCAGCTCTCTTACTTAATCCGAACCGCGCCGCCTGGTCCCATCTGTGCTATGAGGCCGCAAGCCTAGAAGCCTGGAGGCATGCATGAGTAAGTTCTGGCCCTGTCTTGTCGCATTTGCCTTGATCCTCGCGCCTCCCGCTTTGGCCGAGGAAACATCCTCGGATGAGGCTGCGATTGCTGCCTTATGGGGCTCTTACGAAGACGCTTTGGCAGCGGGCGATATCGATGCCTGGCTTTCGCTGTGGACGCAGGACGGAATCCAATTGCCCCCTGGCGAGCCTGCAGTGGCCGGGATTGAGGCGCTTAGAACCAGAAATGGCGCGGCGCTTGCCGCTTTCAATGTGACGATGGAAATCACGCTGGAAGAGACTGAGATCCTCGGCGATTTTGCCTATTCGCAGGGCAGCTACACAGCGCAATTCCAGCCCAAGGGGGGCGGAGATGCGTTGAACGTCGATGGCAAGTTTCTCTCGATCATGAAGCGCGGCGAGGACGGCACTTGGCGCATTTACCGGGACATGTTCAACTCGAACCAGTGAGGTCGTGTTGAGCTGGACGGACTAGACCAGCCCCAGCTTCTCCAGCTTTGCCGCAAGCTTGCCGGGCAGCGCGTCGCCAATGTCTTCGCCCGGAGCCAAATCGCGCGGTGGGTCACCTTTGAGATAGCGCCAGCCCTGATGCGCGCGTTTGGGGCGAGGGTGAACGCGGATGAGTTCGGGCCTCAGATCAATCCGCCAGCGGCCCGTGTCAGTCTGAGTGAACCCCTCAATCTCGGAGCGGGCAACAATGCTGTGCTGGTGAATCCAATACAGCGATCCGCCAATGCACTCCTCCCATTTGGTGGGACGGTACTTGGTGGTCAGGAACGGACGTCTGCGTCCTGCATACCAGCTTTCGATATCGTCATAGCTCTTCGCGCCAAACGCGATTTTGGTGAGGTGGAGAGGCATAGTTCTAATCTAGGAAATATCGGTTGCTTTGCGAGGGGCAAACCGCGCTAATCCACGGGTGGCTGCGGTCAGGCAATCAAAGAGGTGCGAGACCCGCAGCCACGGCCAATCCCAAAAACGCGAAAAAGCCCATAGAATCGGTGATCATCGTCACGAATACGGATGACGCGACCGCTGGGTCTTGTCCCATGCGCTCAAACGCCACCGGGACAAGCACTCCGGCGAGCCCAGATACAGCGATGTTGATCACCATCGCCAACGCGATCACCACGCCCATCTCCCAGCCAAACAGCACGCCCGCTGCGATGCCGATGAGCACTGCAACGGTTGCTCCGTTCAGCATTGCCACGCGCAGCTCGCGCCACACGATCCGCCAGGTGTTGGCGCGGGTCAGCTGATTGGTGGCAATCGCGCGGACCGCCACTGCCATCGTCTGCGTACCGGCATTGCCGCCGATGCTCGCCACAATCGGCATCAGCACAGCGAGGGCGACGAGCTGCTCGATAGCCGCTCCAAAAAACGCGATGATAGCGCTCGCGACCACCGCAGTGCCAAGGTTTGCTATCAGCCAGCGCACGCGGCTGGAGTAAGCCTCGCCAATGGGTTCGTTGATATCCCCATCACCGGCACCCGACAGCAGCAGCGCATCCTCGCCCGCTTCCTCGGAGATGATGTGGACCACGTCATCAGCGGTCATCTGCCCGACAAGCCGCCCGCTCTCATCAACCACCGCGGCTGAGATCAGCGCGTATTTCTGGAACATCAGCGCGACCTCCTCCTGATCGGTCAACGCCGGGATCAGGGTCTGGTCTCGCTTCATCACATCGGTGAGTTTGACCGAGCGCGGGGAGGTAAGGATCCAGTTCAATGCGCAGGTCCCCACCGGATGGAACGCCGCATCGACGATGAAGACCTCGTAGAAATCGTTGGTGAGATCGCCCTCTTCGCGCAAATAGTCGATCAGATCTCCGACCGTCAGATGCTCCGGCACCGCCATCACGGTGCGGTTCATCAGGCGCCCAGCGGTTTCGTCTGGATAGGCGAGCGCGCTTTCCACTGCGGCCTGTGTCTCTGGCTCAAGCTCGGCGATAATCGCCTTTTGGTCGTCTTCGTCCAGATCCTCGAGCAGCTGCACTGCATCATCGGTGTCGAGCTCTTCGGCGATGGTGGCGACGTCGGCAGCGGACAACGCCTCCATCATGATCTCGCGCACGTGGTCGTTGAGCTCCGCTACAACCTCTGGCGTCATCAGATCAGTGATCGCCGCTGCAAAGCCGTCGCGGTCATCTTCGCCGATCAGCTCGATCAAGTCGGCAATGTCAGCGGGGTGGAGCGGTTCGACGAGGTCGTGGACTGCGGTGTTGTCGCCTTCCTCCAGAGCCTCTCGCACCGCATCGACATATTCGGGTTTGAGCCGGTTTTCCTCATCGTGCCGCGCATCGTCCATGCGGTCATCGGGGCGACCCTCTTCCTCGGCGAGAGTGTCGTCATCAAGGAGCGCAGGATCGACCATGGCTGCGGGTGTAGAGTCGCCGATGCGAAAAGCAAGCGGGTGACATGTGCGTCTCACCTGCTAGAGAGCCTAGCAACCTAACTCCGTTCGTTCTGAGCTTGTCGAAGGACCGCACTTCTTCTGTTCAAGTCGCAAGAAGAAGAACGATGCTTCGACAGGCTCAGCATGAACGGACATTGTTATTGGAGATTCCTGAAATGGCCGACAAACTGACTTTCACGCTCGACACCGGCGATGGTGAGGGCAAGGACGTTGTTATTACTCTGCGCCCGGACCTCGCCCCCGGCCACGTAGAGCGCATCACCGAGCTTGCCAGCGAAGGCTTTTACGATGGCGTCGTCTTCCATCGCGTGATCGACGGCTTCATGGCGCAGGGCGGCGACCCGACCGGCACCGGCATGGGCGGCTCTGACAAGCCCGACCTCAAGGCCGAGTTCAACGACGAGCCGCATGTCGAAGGCGTATGCTCCATGGCCCGCTCGCAAATGCCCGACAGCGCCAACTCGCAATTCTTCATCTGCATCGACGACGCGCGCTTCCTCGACAAGCAATACACCGTCTGGGGTGTGGTTGAGAGCGGCATGGAGCACGTCCACGCTCTGCCCAAAGGCGAGCCACCTGCACAGCCGGGCAAGATCGTGAAAGCCACCGTCGCCTAATGCCCCAAAAGCGCCGCCGCTCTCCTCAGGAAAAGAAAGCGCTGTCTTACACGAAGGACAGGCGCAACTGCTACGGAGAGAACGACAAGGCGTCGCGCAAGAATATCCCTCGCAGCCGCGCCAAGGGCCATCGTGCTCACAGGCGAAAAGCTGCGGGGGAGTTAGCCCGCTATGGTCAGCTGAGTGACGATCAAGCTGCTCTTGCAGAAAACGCAATGGTCAAAGACCTCGACCGACTGAAGCGATGGCGCAAGGGCGCCGATCAACCTCTCGCGGATCATGTTGCCGAACAAGCAGCAAGACGTGAACACCGATCTGGGCGTAAGCAATGGTCCAAGAAGGTGTCTGCCAAGGCAAAGGCACAGGGTGCGGACGGAAACATGAGGTCATGGGGCGGTTCGGAAGGCGCTTCGTGGTTCAAGCTATTGGACTAACCCCCGCTTCCAACAACCCCCTCCAGCACCTGCCGCACATCCACATGCATAGGCAGCTTCGTGTTCGTGTGGTGCCATGCACCCCGCACGTTGACGTCCACCGCGATGTCGGGGCGGGAGTTGAAGGCGCCGAAGCTGTCCATGTCGCCCATCACGTCCACCACCCGCGCCACCTCGGTCGGCATCGCGATGCGCGCGCCGAAAGTGACGATGGGGACGTTCGCAGCCACATTCTCAAACCGCTTCCGGTCGGCGGCGCGCAGGCCGTAGAGCGCCTCTGAGATCACCAGATTGCCCTTGGAATGGCCGACCAGCCAGTCGCACTCCACCTTGCCAGACAGCAGCGCGATCAGAGCCTTCACATCTTCGCTGTAATGGGCGGGGGATAGCGTCTGCGCTGGGTCTACGCTTGGCAAGCTCGCCCAGGGCACAAAGGGGTTCATCACCGCCAGAGCCTTGAACCACCGCTCAAACCCATTGACCGAGTGGCGCATCGCGTTGAGGCCGCCGAACAGGAAGTATCCGCCCATAGCCTCGCTTGCGATATCGGCCATGCCCTGACCTGAGACCACGGCCAGCACCTTGCCTTTGAGCGCATCCGCCGCGTTGCGCGCCAAGGCCGCCGCTCCGAGAGCTGAACTGCCAACGCCAGCGACAGTGATGGCGGCATAATGCGGGGCAAGGGCAGAGCACTCCTCCACATTGTCCCACAATTGGAGCGAGGGCTTCCACGAAGGCCCGACTTCGAGAATACGCCCCTCAAGCCTCCCCGCCGCGCGAAGCTCCTCCTGCTCGCCCGCGTTGAGCGCATCGACATCGTAGAACATCCGATCAAGCGCGGTGTTCTCGGCAGCAGAGGCAAAGGGGAAGAGGGTGAGAGCCATGTTACCTGCAAAGCTATCGCGTGATTGAACCCTCCGCGCAATAGCGCTAGAGCGCCTGCAATCATGAAACCGCAAACCCCTCCCAAGACCTACCGGGTCAAGAGCTTTGGCTGCCAGATGAACGTCTATGACGGCGAACGCATGGGTGAGCTGCTGGCCGAAAAAGGCATAACGCCTGCGCCAGAGGGCGAGGAGGCGGATCTGGTGGTGCTCAACACTTGCCATATCCGGGAAAAGGCGGCGGAGAAGGTCTATTCCGACATTGGACGGCTGAAGAAAGAGGACGGCTCCAAACCGATGATCGCGGTTGCGGGCTGCGTGGCGCAAGCCGAGGGCGATGAGATCATGGCCCGCGCGCCGAGCGTCTCGATGGTGGTCGGCCCGCAAGCCTATCACCGGCTGCCAGATATGCTGGACAAAGCGGTGAAAGGTGAGCGGGCGACCGACACTGACATGCCCGCGATTGCGAAGTTTGACAGCCTGCCCAAGCGCAAGCGGCGCTCTCCGACAGCGTTTCTGACGGTGCAAGAAGGCTGCGACAAGTTCTGCACCTATTGCGTTGTGCCTTATACACGCGGGGCAGAAATCTCCCGCCCCTACAGTGACTTGATAGCCGAAGCTCGCAAGCTGATTGAGGCTGGCGCGCGCGAGATCACGCTGCTCGGTCAGAACGTCAATGCATGGAGCGGAGAGGATGAGGCGGGCCGTCCGATCGGGCTTGCTGGCCTTATCCGCGCGCTCGACACACTCGATGGATTGGAACGCATTCGCTACACGACCAGCCACCCCAATGATATGGAAGACGACCTGATCGCCGCGCACGGCGAGGTGGGTAAGCTGATGCCGTACCTCCATCTGCCGGTGCAGTCGGGCAATGACCGTGTGCTGAAAGCCATGAACCGCGCACATACGGCTGAGAGCTACCTTAGGCTGCTCGAACGCTTCCGCGAAGCACGCCCCGACATTGCACTTTCGGGTGACTTCATTGTCGGCTTCCCGGGAGAGAGTGAGGCGGAGTTTGAAGACACGCTGAGCTTGGTGGATGAGGTCCGCTATTCTCAGGCATTCAGCTTCAAATATTCCCCGCGCCCCGGAACTCCGGCGGCGACGATGGACAATCAGCTGCCCCGCGAGGTCATGGACGACCGGCTTCAACGCCTCCAAGCCGCATTGGGCCGCGATCAGCGCGCATTCAATGATGCGCTTGAGGGCAAGAGCTGCAAAGTCCTCGTCGAGCGCAAAGGCAAGTTCCCAGGCCAATGGCTCGGCAAATCGCCATGGCTCACCAGCGTTTGGTTCGAAGGCGAGGCCGATATTGGCGACATGGTCGAGGTTGATCTCGCCGAGGCTGGGCCCAATTCAATTCGGGGTGTTTTGCTCTAAAGCGCAACAGCTTAAATGGCCGTGACGACGGCATGAATGTGTGTCTGTCCGATTACTATCCACCGCGGCGAAAGCCTAACCCGCTTGCCAAAGGGCGAAGGGCGCTTACCTTTCCGACTCGGACAAAGCGTGTTCTTAGTTGATCACGCCAAGCGCAAAGGAACCTATGGGCCGTAAACCAACCCGCAAACCCGCTGGAGCCATCGACCCGGCAGTCGTACCGGAGGCGATAAACTCCAATGAAGTTACCCGCGCATCTGCGGAGCTTTCCTTTGAAAACCAGTCGCTCTTGGGCGCGCTGTTCGGACAGTTCGATGCCAATTTGGTGCAGGTCGAAAACAGGCTCGGCGTCTATATTCATGCGCGCGGTGACAAGGTCTTGATCGAAGGGCCAGAGGACGCGGTGGCGCGGTCCCGCGATACGCTTATGACTATGTATGACCGGTTGGCGCAGGGGCAGGACTTGGACGCGGGTGCGATTGAATCGCTCATCGCGATGTCGAATGAGCCGACGCTCGAAGGGATCATCAGCGGCGACAAGGAAGAGCCGCCGATTATGATCCGCACGCGGCGCAAGACGATCGTGCCGCGCTCGGCGACCCAGATCACCTACATGCGCAGCCTAGTGCGCGACGATATTATCTTCTCGCTCGGGCCAGCGGGGACGGGCAAGACCTATCTCGCGGTTGCTCAAGCGGTCTCGCAATTGATGACCGGCAGCGTCCAGCGCCTGATCCTCTCACGCCCGGCGGTGGAGGCGGGTGAGAAGCTCGGCTTCCTGCCCGGCGATATGAAGGACAAGGTCGACCCCTATCTGCGTCCGCTTTATGACGCGCTTTATGATTGCATGCCGCCCGAGCAGGTGGAGCGGCGGATCGAAAGCGGCGAGATCGAGATCGCGCCGATTGCCTTCATGCGCGGACGAACGCTCGCCGATGCTTTTGTGATCCTCGACGAAGCGCAGAACACGACGCGCGAGCAGATGAAGATGTTCCTCACCCGCTTTGGTCAAAACAGCCGGATGGTGATTTGCGGGGACCCGCGCCAGGTCGATATTCCGGGTGGAGATCGGATGAGCGGCTTGGCCGATGCGGTCGACAAGCTGGAGGATGTTGAAGGCTTCGGCACGATCCGCTTCACCGCCGCCGATGTGGTGCGCCACCCGATCGTCGGGCGCATTGTCGAGGCCTATGAGGGGCCGGACGCCTAGTTGGAACTAGACATCGCCTTTGCAGGCAAATGGCCTGAGAATGAAGAACTCGCCGAATACGTAGGCAAAGCGGCCGAAGCGGTCGCGGAGGTCTCTCCCGAGCTTGCCCATGAGCGATTGCAAGTCAGCGTGTTATTCACCGATGATGCCGAAGTCCACGCCCTAAACCGCGAATGGCGCGAGCGAGACAAGCCGACCAATGTTCTGAGCTTTCCGATGCTGACGCGTGAAGAGCTTCTGGCGCTAGCGAGCGATGGTCCTCCGGTGATGCTGGGCGATATCGCACTAGCGATGGAGACCGTGGCGATGGAGGCGGAGCGGAAAGGCGTTCCAGTAGAAATTCATATCCTCCACCTCATCATCCACGGCCTCCTCCATCTCGCCGGCCACGATCACGTCAATTCGGACGAAGAAGCCGAGGCGATGGAGGCTCTGGAAATAACCGCACTTGCCAAAATGGGCATTCCAGACCCATATGGGTATCGCGACTAAACAGGAGTCATGGGGCCAGGGCCCAAACGACAATGCCCGATTCAAGTAGTTCCACCGCCGGAGAGGCGGAGAGTAGCAGCGGACTTTTGTCCGCATTCCGCAAGATATTAAAGCTCGACGAAGGCGACCGCTCTCTGCGCGCGCAGCTGGAAGAGGCGATCGACGAGCACGAGGGTGAGAACGAGGACGTTGAAGTCCACGATCACTCGAGCAATAATGGCGACCTCTCGCCGGTTGAACGGCAGATGCTGCGCAACCTCTTGCACTTTTCCGAACACGATGCCGATGACGTAGCGGTCCCGCGCGGTGAGATCATCGCAGTCGACGCCGCGCTCGCCTGGGATGAGCTGGTTGCGCAATTCTCCGAGCACGGCCATTCGCGCATGCCGGTCTATCGCGAAACGCTCGATAACGTCATCGGGATGATCCATATCAAGGACATCTTCCCCTTCCTAGCCAATGGCAAGAGCCCGCCGGATGACTGGACGGTGCTGATGCGTCAACCGCTTTACGTGCCGCAAACGCGCGGAGCGCTCGACGTGCTTGCCGATATGCGGTTGCGCCGCGTTCACCTTGCGATTGTGCTCGATGAGTTTTCCGGGACCGACGGGATCATCACGATTGAGGATCTGGTTGAGGAAATCGTCGGCGAGATTGAGGATGAGCATGACGAGACGCCAGAGGCTTTGATCGTTCCGATCGGCGACGGCATGTGGGATTGCGACGCGCGCGCTGAACTCGAAGATGTCGCCGAAATGGTCGATCCGCGCCTTGCCGAGGTTGAAGAAGCGGTCGACACTTTGGGCGGCCTTGCTTTCGTTCTCGCGCAGGCAGTGCCGAGCGTGGGCGATATGCTGGAACATCCCAGCGGCTGGCGCATTCAAGTAACAGGCGGCGATGAGACGCATGTCAAACGCTTGCGGCTCCACGCGCCTGAGACCGCACCGAGCGAAGCGGCAGTCGAGAGCGACTTGCAATAACCGCACTCTGTAGTCGATATCGGCAAATTTTCTTCGATTTTTTGCATCTAAGCGCTGGCGCTCTGCGTATGTCCTTACGTACAAGGAGCCAGATCTATGCCCGCACGTCGTCTACCCCCTTTGCGCGCGCTCGAAGCGTTCATGCGAACCGTCCGATTGGGATCAGCGCGGGCAGCGGCTGAGGAGATCGGGCTGAGCCCTTCCGCGCTCTCCCGCCGGATCACCAATCTCGAAGAGTTTGTCGGCAAAAAGCTGTTCACCCGGGCGCGTCAGTCGATGCAGCTGACCGATGAAGGGCAGGCGTTCTACGAAGCGGTAAACCCGCATCTGGAATCACTCACCCGCGCGGTGGAGAGCCAGTCGGACAATATTTCGCTGCTGCGTCTGCGGCTCGGCGTCTTGCCGATGTTCGGCAGTCAGCGCCTGTTTCCACGGCTGGGTGAGCTGAGAAAGCGTCACCCGCTGCTCCACATCGATATCGACACCGCGCCGCACTTGGAAGATCGCGTCGGCGATACGCTCGATGCAGCGATCATCCTTTCGCGCGGCCCTGCAAGCGGGCTGCATGCTGTGCGGCTTGACCACAATCTGGTCCACGCCATCTGCTCGCGCGATCTGGCGATTGCGCTGGGTGAGCAAATTGCGGACGAGGCGATAGCGAAGCAGACCTTCCTTATTCACAACGAACTGCCTGAAAGCTTCGTTGCTTGGAAGAATGCCAATGGTCTTGAGGATATGGAGCCGGCGGCGATCGACCATTACGATTCAGGTGCGCTTATGCTTGAGGCGGCTGCGCAAGGTCTGGGAATTGCGATCATGCACGACGATCACTTGCGCCGCGCTGCCGACAACCGCCTCACCAATCTGCCAGGTGCAGAAGTGCAGAGCCCCTACAGTTATTGGTTTGTATGCAAGCCCACCGCGCTCGAAATGCGCCCCGTGCGGCTGTTCCACGATTGGCTTGTGAGGGCTGGGCTCTAACTAAGCGTCGCTCTTTTGCGGGGCGTCGACTTTGCCAGGGTGGTCCGCGGAATAGCGCACCGGAGGCACATCATGTGCAAAGTCACGCAGGGGCTTTCCCAGCGCCTCCAGCAGAGCTTCCTCGATCCGGCGGCGCGATTCCTTGCCGATCTCCTTGCGGCCACGGAATTCGACCGGGCTGAACGGCTCCAGAAAGTGGATGTGGAGGTCGAACGTGCCTTTGCGGGCCAGAACGCGCTTGGCATTGTTGAGCCCATCCTCCTCGCCGATCCAGCCGATCCATTCGGCAACTGGTCCGTAATCGAGCAACACCGGCTGAACCATAACGCCTGGCGGCGGCGGCTCGAGCACTGAGAGCATGCTGGTCTTGAACGGTAGAAGCGACTGACCGTCGGTCGTCGTGCCTTCGGGAAAGACTGTCACCGACCAGGCATCTGCGAGCGCTTCTTTCAAGGCGTTGATCTGCTCAGCGACACCCATGCGGTGTTCGCGTTTGACGTAGACCGTGCGGTTCATCGACGCGAGCCAGCCTACAACTGGGGCTTTCTCCAGCTCGGCCTTGGCGACGAAGGCGGTTCCGCTCGCCCCGGCAAGGCTGAGGATATCGACCCATGAAACGTGATTGGCAACGTAGAAAACATCGCGCTTCAAGTGCGTCCCATGGATTTTGACCTTGGCGCCGGAGATCCGCGCCGCCAAGCGCAAGAACCACATCGGGAAGGGAGATCCATAGGCAAGAACGCGCCACAGATAATGCAACGGCACCATTACGATGATCAGCGCGATCAGCATCAGCGTTCGGCGGATGATACGCAGCCATCCGCGGATCGAGATCGGCGTCGTTTCGCCGCGCGCAGCCGCGACCCGCAAGGCCCAGGCCTTGTCCTCGGTTACCGCTTCGGTGCCGGTGGTGGCAGCCTCGTCTGTCACGGATCGCGTCCGATTAATCGTCGCGCGTAAGGCGCACGCCGTAAAGTTCCATGCGGTGGTCGACCAGTCGGTAGCCGAGCTTTTCTGCGATCTGCTTCTGCAGCGCTTCAACTTCGGGATCGACGAATTCGACGACCTTGCCGGTCTCGACATCGATCAGGTGGTCGTGGTGCGCTTCGGGTACTGGCTCATAGCGAGAGCGACCATCGCCGAAATCATGACGGTCCAGAATGCCGGCTTCTTCAAACAAGCGCACAGTGCGATAGACTGTCGCGATCGAGATGCGATCGTCGATTTCCGATGCGCGGGCATGGAGCAGCTCAACATCGGGATGGTCTTCGCTATCGGACAGCACTTTGGCAATGACGCGGCGCTGTTCGGTGATGCGAAGGCCCTTTTCAGCGCACAATTGTTCGAGATCGATCTTCTGGCTCACGTGGTTCACCTCAATTGGACATCGGTGCAGGTGGGGACGACGTCGTTTGCGATTACTCGCCCGCTTTAGCTATGCCGCGCGCAATGCTCAAGTTTGGACGTTTAGGTGCTGAGCGTCGCCACTCCGCGCACCCGAAACTGAGCGCTCATTCGCTAGATTGTTGGGGAGAGGGCATGCGCCGCTCTCCCGTCCGAATTGCTTGCTTGCGTAGCGAGGAAAGTTCCCTCGCAGCTCTTACTTGGCCTTGCGCGCTTTACGGCCGCTTCCAGGCTTGCGCCCAAGGCCAATCTTCTTGGCGAGATGGCGGCGTTTTTCGGCATAGTTGGGCGCCACCATTGGATAGTCCGCAGGCAGACCCCAGCGCGCGCGATATTCTTCAGGCGTCATGTCGTAATTGGTGCGCAAATAGCGTTTGAGCATCTTGAGCTTTTTGCCGTCTTCAAGACACACAATGTAATCAGGCTTGATCGAAGCGCGGATAGAAACGGCTGGTTCTGGTACCACCTCTTCCTCTGCGCCATCGCCAAGGCCTGAGAGCGCGCCATAGACATTGGTAATCAGTCCAGGCACGGCTTCGACTTCGACATTATTATTGCTGAGATGGGCAGCCACAATATCACTCGTCAAAGTGATCAGGGTCTCTTTCATCTCTATTTCCAGGTCCTGCATGGTTTCCTCGGTATTTTTACATAGGCGACCCGATGAAACGTCCCATGGCGCAGCGGCGCGCGCTTGGCAAGCCAATGAAATAACGGAAATGAAGGAAATCCACGAGCTTTGTGGTGTGGAAGGTGCGATATCTATTCGTAGACCTTCAATGTAATACTATATCGAGCAGCGAAAAGTTATAGCATCAACGCGGCTTCCATTTGCGAGACGATAATATTCCTGTCTCTCTCCTATGGGTTCAAAGCCCATCTTTTCATAAAGCCGAATAGCGGGATTTCCGCGCCGCATTTCAAGGAAGATATGCCGCGTTCGGCGCGCTTCGGCACGCGTGAACATGTGCCGTATCAAAGCCTCGCCCAATCCCTTGCGGCGGAATTCAGGCAGAACCGCAATCAGCAACAGCTCCTCCTCATCCGCGGCTTGCCGAGTGAGGATGAAGCCTGCTGGTTGGCGTGGATCATCGGCGGGCGCGGTGTCGGGTATCGGGTGCCCATCTGGATCAAGGATCAGCGCGTGGGTGCTGGTCAAAACCAAGGCGTCGGTGATCTGGCGGCGGTTCCAAGCCTCGCCAAAGGCCGGGTCAAACGCGGCTTCCATCACTGCCATGATGCGATTGACGTGCGTGGGCGAGCTGTTGATCGGTGCGGTGCTCATAAGGTCACCTTGGCGGCCGCGCGCTCGGCAATCGGTTTGGCATCGGGCGCTCTGCCATAGATCGGGGAAAGATCGTCGGTGAGATAATGTTGTGGCAGCGATGGGGCTGCGCCTGCATCGGGCAGCAGCGTTAGGGCCGTGTGATCGCCCTTTAGGCTATTCGCAAAATCCTCTGCGCGGTTGCCAGCAATGATCGCCTGAGCGCCGCGTTCGATAGCGGCCTCGGGTGTAAGCGACTGGGCTTCTCCCGCCAGTGCATCTAGCGCAAAATCTGCCACGAACCATTCGCCATGACCGCCATTCATGCAGATGGTCACAGGGCTTGCGGCAGCACTGGGGGAGGCAGCCCAAGCTTGCGCGGCAACAAGACCCAATGTCGGATAACCTCGCACCTCAGCGCCCCAAGCGATACCGAGCGCGCGCGCCGCTGCTATTCCGATCCGCACCCCGGTAAAGCTTCCTGGACCGAGCGAGACGAGGATCCGCGCGGCCTTGCCATTGTCCGGAAGGGCTTCGATCATCGGGATGAGCTGCTCTGCATGGCCACGGCCCAGCACGCGGTGGTCGCGCGCCAGCATATCCTCTCCATCAAGCAACGCGACCGAGCACGCCTCGCTCGCGGTTTCGATGACCAGAGTGCGGCCTGAAGTGGGTAACGCAGAGCTCATGTCAAAGGCCCTGCCTCAGCAAGGCTCAGGCTGCAAGTCACACGATCATATTGAACTTATCAAAGTCCGGGCGCGGCGAGCGATCAAAGATGCTTTCCGGGTCGCCATATCCGATCGAGCAGATGAAGTTGACTTTATGCCGCGGAGCATCAGCGAAGAACTCTGTATTGACCCCAGCCGGATCAAAACCCGACATCGGCCCGCAATCCAGACCCAATGCGCGCGCGGCGAGCATCAGGTAGGCGCCTTGTAGCGAGGAATTGCGGAACGCGCCCTCGATCCGGCCTTGCTCATCACCTTCGAACCAGCTCTTCGCATCGGTGTGCGGGAACAGCCACGGAAGCTCCTCGTGAAAATCGATGTCGTAGCCGATCACCGCGGTGACAGGTGCGGCCATGATCTTGGGCTGATTGGCGTCCATCGCACATGCAGCTAGCTTGGTCTTTGCCTCATCAGACTTGACCCAGACGATCCGAGCAGGCTGCATATTGGCCGAGGTCGGCGCCATCTTTGCCAAGTCCCAGATCGCGTGCAATTGTGCGTCCGAAACAGGCTTGTCGAGCCAATCATTGTAGCTGCGCGCATCGTTGAACAATTGGCCGAGCGCCTCTGGCGACAGAATGGTGTCGTGATATTGCTGGGTCATGCTGGATATTTTTCCGAACTGAGTTAGGCGGCGCGCACTTCGAGGACTTCGGGAACGTAGTGTTTGAGCAGGCTTTCGATCCCGTGCTTGAGCGTCGCGGTGCTCGATGGGCAGCCTGCGCAGGCGCCTTGCAGGGTCAGGTAGACCACGCCTTCGGAAAAACCGCGATAGGCGATATCGCCGCCATCGCTTGCGACAGCTGGGCGCACACGGGTTTCGAGCAGCTCATTGATCGAGGCAATGATCTCAGAGTCCTCTTCGCGGTCTTCGACGACCATCTCAGCCTCTTCGCCGGGCACTTGGATGCCATCGGCGCTGCCGCCGACAAACAATGGGGCTTCGGAGACAAAGTGATCGAGCAGAATGCTGACCACTTGCGGCTTCAAGCTACCCCAATCAGCACCAGGAGCGCCTGTGACAGTTACAAAGTCCCAGCCAAAGAACACATTGACGACTTCGCCGGTGTCGAAAATCGCCTGAGCCAGCGGGCTCGCCTCAGCTGCTTCGGGTGAGGAGAATTCGCGCGTTCCAGTGGGCATTACGGTTTGCCCAGGCAGGAACTTGAGGCTCGAAGGGTTCGGAGTGGTTTCAGTCTCGATAAACATGGCTGTTAGATAGGGAGCGCGACCCAGACGAGCAAGCTGACTTTGGATTTCTCGGCGTAGGACAAATGGCCCAGTTTGCGTCCGCGCCTAGCAATGCGCTGTCAGAATTAAGACATTCACTGGTCCTTCATGCCTTGCATCCCTATAACGGTCGTCATGAATTCGACTCTTCGGGCCGCTGCTGCCCTCTCCCTGATTTCCGTCCCGACTGCGCTGCTGCTGCCGCTTGCTGCGCAAGATGCGCCTGCCAGCGCTGAAAGCTCGGTCGATATCCCTGCCGCAACACAGGTCCCACCTGCGACGCCGGACATCCCGGCACCCATCGCGCTGCAGCCCGAAGGCGAGACGCCATGGATCTATGAGAACAGCAACGTTCCGGTCGATGAGGACTGGCTGTTCGGGCGGATGGACAACGGTCTGCGCTATGCCGTGCGGCGCAATGGCGTGCCGCCCCAGGCTGTCTCAATTCGCGTTCGGATCGATGTCGGTTCGCTCTATGAAACGGATGAAGAGCAGGGCTATGCGCACTTGCTAGAACATTTGTTGTTCCGCGAAAGCACCTATCTTGGTCAGGCTGAGGCGATTGCCGCTTGGCAGCGCATGGGCGCGACCTTTGGGGCGGACACCAATGCTGAGGCGAGCCCAACGCACACAGCGCTCAAAATCGATATTCCCGATATCGACCGGAACAAGCTTTATGAGAGCTTTAAAATGCTCTCCGGCATGGTTCGTGGACCGGTGCTCAATGACGAGAATGTCGCTGCAGAATTGCCGATTGTGCTGGCTGAAAAGCGTGAGCGGGGCGGGGCAGGAGAACGGGTCGGCGATCTCACTCGTCAGACCCTGTTTGCAGGGCAGCGCCTCGCGAGCCGCGCGCCGATTGGACTGGTTGAGACGCTAGAGGCGGCCAATGGAGCCAAGCTGCAAGCCTTTCACGACCGCTGGTATCGGCCCGAAAATGTCGTCATCGCGGTGGTGGGCGATGAAGATCCGCTCGTCCTGGCAGGCCTCGTTGAGCAATGGTTCGGCGATTGGCAAGGCACTGGTGAACCCGGCATCGCGCCCGATTTCGGCGATCCGATAGCACCTCCTGGGGCACTTATTACAGCTGGCACAGATCTGCCGGTTGGCGATGTCGCAATTGGGGTGGAGCCCGATCTTGCGCGCAACCTGACCTTCGCGGTTTTGCGCCCATGGCGGCAAGTGGCTGACACGATCGAATATAATGAAGGCAAGACGATCGACACTCTTGCGCTGGGAATAATCAATCGCCGGTTGGAAATGCGCGCGCGTGCCGGTGCCTCCTTCCTTGTTGCTCAAGCCTCCAAGTCCGATGTCTCGCGCTCGACGCGGGCCACTTTTGTGCAGCTGAGACCGGCTGATGAAGACTGGCAAAGCGCGCTTGGGGAAGTGCGCGCGATCATCGCGGATGCGGTCGCCACGCCGCCAACCCAAGAGGAAATTGACCGCGAAGCGTCCGAGATGGAAATCAACTACGTCAATTATCTCGAACAAGCGCGCGTTCAGTCGGGACGCGAGCTGGCTGACAGCTTGATCGGAGCGGTCGATATTCGCGAGACTGTGGCCAGCCCGCAGGTCTTCCTCGACGTGTTTCGCAGCGCGCGTGCGAAGATGACGCCAGAGGAAGTGCACGCCCGAACGATCGCCCTTTTTTCTGGCGACGTGGTACGGTCGGTCTACATCACGCCGTCGATTGGTGAAGCTGACCAGACTGCGTTGCAGCTTGCGCTCGCAAGCGAGGTCGAGATCGATACCACAGCGCGCTTTGCGGCGAGTGATATATCCTTCGACGAATTGCCCCCGATCGGGACGAAGGGCAGCGTCGCCTCGCTCACTCCGCTGGGTATTCTCGATATTGAGCAGGTAGCGTTCAGCAATGGCACGCGCGCGCTTCTTTGGGCCAATGATGCCGAGCCGGGTAGGGTGACTGTGCGGGTGCGCTTTGGCGCAGGCTACCGCGCCTTCGATGAAAGCAACGCGGAATATGCGACGCTGGGTGAAGCGGCTTTGATGCGTTCAGGTATTGGTGATTTGGGAATCGATGAGATCGAACGGCTCGCCACCGGGCGCAAATTCGGGCTCGAATTTGAAATTGAAGATGCGGTTTTTGCCTTTACCGCTCAGTCGCGCTCGGAAGATGTGGCTGATCAGCTATATCTGTTTGCTGCAAAACTGGGAATGCCAGGCTGGGATCCAGCCCCGCTCGCTCGCGCCCAGCAGCTGGCGCAGATGGGCTATAACTCCTTTTCGGCGAGCCCAAGCGGGGTTCTAGCCCGCGATCTGGAGTTCATCCTGTCTGACGAGGATCAGCGCTTTGCGCTTCCCACTCCGGAACAACTCGCGGCCGCCACGCCTGAAAAATTCCGCGAGGTGTGGGAGCCGCTGCTGAAGCAAGGCGATATTGAGGTTCTGGTGTTTGGTCAGTTTGACCGCGACGCCATCATCGACAAATTGGCTGAAACATTTGGCGCGCTTCCACCGCGAGAGCCGATCCCACCAGCAATTGCTGCGCGCGTTCCGGCTTTCCCCGCGGCCAACCCCAGCCCGCAAGTTCTGAGCCACCGCGGTGATGACAATCAGGCTGCTGCGGTTGTGTCCTGGCCGAGTGGTGCAGGTATTGCGAGCATCCGCGAATCTCGCCAGCTCGAAATTCTGGTCCAGATCTTTCAGAACCGCTTGTACGACTCTCTGCGTGAAGCAGCCGGCGCAACTTACGCTCCGCAGATATATTCTGACTGGCCCACCGATGTTACCGGTGGCGGAAAAATTGTCGCAGTGTCACAATTGGAGCCCGACTTTGTCCCGATCTTCTTTGCAGAGGCAGAACGCATCGCAGCTGAGCTTGTGACCACGCCGCCCACGGCTGATGAGATTAATCGCGTGACCGAGCCGCTCGCTCAACGTGTGCGGCGATCTTCGACTGGAAATCAGTTCTGGCTCTATAATCTTGAAGGGGCGAGCTATGATCCACAGCGCGTTGAGTTGCTGCGTTCCTTATTGGCGGATTATTCGCAGACCAGCCCGCGGATCATGCAATTTCTTGCCCAACGTTATTTCAGTCGCGGTGCGGCGGTAAAGGTGGCGGTGCTCCCCGAAGGCCAGCAGCTGGCTGAAGCACCGGTGTTGCAGGATGTGTATCCTGCCGCGCCTCCGTCTCCGCCTCCGCAAAACGCCGTCCAAGGCCGGTTTACCGGAGATGCTCAGGGGCCAGAGCTTGAACCCGCGCGCACTTACGGCCGGTAGAACGCGCAGTTCTGAGTGCGAAAACGGCGCTGATCGGGCCCTTCGATAAGAGAGGTCGCGAAACATAATTGTCCAAATGCATGCTTTGGCTTTACAATGCGTGCTGGACTTTGACTTGATTGCCGCTTAGGCGCTCCTGCCTTTGTTGGCGCTGACTTTGGAATTTTGGACGAGAAATACTGTGGCCCAGACCTGGAACCCTGCAAGCTGGAAAGAGCACGAAGCGCGGCATTTGCCGCATTACGAAGACGCCGCCGAACTGGCGGACGCTGAAGCCACGCTTGAGGCATACCCGCCGCTCGTCTTTGCCGGTGAAGCGCGCGCGCTTAAGGCGGATCTTGCCGATGTAGCCGAGGGCCGCGCATTCCTGCTCCAAGGCGGTGATTGTGCGGAGAGCTTTGCCGAGTTTCATCCGAACAACATCCGCGACACTTTCCGTGTGCTGCTGCAAATGGCGGTCGTCATGACCTTTGCCAGCAAGCGCCCGGTGGTGAAGGTTGGCCGGATGGCGGGCCAGTTTGCCAAGCCGCGCTCTTCTGCCACCGAAACCAAGGGCGATGTAACGCTGCCGAGCTATTTCGGCGACAATATCAACGGGATCGAGTTTGATCCTGAGCAACGCCGCAACGATCCGATGCGGATGGTGCGCGCTTACAGCCAGGCAGCGGCGACGCTCAATCTGCTGCGCGCCTTTGCGGGCGGTGGCTATGCGAATTTGCGCCAGGTGCACCAGTGGACGCTTGATTTCATGGGCCGGACGCCATGGACCGACAAGTTTGCCCAGACCGCAGACCGGATCGGCGAAGCGCTCGATTTTATGGAGGCCTGCGGGGTCGATCCCGGCACTGTGCCCCAGCTCCAAGGGACCAGTTTCTACACCAGCCACGAAGGGCTTCTGCTGCCCTATGAGCAAGCGCTGACTCGTCAGGATTCGCTCACTGGCGACTGGTACGCCACCAGCGCGCATATGCTGTGGATCGGTGACCGCACGCGCTTCCCGGGCAGTGCCCATATCGAATTTGCGCGCGGCATCGGCAATCCGCTGGGCATGAAATGCGGTCCGAGCCTAGAGCCAGATGCGCTGATCCGATTGCTCGACGAGCTTAACCCGACCCGCGAAGCCGGGCGGATCACGCTGATCAGCCGCTTTGGCCACGATAAGGTCGAAGACGGCCTACCCAAGCTTGTCCGCGCGGTTGAGCGCGAAGGCCACAGCGTTGTGTGGAGCTGCGATCCGATGCACGGCAACGTCATCAAATCGGATAGCGGTTATAAGACCCGCCCCTTCGACCGTATCCTGACCGAGGTGAAGGGCTTCTTCGCGGTTCACCGCGCAGAGGGCACGCATCCCGGCGGCATACATATCGAGATGACCGGCCAGGACGTGACCGAATGCGTGGGCGGGGCCGTTGCCATCACCGATGAGCGTCTCGGCGACCGTTATCACACCCATTGCGACCCGCGTCTCAACGCCGAACAATCGCTTGAGCTGGCCTTCACGCTGGCTGAAATGCTCAACAGCGAGATCGGCGAAGCGCGCAAAGCGGACGCTGCTTAAGGCTCCTCAATCGGGTCTCAGTTTTGGATCACCTGCCTAAGTAGCCTTGCGAAGGGCGCCGGGTGCATTGCCGTCATGGGTCACCTTTATGGCGGGGGCCAATATGGCGAACCTTGTCCAATTGGCGGCGACCTTATCGCATGCTCCTGCGGCTGATCGCGTTCCGGGAGCATTGTCCGGGATGCTGGGAGGCAATGCTTTGCTCGTCGGATGCCTATTGCTCGGCGCGATTGCCTTGTCGGCAGTGGGCAACACCATGCGAGAACGCCGCAAATCGCGCGCCATATCGCGCGAAGCCGCCTCGCAATCCAGCTCCATGCGCGAGCTCATCCGCACCGTCAGGCTAGCGGAAAGCATGGCGGGGATCGGCGTGTGGCAATATGTGCCCGCAACTGGCGCACAGGAATGGTCGGACGGTGTAAAGCACTTGTTCGGAATGGATCGCACTGCACCGCTGGTAGACGGCGATGCCGAAGCGATGCTCTACGCCAATGGAAGCGATCTTATCGATAGGGTTGAGGATCATCTGGATGAGATCGAACCTTACAGGCTGCAGCTTGAGATTGCCGGCTTTGACGGTGTTTCTCGCGTTCTCGAATTCCAAGCTTGCAACATGCGTGGTGCGGGAGGGATCGTTCAACGTGTCGTGGCGATTGTGCGCGATGTGACGGGCCAGGACGATGCGACGAAGCAGGACGATACGGGCGGACATCGCAGCGATCACGAGACAGTGCGCCGCGCTCATAACCACCTAAGCCTTGCTCCGAATATCGGCTTGGCCACTGGAGCCCGTCCGAGCCCAAGCGCCGAACACGGGCGGGACGCCAGGGACCCGCTGACCGGGCTTTTCACCCGCCGCGCCGCGATGCAGCGGCTCGACGTGCTGGTTATCGAAGCACGCGCGCAGCAGATGCCTCTCTCACTGGTCATGTTCGACATCGATCATCTCAAACGGATCAATAACCAACATGGCCGCGATGATGGTGATGCAGTGTTGCGCAAAGTTGCCCGGGTCGCGCGCGAACAGGCACGAATAGGAGATCCAATTGGGCGCATTGGGGGAGAGGAGTTTGTCTGGATCATCCCTGGCGTGTGTGAGCGCACAGTCCGCTTGATGACCGAAAGGATGCGGCAGGCGATCGCCAAGGGCAGCGCAGTGGGGCATATCGGCCCTGTTACGATCAGCCTTGGCTTTGCGGTGATGCAGCCGGACGATACGCCACTTGGGCTGTTTGCACGCGCTGATCGGGCTCTCATCGAAGCGATGCATTCGGGCCATAACCGAGTGCGCTGCGCGGCTTGATAAAGCAAGTTGGACAGCTCTGTGTGTCAGTCTAATTGTTAAATTCGGCGCACCAAGCCTTTCAATTGAAACCTTTATGCGTCATGACCCTCACGCGGGACGGTGATCAGATGAGGGAGCAGCGCATTGCCAAAGAGCAAGCGGCAGGCTGTATCGATTGAGAATTACCCAGGCGCGTTGGATGGATCTTTGGCGCGGCAATATGCTCACACGCGCGCGCTGCATGAGGCTCTCGTCGCACCGCTGAGCGAGGCCGATGCGACGATCCAGTCGATGGAGGATGCCTCCCCCGCCAAGTGGCATTTGGCGCACACGACGTGGTTTTGGGAGACATTCCTGCTCACCGAACATGCGCGCGGCTATCGTTTGCACAACGGTGATTACCCATTCCTGTTCAACTCCTATTACGAGGCAAAGGGCGCTCGGATTGCGCGCAACCGGCGCGGTATGGTCACGCGCCCGTCGCTCCAAGAAATTCTCGTTTGGCGCGCGGTGGTGGATGCGGCGATGGAGCCGCTCTTAGAAGACCCCGCGCTCGCCGATTTGATCGCCTTGGGTGTCGCGCATGAGCAGCAGCATATCGAGCTGATGCTGACCGATATCAAACATGCATTTGCGCAGAATCCGCTGGGTCCCGCCATGTGGGAAGGGCAGACTTGCGAGGCGGCGAGCGCTCGCGAAAGCGGCTGGCACTCCCATCCCGGCGGCGTTGCTTTGGTTGGGCATGACGGCAGAGGTTTCGCCTTCGACAATGAAGGCCCGCGCCACCGCGTCTTGCTCGAACCCTTTGCGCTTGCCGACCAGCTGGTCACCAATGCGCAATGGAGCGAGTTCATCGCTGATGGGGGCTATCAGACGCCGTCTTTGTGGCTTTCCGACGGGCTGGCCTGGGTGCGCGAGCACGGCATTGGCTCGCCGCTCTATTGGCGTGAGGATCAGCACTTCACCCATTGCGGCTGGCAGGCACGGGACCCGCATGCCCCGGTCGCTCACATCTCGCACTTCGAAGCGGATGCGTTTGCAACCTGGGCCGGAGCGCGGTTACCGACCGAGTTTGAGTGGGAGGCGATTGCGCGTGGTCAAGATGGGTCGGACAGCGCGCCGGCGCACGATCCAGCTCTCGGCAATCAACTCGATGCTGCTGCTGCGCCGATCCCAGAAGGCTCGCCCGGTCTGTTTGGTGATTGCTGGCAATTCACCCGCTCGGCCTATCTCCCTTATCCTCGCTTTGAAGTCGCAGACGGGGCTGTGGGCGAATATAACGGCAAGTTTATGAGCGGGCAGGTCGTCCTCAAAGGCGCAAGCTGCGCGACCGTTCGTGGTCATTCGCGCGCTTCCTATCGCAACTTCTTCTACCCGCATCAACGCTGGCAGTTCACCGGGCTGCGGCTGGCGAAAGACATCTAGGTAAGGGGGCTTTTGCGAAAGATGAGCACCGAAGCCGGCCTCCAATTGGTCACCCGCGACGAAAGCGGCGTTGACACTGCGTTTCGCGCTGACGTCTTGGCAGGTCTTGCGCAAGATCCCAAAGCGGTCCCAGCGCGCTGGTTTTATGACGATGCCGGATCACAGCTGTTTGAGGATATCACGAGGCTGCCCGAGTATTACCCGACCCGCGCCGAAACCTCGATCCTGCGCGCGCGCGGCAATGAATTTGCCGAGCTGATCGGGCCGGGCCGCGCGGTGGTGGAGTTCGGGTCCGGCTCCTCGGTCAAAACCCCGCTCTTACTCAGCGCGATTGCGCCTGCTGCCTATGTTCCGCTCGATATTTCGGGCGACTTTCTGCGCGCGGCGGCAGAGGATCTTTCAGCCAAATTTCCCGGATTGCCCGTTCACCCGGTCGAAGCCGATTTCATGCGAGAGGTCGCGCTTCCACCCCAGGTCGCTGCTCTGCCCAAGCTCGGATTTTTCCCTGGCTCGACGATCGGCAATATGGTCGCACGCACCGCGGTCGACTTGCTACGATCCATGCGCGAGACCTTGGGAGTGGGCGCGCAGCTCTTGATCGGGATGGACCTGATCAAGGACGAGCAGCAATTGGTCGCCGCCTATGACGATGCGGGCGGGGTGACGGCGGCTTTCAATCGCAACCTCCTCCACCGCATCAATCGCGAGCTTGAAGGCTCTATCCCGCTCGACGCCTTCGCCCATGAGGCGCGCTGGAACGACGATTATGCGCGGATCGAGATGCATTTGGTGGCGCACCGCGATGTGAGTTTCACTGTCGCAGGACAGCGTTTTGCTATGAGCTTTGGAGAAAGCATTCACACCGAAAACAGCCACAAATTCAACCGCCGCACTGGATATATGCTGTTGCTCGCCGCTGGGTGGGAGCCGCAGGCGCGGTGGCTCGATGACGAGGAGCAATTCTCGCTTCTCCTCGCCGAGGCGCGGCCCAATCGCAGCGCGCCTTAGAAAACTCTGAAACCGGCTGAAGCCCCATGCGTTGGGCGCTCATGGACGAAAAGCACAGCGAAATTTGTATTATCGGCGGCGGCATGGCGGGGCTGGCTTGTGCGCGCTCGTTAAAGGCTGCGGGGCGCGATGTTCGCGTGCTCGACAAAGGGCGCGGGCCGGGTGGCCGCATGGCCGCTCGCCGCGCCGAAGTGGCAGGTGCGCAGGTCTCCTTCGATCACGGCGCGCAATATTTCACCGCACGTGATGCGGGCTTTCAGGCGGCTGTTGCTGGCTGGGAAGCGGCTGGTGTGGTCGCTCGCTGGCCAGCAGCGGGCGAGGAAGCATGGGTCGGCATTCCCGGGATGAACGCGCCGATCAAGGCGATGGCAGCCGAGCTCGATGTGCGTTGGAACGTGCGGGCAAGCGCTGTCATGCGAGCGGGCGAGGGCTGGCGGATCGAGGCTGAGGGCGCTGAGTATACAGCCAACACCGTGCTTATGGCGGTCCCGGCTGAGCAAGCGCGCGACCTCTTGGCAGAGCCTGCTCCTCTATTGGCGCAAGTCCCAGCGGGAGTAACTTCGCAACCATGTTGGGCGGTGATGGCAAGCTTTGCTGAAACGCTCTCGGGCCTATCCGATTGCTTGCGCGATGCGGAGGCGAAGATTTCCTGGGCGGCGCGAAACTCTGCGAAGCCCGGAAGGGCCGGTCCAGATGGCAGCGCAGAAAACTGGGTGCTCCACGCCTCGCCTGAGCGGAGCCGCGAGATCCTTGATCTGCCAAAGGAAGAGACGGTGAAGGTGCTGCTTGCGGACTTTTTTGCGCAAGTTGGCCTTGAACCGGTCGAGCCGATCCACTGCGTCGCGCATCGCTGGCTTTATGCGCAGCCCGCCAGCATTAAGGGGGAGCCGGCGCGTTATGATCCGCAAGCTCGGATCGGAATAGCGGGCGATTATCTGCACTCACCGCGCGTAGAGGGAGCCTTTGTCTCAGGCTCCGCCCTCGCGCAGCTTGTGCTCGGCGGATAGAGCTGACTTAGCAGCCGCAGCTTGAATTTCCGCAGCAGCCTGGACCGTTGGGGTGCCCATCAGCGCAGGCATCGCTGCAATAGTTCTTTCCACCGCGCGTCACGGCATCGTCGATATCTATGACGCAAACGCAGGGCTCGCAGGCGCAGACTTGTTGAGTGACTTGGACCATTATGTGTCTCCGTTGGGTTGGTCTTCGTGGCAATCGAACAGGTGGTCGATCATGATCGTCAGCACTTTGTGCACGCATTCATCCGCCATCGCGTAGAACACCTGCTTGCCCCGCCGATCGGATCGCAGGATCCGGGCTGAGCGCAGCAGACGCAAATGGTGGCTGGTAAGCGAGGCCGAGATGCCGAGTTTCTCAGCGATCTCTCCGGTCGGGCGCTCCTGATCCATGCAAGCGATCACAATCGACAGCCGCGTGGGATCGGAGAGCAGGCCAAACGTGTCGGCAAGCTCACTGGTTTGATCGGGATTGACTTGGTTCGCTTCCATAGATCAACATTTGAATGACTGTTCAATCGTTGTCAAGTTGATCTTTGGCGCCCTGGAACGCCGGGCGCGAGCCATCCGGTTCGCTTGGCTTCGCCACAGGAGAACCGCGCGCCGTCGCGCGCTAGCTCGCCTAGTCGGCTCGCATTAGTTTAGAATTAGCGATGTGCTGGGCGTCCGCCTGCTCTGACGCACACATCCATGCTGTCAAAGGGCCGGAAGTTCTTTGTGCGGGCGCAATAAATTCCTCCTCGGGGATAGCAGATACCGCTGTTCGAGAGCTTTACTGGAGGAATTGGATCACTCTTCGCTGCGACAGGGCTTGTGCTCACGAGTAAGCCCGCAGCAAGGAGCGCGAAGAATGGTTGCCGGTTCATGAGGCAAACAAACCAAAATCAAAGTTTTGGCTGGGGTGGCAGGGATCGAACCTGCGAATGCCGGTACCAAAAACCGGTGCCTTACCACTTGGCTACACCCCAGCAGGAGAGGGGCGATATAGCGGCTCAATCGGATATGTGAAGGGCTTTTCGCTCCGCCTAGTCGCCTTGTGCGCGGCGCGTTTCGAGATCGCGCTCTACCTGCGCCATCTTCGCATGGGTCAGTGGGTAGAACAGCATTGCAACTCCCGCTGGCAGCAAGGCTAGCGCAGGGATCCAGGCAAAGGCGATGTTGATCCCGGCAAGCGCTTCTGCGGTCTGCTCGGCCCCGGGTACAAATCCGGTGAGCTCCAGCGTGATGCCCGAGGCGAACGCCCCAAGCCCGGTGCCGAACTTGACTCCAAAAATCGAGGCAGAGACGGTTAGGCCGGTCATTTGCTGATCCGACTTCCAATGGATGTAGCGCGCGATATCGGTGAACATCGAAAAGGCGAGTATCATCAGAAAGCCAAAGCCGATCCCGACCATCAATTGGGCTGCTGTTTGCGGCCACACCGCATCAATCGGTACGATCGCGAACAGGACAATGCCCACCACTTTCAGTGCTCCGCCGCCGAGGATCAGATGTGACTTTTCAAACCGGCGCTGGAGACTGTAGCCAAGGATCACTCCAGTCACCTGGCCCAGCGCCAAGGCGGTAAGAAACAATCCGAAACGGTCGAGAAACAGGAAGACCGGTGCACCGCTATCGCCAGCGACGAATTCGAAGAAGAATTTCGCGCTTGCTGCTCTTCCAGCGATCGAGAGCACTCCGAATACAGCTGAGATCACAACCGCGAACCACGCGCCGGTGCGAAGCAAAGTGCCAAGGTCGCGCTTGACCGGAGTGTTGGTTGGAACCGGCTCGATCCGTTCCTTCGTTGTTGCGAAGGTGATGAAGTAGATGATCACGGAAACCGCAGCGAAAACGCCCATGGTGAGCATGATCCCGAAAGCTTCATCGCCGCCTCCCAGCTCTCGGATCAAGGTTGTGGCGGCCACTCCGACCAGGATGCCCGCAAAACCTGAAAAGAACATTCGGTATGCGGTGACATTCGCCCGCACCGGTGCCGCAGGGTGGATCACGCCGAGCAAGCCTGAATAAGGGACATTGACCGCAGTGAAGGCGAGCATGGTGAGGCCATAAGTCACATAGGCCCACACCAGCATCCAGCCAACCGAGATATCGGGCGCAAATAGAGGGGTCGCAAAGATCAGGAAACCGGTGACCCCAAACGGGATCGCTCCGAACAGGATATACGGACGATAGCTGCCCCAGCGTGTCCGCGTCCGGTCGGAAATCACACCCATGATGGGGTCAGTGAAAGCGTCGAACACCCGACTGAGCAGCAGCATCAGCGCCATCGCCGCCGGGGCCACTCCGCCCAGCTCTACGAAGAAGTAGAGCAGATAGGCACCGAAGAAATTGAGGTAGAGGCCCGAAGGCAGATCACCCAGACCATAGCCAAGCTTTTCTGCAAAGCCAACGCGCTGGGAGGATGAAGCGGTCGCGTCTGGGTTTTTGGGAGTGTGCAACTCTTATGTCTCTTTGCCGGACGCTTCGAAGCGTCTCGAAACAACAATGGGCCGGAACCTCGATCGGTTCCAGCCCATTCTTGCGGTTTTCGTCGATGGGAGTTGCTTCAGAAGGTGAAGTCGAGGTTCAGACCTTCGAAATCCGCTGCTGAGTGGCGCTCGAGCAATTGCTGGTTTTCATCGCCCCAGACCTTGTTGACGAGACGTCCGCGTTGAACACCAGGCCGCGCTGCGATCTCACGCGCCCAGCGACCGACATTCTTGTATTCGTCGATCGAGAGGAAGCGCTTCGCCTCGTTGTAGATCGTGCCCGCGACAAAGGGGGCGAGCCAGGGGAAGTTGGCCATGTCTGCGATGGTGTATTCGTCTCCGGCAAGGAAGCGACTTTCACCCAGGCGTTTATCGGCGACGTCGAAAATGCGCTTGGTTTCCATCGCGTAGCGGTTGATCGGATACTCATACTTCTCCGGCGCATAGGCGTAAAAATGGCCAAAACCGCCGCCGATGAAGGGGCCGGCCCCGACCTGCCAGAACAGCCAGCTGAGCGTCTCGGCCCGGCCCGCGGGATCGGTCGGCAGGAAGGCTCCGAACTTCTCCGCGAGATAGACGAGGATCGCGCCGCTTTCGAAGATGCGCACGTCTTCATCGCCGGTCGTGTCGATCATGGCGGGGATTTTGGAGTTGGGGTTGATCCCGACAAAGCCGCTGGTGAATTGCTGACCTTCGCCAATGTTCACGGTGTAGGCGTCGTACTCCGCGCCCGAATGGCCCGCTTCGAGCAGCTCTTCGAGCATGATGGTCACTTTCACCCCGTTGGGCGTGGCGAGCGAGTGCAGCTGGATGGGGTTGGAGCCGCGCGGCAGATCTTTCTCTTCGCGCGCGCCTGCGGTCGGCCGGTTGATGCTGGCGAATTGACCGCCGCTTTCGGTGTTGGTCCAGACTTCGGGCGGAGTGTAGGTTGGGTCAGCCATAATCTTCGTGCCTCCTTTGCAATGCTTGGTGCAAATGTGTTTCGCGAAGTGGGGCATCGCGGTTACGAGCGCAAGCATCGAACCGCGCTGATTTGCTTTGAGGCCTGATATGAAAGCTTCGCGGGCGGGCAATTTTGCACCTTGAAACCTGTATCCTAAAAGGATACTTGGCGCATATGCACTTGGCTGGACACAAGATTCGCCTTTGGCGAGAGGCGCACGATCCGCCGCTTTCAGCGGAGGAGTTTGGCGCGCAATATGGTGACGATTGGCCAAGTCGAACTATCTACGGCTGGGAAGCCAAAGGCAAAATCGCGCGGCCCAAAGTGCAAAAGCGACTGTCCGAACTGGGCATTTGCGATCCCGCCGATTGGCTAGATCTTGCCCCGCCTGAATTCGATGACCGTGACCACGCCCCTCAAATGAAAGCCCGCCCGATGAGCGACAATGCGAGCGACACGCACCCCTTCTATGACATGCACGATCATGGTTTTGTTCGCGTGGCGACCGCGACCCCGTGTCACCGCACCGCAGATGTCGCCTACAATGTGAAGGGCGTGCTGGCAGAGGCGAACAAGGCGCACGAACAAAACGTCGACCTCGTCGTCTATCCCGAGCTTTGCATCTCCTCCTACGCGATCGACGATCTGCTGTTGCAGAGTGCTCTGCTCGATGCCTCGGAGGAAGCGCTGGCTGAGATCGCGGAAGCCACCGCTGACCTCACCCCCGTGCTGGTCGTCGGAGCGCCTTTGCGCCGCAACGCCAAGCTCTATAATTGCGCCGTGGTGATTGCGGGGGGAGAGATCCTAGGTGCGATCCCCAAGAGCTATCTGCCCAATTACCGCGAGTTCTACGAAAAGCGGCACTTCTCGCATGGTCGCAACTGTCAGGATCTTTGGATCGGCATCAATGGTGAGGAAGTCCCGTTTGGCACCGATCTCGTCTTTGCGGCCTCGAACCTTCCCGGTTTCAAGTTTGGTGTCGAGATTTGTGAGGATTTCTGGGCGCCCAATCCGCCGGGCACGCTCGCCGCGCTCGCCGGAGCGCTGATCTTGTGCAACCTGTCTGCCTCACCCATCACGATTGGCCGCGCGGACGACCGCCACTTGCATTGCCGTTCCTCCAGCGCGCGCTCGATCTGCGCCTATGTCTATTCGGCGAGCGGACACGGGGAGAGCACGACCGACCTCGCCTGGGATGGGCAGGGCGTGATCTATGAGCTGGGCGGCCTGCTCGCTGAAAGCACGCGCTTCGACCTAGACCCTGAATTGTGCGTCACCGATATCGACACCGACCGCATTGCGGGTGAGCGGATGCGCAATCAGACCTTTTCTGACGCGGCTGAGGCGCATGCCAATGAGAAAGGGCGCCCGGAAGACAGCTTCCGCCGGATTGTGTTCGACCATGCCTACAGCCAAGGCGACATCGGCCTCATCCGCAATGTCGCGCGCTTCCCCTTTGTGCCGAGCAACCCCAAGACGCTCGACGAGGATTGCTACGAAGCCTTCAACATCCAGGTCGATGCGCTGATGCGCCGGATCGAGGCGACGAAAGCGAAATCGCTGGTCATCGGCATTTCAGGAGGGCTCGATTCTACCCACGCGCTGATCGTCGCGGCCAAGGCGTGCGATCGGCTCGGCCTGCCGCGCACGATGATCCGCGCTTACACGATGCCCGGTTTTGCCACCTCTGACGGCACCAAATCCAATGCATGGAAGTTGATGGAGGCCTTTGGCGTCACCGCTGAAGAAATCGACATCAAACCTGCCGCCACGCGGATGCTCGAGGATATGAAGCACCCCTTCGCTGATGGCGAGCCGGTCTATGACGTTACCTTTGAAAACGTCCAAGCGGGCCTGCGCACCGACTATCTCTTCCGCCTTGCTGGCCAGCATGGCGGCTTTGTCGTCGGGACCGGAGACCTCTCTGAACTCGCGCTTGGCTGGTGCACTTATGGCGTGGGCGATCATATGAGCCATTATGGTGTCAATGCGGGCGTGCCCAAGACGCTGATCCGCTACCTCATCCGATGGACGGTCGAAACCGGGCAATTCTCCGAGGCCTGCGGGCATATCCTGATGAGCGTCTATGACACGGTCATCTCGCCCGAGCTGGTGCCCGCAGGAGAGGACGGCGCGATCCAGGACACCGAGGCGAAGATCGGGCCGTATGAATTGAACGACTTCTTCCTCCACCACTGCGTCCGCTTTGGACAGCGGCCAGGCAAGATCGCCTTTATTGCATGGCACGCGTGGAAGCATGCCAAGGCAGGGACATGGCCCGCTGGCTTCCCGGAGGAACGCAAGAACCAGTATGAGCTGGCCGAAATCGCCAAGTGGCTGGAGAACTTCCTTCGCCGCTTCTTCGGCTTCTCGCAGTTCAAACGCTCCGCCATTCCCAACGGGCCCAAAGTGTCCTCGCAAGGCGCGCTATCCCCGCGCGGTGATTGGCGCGCGCCAAGCGATGCGGTGGCCGATCTGTGGCTCAAGGAGCTCGAAGAGAGCCTTCCGCCCACCGATTAAGTCGCTCGCAAACTTGCCTATTTCCCCATTCCCGCTAGCCTCCGTAAATTGGGGCGCGACAATCGGGGGAAATTCATGGCGAGTGAGGCATTGGGCGCGGTTAGCGCCAAGGATGGAGGCGGCATGATCCTGGAGCGATCGCGGCCACTCCGCTTCTTCACTCTGTTCATCCTCTATGTCGGGCAAGGCATGCCCATCGGCCTGTTCTGGTTCGCAATCCCAGCATGGATGGCTGTGAACGGGGCGAGCCTTCAGCAAATCGGCACAGTAGGATTTTTCACGACATTGCCGTGGTCGCTAAAGCTGGTGAACGGCTTCTTTATGGACCGCTACACCTTCCTCGCCATGGGGCGCAGGAGGATATGGATTCTCGGTTCGCAATTGATAATGATCGCTGGTCTTTTGACGGCGGTGGCGCTCAATCCCGATGCGACCAACGTTCTCATTCTGAGTGCGATTGGCTTCTCGGTTAACGTTGCGACCACGTTCCAGGACGTAGCGGTCGATGGCCTTGCGGTCGACATCATGACGGAGGACGAACGCGCGCGCGGCAGCGGCATGATGTTTGGGGGCCAGGCCATTGGCATCGCTGTGGCGACCGCGCTCACCGGACGTGTGATTGGCGACTATGGGGCTCAAGCCGCGTATTTGAGCGTCGCGGCGATCATCTTTGTGCTGTGCGTTTACATTGCGAGCTTTCGCGAACGTGTCGGCGAACGGCGTCTGCCGTGGAGCAACGGTGAGGCCCATCAGCGCAACCTCGATGTGCAGCTTGATGCATGGTGGCCTCTGCTTAAGTCGACCTTCGTCTCGCTCAAAACTCGCACAAGCATCTTGTGGGTCATTCTGCTCTTCAACGGCGGCATCATGTACGGCACATTGACCGGTGGCGGCGCCGTGCTGGGAGCAGATTACGTGGGTTGGGACGAGGCCCAGATCACCGGCCAGACAGCGATCGCTGGGCTGGTTGCGGGGGCATTATGCATCACACTAGGCGGTTGGCTGGGCGACAAGTTTGGCGCAAAACCCATTGGTATTCTGTGGATCTCGCTGTCGATCGCTTTGATGATCGCGATGGTGATGCTGTCGCCCCTTTGGTCCAGCCCCATCCTGTTCGTGATCTTCCTTTATGGTTGGCTTGCGCTTAACAATCTGAGGACCGTGGCCTTGCTGCCGATCTCAATGCGTCTTTGCGATACCAAAGTCGCTGCCACCCAGTTTACGATCTACATGGCGATCAACAACTTCGGGATTTCGTTTGGCGGGTACCTGCTCTCGCAAGCTGACAAGCTCGGTGGGTTCTCGTCGATCTTTGTTGCTTCGGGCCTGGGCCAATTGGTTGGCCTTATCCTGCTGCTCACCGTCAAGTTCCCGCGGCGACCAGAATTTTACGCCAAGCAGACCGAAGCGGCGATGGTGTTCGACAGCGCTGGACCGCTACCGGAGGCTGCTCCGGCGCGGCCCAGCTCTGCGAAAAGCTGACTTGGCGGCCCGGGCTTAGCCGCGGTCGACCGAGTAGCGGCCTGCTCCGAAAGCGGCGATGGCGAACATTCCGCCAGCAATCGCGAGGTTCTTGAGGAACATCGTCATTTCGATCTGCTGGCTGAAGTCATTGTGGAAGATGACCGCGGTCAGGACCGTGAAGACGCCCATCGCAAGCGCGACCTGGCGGGCTTTGAACCCAGCGGCGAGCAGCAATCCGCCACCGATCTCCAAGGCCACCGTTCCGAAGTAGACCACTTCGGGAAGCGGCAATCCGACGCTGGAAATATAGCCGACAGTGCCTTCCATCGCGCCGATCTTGTTAATCCCGGCGAGGACAAACAGCGCGGCGAGGAGCAGCCGGGCGACGAGGGAAAGGGTGGCCTGAAGAGCCACTTGTTGAGCGGCGGGAGAGGCGGGTGTTTCTTGTGCAATCGTGTTCATGGTGATGATCCTTCAATGTTGGGGGGGGAGGGGCTCAAGCGGCGAGCTCGGTAATGCGGGTGTGGGCGGCGGCGATCTTGTCGGCTCCGTCAGCGCCCATGATGCCGTCAGCGGCGACCAGCTCGACATCTTTGATGCCCAGAAAGCCGAGGAAGAAGGTCAGCCAGTTCGACATGAAATCGATGTCTGAACCCACCGGCGTTCCGCCCGACGCGATGGCGATATAGGCTTTCTTGCCGGTCAGCAGGCCTTCAGGGCCGTTGGGGGTGTATTGGAATGTCGTCCCAGCGCGCGCGACCAGATCGGCCCATGCCTTGACGCTGGCAGGCACGCCGAAATTGTAGATCGGCGAGGCGATGACGATAGTGTCGGCCGCTTGCAGCTCTGCGATCAAAGTGTCGGAAATCGCGGCAAGCTCTGCCTGTTCGGGGGTGCGTTCTTCGGCCGGCGTCAGGTTCGCCCCAAAGCGGTCTTCGCTGATGAGGGGCAGGTCCTGTGCGGCGAGGTCGCGGGTGGTGACGCTCGCGCCAGAGGCAGCGGCCAAGCGATCTGTGAGATCCTGACCCAGCTTGCGCGAAACGCTTTCTTCGTCCGAACGGATGCTGGCGGAGATGTGGAGGATATTGTTCATTGGGATGGTCCTTTGGTTCGTCGTGAAAAGGGTGGGGCCGACCAGATAGGGGGAGGGGAGGGTCGGCCCCAGAGGGGATGGGTTAAGCGGCGTCGACCAACACCACTTCGCTGTCTTCGAGCGCGGTGATGGTGACTTCTTCGATCTGCGTCATCGCAATCCCGTCGCGCGCTTTGGCAATCGTGTCCTTGATCTGGACCTTGCCGGTGGCGGGCACGAGATAGAGGTGACGGCGCAGCGAAGAGACGTCGTAAGTTACGCTCTCACCCGCTTTGATCGTTGCACCCAGCACTTTGGCATCGGTGCGGATGGGCAGCGGATCGTTGTCGTTCGCCTCACCGGCTCCTGCGGGCACATTGCCACTCGCCAGCGTCACAAACTGACCAGCACGCTCACCCTTGGGGAACTTTTTTGCACCCCAGCTGGGCTCACCGCCGCGCTGATCGGGCAGGATCCAGATCTGGAACAAAGTCGTGTCCTCGTCCTCCAGATTGTACTCTGAGTGCTGGACCCCATTGCCAGCGCTCATCACTTGGACATCGCCCGCTTCAGTGCGGCCGACATTGCCCATAGAATCCTTGTGCGTGATCGCGCCTTTGCGGACATAGGTGATGATCTCCATGTCGTTGTGCGGGTGAGTGGGAAAGCCGGTGCCGGGGGCGATCGTGTCATCGTTCCAGACCCGGATCGGCCCCCACTGCACGCGGGCTGGATCGTGATATCCGGCAAACGAGAAGTGATGATGCGCATCGAGCCAACCGTGATTGGCGCTGCCGAGACTTTCGAAGGGGCGCAGCTCAATAATGGGTCCGGTCATGATTATTCTCCTATCTGTTGAGCGGTGCTTTTGGAGTGCATCGCCCGTGTTGAGAGGGGAGATAGCTGGGTTCAGAACTTCAGATAAGTGCGATAAAACTTGCAATAATGTTCAAGATATCTGAACATGTAGGCATCTAAGGGCACTTTATGAAGCTTGGCGATCCCAGTCTCGACCATCTGCGCATCTTTCTCACTGTGGTGGAGGAAGGCAGCTTTGGCGGCGCGGCTCGGCGGATGGGGCGGGCGGTCTCGGCGATATCCTATGGCATTGCGCAGTTGGAAGCGCAGCTTGCGGTCAGCCTGTTTGAGCGCGAAGGGTCGCGCCGACCCGTGCTGACCGAGGCGGGTGAGGGGCTGCTCGCCGAAGCGCGCAGCGTGGCCGATGGGGTCGATGCGCTGCTTGCGAAGACGCGGTCGCTCCATGCGGGTCTTGAAAGCCAGTTGGCGATAGTAATCGACGTGATGGTGCCGGGCGATGTCACGGCGCGGGTCTTGCGCGATTTTCGGGCCACCTTTCCCACCGTCGCTCTGCGTCTTCGGGTTGAGGGGCTGGGCGCTGTTGCGGCCTGCTTGATCGACGAGCAAGCGCAGCTTGCCATTGGCGGGCCAGTGATCGGGAAAGACCCACAACTCGAACGGCAAGTGATTGGCAGTGTCGAACTGATCCCGGTGGCGGCTCCCGATCACCCGCTCGCACAGCCTGGCGTCGCCGCGGGAGAAAGCCGCAAGCATTTGCAGCTGGTCCTTTCAGACCGCTCCTCGCGCACAGAGGGGCGAGAATACTCCGTCTTGAGCCCGCTGACTTGGCGGCTGGGCGATCTGGGCGCGAAGCACTCGCTGCTCAAAGAAGGGCTGGGTTGGGGCAATATGCCGCGCGACATGGTCGCGAGCGATCTTGAAGCGGGAAGGCTGGTGGAGATCGACCTGCCTGAAAAGCCTGGCGACACTTACGCGCTCGCCGCTTTATGGCGACGCGACACACGGCTGGGTCCCGCGACCAGCTGGCTGATCGATGCTTTCCGGGAGTCTTTGGGAGAATAGAGCGCTGCGCTTAAACGACTTAGGCTGAGGCTGAGGCTGCGTCTTGCTCGTCGTCCAGCCAAGCCATCGCGTCGATCTTGCTCTCGAAGAATCCGATCTCAACCGTACCGACGAGGCGCTTATACTGCATCTGTACCAAGGCAGGGGCGTTGAGCACCGCGACGCGTTGCAGGCCCATCTTGCGCGCCATTTCAAAGCTTTCGCTGATCGTGTCGGTGAGATGGCGCGGTTGGACGATTGCGTCGGTGTAGTCGGCGAGAACCGACCACGGCCGTTTGGCGCTCACAAAGGGAGCCGCCGCCGCACCGATTTTGGCAGCGCCAGCCTGCAGCTCGTCTTCGTCAAACAACCCACCCGCCGAAAAGCGCACAAGGCCGCGGGCAAGGTCGCTGGAAGCGTCAATTCTTGGCGCTAAGTCGTCCATGCAGCCGAAACTACGCGTTCATCCCTAATTTTTCGTGACCCTGGCTTAACGTTCGCAGGGCGTCGGGCAGCGATGCGGAAGCACTGGGCTTCGAACCTTATGACCTAAGCCAGGCGATGGCTTCAACCCGATCTTCGAAGAACTCACAATTGAGCGCTTCGCTCACGCGCCGGAACTGCTGACGGACAAGCATAGAAGAATAGACGAGCGCCATCCGGTCGACGCCCAAAGCAGCCGATGCTTCCTGCGACTGCCGCATCTTCTCCGCCATGTGGCCCGGTTGGACCGCCATCTCGCGCAGATCGCCGAGCACTCGAAAGCCCTTCTGGTCTTCGAGGAACGGCTTGGCCGTCTTGAGCAGGTCGCTTTGCAAGTCTTGGAGAACAGCTTCCGTCCATAGGCCGGCCGCTGACCAGTGAATCTCGCGCGCTGAATCGACGCGACTGACGTTGAAGCTTGGGGCCAGTGTCTGCATGGCACGAGCTCTAGCGCCGCAATGGTTAACGACCCGCCAATGGCCCAAAAGTAATCGTTTCATCCCCCGCCTTCCACGGGGTGAATTTAGGCATGATTGCTTTGAAGAGGTCGCTCTCCAAATGCCCTTGCAGCCAAGGATGGAGATGCGGAAGGTCTTGCGCATCGAACCATGCGCGGTCGGTGTTGGCAAATTGGCGGATGAAGGGAAACAGCGCGATGTCGATGAAGGCGCGGCTTTCGCCCGTCAATTGCGGGTGCTGCGCCAGCCGCGCATCGAGATCAGCGAGAATGGCAAGTCCCTTGTCCCGGTGATGAAGAGAGAATTCCTGCGTATCACCCGATGCCTCTTGCGCCACCTCATCGGGGTAGCGGGTGGGATATTTGTAGCGGTCGAGGTGATGTTTGAAAGCCCCATCAAACCGCTCAATCAGCGCTGCATCTTCGCCGTCGAGCCAACGTTCAGGATCGTTTTGCGCCAGCGCCCAGCGCATCACTGCCAGGCTTTCATCGACTACATTTCCGTCTGCTTCGACCAGCACCGGAACGGTGGCCTTGGGGCTGGCGTCGATAAGCTCCGGCGGCTTGTTTGCGAGCTTCACTTCGCGCAGCTCCACGTCGATGCCCGCGCTCCACAAGGCCATTCGCGCGCGCATCGCATAGGGGCAGCGGCGGAAGGAATAGAGGATTGGTGCCTCGCTCATGCGGCTTTTCCCGCGCGCGCCTTTTCGAGTTCGCGCTGGCGTTGACGCTCGGCATAACGAGCGCGCTGAGCCTCAGTTTTCTCATCAAAGCAATAGGGGCAAGACACCCCTTCAACATAATGTTCGTGCGCCATATCTTCTTCAGTGATTGGACGGCGGCAGGCGCGGCACAGCGCATAATCGCCCTGCTCAAGCCCGTGTTTGACCGTCACCCGCTCATCAAAAACAAAGCAGTCGCCTTCCCACTTGCTTTCGTCCTCCGGCACGGTTTCGAGATATTTGAGGATCCCGCCTTTGAGGTGGAACACATCTTCAATCCCCTCCTGGCGCAGGAAGCTGGTGGATTTCTCGCAGCGAATGCCGCCGGTGCAGAACATCGCGACCTTCTTCTTGCCGTCGAGCAGCTCTTCACGGTGATCCCGGAACCATTGGGGAAAGTCGCGAAAGGCATGCGTCTTGGGGTCGATCGCGCCTTCGAACGTGCCAACCGCGACCTCGTAATCGTTGCGCGTGTCGATCACCAGCGTGTCGGGGTCGGAGATGAGCGCGTTCCAATCCTGCGGATCGACATAGCGTCCGACACTGGCGCGAGGGTCGATGCCGGGCTCCCCCATCGTCACAATCTCGCGCTTTAGCCGGACTTTCATCCGGTGGAAGGGCGGCTCGGAAGCATAGGAGAACTTGACCTCAAGCTCAGCGCATCCGGGGAGTGTGCGAATGTGATCGAGCACTGCGGCAATCGCGTTGTCACTGCCCGCAATCGTCCCGTTGATCCCCTCATTGGCGAGCAGCAACGTGCCCTTGACGCCAGCCTCCTCGCACGCGGCGAGCAGCGGCGCGCGTAACGCGGCAGGGTCCTCGAACGGAGTGAAGCGGTAGAGCGCTGCGATTGTGTAAGATTGCTCGAGCATGTCGGGGAGCGCTCTACTGTGATCTCATGCGTCCGTTCAAGAGCGGACGGGTTTAGGGGGTTGCTTCGCTCTCAGAACCAAATGGTCGATGGGTAGAGAGAAAAGCCAATATGTGCGACACATACACAATGCGGAAATCCGTCCCTGCCTTTGTGTTCTTCTGTATATGCTGCACTGCATGCAGTCAGGAACAAGGACAACAGTCCGATATAGAAGCGCGGGAGCCTGCACAACAAAGCGCTAGTGATGCAAGCCGCCATGGCCCGAACCGGTTCTTTGGGCGCGATGGCGTTGTGGAAGCCCAGACAGCTATCGCGGCAGGCAAGCCCCCAAAGCTCTACTTCCATGAGTTCAATGGCTTCGCACGGGGCTGGAGAACACCGGGCATCGCTTATTGCGGACCTTACTCGCGCAGTGTTGTGGAATTTGTAGGCATCCCTGAGCTGGACTGGAGTGAGCCTAATCCTCCTCGCCCAGCACCCCCCAATGCCGTAAAATTTGCAACCGACTTTAACAAAACAGTGTTCAAAGCTCACGAGGAGCAGATCAAGAAGGTCTGTCCGCAGGCGGAGATATGGGGAACGTCGGGCGGCTCTACAGCTAACTAAACCCGCATCACCCAGCCGTGTTGGTCCGCGACTGAGCCGTTCTGCACGCCGACCAGCTTCTTCCGCATCTTTGTCGCCATCTGGCCGATGCCGCCGGTGCCAATGGAGAACTCTCCCGATGGAGAAGCGACGGTGCCCACGGGGGTGACGACCGCTGCGGTTCCGCAAGCAAGCGTTTCGAGCAGCTCTCCGCTTTCCGCTTCGGCTTGCCATTGCTCAATTGAATAGAGCTCCTCGCGCACCTCCAGACCTTCCTCGCGCAGCATGGCGATCAGGGAATCGCGCGTGATGCCGGGAAGGATCGTGCCGGTAAGCGGGGGTGTGATGACGCTGCCGTCGCTGCGGATGAAGAACAGGTTCATGCCGCCCAGCTCCTCGATCCATTTCTTCTCAACCGCGTCGAGAAAGACGACCTGATCGCAGCCATTGGCAATCGCTTCGGCCTGCGGGACCAGCGAAGCCGCGTAATTCCCGCCGGTCTTGGCGGCACCCGTGCCGCCAGGGGCTGCGCGGACGTAATCTTGGCTGACCCAAATCTTCACCGGGTTCACGCCGCCTTTGAAGTAATTCCCGCTCGAGACGAGGATAACGACGAATTTGTATTGCTTGGCCGGGCGCACGCCAAGAAAGGCTTCGGACGCGAACATGAAGGGGCGGATGTAAAGTGAGCCGCCATCGACCGGAGGCATCCACGCGGCGTCCTTCTCGACCAGCAAGCGAACGGCCTCAAGGAACAGCTCCTCAGGAATTTCTGGCATCGCCATGCGCCGCGCGCTGGCGTTGAAGCGCTGCGCATTCGCCTCGGGCCGGAACAGCGCCATCCCGCCATCGGCATGGGCAAAGGCTTTCATCCCTTCGAAGATTTCCTGCGCATAGTGAAGCACCGAAGCCGCCGGATCGAGCGCGATTGCCTCACGCGGACCGATGCTCGCCGAATGCCACCCGCCCTGATCCGCATCATAGTCGATCACCACCATATGGTCGGTGAAGACCGTGCCAAAACCGGGGTCCTGAATGCGCGCTTCACGCTCCGCATTGGGCGTGGGCGAGGGGTGGGGGAGCTCTGTGAACTGCATGGAACTAGCGGATAGTGCGGAGAGGCATGAGTCGCAAGAACTGTGGTTGCTGCGGGCGGGAGACTTTTGTTTTTCGCCCTTAGACGCCGGGCGCGAGCCATCCGGCCCGCTTGGCTTCGCCGCAAAAGCGGCGGCGCGCAGTCGCGCGCTGGCTCGCCTGGACGGCTCGCGATCAGCGCTACCCGCAAGGCTTGCACCAAGTCTCTTGGCGTCACCTCGCTGCGTATTCGCGGAGCACGGGCCGCGATCAGCGGACCGCAAGGGCGACCGCCCGCCCGCAGCGGGTCCGCAGCGAAGCGGAGGACGTCTAGCGAGGACGAGAGCGCGGATGCGCTCTCGCAAAACAAGGGTACAAATGAAAAGAGCTGAACCTCGCCCGTAGGAGGTTCAGCCCTTTCATGGTCAGCGGCAGCAGAGCGCCGCTCACGAAGTCTTACTCAGTGTCTAGATCACCGAATATACCTCGCGCGGAAACTTGCCGACCTCTCTACTGAACCATGAGACATCGGATCACCTC
This sequence comes from Pseudomonadota bacterium, assembly GCA_039039885.1. Classification (GTDB taxonomy): domain Bacteria; phylum Pseudomonadota; class Alphaproteobacteria; order Sphingomonadales; family Sphingomonadaceae; genus Erythrobacter. The sequence continues at coordinate 18,706 of JBCCPG010000006.1, read as the reverse complement.
CTTTCGCGCTTGAAAGCCAAGACCCAAACCGTTTCAACGGGGGCCGAGAGCCGCGTTCGCCGCTGGCCTCGAGTGCTGTTTTGAATCATCAGATTCGCTCACACAAGTCTTGAATTTTACTTTTCCCACGTCATACTCATGCGCCTGCCAGACGCAGCTAAGTAACATTGCTTATGGCCCGCCGAGGGTAAACGTCTGAGCCTCCCCGATTTACCAAGGCCTGTGGACCAGCCTGTGGGTCACCATGTGGACGACCTGCGGACAAGCCTGTGGATATTAACGTATAGAATCGGGAAAAGGTGGATTGCCTCGTCGCGGCAGCACGGACCCTCTAGGGTCCGCTAGGGCGCCAATATTCCTTAAGACGACCGCCCGCAGCGGGCGCAACTTTGCTGCGCGCCTAGCGAGGAGTTCGCCCCAACGGGCGAACACACACAAACACCCCTATCTGCAATCCTCGATAACCCTGCTCACCTCGGTCCAGGCGGGCAGGTAGAGCGTGGTTTCGCCTTCAAGCTCAACGGCAAAGCGTCCCTTGGTGATCGCCATCGCATCCAGCAATGGGTCGCGCGCGTCGAGCGTTGCGACGATCAGGGGCCGGTTGGGCATGGGCGCAGTGGTTAATTGCCGCGTGACGCTCTCGGTCGTCACGCTCATTGCGCGCGGGGAGAGGCTTTCCGAACTGGCGGCCCGCGCCAGCTGAACCTCGCCCTCTTCGCACATCATGAAGAAGGCAAGCTCACCGGGCGGCACAACGAAAGCTGCGGCCTGCTCGCCGGTTTCAAGCATATAGGCCCAGTCCCCCGGCGTCTGCGGCGCGTCGAGGTAATTGTCGTAGACCGGCTCCTGGATCAGCGGCGTCGGCGCCGCAGCTGGCGCCGGTGCAGTGGTCGTTTCCCGAGGTGAAGCAGGGGCTGAAACCGCGCTTTGAGCAACTTCCTCACGCGGCTCATCACCGGCATCCGCGCCGCCCGAAACAATGGCTGCCAATGCGGCTGTGCCAGCAAGCGCGGTGAGCGCGCCGATCGCTGTGAGGGTGATCGCTTTCATGTCCTTCTAATGCGCGCTAACGGATGAAGCGTCCATGAGTAATTCGCGCGAATCCGCAAAAAAGCCTGCCACAAAAGTGGCCAAGAAACGGGTTGACCATCTTCTCGTTGAGCGCGGCCTTGCGGAAAGCCGCAGCCGCGCACAGGCGCTGGTGATGGCGGGCGTGGTTTTCGTGGGCGAAGCGAAGGTCGACAAGCCGGGCCAGCAGGTGCCCGAAGACGCCGAGCTGGATGTGCGCGGGCGCGATCATCCCTGGGTCAGCCGCGGCGGGATCAAGCTGGCGCACGCAATTGAGCATTTCGACCTCGACGTGCGCGGCGCTGTGGCGATGGATATCGGCTCCTCCACCGGCGGCTTTACCGATGTGCTGCTGCAGGGCGGGGCGGACCATGTTTTCGCGGTGGATAGCGGCACAAACCAGCTCGCGTGGAAGATCAGGCAAGATGACCGCGTCACCGTCCACGAACAGACCAGCGCGCGGATCCTGACGCGCGATCACATCACGCGCGATTGCGACCTTGTGGTGTGCGATGCGAGCTTCATTTCGCTTGCCAAAGTGCTTGAGAGGCCGCTTGAGCTGGCCGCGCAGGACTGCCGTCTCGTTGCGCTTATCAAGCCGCAGTTTGAAGTGGCGCGTGAGGAAGTCGGCAAAGGCGGAGTGGTCCGCGATGTCGCTCTGCACGAACGGGTTTGCGCAGAGGTCCGCGGCTGGCTTGAGGGGTTAGGCTGGACTGTGGAAGGGATCGTCAAAAGCCCGATCACCGGCCCGCAGGGCAATGTCGAGTTTTTGATCTCGGCTCGGAGGGGGCAATGAAGCACCAACTTGCTGCCTTGACCTTTTTATTTTGCCTCTCACTCTCCGCCTGTACCGAACGAAGTGCATTGTGCAGTCGAGCTCTGAATGCGATTTCTGATAGCTACGATGGCCCGGTTGCGGTTCTGGGTGGCGGCGAAGCGTACTTTTCGGTCGGGGAAGAGTGCGGAGTCCGACTATCGGGGGAGTACAGGTTTCATGAGATGTTGGACGAAGCATGGCAAGAATCGAGCTTTGTTCGATCGCATCTACGACCAGTCCACGTAAGTATCAGGGGATATCTGCGCGAGCCGAGCGACGGTTCGAAAAACATGATTTTTGAAGTCGAGGCTTGGGATGTGATCTTACCTATGACCTCGCTTGAAGGAGCTGATCCGGTCACCCGCAACGCGATCGAAGTGCTTTCAGAGCAGCAGCAATAATCAGCGCGGTGAGAGACTAACCCAGTTCCAGCGACCCCAGCTTCGCATCAAGATCAATCGGGATCTGGCTCAGAACCTCGATGCCGCTGGCCTTTTCGTAGGCGTCTTGCTCGCCGTGTTCAGCGACCAATTCTGCATGTTTGACGTCTCGCTTGCGCAAAAGCTCAGCGATTTCTTCGCGGTAGAGCGCGACCATCGCGGTGACGAAGCGGTTGACGCAGTCGTCTTCTGCCGTGTGGTCGACGTTGAAGTCAGCGAGATGCGCGATCATCACATCGGCAGGGAAAAGGAATTCGTTGGTGACAAAGCGGTTCACCGTGAACCAGGCGCGCGGAATGCCGACCGTGTCGATCGAGAGGCCGATCACATGGGTGACATGGGCTTTGCATTCCTCGCCCTGCGGTGGCCAGACTTTGGGCTCGAGCCCCTCGGGCAATTGCGTGCGGTGGAGGAAGAGGTGGAAGTGTCCATGTTCGTCCTCATCACGGCTGCCCGGCGCGTGGACGTGATAGTACCAGCGCGATTTGCAATGTTTGTCGCGCGCGTCCTTGGGCGGATAATGCTTCCAGAAATTGGCGCCTTCCTCTGGCAGCACGCGGAGCATCAGCGGGCGCTGTTCCTGCGCCATCTGAGTGATGGTTTCGATAACAGTGTGAGCGGCTTGGACTTGGTTCATGACATCCATTGCTAAGATGCAAAACGGCCGACGACAACCAGAGTCATCGTCGGCCGGATTGTTTTACGCAAATTGCGTGTGCTCAGCTGAGATTACTCAGCAGCGGCGCAGCAACCTTCAGCGGCGCAGCAGCCTTCAGCTTCGCAACCTTCAGCGGCGCAGCAACCTTCAGCGGCGCAGCAACCTTCTGCGGCACAGCAACCTTCAGCGGCGCAGCAGCCTTCAGCAGCACATGCATCGGCATTTGCTTCGGTGTCTGCAGCGGTGTCATCACCACCCTCAGGAGCCGAGCATGCTGCCGTGGTGAGTGCGAGGCCGCCAGCAACAGCGAGCATCGATGCAAAGTTGGTCTTTTTCATTAATTTCGTCCCCTCATGGAGCCTTCCCGAATTCGGGTTGAAGCTCATGTGACAAAGAAAGGCGCGTGGTGTGAAATCTCGCCGTATCGCGCCTCGAATCGCGGCAAGAATGTGGCGAAGCTATCACAATGATCGCGAAGCGCGAGGGTAAAATTGCGTGACTTATCGATTGTGGCACCCGTTCCGGCGCAACAAATCGTCATTTCATCCCGGAAATTCAGGCTTTTTCGGGATGTTTCGAGCTCGTGCGTCAATGCGCATTTGGCGTGCGAATGATGCTCGTGTATCGCCCCCTCGCAACGCGCTGCGTGGCTCAAATGAGGCGAATCGATGGCGCGAATGTGGCGAGGATGTGATGAATTGGGCCACAGACGTTGAGGCGTCCCTCAGACTGACAAAGCTTCTGGAGAAACAATGAATTTTCTGGCTTCCAAGTCCCAATTGCGAGCAAGCTTTATGCGCTGGGCATTGTTCCTTGTTCCACTGATTGTGCTGCTCGGTTTCACCGCGGGACGTCTGGGCAGTCCGGACACCGTATGGTTCCAAAGTCTGACCAAGCCAGCGATCTTCCCACCGCCCATGTGGTTCGGGATTGTGTGGAGCGTCGTCTACGTTCTCATCGGCTTCGCGCTTGCGCTTGTGGTGAGTTCGTGGGGCGCGATCGGGCGAGGCTTTGCGATCATCGTCTTTGCGATCCATTTTGTCGGCAACCTTGCTTGGACCTTCGTATTCTTCGGAATGCAGAACATGGAAGGCGGGCTAATTGTCTTGATCTATGTTGTGGTCACCTTGCTCGCGGTGATGGCCGCGTTCTGGCGTGTCAGGCGGCTGGCAGTGCTGCTGTTGGTCCCGTATCTCGCCTGGGTGAGCTTTGCGAGCGTGCTCAACTACCAGTTCATCGTCGAAAACCCTGATGGCGGGACGACCGGCAGCGAAGGAGCGGTGCAGCGGATTGAGTTTTGAATTGTCTTGTGTGTGTGTTCGCCGATCCGGGCGAACTCCTTGCTAGCCGTCCTCCGCATACGCTGCGGACCCGCTGCGGCTGACCGGCCGCCGCCGCTTATGCGGCCCTAAACGCTTCTAGGCCCAGCGAACCGGTTGGCCCCAAAAAACTCAGGCGCCCGGCGTCGGGAGCCGGAGCCGCCGGCGGAGACGGCGCGAAGCGCCAGCGCGCAAAACAAAAAACAAACTTGCTCTTCATCTGCGCAATCGCCAAATACGCTTTCATGCAAAGCCAGAACCCGATCATCGCCGACTTCGTCAAAATCGCAAACAGCGCCGCAGGCACTATGGCCGGCATGACGCGCGAGGCGCGTGAAAATGCGCGTGAGCGTATGCGTGAGGCGCTGGGCGGGATGGACTTCGTCTCCCGCGAGGAATTCGACACGGTCAAGGCGATGGCACAGAAGGCCCGCGAACAAGCCGACGCTCTCGAAGCCAAAGTGGCCGAGCTTGAAAAGAAGCTGGGCAAGTAATCCCATGAACACGCGCGGATGAACCTTCGCGCCCCTGCTATTCTTGTTGCATCGCGTCCGCATGGCGAGACGGCGGTTATTGCGCGCCTGCTGACCAAAGAGCACGGTCTGATCGCGGCCTATGTGGCCGGTGGGCGAGGGCGGCAATTGCGCCCCGTTATGATCCCAGGCAACGGGGTCGAGGCAGAGATCCGCTCCAAATCGGACAGCCAGCTGCCTTTCGCGCGGCTTGAACTCGCGCAAAGCCGCGCTCCGTGGATGACCGAGCCTCTGCCTGCTGCCGCGATCGGATGGACCTGTGCGCTCACCGCCAGCACGCTGCCCGAACGCAATCCTTACCCCACGCTCTACACCGGCCTCGACGCGCTGCTCGACGCGATTTGCCATGCGCCCTCAGCGCGCGGCTGGCTGGCGGTAATGGTCACTTACGAAGCGATGCTGCTGCGTGAGCTGGGATATGGCGGGGACAAGCCCGACACCTCTGGCGATTTCACCGCTTTGTTCGAGACCTTCCGCCAACTCCATCGCCCGATCCGCGACTACCTGCTTGCAGGGACGCCGCGCGATGTTATGGCGGCACGGGTTCAGCTGGGGGAGCGGCTGAAACGGATCGTGGATTGAGGGTGAGGCGACAATGAAAATAGCCGTTCTTCCTGGCGATGGGATTGGTCCAGAAGTGACACGTGAGGCGGTTAAGGTGCTCGAAGCGCTTGGCCTGCCGGGGCTTACCTTGTTCGAAGGCGATGTTGGCGGCGCAGCGTACCACCGTCACGGCCATCCGCTACCTCCTGAAACGCTCGAAATTGCGCGCGGATGCGATGCCATTTTGTTCGGCGCGGTGGGCGATCCCTCTTGCGATAAACTCGAACGCTCGTTGCGCCCAGAACAAGCGATCCTGGGCCTGCGCAAGGAATTGGAGCTGTTCGCCAATCTGCGCCCGGCCAAAGTGTTCAGGGGACTTGAGCATCTCTCCCCCCTCCAGCCCGACATCGCTGGCCAGCTCGACATGATGATCGTGCGCGAGCTGACCGGGGATGTCTATTTTGGCGATAAGGGTGAACGGGTGGCCAATGATGGCTCTCGCGAAGGGTGGGACATGATGTCCTATTCCGAAACCGAGGTGCGCCGGATCGCGCAGGTCGCCTTCCGCACCGCGCGCGCTGGCGGAGACAAGCACCGCGTGACCAGCGTCGACAAGGCCAATGTGCTCGAGACGAGCCAGGTCTGGCGCGAAACGGTCACCCAGGCTGCTGGCGCGCATCCCGATATTGAGCTCAGCCATATGTATGTCGACAACGCCGCGATGCAGATCATCAGCAATCCGGGCGGTTTTGGCGTGATCCTGACCGGCAATCTGTTCGGCGATATCCTCTCTGATCTGGCCAGCGCTGCGGTGGGCTCGATCGGCTTACTCGCCAGCGCATCGATGGGTGACAAGCGCACCGAGCATGGCATTTTTGGCCTTTACGAGCCGATCCATGGCAGCGCGCCCGACATTGCAGGGCAAGGCATCGCCAATCCGATGGCGACAATCCTTTCCGCCGCGATGATGCTGCGCCACTCCTTTGGCTTGGAATCACAGGCCGCGCGGATCGAAGCAGCGGCTGAACAAGCGCTCGCCGACGGTTTCCTAGGCCGCGATCTGGGCGGTCAGCATGGCACCGATGCGATCGGCGCTGCGGTGCTTGAGCGGCTCTGAATTGAAATGACCGAGCCAGCCTCCCTCGAACTGGCGATCATCCTCCCAACGCTCAATGAGCGCGGGAACCTTGCGCCTTTGGTTGAGCGGATTGAAAGCGCGCTGGGCGACGAGGGCTGGGAAGTCCTGATCGTCGATGACAACAGCGCCGATGGGACCGCCGATGAAGGTCGCGCATTGGCGCGCATTGATCGCCGGGTGAGGGTGATCCAGCGGATTGGCAGGCGAGGGCTAGCGAGCGCAGCCATAGAGGGCTTCTGCGCCACTGCCGCAAGCTTCGTTGCGGTCATGGACGCTGACCATCAACACGATCCTGCTTTGCTCGCCGGAATGCTCGAAGCGATGAAAGCAGGGGAGGCCGACATCGCCGTCGCAAGCAGATTTGCTGACGGGGCAAGTATGGCGGATTGGGAGGAGCCCGAGCGCGAGAAGCTCTCCGGTCTTGCGAACCGCATTGCGCGCGGGCTGACCGGAGTGGAACTGTCCGATCCGATGAGCGGCTATTTCATGCTTCCCACCGAAACAGCCCGCGCGCTCGTCCCGCGCCTGTCGGGGATCGGCTTCAAGATCCTGCTCGACCTGCTGGCGAGCTCTCCGAGGGCTACGGGCCAGCCGATGCGGGTCAAGGAGTTTCCGATGCACTTTGCCAAGCGCCGCGAAGGGGTGAGCAAACTGGACCGTGCGATCCTGTTCGACTTCCTCGCCGGGCTTTATGACAAGACTCTGGGCCGCGTGATCCCGACCCGCTTCGCACTGTTCGGCACGGTCGGAGCGCTGGGAGTTGTGGTCCATTACGCGGTGCTGGGCGGTTTTATCGTCATGGAGGCCGCGGAATTCTGGCAAGCGCAACTCACCGCCGTGATCGTCGCGATGAGCTTCAACTTCGTGCTCAATAACTGGCTGACCTATCGAGACAAGCGCCTATCGGGCGTGGGCGAGTTGCTGCGCGGCTGGATCGGCTTTTGCCTCACCTGCGCAGTGGGCGCTTTCGCCAATGTCGCGGTGGCGAGCCTGCTCAACGTTCAAGGCGTCTATTGGGCACTCGCAGCGCTGGCAGGGATTCTGGTCGGATCAGTATGGAACTACGCCTTGTCGAGCCGGTTCGTCTGGGGTCGGTATTGAGGGTAGAGGCCTGGGGTCGCAGCGCCGCTATCCGCCACCGCTTTTGCCGAGCGATTGATGCGGCTTTCTGGGCCGATTTTGGGGGTGGAAAGCGGAAGGTCTTCGTCAAGGACGCTAGCTAAGCGAACCGCGGCTACCCCATCTGTCCCCCGAGCCGCAGCCCGACGATGAACACCACAACTAAAATCGGGAGAGCGACTAGCAAGCCAGTCCAACCGAATTTGAGCAGAATGAGGATGACAACCAATACTTCTAAAGCACCTAGGGTCAAAAATTTTAGTGCTCTCGCCAGCAAATTCCTGACCTCTTTCTTTTGCGGCTTCAAGGCCAACCTGATGAGTTAGCTTGAGGTCGAAACTGGGTCGACGGCCGACAGTCCACCCGCATGACCAACCGCGCAAAAGATCTCAGCCTTAGGTGCTACCTCCACCCCTCGATCCAGGCCCAGTCGGCGAAGCTCATCGGGCCATCGAGCGCGCCTGCGGAGAGGATCGGGTAGAACAGCGCAAAGAAGCCGACGCTTGCGGCGAGCACAGCATAGGCGATGCGCGGCCGTCCAGCTGCCCGTAAGTCTGATAGCGCGATGGCGAGGGCGGCGAGCAGGAACAGGCTCGGCGTCACATAGTGATAGTAGAACTGCACCGATTTCGGCGCGATCAGCCACAGACCCAGACTCACGCCATAGCCGACGACAATCGCGATCTTTGTCCAATCGCTGCGCGCAAGCCCGTTGATGAGGCACCATAAGAGCGCCGGCAGTCCCAGCAGCATGGTCAGCGGATTGCCGATCAACAGCACCCCGCGCTGCGCTCCATCGACGAATTCGTAGAGATACCAGACGCCGCGCGTATTGCTGACCCATTGCGGCCAATTGCTCTGATAGGCGTGCGGCTGGAGCACCTGCTGTTGCAGCGCGAGGATCTCTTGATGGAGGCCGATCAGGCCGTGCTCAGCAAGCGGCGAAGGGCGCAATTCTGTGCCGAGGTAATAGCCGGGCGCGAAAGTTGCCGCATAGACAAGCAGCGGCAGTATCCCAAGCCAGACAAACGCCTCGATCAAGCTGATCCCCGGAACCGGCACTCCGCGCTTGCTGGTGAGGAGGCGGCGACGGCCCGCAGACAATCTTGCGGCGAAGAAGGTGAGGCCGAACGCACAGGCGAGCGGCACCGCATTCCACTTCGCCCCGAGCGCAAGGCCAATCGCAATGCCGGTCAGAGCCAGCCGCCAGCGTCCTGTCTCAGGCTCGCGAATAGCGGCGGCGAACTGCCACGCGGCGAGCGCGAGGAAGCACACCATGAAAATGTCGAGCATCGCGATGCGAGACTGGATGAACAGGTGAAAGCCTGTGGCGAGCAGCACTCCGAAAGCGGCCGTGGCAAAGCGGTCATGGCTGGTGTGCCACAGCGCGCGCATCGAGGCTCCGACCGCAACTGTCCCGGCGATCAGGGGCATGATACGCCAGCCCAAAGGCGTGTCGCCAAACAGGTGAATGCCAAGCGCAATCAGCACCTTGCCGAGCAATGGATGCTCGCGGTTGTCGTATTGCGCCGCGACACCCTCCCATGCGTTAAGCATCTCGCGCGCGGCGGGCAGGTAATGGACCTCGTCAAAGAACGGGGTCGAGGGGGTCGTCAGACGAATGCTCGCAAGCAGGGCGAACAGGGTAGGGATCGCGAGGCACCACAACCACGGATCGGCGGGATGGCTAGGCGCGCCCGAAGAGGATGGCTCAAACGCCTCGCCAACGGGTTGTGAATGCGCAGGAGAAGCGACCTCGGTCATCAAGCGCGAGCGTTAATCGCGCCGGTGACCAAGGGCAAGCGGATTAGGCTTTGGCTGCGGGTTTGGCGGCGCCTGGGTCGGGTTTTGCTGCCTTGGCCTCCTCAGCTGCGCGTTCCAGCCAGAACAGCCGCGCGCACATGGCGAGCAGAGCGATGCTGGCGGTCGATGCGATGAGCAGGACCCAAAGCGGCATGTTCATCCCCACCGCTTTTGCGCGCGGGGCGATCAGGAACAACGCAATCCCGACCGCAAAGAGCAGGTCCCACCAGACTTGGACGCCCCACAGATTGGTGGTGTGATTGGTCCAGACCGGCAAGATGCCATCGGCCCAGATCGTAACAACCGAAAAGCTGAAGAACATCGCTGACAGCGCCGCTGCCACTGCGACATTGCCGATCTTGGGTCCCTGGATCAGGATATGCGCAAGCGCGATAAGGGTCGCGACAATGCCGCCCAATGCGAGAAATTCAAACGTGTTCAGCGTGTCCATGCGGATTGGCTCCATCTATATGTAGCGAGTGCTACAGTGGCTTGTATCGCAATGTAGCACTCGCTACAAGAGGCTATGTCTTCAAAGATGCCCAGCCGCCCACAATTGTCGAAAGAGACGCTGCTGCCCAGCCTGGCGAGCCATGTGCTCACCCATGGTCTTGGCACAGCGAGCCTGCGACCTCTCGCAAAGGCGGCGGGGACATCGGATCGCATGCTGATCTATCACTTCGGCAATAAGGAGCAACTGCTGTCAGATGTGCTCGAACATATTGCCGACACCTATTCAGCCACGCTCGACGCCGCGATCAGTGGGGAGCGGGCCAAGACGCGTCAGCAAGTGGTCGCAAAGATCCTTGCACAAATGCGCGAAGAGGCGATGCAGCCCTTTATGGCTTTGTGGTGGGAGATCGTCGCAGGTGCTGCTCGCGGAAAGCCGGGATATGCCGAAGCGGGCGAGGCAGTGATGACACGGCTGCTCGCGTGGCTGGAGACGCAAATGCCCGAAGGCGATCCCGACCCAGCCGGCGGCGCGCGCTATCTGCTGACCATGATCGAAGGCGCGCAGATGCTCAGCTCTGTGGGCCATACGCGCACGGCTCGCGAGGGTTTGGTGGCCGGACTTAATCCGGATTGATACCTTAGGGTGCGACTGCGCTTGCGAGGCTCGCACAGGGACACTAAGCCTTCTCGCCATGAAGAAGACCACCGGAATGGACCGCGCCGCGACGCGCAAATGGCGGCCTGCGACACAGGCGGTGCGCGGCGGCACCTGGCGCAGCGAGCATGGCGAGACGAGCGAGGCTTTGTTCCTCACCTCGGGCTACACCTATGACGATGCGCAGACGGTGGCGGACCGCTTTGCCGGTGATGCGGAAGGCATGACCTATTCGCGCCTCCAGAACCCGACCGTCGCGATGCTGGAGGAGCGGATTGCGTTGATGGAGGGTGCAGGCGCATGCCGCGCTCAGGCCTCGGGCATGGCAGCGATGACGGCTGCTCTACTCTGCCAGCTGGAGACCGGAGACCACGTCGTCGCCGCGCGCGCTGCGTTTGGATCGTGCCGCTGGCTGGTGGACAATCTGCTCCCCAAGTTCGGGATCGAGACCACGGTGATCGACAGCGCCGATAACGCCCAATGGGAAGCCGCGATCCGCGAGAATACGAAGGTGTTCTTCTTCGAAAGCCCGGCCAACCCGACGCTCGATGTGGTGGACTTAGAGTTCGTCTGTGGGCTTGCCAAATCGCGCGGGATCACATCGGTGGTCGACAACGCCTTCGCCTCGCCCGCATTGCAGCGCCCGATGGAGTTTGGAGCTGACGTGGTGGCATACTCCGCGACCAAGCTGATGGACGGGCAGGGCAGGGTGCTCGCCGGCGCGATTTGCGGTTCGGAGGAATGGATCGAGGAGACACTGCTCCCCTTCCAGCGCAACACCGGGCCTAACTTGGCGCCATTCAACGCCTGGGTGGTCCTGAAGGGCCTCGAAACCCTCTCCATGCGCGCCCATCATCAGAGCCGCAGCGCGGTGGCGCTGGGCGAGTTTCTTGAGCCGCGCGTGACGGCAGCGGGCGGACATATGCGTCATCCGGGCCTGCCGGGCGATCCCGGGCACAATCTTGCAATGAAGCAGATGGAAGCGACCGGTCCGATCTTCGCCTTTGACGTCGGCACGCGCGCGAAGGCCTTCGCCATCCTCGACGCGCTTAAGCTGGTCGATATCTCCAATAATATCGGCGATTCCCGCTCGCTCCTGTGCCACCCCGCAAGCACGACCCATGCCGGCCTCTCCGAAGAAGCACGGGCAGAAATGGGCGTCATCGAGGGGCTATTGCGCATCAATGTTGGGCTCGAAGATATCCAGGACTTGACCGAGGACATGGACGCGGCGCTGAAGGCTGCTGGGATTTAACGTCCAATAGAAAAGGCCGGGCGTTTCCACCCGGCCTCTCCTCATTTCGCTTTGACGCTCCCGCTTACGCTGCTTCAAGCGGAGGGGCGTATTCGGTCAGTTTGATGCCTTCCACAGCCGCAGTGTATTCCTCGATCGACGGCGTGCGGCCGAGGATTGTGGAGAGCACAACGACTGGCGTTGAGGACAGCAGGCTCTCGCCCTTCTTGTCGTCGGCGTCTTCGACCACGCGGCCTTGGAACAGGCGGGTGGAGGTCGCCATCACCGTGTCGCCCTTGGCGGCTTTCTCTTGGTTGCCCATGCACAAATTGCACCCCGGACGCTCGAGATAGAGCATGTTCTCATACTCAGTGCGCGCGACATTTTTGGGGTTCGTGTCGTCGAACTGGAAGCCGGCATATTTGGAGAGCAGCTCCCAATCGCCTTCCGCCTTCAGCTCATCGACGATGTTGTAGGTCGGAGGAGCCACAACCAGCGGGGCTTTGAATTCGACCTCGCCGTGCTGCTTCTCCAGGTTCTGGAGCATTTGCGAGAGGATCTTCATGTCGCCCTTGTGCACCATGCACGATCCGATGAAGCCGAGGTCGACTTCCTTGTTGCCGCCATAATAGGAGATCGGGCGGATCGTGTCGTGGGTGTAGCGCTTTGAGATGTCGTTGTTGTTGACGTCGGGGTCGGCGATCATCGGCTCGTTGATCTGGTCGAGATCGACGACAACTTCGGCGAAGTACTTCGCATTCGGATCGGGCCGCAAAGCAGGCACTTCGCCCGAGCGGATTTCGGCAATCCGCGCATCCGCTTTGGCGATCAGGCCGGCGAGCACGCCCTTGGCGTTGTCCATGCCCTTGTCGATCATGATCTGGATACGCGCCTTCGCGATTTCGAGCGATTCAATCAGCGTCTCATCCTCGGAGATACAGATTGAGGCTTTCGCCTTCATCTCGGCGGTCCAGTCGGTGAAGGTGAAGGCTTGATCGGCGAGCAGAGTGCCGATGTGAACCTCGATCACGCGGCCCTGGAAGACGTTGTCGCCATGCGCCTTGAGCATCTGCGCTTGCGTCGCGTGGACAACATCGCGGAAATCCATGTGGTCTTTGAGAGTGCCTTTGAAGGTGACTTTAACGCTCTCCGGGATTGGCATGGTCGCCTCGCCAGTGGCCAGCGCGAGAGCGACTGTGCCGGAATCCGCGCCAAATGCCACGCCTTTCGACATACGCGTATGGCTGTCGCCGCCCACGATAATCGCGCGGTCGTCGATCGTGATGTCGTTAAGGACCTTGTGAATGACGTCGGTCATGGCGTGATACTCGCCATTGGGGTCGCGCGCGGTGATGAGGCCGAACTTGTTCATGAAGCTCATCAGCTTCGGGATATTGGTCTGCGCCTTCTTGTCCCACACTGAGGCCGTGTGGCAGCCCGACTGATAGGCACCGTCGACGGTAGGTGAGATGACGGTCGCCGCCATGGCTTCGAGTTCTTGAGAGGTCATCAACCCGGTCGTGTCCTGCGAGCCGACAATGTTCACGCCAACGCGCACGTCCGAGCCTGCGTGCAAGGTCTTGCCCGGCGTCGTGCCGACAGCGTTGCGGTTGAAAATCTTCTCCACCGCAGTGAGGCCTTGGCCCTCATGGCTGATTTCACGGTTGGGCGCATAGGCGGATTTGAGCTCTTGTCCCAAAGTCGCTGCGGCAAAACTCTGGAGCTTCTTGCCAAAGACCACGGCGTAGGAACCGCCCGCTTTCATGAACTCGACCTTCTGCGCGGTGAAGGCGCTGGAGACATCGGCGACCTCTTCATCGCCTTTGTAGAGCTTCTTCTCACGCGTGTTGATGGTGAGGACCGTGCCGGTTTCAACCGAATAGGCTTGCTCGAGCACTGGATCGCCATAGCCATCAAGCTCGACCTTGCCGTTTTCGTCGGTCTTTTTGACCCAGTTTTTAAGATCAATCCCGATCCCCCCGGTCACGCCCACGGTGGTGAGGAAGATCGGCGAGATGCCGTTCGTGCCAGCGACCACGGGCGCGATGTTGACGAAGGGGATGTAGGGGCTCGCAGGCTTACCCGCCCACAGCGCGACATTGTTGACCCCCGACATACGGCTTGAACCCACGCCCATCGTGCCTTTTTCGGCGATCAGCATGACGCGGGCATCGGGGTGCTTTTCCTTCAGCTCGGTGATCTCTGTCTGGGCGGCTGGGGAGATCATGCACTGGCCGTGCAGCTCACGGTCGGAGCGCGAGTGTGCCTGATTGCCGGGCGAGAGCAGGTCGGTCGAAATATCGCCTTCGCCGGCGATATAGGTGACGACCTTGATCTCTTCAGGAATGTCGGGGAGCTGGGTGAAGAAATCGGCCCGCGCATAGCTTTCAAGAATGCCCGTAGCGACTGCGTTGCCATCTTCATGCGCTTCGGTGAGGCGCGCTGTGTCAGCGTCGTAGAGGAAGACCTGCGTTTTCAGCACCTCGGCAGCCTTGGCTGCGATCTCGGCATCGTGACCCAGCGCAAGGTCGAGCAGCACTTCAACCGAAGGCCCGCCGCGCATATGGCTTAAAAGCTCAAAGGCGAAGTCGGGGGTGATTTCTTCGACAGTTGCGGCGCCAAGGATGATTTCCTTCAGGAAAGCCGCTTTGACGCCCGCTGCGCTCGTCGTGCCGGGCAGCGTGTTGTAGATGAAATATTTGAGGCTGTCCGCGCGGGCAGGGTGGCGGGTTTCCTCGATGTGATAGATCAGCTCCTTGACGAGCGCCCCATCCTCGATCGGCTTGGGCGAGAGATTTTGCGTTTTGCGCGTTTCAATCTCGGCGAGGTAATCGTCGTAAAGGCTCATGGCATCCCGTCCATTGCTATGCCCAAAAGGGCTTCAGATTGTGAGGTGGCGGCTGCCTGATCCTGACCATCCCCAAAACCGGTAATGATCGGCGCCGCTCTTCCGCCCCGCTCGTATGGGAGAAGCGCAAAAGGCGCAAGTCCCACGACGTAGCGGAAGGTCTTAGATGTAGTGGCAAGGTGCACGATTTCCAGCGTTCAGAGAAGCTCTCAGTAAGGGTGCCAAATACCCTTGCGGTAAGCATGCAAAAGCCGGAGCAATGCGCGTAACGCATCACCCCGGCTCCTAAGCACATCCGCGCGGGCATGAAGCTTGGTCTCAGCCAAGCGCGGTTGGAACGACCTTTTCAGGTGGTCTTCGCCGTGTCACCTGTTCAGTGACGCAGATAAAATGGCCCGGCGTGCCCTAACAAAGTGGGTGGGAACGGAGCTAATACAGATTTAACCACGACACGCCTTAACATCCCAAGGGGATAGGTCACTAAAGTCTGATAAACAGACTTGTCAAAGCGGCTTGACCATGCGAGCGAGGGTGCAACCGGCCAATGCCGGACACTGGATGGGAGAAACACCGTGGCCAACCGCGCCGAGCTTATTTTCGATGTTGTCAGCCCCAACGCCTATTTGATCTGGCAGCCCTTGCGCGAGATTATCCGGCGCACCGGGGCGGAGCTTGATGTGACGCCGGTTTTCCTTGCTGGGATGCACAAGCTTACCGGTAATGCGCCGCCCTTCATTCGCGATGCTGAAGTGAAGGGTAAGAACCAGTACGCGATGCTGGAGATGAACCGCTACATCGCCAAGCACGAGCTGACCAAGTTCAAAATGGCGGCCAATTTCCCGTTCAATTCGATCATGCTGCAGCGTCTGTGCTTTGCCGCCGACCAAGACGGTCGCGCGGTGCAATTTGTCGATGCAATGCTTAAGGCGGTGTGGGAGGAGGGCATGGATGCGACTAACCCTCAGGCGATTATGGAGCAGCTGGGCGAGGCAGGCTTTGACGCGGCTGATATGGGCGCGCGGATCCAGACCGATGAGGTCAAAAAGGGCCTTGGCGACAACACGCAGAACGCGGTCGATCGCGGTGCCTTCGGCATCCCCACGATCTACACCGGCCCCAAGGATGGCCCGCAGGAAATGTTCTTTGGCAAGGAACGCCTCGCTCAAATCGAAGAAGAGCTTGAGAAGGGCTAGAGCTGATTGGCTCGCTCGGCGCTGTATCCGCGTCCCCTCGTTGGAGCTGGACGTCGAATCGGTTAGGCGTTGATCGCTGCCAAGCGGGCATCGCCGGGATGAGGCGTTGAGGCGTCCGGAGAACGGTTCAGTTTGTTGCCGCAATGTGGAATTTATGTTCGCGCTTGCTTTGCGCTTGCAAAGAGCAAGGTGGGCACAAACTGCCTGATTTACCCAGTAAAATGAGCCAAACGCTCGCTCTGTTGCATTTCACACATCAGCGCGTCGGGGATAGTGGGGGATTCTACGTTGAAGCCCTTGCGCATGCGATGATCATCGTTACCTTCACCCATATGAAGAGCCTCTTCCCCCATGCCGCAACCACGCAGGATGTCACCGTTCGAGTGAATGTGACCTTCCTCCCCGAACAGTCTCACCCCGAAGCGGGCAAGTGGTTCTGGGTCTATCACATCCGTATCGAGAACGGATCGGACGAGCATATTCGTCTGCGTTCGCGGCACTGGCGGATCACCGATGCGCGCGGGATGGTCAATCATGTCGATGGCGAAGGCGTGGTCGGAGAGCAGCCCTTGCTCGCACCGGGCGACAGCCACGATTATGTCTCGGGCTGTCCGCTCGGCACACCGCACGGTTCGATGGAAGGTTTCTACACCTTCAACAAGGCAGATGGGACACCGCTTGAGGTGCGCATCCCCTTCTTCCCGCTCGCTGCGCCAGAGACAGCCTCAGACAAGCTCGACAAGTAAGCTGTTGCGGCGCCGCTTGGCGGTGCAGCGGACTTTGAAGTGGCAGCGCTTGACCCGTATCCTTTCAGGCTTGCAGAGCGGCTCGAGCGCGATTAGGCGCTGTTTTCGTGAAAAGAACCCACCTGCCCTTGAATGCTTTGCGCGTCTACGACGCAGCGGCGCGGCATCTGTCCTTTACCCGGGCGGCAGATGAGCTGGCGGTGACCCCGGCGGCGGTTGGTCAGCAGATCCGCGCTTTGGAGGATCATCTCGGCGTGGTGCTTTTCCGTCGCACTTCCAAGGGGTTGGAACTGACGCCTGAGGGTGAGGCAGGTCTCGATGCCCTGCGCGAGGGGTTCCTGCGCTTTGAGGAGAGCGTTGCGGCGATGCAGGCAGGCCAGGCGAGCGATCGTTACACGATTGCTGCTCCGCGCGAATTCTTTGCCGCTTGGCTGGCTCCGCGTCTCGCGCCGTTTCAAGCGAGCACTCCGGGTGTGCAATATATTCTCGCGCCCGACGAAGGCTCCGACTTTACCGAGGCGAACCTTGACCTTGCGATCCGCTTTATTGCCGGGCCGGGCGAGCTGGAAGGCGTGCAACTGGCGCCCGCTCTCAAGGTGATGGTTGCCGCCAAGAACGCGCGCGATGCGTGGATCGACTGGCCCGAGGCGGGCTTGCCTGAGGACGTGAAGGCCTGCGTCAAAACGAGCAGCGCGGGCCAGGCGATGAGCTCTGCATTGGCAGGGATGGGCCGCACCGTCCTGCCATTGCCGCTGGTTGAAAGCGCGCTCGAAGCTGGCTTGCTTGAGGCTTTGGACGAACCGGTTGAGAGCAAACGCGCTTATTGGCTCGTCGCCCCGCTCCCGCAATGGCGCAGCAAGAAGGTCAAGGCGCTGGTCGGCTACCTGACCGAGAATGCATAAAGTCGCCGAGTTTCGGACCGAGCGTTTCACCCTGCGCCCCCTCCAGCGCTCCGACGCCGCGGCGCTCTTCCCGACCCTGTCTGATCCGGAACAATGCCGCTACCTCTCGCGCGATGCGTTCGTGAGCGAGGAAGAGCTGTGGGGTTGGCTCGCCGAACCCAGCTGGCCTGGCCGCACCTGGATTGCCGAAGATGCAGGCGGGTCCGTCGCGGGCCGCTTTGTGGCTTACCCCGGCGAGCATGAGGGGATTGAGGAGATCGGCTACATCACCTGCGCTGACCGGCAAGGGCAGGGCATTGCCAGCGAATGCGCCAAAGCTCTCATCACGCATTTGTTCTCAGGCGCAAACCCCGACCCCGCGCCGCGCAAGCTGATGGCCGATGTCGACGCCCGCAATTTGGCCTCGGTCAAGGTCCTGGAAAAGCTCGGCTTCACCCGCGAAGCCCATCTGCGCCAGCACGAAATGACCCATGCCGGGCTGTGCGATGTCTATTGGTACGGGCTGCTGAGAGAGGAGTGGGAAGTGTAGTGAGTCTTTAGTGTGTGTTCGCCCATCCGGGCGAACTCCTCGGGGCAGCTCCTCCGCCCAGATAAATCTGGACTACGGTGCCCCTGCGGGCGCGCAGTCGCGCTTTGACTGCCGTGACCAAGGACTAACCCTCTCTCCTCTCCGCTTCCCACTTGGCTTCGAGCTCCATCCGCCATTGCTTCATCTTGCGCGTGAGCGCGTCTTGCACTTCGCGGATCTTCTTGGGGTCTGAGGCGAGCCGCCGCTGCTCCTCCTCATATTCGCGCTTCACCCTGTCATAGACCGGATGACCCGGCCCGATATCCGCCGTCCGATCATACCTCTCCGCGCGCCGGTTCTTGAGGAAGAACATCACCAGAGCCTCATTGTGGCGGATCTCTGTGCCGACCACCTTGCCGGCCGAGACCACCATCCGCTCCTCCCCCTCGATCGCGCGGGCGAGCGCGCTGTCCTCAACCCGAGAGACCCCGCGATCCACCGCCTGCTGCCACGCCGCGCGAAACCCCTCTGCGCCTGCACGCTGCCGAAGCTTGTAGAGCGCCTCAAGGCTCTTCCCGATATGCCGAGCCGCCTGCTGAACGATGCCGGTCGCGGCAAGCTCAGCGATGAAGGCGCGCTGCAAATCGGGCGTGATCGAGTTCGAGCGCGGCGCGACATGCGGCACCGGATCGAAGGAGAGCAGCGGATCGTCCGGATCAAGCGGCGAGG
>JBCCPG010000005.1:0-252433 GCA_039039885.1 Pseudomonadota bacterium | reverse complement strand
TCGAGGCCGCGTTGCTGGGCGTAGAACATCTGTTCGTCGCTGATCTTGGAGGTCGTCGCCTCGTGCTCGATCTGAGCGCCGGGGTTCTTGACCTCGATATAGGGCACGGTGTGCGCGCCGCATTCATCGCCGAGCAGCAGGCTGTCGCACTGCGTGAAGTTGCGCACGCCCTCGGCCTTGGGCCCTACACGGACAAGCCCGCGATAGGTGTTGTTCGATCTGCCCGCCGAGATACCCTTGGAGATGATGGTTGAGCGGGAGCCCTTGCCATTGTGGATCATCTTGGTGCCGGTGTCGGCCTGCTGGTAATTGTTGGTGACTGCGACTGAGTAGAACTCGCCCACGCTGTCTTCGCCGTTGAGGACGCAAGACGGATATTTCCATGTCACCGCAGAGCCCGTTTCGACCTGAGTCCAGCTGATCTTGGAGCGGTCTCCCTGACACAGGCCGCGCTTGGTCACGAAGTTGTAGATCCCGCCCTTGCCTTCGCTATCGCCGGGATACCAGTTCTGGACGGTCGAATATTTGATCTCCGCATCTTCCATCGCGACCAGTTCCACCACGGCTGCGTGGAGCTGGTTTTCGTCGCGCATGGGGGCGGTGCAGCCTTCGAGATAGCTCACATAGGAGCCTTTCTCCGCCACGATCAGGGTGCGCTCAAACTGGCCGGTATTCTCCGCATTGATGCGGAAATAGGTCGAGAGCTCCATCGGGCAGCGCACGCCTTCGGGGATGTAGACGAAGGTGCCGTCGGAAAAGACGGCGGAGTTGAGGCAGGCAAAGTAATTGTCACGCGTCGGAACCACACGGCCCAGCCACTTCTTCACGAGGTCTGGATGCTCCTTGATCGCCTCTGAGATCGAGAGGAAGATCACGCCTGCTTTCTTGAGTTCCTCACGGAAGGTGGTCGCGACCGAAACGCTGTCGAACACCGCATCCACCGCAACCTTGCGCGCGCCTTCGACCCCTGCGAGCACTTCCTGCTCCGCCACCGGAATGCCGAGCTTGTCGTAAACCGCCTTGATCTCCGGATCGAGGTCGTCGAGCGATTCCAGCTTCGGCTTGGCTTTGGGCGCGGCATAATAATAGGCGTCTTGGTAGTCGATCTTGGGATAGCCGACTTTTGCCCAATCGGGTTCTTCGAGAGTCTCCCAAATGCGGAACGCTTTCAGCCGCCAGTCGAGCATCCATTCCGGCTCGCCCTTTTTTGCCGAGATGAAGCGGACCGTGTCTTCGTTAAGACCCTTTTCCGCAAACTCGGTTTCAATGTCAGAGGACCAGCCGTGCTCATATTCGGCAGCATTTGCGGCTGCTTCCTTGGCGTCCGCGTCCATTTCAGGAGCGTCAATTGCAGTGGTGTCGAGATGGTCGGTCATGCCGCATTCTCTTTAAGGGTTTCAATGGGATCATGGCTTTGAACCGGCGGATGACGAAGATGTTCCAGCGTCACTTCTGCCAGGGCACCGCGCAATTTGGCGTTGATGATCGGCCAATGCGGCTTCATCGAACAATTCGCTTCGTGGTCGCAACAACGGTCATCAACACAGGCGGTGACGGCGATTGGGCCTTCGACCGCCTCGACAATGTCAGCAACTGTGATCGCTGCCGCTGGACGTCCAAGCTGGAGACCACCGCCGACGCCGCGCACAGAGCGCAACAGGCCTGCTCGGGTAAGCTTGGAAACAAGGCGCTGGACGGTCGGTACGGGTAGACCTGTCTCGCTCGCCAGCTCAGCCGCGCTTACCCGCCCATCGCCGCAATGGGTAGCAGCCTGGCTCATCGTAATGACGGCATAATCAGCGAGGTTGGAAAGGCGCATGAAAGTTCTGTTTTTCCACTTGTTGCGAGCGATTCTTAAATCAGACTAGATTCGTCGTATTTCAAATACGTGCGATTTTGTCTGATTTCAAGCGTATGCTTGCCCAATGGCCTCTTAAGAGATCATTCTGTGGCGAAATGAGGCGCTACAGCACCCTACTCAGCCGTCCAATTCTCGCAGATTTCCGGGAGCGATCATTTCGCTGAGATACGGATTGTCAGCACCCTTCAGCCGTGCCGGAGTGCGTCCGACAAAATGATTGATCTCACGGATCATGTGCGACTGATCAAAGAATGCATCGCCCAATTGCGCTTCGAATTCAGGCGTGAGCTGCGGAAACGACAGCAGCGCGGCCGCTCGCAAGGCACGATATTTGCGCGCCAAGGCCTGTGGTGAGAGGCCGAAATAGCGTTCGGTCAATCGCTGCACCTGGCGCTCGGAATAAGCCGCTTCTGCCAGCAAATCGGAAAGATCGGGTCTCAACGATCCGCCTAGCCAGGAATTGACCGTGCGGATCAACTCTGCATGGCGCGGATTGACCGGCTTAACCGCTCCGGCAATGAAGTCCCCGATCGCAAACGCACATTCCCGACCGCATCTTGCGCCATCGAGGTAATCTGCGATCAGCCTTTCGCCAAGATCGCCCACTTCATCGCCTAGGATGCTGCGTGCACAATGGAGCCGATCCTTGTTCTCTCCGGCATGAAGACCTGTGAGTGCAGCCCAGCCAAGAGGAGTGAGCGCAGCGCCGATGACATGAAAGGGGCCATCCACGACGATTGGGTGGGCGTTGGACAGCGGAGTCATAACCGCCACCGGAGGATTCGGATCACGATGGCCCGCACTGAACTGCATCTCGCCCTTGCCCTTGGGAAAAATGGCGAGGTGACCAATCGAAGCTGGCTGAACGTCACGGATCTTCAACTCATCACAGCGGAAATGATAGAGCGTGGTGACATAATCGCTAATCGCGGCAGGTGGAGCGATGTAATCGACTTCAATCAGCGAGCTTTCGGTAAGCTGAAGACCGTCCTCGGTCTTTCCGAATCCGCGTGATTGACCCAGTTCTTCTTGGAGTTGATCCATTGTCTCGCCTGACTTTAGGCGAGCGATAGCGACTAATTCACTGGAGGAACATAAAAAAAGGGCGGCTCGGTCGAGCCGCCCTACTAAGTTGAGGAACTCTTTGCATTGCTGCTCCGAGCCCTTCGGGTCGCGAGGCAGTATCTAACGAGAGTGTAGCGAGAAGAATTGTATGCATACGACAAGTGGCCCAAACCGGGGTTCCAACCACCTCAGCTCTCGACAGCGAGCGCAAATTTTGGCTTAGACCGCTAGCGATGACAGCCAGCTTTTTCAATCTCGTCCGCCCCGCGATCTTCGCGCTTGACCCCGAGATGGGCCACCGTCTGGCGATCCGATCGCTTGGCATGATGCCTGTCTCGAAGAAAGCCACCAGTGAAGGGCCTCTCTCGATCAAAGTGGCAGGGCTCAACTTCCCTAATCCGATCGGCGTTGCTGCGGGCTTCGACAAAGACGCAGAGGTGCCCGACGCGCTGCTAGGTCTAGGCTTTGGCTCTACCGAGGTCGGCTCGATCACGCCGCGGCCGCAGAGCGGCAACCCCAAACCGCGTCTGTTCCGACTCACCGCCGATGACGGCGTGATCAATCGCATGGGGTTCAACAATCAGGGAGCGAAGGCCGCTCTTGCCCGCTTGCAAAGACGCCAGGGTCGCCCGGGGATTGTCGGGGTGAATATTGGAGCTAACAAGGATGCGATAGATCGGATCGCCGATTACTCCCAAATGGCGCGCGTAATGACCCCGGTCGCGAGTTATCTCGCGGTCAACGTCTCTAGTCCCAACACGCCGGGCCTGCGGGCACTGCAGGACGAGGCGGCGCTGACAGCACTGATTGACGGCGTCATCGCGGCGCGCGACGAAGTGGCCGACCCAAGCGCTCTACCTCCCCCAATCTTCCTGAAAGTTGCGCCCGACCTTGAGCCGGCCGACATTGATGCCATCGCCCGGATTGCGATCGATAAACAATTGGGCGCGCTGATCGTCTCCAACACCACTATTTCGCGGCCGGATCTGGCCTCTCGCCATGGTGATGAGGCGGGCGGCTTATCCGGTGCGCCACTGCGCGCGCTTGCGCTTGAACGGCTGCGAGACTTTCGCAAGGCAACCGGGGGAGCAGTGCCACTGGTTGGAGTGGGCGGAATTGCCAACGCCGAGCACGCATGGGAACGCATTCGGGCGGGCGCGAGCCTTATCCAGCTCTACTCAGCGATGGTCTATTACGGCCCGGGCTTGGGGGGGCAGATTGCCGCAGGATTGAGGCGCCTGATGAAACGCGATGGATTTACCCGGCTTGCCGATGCGGTTGGAACCGAATAGCGGTGGCAATGATGATCAAAACTCTTGCTTTGCTTTCGCCGCTTGCGCTGGTCCTCACGGGATGCGCTGCGAGCTATACCCCTGCTGCTTCAGACGGGCTGCAGTCACCCTCCGCTTTACAATCCGCCACGCCCGAAGCGACAGATCGAGGGGCGGTAAGCGCTGCTGACCCGCGCGCCGAGGCAGCGGGAGAAGCGATCCTTGCACAGGGTGGCTCAGCGACCGACGCTGCGATCGCAGTGATGCTTGCGCTTACCGTAGTGGAGCCACAAAGTTCCGGGATTGGCGGAGGCGGATTTCTTGTTCATGCAGGAGCGGAAGGTCTGACGACGTACGACGGGCGCGAAACTGCTCCTTTGGCGGCCACCCCGACCCGCTTTCTAGACGAAGCCGGGGAGCGCCTACCCTTCCCCATCCGGACCCTATCGGGATTGAGCGTCGGCGTACCAGGTAACATCGCGCTCGCCGCTAAAGCCCATGCCGAACATGGCCGCTTGCCGTGGGCCGAATTGTTCGCGCCTGCCATCGCGCTTGCTCGGGACGGCTTTGTGATGAACCGCCGGCTCAACGATTCGATCACAAGCCGCAAAGAACGCGCTGGCAAGACCGCCGCTGCACGCGCAATATTTTTCGGCGAGGACGGTGAGCCGCTGCCGGTGGGTTCGCTTGTTACGGTCCCAACGCTCGCCAACACGCTGGAAGAGATCGCAGCAGCGGGTCCACAGGCTTTCTACGAAGCTGGAGCCGACGCTTTTGCAACCTATGTCGCCAGCGAGACGCCGCAGGATGGGCGGATGAGCGCCACTGATGTGCGCGGGTATGAAGCAAAGGAACGCGCCGGCGTATGCGCCCCCTATCGCACCTACCGCATTTGCGGGATGGGCCCGCCTTCGTCCGGTGGCGTCGCTGTCGCCCAAATGCTGGGGCAACTTGAGCGCTTCGACTTAAGCGCAATGGGGCCTGAAAGCGCTCAGTTTTGGCATGTATTCCTTGAATCGCAGCGCATCGCCTATGCCGACCGAGAGCTTTACCTGGGCGATTCTGACTTTGTCGAAGTTCCGGTCGCAGGCCTCGTCGATCCCACTTACATGGCAAGCCGCGGCGCGCTGATTGATCCTGCCGTCGCTCTGACCGAGATCACCGCAGGAACGCCACCTGGCGCACCGATGGCACGTGCCGATGGTGATGAGCCCCTGGAAAACGGTACCACACATTTCTCAGTCGTCGATGCAGATGGCAATGCGGTGAGCTACACCTCAACCATTGAAGGTGCGTTTGGCTCGGGACTCCACTGGGGCGGTTTTTACCTCAATAATGAGCTAACCGATTTCAGCCTCTCGCCCGAGGTCAACGGCGTGATCGTCGCCAACCGAGTGGAAGGCGGTAAGCGTCCGCGTTCTTCGATGGCACCCACCATCGTGTTCGATGCTGAGGGAGAGATAGTGCTGGTGATCGGCGCGGCTGGCGGACCAACTATCCCGGTGCAGGTCGCACGCTCCATCATAGGCGTACTCGATTTTGGGATGAACGCCGAGGAAGCGCTGGGCCTGCCGCTGATCATGGCGTTTGGATCAGTTGTCATCACCGAGGAAGGCAGCGTCGTTGCTGATATGGTCGATGAACTCGGCGCGCTTGGCCACAGCGACATCCGGCTGCTGACTCCGCGCGGCAAGGCCAATGCCTTGCTGCGCACCGACGAAGGTTGGGAGGCAGCGGGTGATCCGCGTGTCGCTGCAATGCTCAGCTATGAGCCAATTGGCGATCATGAAGCAGCAACGACAGCCGAAATTCCCTAATGGTGCCTGTTTGGCCAAAGGCTGAGCAACGCTTGCCGCTACGGCAAACTGCGCCTAATTACGGCTAATCACGAAGATCACAAACACGCCCTCTGCTTGGCCCCCAGCCAAGCCTGACGGGCGGAAAGAGGAGCTCTTGTCCGTGCACGCCCCTACTGCCGGCACCCCCGGCGCCCCGCAGATCGATCCGACCGACGATCCGATCCTCCAGGATATCGACCGCGCTAACAATCTGGTCGAGTTGTTTCTGACCCGCGCCGACGCCAATCGCGACGAGCCCTTCCTGGGTCACAAACACGATGGCGAATGGGTGACACAGAGCTGGGGCGAGGTCGCAGACAAAATCTGCCTGCTCGCTGAAAGCCTTCGCCGGATCGGCCTCAAAGAAGGCGACCGCGTCGCCTTGGTCTCCGAAAACCGCCCTGAATGGTGCATGGCTGATATTGCGATCATGGCCGCAGGGTGTGTGTCGGTCCCGACCTACATCACCAATACAGAGCGTGACCATGCGCATATTCTCGACAATTCGGGTGCGCGTGCGGTCATCGTCTCGACCGAGAAGCTGCTCGCCCCCGTCGTCGGGGCAATTACGCGCACCGGCTGCACCGACTATGTGATCGGGATCGACGATCTGCACCGGCAGCAAGCGAGCAGCTTTGAATATCATTCGTGGGACGACATGGTCACCGGAGACGCTTCCGCTGCTCGCTCCGCAGTCGATGAACGGATCGCCGATATCAAGCGCGAGGATCTCGCCTGCCTGA
The DNA here is from genome assembly GCA_039039885.1 of Pseudomonadota bacterium. GTDB lineage: Bacteria > Pseudomonadota > Alphaproteobacteria > Sphingomonadales > Sphingomonadaceae > Erythrobacter. The sequence goes on along the minus strand of JBCCPG010000005.1, from coordinate 245,655 downwards.
TTTATACCAGCGGCACTGGCGGCGCGCCGCGCGGCGTGCGCCAGCACCACGGATCAATCTTGTGCAACGTTGCGGGCGCGGCAGAAATCCTGATCACCGATTTTGGCATCAAGGATGAACGGTTCCTCTCCTTCCTCCCGCTAAGCCACGCTTACGAGCACACTGGCGGGCAATATCTGCCTATCGGCGTAGGCGCGGAGATCTTTTATTCCGAGGGGCTCGAAAAGCTCGCTTCGAACATCGAAGAGACGCGCCCGACGATCATGGTGGTTGTCCCACGCCTCTTCGAAGTCCTGCGCACGCGGATCATGAAGCAGGTCGAAAAGCAGGGCCGCGTCGCAAATTTCATGATGGATAGCGCGCTGAAAATCGCCGAGAAATCGCGCGATGGCAAGGTACGCAAACGCGACAAGCCGCTGAATATGCTGGTCGAAAAGACGCTTCGTCCCAAGATCCGCGACAGGTTTGGCGGACGGATCAAGGCAATGGTCTCCGGCGGCGCGCCACTCAACCCTGAAGTTGGCAATTTCTTCGAGGCGATGGGGCTCACCATGCTCCAAGGATATGGCCAGACCGAAGCGGGCCCAGTGATGAGCTGCAATCGGCCTAAGGTCGGCCTCAAGATGGACACGGTCGGCCCACCAATGCGCGGCGTCGAGATCAAGATCGCAGACGATGGCGAGATCCTGTGCCGCGGTGAGCTGGTGATGCATGGCTATTGGAACAACGACGCTGAGACCGCTCGCACGATTGTCGATGGCTGGCTGCATACGGGCGATATCGGCCACCTCGACGAGAAGAACCGGATCGTCATCACCGATCGCAAGAAGGACATGATCGTCAACGACAAAGGCGACAATGTCGCGCCCCAGAAGATCGAAGGTATGCTGACGCTGCAACCCGAGATCGCGCAGGCTATGGTGAGCGGCGACAAGCGACCTTATGTCGTCGGACTGATCGTGCCGGATGCGGAATGGGCGCTCGAATGGGCGCGCGCCAATGATGAGAAATTCGACTTGGCCGCTCTCCAAGACCTTCCCGCCTTCAAGCAAGCAGTGCGCAAGGCAGTCGACCGGACGAACGCGGACTTGTCAGTGATCGAAAAGGTGAAGAGCTTCGCCTTCGCGGATGAGGCGTTCTCGATCGAGAACGAGGAAATGACGCCAAGTATGAAAATCCGCCGCCATAAGATTCGTGATCGCTATCAAGAGCGGATCGACGGGATGTACCGGCGGTGAGCGAGCCCCTGGCGCGGCAGCTGGCAAGTGAGGCGCTCGGGACATTACTGTTGGTCGCGACCGTCGTTGGCTCGGGTATCATGGCGGAAACGCTTGCGGGCGGGAACTTCGCTGTCGCATTGCTCGGCAATACGATTGCAACCGGAGCGATCCTCTATGTGCTGATTACGATGCTGGGGCCGGTTTCTGGCGCGCATTTCAACCCGGCAGTGACCTTGGCCTTCCTGCTAAGGAAGGAAATCGCCGTGCCAGCGGCAGTCGCCTTTGTCATTGTTCAATGCGCAGGGTCCATCGTAGGGAGCATCCTTGCCCATGCGATGTTTGAGCAACCACTGCTCCAGCTGTCCCTTCGCGAGCGTACAGGCGGGGCGCAGTGGTTGTCCGAGGGCGTCGCCACCTTTGCCCTTGTTCTAACGATCCTCGGCACCCTGCGAGCGCGGCCCCAAGCGGTGCCAGCCGCAGTCGCGCTGGTCATAACGGCCGGTTACTGGTTCACAGCAAGCACATCCTTCGCCAATCCGGCGGTGACACTGGGCCGCATGTTTAGCGATACGTTCAGCGGGATTGCACCGATCGATGCACCCGGGTTTATGCTGGCGCAGCTAGCAGGTGCGGTGCTTGCTTGGGCGGTCGCCAACTTCGTGTTTGGGTGGCGGGGAGAAAGTCCACTCGAAGCGTCGGCGGAAGTGAAAAACGGGCCTTGAAATCATGAATACCATGCTTCTTGCTACACTGCTGAGTGCGCAATCGCCGTGCCCGCTCACGCTACCGGATGGGGCATTGGTCCGTGGTCAACTATCAGCCGACCCTGAACTTTCGCTCTTCACGATCCATAATCAGCGCGATAGCCAAGTTTTCGTGAAGTTGGAGAGTCTATCCTCCGATCAAACTATTGTTGTTTTTGTTGGGAGCGGTCGTACGACTACGATCGATTCCATTCCCTTGGGGGAGTATGCAGTAAGCTATGCGGTTGACGGCCGCCTAGGCGATGACTGCTCCACCCTCGTCCAGGCACGCTCAACAAAGAGCTTCGATAGGCCGTTCACCTTCTATCGCAGGGAGATCGCGCACAGCGACGGCTCGATAGAAATAGAAACCGGCGACAATTGGATTGAGCTGGGAGGCAACACGGAGAACGAGGCCGCCGCTTCGTCCATCACACTCGATCAGTTCAACAGCTAAGGGCGCGGCTCAAGCCGCCTCAACGTCCTCGACATATTCGGGATAGAAGCTGGGTGAGCGCTCGGACCAGCCGGGGGCCGTGGCTGCGGCTTCTGAGAGCGATTGCAGCAGGACTTTGCGCTGGCCGGGGCGGATGATCGGCAGCGCGGCTGCGGCGCAGAAGGCTGCGGGCAGATAAGGCCGGGCTTCCGGGCCAAGCAGGCGCTCATAGAGAAAGCGAAAGGCTGAGAAGCAGGAGATACGCTCTTGCGACAGGTCGAAAGCCGCCATGCGCACGAGCTTGCCGATAAAGCGCTCAATCTCACCCATGCCGCCCTCTTGCGGGACGAGGTCGCGCAGCACCTTGAGGTCTTGATAGGCGACATATTGGCGGCGGATCGCAGTGTTCTCTGCCTCTGTGCGACCCCACAGCTTGAACGCATCGGTGCGCGACAGACCGATGTCGAGGCTGCGCTTGATATAACGCTGCTCGCACGCGGCGAGGCTGGCAAATTCACGCATTTCGCCAATCGTCATGGTCGATGTGCTGGCAAGGGTCACGGCAATAGTCTCCTTTGGTGTGAAGACGTTTGTCCGCGAAGATGGTTAATACGTAGTAACCATGAGCTTAAAATTTGCGCCTAGTTTGTTTTCGAAGCCGCATCCGCGCCTTCGTCCTCGCTAGACGTCCTCTGCTTGCGCTACGGCCTCGCTACGGGCGCGCGTGCAGGTGGCCTTTGGCCGTCTGCGCCTTCGGCTTCGACTCCGCGGTTGCGGTCCTATGGACCGTTCTGGAGTGTGCCTTTAGATCAGGCCAGCTAGTGGGCTGCTCGGATCAGCATATTTCCGCCGGCCCATGCGTCCTGCCAGATACGCCTCGCGACCGGCTTCAACCGCCAGCTTCATCGCATGGGCCATGCGGATCGGGTCCTTTGCCTCGGCGATCGCGGTGTTCATCAAGATCCCGTCGCAGCCAAGCTCCATGCCAACCGCCGCATCTGACGCCGTACCTACGCCCGCATCAACGAGGACCGGGACGCTCGCGCCTTCGACGATCAATCGGATCGTTACTTGATTCTGGATGCCGAGACCTGATCCAATCGGCGCACCCAAAGGCATGATCGCCACCGCGCCCGCTTCCTCCAATTGCTTCGCCGCAATCGGATCATCGACGCAATAGACCATCGGATGAAAGCCCTCGTTGGCGAGTGTCTCGGTTGCCTTCAGCGTCTCGCGCATATCGGGATAGAGCGTGCGCGCCTCACCCAAGACTTCGAGCTTCACTAGGTCCCAGCCCCCCGCCTCGCGCGCCAACCGCAAAGTGCGGATCGCGTCGTCGGCGGTAAAGCAGCCGGCGGTGTTGGGCAGATAGGTGACCTTCTTGGGGTCGATGTAATCAGTGAGCATCGGCGCTTTGGGATCGCTGACATTGACCCGGCGCACGGCGACCGTGACGATCTCCGCTCCGCTCGCTTCGAGGGCAGCCGCGTTCTGCTCGAAATCCTTGTACTTGCCCGTCCCAACGATCAGGCGCGAGGTAAAGGTGCGGCCGGCTACTGTCCAGGTGTCAGCAGCGGGGGCGATGTGGTCGCCACCTCCAACAAAATGGACGATCTCCAATCTGTCGCCACCAGCCAAGCCCGCCTCCTCCAAGGTTGAGCGCGGGACGATCTCGCCATTGCGCTCGACCGCGACCTTTTCCGGTGTGAGCTCAAGCTCACGGACCAGGTCGGCAATGGTTGCGCAAGAGGTGTGGCGCGCCTCGCCATTCAAAGTGATGGATTTAGTCTCGCTCATGCTGCGAGACTGATAGACGCCTTTGCCCACGGTGCAAGCCAAACCGCTACCCTCGTCGGGGCTGCGATTTTTGCATCATGCTTTTTCGCGAAACGCACTTGCCACAAGCTTTGGAGGCGCACATTTGTATCCGCGACCTATGGCTAGCCTTGCTCAATCCTCCGTCTCCAGCCTGGACGACACACCCAGCCGCGCCAGGCCGCTTGCAATTGCACGCTGGCTTGAAGTGACAGCGTGTTTCGTGGTGCTGATCGTGCTGGTCGGCGGAATCACCCGGCTGACCGAGAGCGGGCTGTCTATCACCGAATGGGAGCTGGCCACTGGCATCCTCCCCCCACTATCCGAGGCGGAATGGCAAGCCGAATTCGCCAAATATCGCGCGACACCCGAATATCGGCTTGAGGCGAGCCTTGGCGGTATGAGCCTTGCCGATTTCAAATTCATCTATTTCTGGGAGTGGTTCCATCGGCTGCTCGCGCGGATGGTGGGCGTTGTCTATGCACTGCCGCTCCTCTGGTTCTGGGTGAAAGGCGCAATTCCGAAAGGGTTCAAGCCGCGCTTGGTCGGCTTGCTCGCGCTGGGCGGTCTGCAAGGTCTGTTCGGCTGGTTGATGGTGCAGTCGGGTCTGGTCGGCGACATGACCGACGTGAGCCATTTCCGCCTTTCGCTCCACCTGCTGACGGCGTTGTTGCTGTTGGCGTTGTTGGTCTGGACCGCGCGCGATATGCGGCGGCTGGTGAAGGATCCCGATGCGGCCAAAGCAACGCTGACCGCTCCCTCCACGATCGTGGCCATCGTACTGTTTATGCAACTGCTGCTCGGCGCTTGGGTAGCAGGGCTCAATGCGGGTCACATCGCTTATGATTGGCCGCTTATGAATGGGCAGCTGATCCCGAAACTCGATTTCTCAGCCGGTTTTTGGTGGACGCTGACCCATGATCCTTTGCTGCTCCATTTCCTGCACCGTTGGTGGGCATGGATAGCGGTGGCAGCGCTGGTTTGGCAGGCGCGGCGCGTGCGTAAGTTCGACCGACCTGCTTCGATCGCTGTCCACACTGCCTTTGGTTTCATGGTCCTGCTCGGAATAGCCACGGTGATGACCGAGGTGTCTTTGTGGATGGCCGCCACACACCAATTGATGGGAGCGCTGCTGGTCGCGTCGACCGCGTGGGCGATGCATTCCGATGGCACTCAGGTCGCCGAGAAACGGCGTCGTCAGACCCTCGCATGAACACGAACACGGGAGACGACGGGGCCGCTTTGGTCTGGTGCCCCTATCCCGATATCGATGCAGCCCGCAGCGCCGCCCGTATGATGCTTGATGAGCGACTCATCGCGTGTGCAAACATCATCCCTGGTATCGAATCCGTGTTTGTGTGGGAGGGCGAAGTCGATTCCTCCGCCGAAGTCGCAGTCCTGTTCAAGACCACAGCCAATAAGCTTGATCGGCTTGTCTCTCGGCTGGGAGAGTGCCATCCCTATGACACACCAGCCGTGCTTGGCTGGCGTTGCGACGCAGCAACGCCCGAGGTCAAGAATTGGCTAGAACGCAGTTTGGGCTGATCGCAGGGGCGCAAATGAAACGGCAAATAGGGGCAGTGGCCCTCCGTGGACGGACCGGAAACGTCAGTCCGACGCGGCGGACCTTGCTTACGAGCTTTACCGCACCACTAATGGCGCTCGGTGCCCCCGGATTGGCCGGACGCGCCCTTGCGCAATCGCAAGTCCGCATCGCTGTACCCGAAGGCCCGTGCCGTCTTGCACGCACTCTTTTCCGCTCACTGTCTGACGGCAATGAGATCCGTGTGAGCCGCCAATGGAATGTCCGCTTTGTCGCCAGCGGGGATAATCTGACCGCTGGCTTCGCGATCGAAGGCGAGCAAGTATCTGTCGAAGTTGAAGCGCCGGCTTCGTTGGCCCGCCTTGGCGAGATTGAGGAGCGTCGTTCAACAGCAGGAATGTGGCCAATTCGGCTAACATCAAATGGACTGATCGTCTCTGCGGGACGAGGCATGACAGCTGCGGACCTCGACGAGGCATTGCGGGTCGCGCGTGACCTGATCGCTAGCCGATATGGCGAGCAGAACGCGCAAGCAATGGTGCGGAGCTTCGCAGCAGAATTGCAGCGCGCCGGCGCTTCTCTGCTCGGACAGTTGCCAGACGACCTTTTCTTCCCAAGCATCGGCCCCATAAGTCTATCGCGCGAGGTGGAACTGCCAGATGGGCAAGTCGGAGGTCTCTCGATCTTCTATGATGCAATCGCGGTGCCCAGCAGAGGCTGGCTCGCGTCAGCCGAACGGCGTGTGGTGACAAGGCTTGCAGGAACCGAGCAAACCGCGCGCGAATATTGGTCGATGACGACACGATAGAACACAGTCTAGATGCGCCAGACAGGCGGAGGTATTATTTTACCTCACTGCAAACCCGCAGTTTTGGTTGACTTACAGCGGTTTTGAGCACAAATGCGCGCCTCCACGTCACCATCGATACGTTTTGATGGGGGGGTCGCAGGCTTCGAACTTTGTTTCGCCGCTCTCGCGTTCTCAAGACGAAACGACATATCCCTTTGAATTGAAGGATTTCAGCCATGAAGGGCTTAAGCAAGCAGACCGCGTCGGCGAAACCGGCAGAGGTCGAAAAGAAATGGCATTTGATTGACGCCGACGGGCTCGTTGTAGGCCGCGTTGCTTCGATCATCGCCAACCACCTGCGCGGTAAGCACAAGCCGAGCTACACCCCGCATGTCGATTGCGGCGATCACGTGATCGTGATCAATGTCGACAAGGTGAAATTCACTGGCAAGAAAAGCACTGACAAAGTCTATTACAAGCACACCGGTTACCCCGGCGGGATCAAGGAAACGACCCCAGAGAAGGTGCTCGAGGGCCGCTTCCCAGAGCGTGTGCTTTCAAAAGCAGTCGAACGCATGATCCCGCGTGGCCCGCTGGGCCGTGCGCAGATGAGGGCGCTGCACCTCTACGCTGGCACCGAGCATCCACATGACGGGCAAAGCCCGACTGTGCTCGACGTTGCATCGATGAACCGCAAGAACAAGGTCACCGCATAATGGCTGACGAAAACAACACGAACGAAACCGCTGGCGAAACCGCTGGCGAAACCGTCAACGATCTGGCCGATCTGAAGGACATTGCTGGCGATGCGCCAGCAGCTGACGCAGCTGAGATTGCTCAGAATCCGGCAGCACCTTTGCGAGAGCAGGAGCTCGACGCCCAAGGTCGCGCTTATGCGACCGGACGCCGTAAGGACGCCACCGCTCGCGTTTGGCTCAAGCCCGGTTCCGGCAAGATCACTGTCAACGGCAAGGACCAGGAAATTTATTTCGCACGTCCAACCCTGCGTCTTATCATCAGTCAACCTTTCGGCATCACCGACCGCGCTGGTCAGTATGATGTCGTCGCGACCGTCAAGGGCGGCGGCCTTTCAGGTCAGGCAGGCGCTGTGAAGCATGGCATCAGCCAAGCCCTCACCAAGTATGAGCCAGAATTGCGCAGCATTGTGAAGTCCGCAGGCTTCCTCACCCGCGACAGCCGTGTGGTTGAGCGTAAGAAGTACGGCCGAGCCAAAGCACGCCGTAGCTTCCAGTTCTCGAAGCGTTAAAGATCAGAGCCTTTTGGGCTCACGCCATTCAAGGGGCGGTTCCGCATTGGAACCGCCCCTTTTGTTTGGTGAGCGCTTTCACGTCCTCACCGCTGGAGCGCTAGCAAACCCCAGCCAAGACCGCTTCCGCACAGGAAGATCGGCCAAGACCAGTACAATCTGGTGCCTTCGACTGTAAATGACTGGATTGCCAGAACGCCTCCAGTGGTGCCCTGCGAGCCGACCACTACAGCAACGCAGCCAGTAACAGCGGCGGCCACGACCATCGCTTTTAACAGGTCCATTTTCCTTGTCCTTCAACAGACTCTCAAGTGCGTTGGTCTCTTGAGTTTGCATGCGGAAAACGCGCCTGCGACCTGTAACGGCGCGGATCTTGATGCAGGAGCGAGTATCACCAACCAAGAGTTACCGAGGCGCGCCCAAGAAAGGTAAAAATACGTAGGTCTCAAGTTACCATGTGGAGAGCTAGGCCGGGATGGGAAGCTCGCGCAGTTCGACCTCCAACGGCTCACCTAAGCCCGCGGTGATCAACCTGTAGGAGGGCGGCGCGCCATGGCGCAGGCGGGTCGACAAAGTCCCCGCTCCGATCATGCGAATAGCACCAGAAGCGCACTTTCGCACTTCATCGAAAGGATGATGGACGTGACCCGTCAACACCGCGTCGGCCCCTGCCGCCGCAAGCGCAGAAAAGGCCCTCTCCCCTCCAATCGTCGGATTGCGTCGAACACCCTCGGGTCCAAGCAACGGATGGTGCGCGGTCACAATCACATGGCGCGGATCACCCTTGAGCTGTTCCAAGTGACCCACGGTGCGCCGCAGTGCCTTGCTTGTCACAAAGCCATCCGACCAAGGGAAGCGCGCCTGCGCTCGCACGGTCGATTTAAGTGAGACCAACACCACGTCCTTAGTCGCAAACGTAGCCCCGACTGCCTTTTGAAGTCGGCGGAAACGGCGATAGGGGTCAGTGAAGCGTTCGAGCAGGTTGTAATAAGGCATGTCGTGATTGCCCGGCTCAAGCACAATCGGCAATTCGAGCGCGCCAAACCACTGGGCGGCCGCGGCATATTCGGAATGCTTCGCGCGCTGTGTGAGGTCCCCTGTCACAACCAGCGCATCGGGCTTCTCGTCAGCCACGGCTCGCACGACAGCATCGAGCGCGGCGCGGTCTTCGACTCCGAAATGGACATCGCTGATATGGAACAATCGCGTGGTCATGATCGCCACCGTTCAAGCCTCAAATTGGGTCTTGGCGCAAGGCCAAATCCGGCCCGCTAGATCCTTCCCGTCAGGATCAGCCAAGCCGAGACGGCATTGAGCGCGCTGTAACCGAGATAGATCCAGACCAGCGAAGTCCACCCATTCGCCGCGAGCAACATCGCGGCCAGCAACACGGCAAACTCCGCCACTAGGGTCAAGCGGCCACCCAGCTTGCGGATCAGCCGTGGCATCTGCTCGAGCATCTTATGTCCATTGCGCAACACCGCCGAGTGAAGCGCGAAATTCGCGATTCCGAGAACGAAAATGATTGCGATACTGGCCATGGTTGCGCGCCATTATGGCGCAATCGCCATAGGGATCAAATTGGTCGGGTCAGATCCCCCTTTCGTCGGCCTTGTTCGTGCATCGGTCACGCCGAAGGACTTCAATCAGGTCCGCCTTGCCCTTCGGTCGAGACAGCAATGACGCTGCAAGGCACGCGACCTATTCCTGTTGAGCAAGGAGCCGGACAAAGCTGGCTCAGATGAGGATAAGCAACGTGGACCCCGCGATCTGCGTGCATCCCCTGCGCTCCAGGCCCCCGGGCCTGAGCAGTGCAGACATTGCGGCCCGAGCCCTATTCAGTCCCGGGGCTCGGGCCGCTTCTTTGCTGAGTCTTCGCTGCTGGATTTTTCGACCAAGCTCTAGCGTCCAGCCATCGCTTTGACCTTGGACAGGTAAGTCCGCCCTATCCGCAAAGCCTCGCCATTCTGAAGTTCCGCCGACCAAACGCCGAGGCCATCGTGCCTGAGGCCGCGAATATTGTCGCGGCGCAGGATCGTCGAGCGGTGAATCCGGATAAACGCCTCCGGATCGAGCCGTGCTTCAAGACCTGCAATGGTCTGCAAAAGCAGGTAAGAGCGCGAGGCTTCGGGGCCTTGGGTCGGATCGCCGACATGCAGGCGAACATAATCGCGCTCTGCATCGATCTGATGCACTTCACTCACGGCGATGCGGAGCAATTCGGAACGGTGAGGCACCCACAACTCTTCGAGCCACTTGCTGCTCGGCTCCTTACGTTCACCCCGCCGGGCAACCGCGCGTTCGATCGCACGCTCCAACCGGTCTGCAGCGACGGGCTTGAGCACATAATCGATCGCCTCGAGGTCAAAGGCCTCAACCGCAAAATGGTCGTGCGCGGTTACGAAGATCACTGCTGGGGGCTCACCCTCTTTCTCGCTGAAAGCACGAGCAACACCAAGACCATCGAGCTCCGGCATTGTCATGTCGAGCAAAACGAGATCGGGTTTGAGCTTCTCGGCGAGGCGCAATGCCGCTGCGCCGTCACTCGCAGTGCCAACCACATTAATCGCAGGCAGCTCGGCGCAAATGACCTGGATACGTTCAACAGCCAAGGGCTCATCATCAACAATCAGGGTCCGTAGGGCCATGTCCTCGGTTTCGTTCTCATCCATGTCTGTCAGTCCCGATTGTTGCCTAGTCAGCTGGTATTGCGCCCCGGACCGGCCCGGTTGGACCTGGCTGGTCGTGAAAGAGGTATGCGGATTTCGGTTTTGTAGCCACCCGGAATGGGCGCAGAAGAGAAACCGATATCGCCGCCAAAGCGCGCCTCGAGCCGCTCTTGCACATTGGCAAGTCCGATACCGAAGCCATGCTTGGCGGGGTCGGGCACGCCTGGCCCATCATCGCTCACGCTGACGACGAGACGGTCGAACTCTTCGCGCGCAGCGATAGTAATGGTCACCGGGCTCGTGCGTTCCGAAACAGCATATTTGACCGAGTTTTCAACCAATGGCTGTAGGATCATGCCCGGAATACGCGCTTCTTCGAGATCTACCGGCAAGTCGAAAACTGGGACCAAACGCTCTGGAAAGCGCACCGCTTCGATATCGAGATACAAGCTTTGGAGATCAAACTCATCGCGCAAGGTGACATCGCTGGTCGGTTCATCCGCAAGGCTGTGACGATAGAAGCGGCTGATCGTCTGGATCATCCTTTCAGCGCTTTCAACCTTGCCGGTCATTACCAGCGCTGACAGCGAATTGAGCGTGTTGAACAGGAAGTGCGGATTTACCTGATAACGCAGCGATCGCAGTTCGGCGGCCTTGGCTGCAGAACGAAATTCTTGCTCGCGCCGCTCCGCTGCTCGCGCCTGCACACCAGCAAGCAACGCAAAATAGGTCGATGCCCAGGCGAGCAATAGGAAATAGCGCCCAAGCGCAATCTCCACCACGGTACGCCAGCCCATCTCCCGTTTCTCGGCTGGGGCGATAATCAGCGATTCGGATAGCTTGTACGATCCCGACCCGTCGGGGTCGGGTGCCTTGATAGTTGCGCCAGCAGGAAGGTCGTAGAGTATGTTGCCTTCCTCATCGATCCGGAAGCCGGTTTCTTCGATATATTGCTGTTCAAGCTGCTCTTGAATGTCAGCGAAGGCAAACTGGTTGATTTGGCCGATTGCAATGGCGATCGGGATCGCAAAGAAGCTTGCCGCACCGATTTTGATCCAAAGCGCCTGCCGATCGACCAAGCGCAAAAGCGCCCAAAGGACGACGGTCAGACCAATGCCAGCGAGGGTCAGGAAGAACCGACGCAGGAGCATTTCCTCCTGCATGTCCATGCCTTGAATAAAGCTGCGCGCTGAAATCAGGACAAAATACGTCCCCCACATCAACGCCATCGACAGCAATACCGTGCGAAACGGTACGGTCAGGGGCGCATTCTTTATGGACGCATCAAGGGTGTGGCTGTTCGACATCACTGGTGAGCGAAATAGCGTCTAAACGTCCAATGCGCCAACCGGTCGTCGGGCTGAATGCTCATTTCGTCGATGTGCGCCGTCGCCCGACGAGTTGCACGGGACGGGTTTGCAAGCGTACTCAGGCTCTCGGCTTGATCATCTCCGCTGGAACCACCCACTCGGCAAACTGATCTTCAGTCAGCAGGTTAAGCTCCAGCGCCGCCTCTTTCAAGGTCGTGCCATCAGCATGCGCCTTCTTGGCGATCTTGGCCGCATTGTCATAACCGATATGCGGGTTGAGCGCGGTGACCAGCATCAGGCTCTCATTCATCAACTGATCGATCCGTTTGGTGTTCGCTTCGATCCCCACGACGCAATTGTCGGTGAAGCTGACTGAAGCATCGCTGAGCAGGCGGATCGATTGGAGGACGTTGTAGATCATCACCGGCTTGAAGACATTGAGCTCCAAATGGCCATGCGATCCGGCGACGCTCACGGTGGTCGCGTTGCCCATGACCTGCGCACAAACCATGGTCAGCGCTTCGCACTGGGTTGGATTGACCTTGCCCGGCATGATCGAAGAGCCGGGCTCGTTCGCAGGAAGCGCAATTTCTCCGAGGCCGGAGCGGGGTCCAGAACCGAGCAGACGGATGTCATTGGCAATCTTCATCAGGCTGACCGCGATCGTGTTAAGCACACCCGCCATCTCCACCAGCGCATCATGTGCCGCGAGCGATTCGAATTTGTTGGGTGCGGTCACAAAAGCGTGGCCAGTGACCTCAGCGACATGGGCGGCAAACTTCTCCGCAAAGCCAACCTTTGAATTGATACCGGTGCCCACAGCCGTCCCGCCCTGCGCGAGCTCAAGCACCCGCGGTAGCGCGCCATCAAGCCTAGCAAGACCATATTCGACCTGCTTTGCATAACCAGAAAATTCCTGGCCCAAAGTCAGCGGTGTCGCATCCTGCAAGTGAGTGCGGCCGATCTTTACAATGTCCGCATACGCCTTCGCTTTAGTATCGAGCGCCTTGTGGAGGTGGGAAAGCGCGGGCAGCAGTCGCTCGATCACCTCGCTGCCCGCTGCAATGTGCATGGCGGTGGGAAAAGTATCATTTGAACTTTGCCCCATATTGCAATGATCGTTGGGGTGTACCGGATCCTTACCCCCATGGACGCCGGTGAGGATTTGGTTTGCGCGGCTCGCGATAACCTCATTGGCGTTCATGTTGGACTGCGTGCCCGATCCGGTCTGCCAAACGCTCAAAGGGAATTGGTCGGCCAAAGTGCCGTCGATCACCTCGCCTGCTGCCTCAGCAATCGCCTCACCCAGCTTCGGTTCGAGCACACCAAGCTCCATATTCGCCTTGGCAGAGCAAAGCTTTTGAATTCCCAGAGCCTTAACCAGCGGTGCGGGCATGGTCTCAGTGCCGATCGCGAAGTTAGCTAGGCTGCGCTGGCTTTGCGCGCCCCAATGTGCGTCGACCGGGCAAGCAACCTCGCCTAGCGAATCCGTTTCGATGCGTACTTCGCCGATGGCTCCAAAGACTGATCCGTCATTGTGTACCGACTTCACGGAACCTCCACTGGAAATGTCACTCATCGAATCCCTCCTTGTATCGGTCGATTCAGCAACCCAGACGGATTGCCGAAGATTTGCGGGCGTCCATATGACGCAGGCGAAGGGCAGATCAAAGGGAAAGCGTGTCGATTCCACCCTAAAATAGCTTGGAACGTCGTTCTGCGCTGGCTAGGTGCCGATAATAGGAAGGGTTGACGGGCTGTATTACATAAACAATACAGCTGCTGAGAAAACAGATGAACACGATGAACACCTCTCAAGACACCGAATTGGCCCGCAAGGCGATGATCGATAGCCAGCTGCGCACCAGCGGCGTGAACGAGGAATTCGTACTCGCTCGCATGATGGTCGTGCCGCGAGAAGACTTCCTGCCCAAGGATAAGACAGACCAGGCCTATATCGACCGCGCCGTCGCGCTGGGCCCAGACGCGCATCTTGCTTCCCCGTTATTCTATGGAAAACTGCTGCTCGAAGCGGCCCCGCGCCCCACTGACCGAGTTCTGATTGTCGAAGGCGGTACAGGCTATCTCGCCGACCTCGTTCGTCCACTCGTGGCCGACGTCACCATGGTGAGCGCCGCGGACGCTGCTTCTGGAAACCTACCAGACGCGAAATATTCGCTGATCCTGATCGATGGCGCGATCGAGGCACTGCCTGAGTCACTTGGCGAAGCGATAGAGGAAAACGGCTTGATCGTGTCCGGCCTGTTGCTACGCCAAGTCACCCGCCTTGCCTCTGGTCGGAAGATCGCTGGTCAAGTCTCGCTCTCTCCGGTCGAAGATCTTGGCATCCCCGTTCTATCCCCTTTTAATCGCCCGAAAGGTTGGTCCTTTTCGTGATCAAACGCTCCCATATTCGCCGAGCATCTGCCGCATTGGCCGTCAGCACGCTGGCGCTTACCAGCGCAGTAGCTCAGGCAGAAACTCTTCGCGATGCCTTGATCGCAGTTTACAATTCGAACCCAACGCTCGAGGGCGCGCGCGCCAACCAGCGGGCAACCGATGAAGGGGTCAACATTCAACGCGCTCCCGGGCTGCCGAGAGTAAACGTCACCGCCACGCATATCGAATTTCTGCGCCAATCAGCAAACCAGTTTACTGCCCCTGACCGGAACCTTGGCGTCAACGCTCAGTTGCAGGTCCCGGTCTATAATGGCGGTGCGGTGCGCAACAGCATCAACTCGGCCCGAGAACTTGTCGAGGCGGGACAAGCAGACCTGCGCGGGACCGAAAGCACGATCTTTAGCCAAACTGTCGCGGCCTACATGGACGTGCTGCGCTTCGACGCCTTGGCACAGCTCGCTGCCAATCAAGTTGAAGTGCTTGAAGTGACTTTCCAATCCACCAGCGACCGGTTCGAAATCGGCGACGTGACACGGACTGATGTTGCCCAGGCGCAATCACGCCTTGCGGTTGCACAGGGCGATCTGCGCACTTCCTTTGCAAACCTTGTCAACGCGCGTGAGACCTACATTCAGCTTGTCGGACGAGCTCCAGTCGGGCTTGAGGCCCCTCCCCCGTTGCCGGGTCTACCGGATACCGTCGGCGGGGCGCTGGCAACTGCGCTTGAGAACAATCCTGACCTGATCGCTGCCAAAGAGCGCGCCGAAGCAGCGGGATATGACACCGAGGTGGCAGGCGCTGGACGTTTGCCGACTGTCGGCCTTTTTGCGAACTTCGATTATTCGGACTTCTTCGGAACACTGGGTGGGCCGGTCGCTGCTGACTTTGCGCAAAGCGAGAAAACAGCCAATGCTGGAGTTCAGGTTACCGTCCCAATTTTTCAGGGCGGTCTGCCAGCGGCACAGCAGCGTCAGGCGGGCGCGCGGGAAAGTGCTGCGCTTGAGCAAGTGATCGCCGCAGAGCGAAGCGTCATCCAGCAAACCCGCGCTGCCTATGCTAGCTGGGAGGCTTCTAATGCGGTGATTGAGAGCTCAGCGGCTGCTGTCGCTGCAGCCGAGGTTAGCCTTGAGGGTGTTCGGGCTGAAAACTCGATCGGCAACCGCACGATCATCGATGTCTTGAATGCAGAGCAGGAATTGCTCTCCGCCCGCGCACAGCTCGTGACCGCACGGCGCAACGCTTATGTCGCCGGCTTTACGTTGCTCGCCGCAATGGGCCGCGCCGAAGCACGAGATCTGAACCTCGATACGGGCGGACCCCTTTATGATCCGCAAGTCAATTTTGAGCGGGTCAATGGCCGCCTGTGGGACTGGGATCGCGACCCTGAACCAGCCGCCAATTCGACAAGAACCGTTGACATTGAGGCCTCCGAAGCATTCATTGGCCCTGTTTTGGATCCGTCTGGATCGGAGTAAGCCTCCGATTCGAATGGTTAACGTGCCGAGCCAGTGCTAACGGCGCGCTTTAAGTGTTAGGGGACGATAGCGTGGCTAATGACAGCGAAGCTTCGGTTGAGGAAATCCTCGATTCGATCAAGAAAGTGATGGAGCGCGACAGCCGCGCCTCTGTCGCCCGCGCGCGCCAACGCAAGGTTGAAGAGGCTGACGAAGCTGAAGCGGTCGCCCAAACCAGCGCGTCTACTGACGAAGCTGAGGACGAAATACTCGATCTTGCTGATCTTGAACTGACAGAGATCGTCGAGGACGACCACGAGGACGAAAGTACCGACGGTCCGCTCATTGCCGACGAAGTTCGCGGCGCGATGCAGGAAAACCTTGCCGCACTTGCCATGCTCGCCGAACCGCCCGCGAAACCGCAAATCGTGCGTTCTGGCGAAACCTCGCTAGAGGGGTTAACACGCGAATTGCTCCGTCCGATGTTAGCGGAATGGCTCGACAAGAACCTGCCGGGCATGGTCGAAAAGCTGGTTCAAGCCGAGATCGCGCGCATTGCTGGCAAGCGAAAATAGCGCAGAACTCCGCTTATGAGCTCGCAGGACCTTTTGGCAGCCCAGTCAGCGCTGGCCCGTCATTATGGAAAGGCCAGTGATAGCGAGAAGATAGGCAAGGTGGAGCGCCATATCTTCCTTTGTGCGCTTTCAGAGAAACAGAAATGCTGCGCCCAAGAGGACGGTGCGATTGCTTGGCAGCACCTCAAGACCCAGCTCAAAGAGCGCGGTCTTATGGGTCCCAAGCGCACCGAAGACCATCCAAGGGGGCCTGGAGGCGTCCAGCGCAGCAAAGCGGATTGCCTGCAAATCTGTTCAAACGGACCAATCGCCGTCGTCCAGCCGGACGGAGTCTGGTATCACTCCTGCAGCCCCGAAGTGCTCGACCGCATCATTGATGAACATCTGGTCGGTGGTACACCGGTAGAAGAGTTCAGGCTTACACCTTTACCTTAAAGGCAACTATACGCGTTACTGATCGTCCTTGGGCGACCAGAGCTCATCATGGCTTGGCATCTGGTTGTCGACCGATTCGTCATGGCCGGTCCCGTTCGAGAGAAAGACGAGACCCATAAGGCCACCACCAAGAAGCATAGTGAAGCTGATTCCGATCGCTACAGCAATATAAAAGTGCACGGAAATCATGCCGTTAAAGGCATAAAGCAGGCCCAGCGCCAAAAGCACCGTCGCAACGGTCACGGCCATCAGCAGTTTCATAATCTGCCGGTACCGCGCCCAAGCATGGGCCGCCTTTACAGGATCTTCGAGGGGCGACTTCTTGACCATGGGTTTTCCATGCGGATCGGAACGCATCTTTGCAACTCACAACTGGCTCGGTGCCGTGTTACGAACGGCGAAAGCACGAGCGAAGCTACGCGAATGGGTCAGTTTCGGAGGCAATTGCGCTCAGCGGATTCGCCTTTTGGCCTGAATGATGGCATTTTCGTGAGTGAGGAGGAGTGGGACACCTTATGACTATCGCCAAGATCATCACCGATCGGGACGCCTCCGACATCATTGCCTGTGATGTCTCGACCCCGGTTTCGGATGCTGTGAACATGCTCGCTGGCAAAAGGATCGGGGCTCTTCCGGTGCTGCGCGATGGGATGATTGCCGGGATCATTTCGGAACGCGACGTCATTTATTGCTTGGCGGACAAGGGTCACGCAGCGCTCGACCTGACCGTAGGCGAAATTATGACTTCGCCAGCCATCACAGTGCAACCCGACACGCTAATCGACGATGCGCTGGCGCTTATGTCTCGTCGCCGCTTCCGTCACTTCCCCGTAGTCGAGGGTGAGAGATTGGTCGCTTTCATCTCCATCGGGGACCTTGTGAAGCACAAGATCGACGAAGTTGAGCACGAAGCCGCCGCTCTGCGCGACTACATCCAGACCGTTTAGACAATGGACCCCCTTGAGGAAGCGCTTAAGCTTTCCTAAATCGCGGATATGGCCGACACGCTCACCTTGACCCCCGCCGCTGCTAAGCGGATTGCCTGGATTGCTGAAAAGCAGACCAAGCCAGCAATCCTGCGCCTTTCAGTGGAAGGCGGCGGATGTTCAGGCTTCCAGTACAAGTTCGACCTAGCCGAAGCACCCGAAGGCGATGACACGGTGAGCGAGACCGACGGCGTCAAACTGGTCGTGGACCCAGTTAGCCTCGATCTTGTCGATGGCTCTGTCGTTGATTTTGTCGAATCGCTCGGCGGAGCGGCCTTCCGAGTTGAAAACCCCAACGCTGCCGCTGGCTGCGGCTGCGGCTCCTCCTTCGGCATCTGAGGCTTTACCAACCGGGTATTTTGGGTGCTCCATCATGGACGTGCGCGCTTGCATCCGTCATGGATGGGTGATGAAAATCGCCACCTGCAATATCAATGGGATCAAGGCCCGACTTCCACGGCTTAGGGAATGGCTGGAGGAAACCCGCCCCTCCGTGGCGTGCCTGCAAGAGATCAAGAGTCAGGATGAAGGCTTCCCCGGTGAAGAGTTTGAAGCTCTTGGCTATCAGGCGATCTGGCATGGACAGAAAGCGTTCAATGGCGTTGCCATTCTCGCGGACACCAAGGCGGGCTATTCGGTTGCAGAAGTGAAGCGCGGCCTGGGCATCAATGGTCCCAAAGAAGGCGAGGGCGAGCAGTCCCGCTATCTCGAAGCCGACATCACCAAAGATGGAAGCACGACACGGATCGTCTGCATCTACCTGCCCAATGGCAACCCGCAGCCCGGCCCCAAGTTCGATTACAAGATCGCCTGGATGGAAAGGCTGCGGACCCGCATGGCGGAGATCTGGGCCGAGGAAGTGCCCGCCGCTGTGCTTGGCGACTACAACGTCATTCCTGAAGATGACGACGTTTTCGCGGTAAAGGCGATGGCATCGGATGCGCTGATGCAGCCGGAATCGCGGGCCGCCTATGGCCGTTTGCTCGCCGATGGCTGGACTGATGCGGTTCGCACGCACAATCCGCGCGGCGGCGTGTGGACCTATTGGGACTATCAGGCAGGCGCCTGGCAACGCGACCACGGCTTTCGGATCGACCATATCCTGCTCTCACCCGAGCTCGCCGATCGTCTTGAAGCCGTTGGAGTCGATCGCGAGCACCGAGGCCGCGAAAAAGCGAGCGATCACGCTCCCACATGGGCGTCTTTATCAGACTGACGTCGGGCGCACCCCCTCCGGGGTGCGATATCCTCGCTCACACGCCCTCTGGGCGCGTCGCTGCGGGCGGGCGGTCGCCCTTGCGGCTGCTCCGCAGCCGTTTGGCTCTAAACCATTTCCTAGGTCGCGGCAGTCAAAGCGCGACTGCGCGGCCCGCAGCGGGTCCGCAGCGCAAGTGGAGGACGTCTAGCGAGGACGCGGCCCCGGATGGGGCTGCGTAACATTAGAACTCAACGATAGAAGATATGCGTGTCGATCTTGGCAAGGCGCGTCTTGGCGCGGCTCCAGCGCGGACTCACATAGTCAGCGTGGAAGTAGACCGCATCGCTGGCCTCGCTTTGCCACATGCCATCATGCGCGATCCGTGCGACCGCCTTGGCGCGCGTCCATGCGGCTGAGGAGGTGTTGATGCGGGGCATCTGGCCCCCACGGACAAACGAGAATTGCGCGCGTTGGTAGACGACACCGCAATAGCTCGCGGGCCAACGTACATCTTCCGAACGGTTGATCACAACCTCGGCCACCGCGAGTTGGCCGTAGAGCGGTTCGCCGCGCGATTCGAAATAGACTGCACCAGCTAGGCAGCGCATTTGTTCGCTAAGGCGCGTTTCGGTGTCGACCAACCCCACAAGTTCGCGCAACGAGGAGGCGTCAAACTCTTTGGCAAGCTCGGCACTGGTCTCGGCGCCCTCGAGCGGTTGTACGACTTCTTCTGAGACAAAGACGGGTTGCGTCGGCATGATCTCTTGATTTGCCTCGACAGCCTCTTGCGCCTGCTCGAAGATAAGTTCCACTCCGGCTGCCGCTTCAGCGACATCCTGGGCAGAAGCAACAGCGCCATCAGCGCTGGAGAAACTCAAACTGGCTATCGCTGCAACAGCAACAGCACTCAAAGAATAAGTCTTACGACTCATTTCATTCACTTTTTGTGCGGTGAGCGAGCTCCGACGCAGGGCGAGACCTTGTGGCGTATGAACGCCTAGGAGGGTTTGGTCCCGAAGAAAGGGTGGTTTCTTTGCCTGCCGGCTGCCCCCCGTCTGCGTGCCATGCCAGCGACCGTATTGCCGCGTAACAAGGCCTGCGCACTTGGAAGCTCGGCGCCATTTAGTCTCAACTGAAACTATGTCAAGCTAGCGTGGCAAGATTTCTATTAACTTTTCCGGATTTGGGACATCGAGCTCCAGAATCCAAATGTCTGGATCCTGCTTGCGGCGTCTTTCCAAATACTCCGAGAATTCCCTCGGGTTTTCAGAGTCTTGAGACTTAATGGGGGTGAAGGGCCTCGAGCCGTCCAGCTGGGGCATCCGCTCAAACAATTGTGTGTCTTCACCGCGACACATGGTTACTATCAACACCGTTCCTGCATCGCGCTCGCCCCTAGCGAGAACCATCGCATGGCCACCTTCCTGCTCAACCATCCGGATCAAGCCAGAGATTTTTAAATGTGCCGGGAGCCTTTCAGACACTGTCAAATGCGATCGGGATCGAAGCCATCAGGCTGAATAGCCCTCTAGCGTCGCAAGTTGAATACGCGAACGCATGAAAGTGCCACTACCACGGCCAATCTCATCACCCTCGGCATCGAGCAACCGACTTTCTGCGACAAAAACGCGGCGCTTGCCGCTAACCCATTTGCCTTCTGCAATCACCTCGCCAGATCTAACTGGCTTGGTGAAGTACACGTTGAAGTTGGTTGTAAGCAGGAAATGTTCTTCACAATGGGTGTTGGCAGCATAAAACGCTGCATCATCGAGCATCTTGAAATAGGCAGAGCCATGTGCCGCACCCCCAGCGTGAAAGACGGTGTCGGTCACGGTGAAAGTGATGCGCGAGGTGCCATTTGACGGGATATGCAGCGAAGACTGGAACAACTGATTGATCGGTGCAGCGCCATACAACCGCTCGAGCGCACGAAAATGCGCTTCGCCTGTGAGATTGTCAGGCCGCATCACGCAGGAATTGGTTGGTAAGCACTGCAAATAGCGCCTCCGCACCCGGCGCGTCGTTCAGCGCAGACAACATCGCATCATCGCGCACCATACGAGAGATTGCAGCTAGAGCATGGAGATGAGTTGCACCTGCATTCTCAGGTGACACGAGACCAAAAACGAAACCCACAGGAATCGCATCGGCGGCCTTAAAATCGACTGGATGGTCGAGCTTCAGCACCGCCATAGTTGGGCGCGACACTTGCGCGCTGCGACAGTGGGGAATCGCTACTCCGCGACCAAAACCGGTGCTGCCCAGAGTTTCGCGCTGTTCGAGTCCTTCGAGCACAGAATCGGCTTCCAGCCCGTAAACCCGGCCATAGAGTTCAGCCAAAGTTTCGAGAACCTGGCCACCTGTCTCCACGCTAGTCAGCGCGACAGCTTCAGGCACGATTGCAATATTGACGTCCATTATGACTATGAAATCCTGTTAGGTTTCAGACCTTTGGTTGTAAGGTCAGCGGGGACCTAAAAATAAACAAGGACCGCAAGGGGCGCGGCTTCATCCTCTGTTAAATAGGGTTGGACTTGCCTGATTACGTGTGCCTTTGGGATCTATCGGCTTCAGGTTGTTACAGTCCTAACGCGGCTCAACCCAACCGATCGAGCCATCGGAGCGGCGGTAAACCATATTATGCCGTCCAGTGCCAGCATTTTTGAAAAACAGAGCTGGCGTATCCCGCAGATCGAGCATCATTACGGCATCCGCCACGCTGCTTTCAGGGACGTCAACGCTCGTCTCCGCAATCACTGGGGGCGCATCAACAACGACCTCTTCTTCGGGTTCTTCCGCAGCGAAAATCGTATACGCAGCCTCCTCCTCAGCGCGCACCTGCATCGCGCGTTCATGACGATCAGTCAGGCGGCGCTTGTATCGCCGCAACTGCTTCTCGATCTTCGTAGCCGCATCGTCGAGCGCATGGTGCGCATCATGGGCTGAACCGTGCGCTTTGAGGATCAAGCCCTGCGTCACATGGGTCACAATATCGCATGAGAATGCGCCAGCGGGTGCCTTGCCAAATGTCACATGCGAGGAGATGGCGCGGTCAAAATGCTTTTCAACAATTCCACCTAACCGGTCAGAGGCATGCGCCTGCAGCGCGCTGCCAGTTTCAACCTGGTGACCTGAGATCCGGATATCCATTTGGCCAGTCCTCCCTTGCGACCTTTGGTGTCCCAATGCCTGCGTTTATTGCGCCCAGATCGCCTTCTCGATCCCTGCAATAAACTCCTTATGCCGCTCAAGCTCGTCTGGCGAGGCAGAATGAGGGCGGGGTTCTCGGTAGGCCTTTGATTGTGCTGGCGGCGCAGCGACTTGAACTGTCTGTTTGGCCGCAGGTGTGGCGACTGAAGCCTCTGCTGCCAGCTCCAACCCAATCTGCCGCCCACCAGTCAGCTCAACATAGACTTGGGCGAGAAGCTCGGCATCCAGCAGAGCGCCGTGCTTCACTCGGTGGCTGCGATCAATGCCATAGCGAGTACACAGAGCATCGAGAGAGAGCTTTGCTCCGGGGTGCTTCTTGCGCGCGAGAGCAACGGTGTCGACCATTCGGTCCATATCAATCGGTTCACGCCCGATCCGTTCGAGCTCTGCATTTAGAAATCCGAAGTCGAAGCCTGCATTATGCGCAACCAGCGGCGCATCACCCAAGAATTCTAGCAATTCGTCGGCGGTCTCTGAAAAGAGTGGTTTTCCTGACAAGAACGAAGCCGATAGGCCATGCACCGCTTCAGCAGCGGCGGGCATATCGCGTTCAGGGTTATAGTAAGCGTGATAAGAGCGCCCGGTTTCCACTCGGCCGACCATCTCCACGCATCCGATTTCCACCATCCGGTCGCCCGTTTTGGGGTCGAGGCCGGTTGTTTCGGTGTCAAAAATGACTTCGCGCATTTGCCGGACTATTCA
Organism: Pseudomonadota bacterium; assembly: GCA_039039885.1. Taxonomy (GTDB): domain Bacteria; phylum Pseudomonadota; class Alphaproteobacteria; order Sphingomonadales; family Sphingomonadaceae; genus Erythrobacter. The sequence continues at coordinate 222,902 of JBCCPG010000005.1, read as the reverse complement.
CCGATGTGCACGACATGGCAAGGGGGTCACGAATGCGCTTCGCGCAATTGCTCGACCAAAGCATGCACTTGCGAGCGAGTCTCTTCCAGAGTGGTGCCGGTATCGACCACATGATCGGCTCGTTCGCGCTTTTCAGCGTCGGGGGTTTGCAGCCCAAGAATATGCTCAAACTTCTCAACAGTCATGCCAGGACGGGCGAGGACACGGGTGCGCTGCGTTTCGGGTGGAGCCGAGACCACAACGATCACATCGACCATTTTGTGCCCCCCGCCCTCGAACAGGAGGGGTATGTCGAAGAGGATAAGTGAAGCATCCTTGTTCGCTTCAAGAAATTGCGCGCGTTTGGCACCGACCGCGGGGTGGACGATGGCTTCAAGCTGGGCGAGCTTATCCCGGTCTCCAAAAACCAACTTACCCAAGGCATCGCGGTCGACACCCTGTTCGCCTGTCGAGCCAGGGAAAGCTGATTCGATGGCTGGGAGCAATTCTCCGCCCGGGCCCTGCATCGCGCGCACTTCGGCATCGGCGTCGAAGACGGGCACGCCTACCTCCTCGAACATCGCAGCGACGGTCGATTTGCCCATGCCGATGGAACCGGTGAGACCTATGATAGTCGGACGGTTCATTGTGAAAGTAACTCAATCAGCTCAGCGTCGTGTTCGCGTGGGGGAGGGGTGCCGTAAAACTTCTCAAACGCAATCGCCGCTTGGCCAATCAGCATGGCGAGACCGCTAATGGTTCTGTGCCCGCCTGCTTTGGCTGCCCTGAGCAGAGGTGTCTCGCGCGGGGTGGTGACGATATCGTAGAAAATTGAACCCGGCGGTGCATGGCTGAGATCAAACACGAGGGGTGGTTGACCAGTCATCCCCAATGACGAGGCATTGACCACCAGATCGAGACACCCTTCGCGGTCGTCGAAGGGGAAGTTGGTTTCGTCGGCAAAAAGATCGAGGTGGGTGGCGTGATGCTCACCCTTTGGCGCGAGTTCATCGAGGAGCGCGCGCGCTTTGTCGGGGTTCCGCCCTGCGACGACCAAAGTGAAACCCTGATCCGCAAGAGCCGCGATAATCGCCCTCGCCGCGCCGCCTGTTCCGACGATCCGAGCCATGCGGAAAAGGTGTTGGTTCTGCAGCTCAGCCTGCAGCGGTTCTAAGAATCCGTCCGCATCGGTGTTGGTACCAGCCAGTAAACGATCAGACGCTGGATAGATCGTGTTCACAGCGCCGATCCGCTCGGCGATCGAGTCCACCGAGTAGAGATGAGGGATCACCGCTTGCTTATGGGGCATGGTGACATTGCAACCAACCCAATCAAACCTCTTCTGTGCCTTTGAAAGATAGTCAGCCAAGCCGTCTGGGGTGACATGCTCGGCATCATACTTGCCGGGAATGTCCAGTTTCTCGAGCCAGAAGCCATGGATCAGGGGAGATTTGGACTGCGCAATTGGATCGCCGATGACCTGCGCATGGGGGGAGGAGCTGCTCACGTGAGGAGCGCGTCCTGTTCGCGTAGGGCTGCGAGCACTTGGAGGAGGGGCATGCCCAAAACAGTGAACTGATCGCCTTTGATTTCAGAGAAAAGTTGCACCCCCATCGCCTCGATCCTGAAGCAGCCCACCGTGTAGCCAATCTCAGGCCACTCGGCGTTGAGATAGTGGGCGATGAAATCCTCCGTGAGGTCGCGGACGCGCAGCTGAGCTATGGCAGTCCCGCTCCATTCGCATGTATCGCCGCGAACCAGCGCCGCGCCGCTGTGCAATTCCATCACCTTGCCTGAGAAGAAGCGGAGGTGCTCAGCGGCGTTTTCTCGCGAAGTGGGTTTATCAAAGCGTTGACCCTCGACCACAACGAGAGAGTCGCTCCCCAAAATCAGCGCATCAGAATGCTTTGAAGCGAGCGCTGCGGCTTTGGCGACACTCAAAGCTTCTGCGACTTCAGGCGGGCTCGCGCCCTGCAGGCTCTCTTCAACGGCGCGTTCATCAATGTCGGCTGGGATCGCGTCATATCGCACACCCGCTGCATCAAGCATTGCTCGGCGCGAAGCAGACTTGCTGGCGAGGATAAGTTTGGGTGCGCTCATATCGGTTTCGCTACGCCGTCAACCTGGCGATCCTTGCGCTCGCGCTCTTGCACCAGGCGGATGATCGCGGCAGCACTCTCCTCAATCGAACGACGAGTGACGTCGATGACCGGCCAGCCATTGTCGGAGAACATGCGCCGCGCGAACTGGATCTCTGACTTCACGGTGTCATTATCGACATAAGCGGTCTCAGTCCCCTCATTGAGCGACAAAAGCCGATTGCGCCGGATCTGGACCAACCGTTCTGGCGCAGTGGTAAGTCCAACCACCAGCGGCTTGCGCAGACCGAACAAGGCTTTGGGCGGAGGGCTCTCTACCACCAAGGGGATATTGGCGACCTTGTAACCGCGATTGGCAAGGTAGATGCTGGTCGGCGTCTTTGAGCTGCGCGAGACGCCGGCAAGAACGATATCGGCCTCCTCCCAATCCTCATGCCCCACACCGTCATCATGCGCGATGGTGTACTGGATCGCATCAACGCGCTTGAAATAGTCGGCGTCCATCGAGTGTTGGCGGCCGGGTCGACCATGCGCCTCTTGCCCCAATTGCGCCTCTAGCGCAGCGGTCACTTGGTCAAGCACTGGCACAGCCGGAAGCCCCAGGTGGCGACAATGCTCCTCCAACCGTTTCCGAGTTTCAGGATTCACAAGTGTGAAGAGGACGAGCCCGGGATTGTCCGCCAGATCAGGAACAATACGATCGAGATGTTGCTGCGAGCGGACCATCGGCCAGAAATGACGGCTGACATTTGGCCCTTCAAACTGCGCAAGCGCGGCCTTGGCGATCATCTCCAGCGTTTCGCCGGTGGAATCAGAGACAAGATGGAGGTTGAGACGAATCATATCAGTCGTTGTGGCGGTCAGCTGCGCAGTGGCGCTGCGCCTTGTGGAAAGTCACTGGCATAAACCACGGGATAGAAGTGTCGACAAGCTTGGGACACAATAACCTCCCCGTTCTGCGATGATTCATTGGGATAATTCTCGACAGGAAATGAGGCTATCGACAGGTTGGGGATAGTGGGGATCGTTAACGCTTGACCACGCGTTTGTGCGGATTCGCGGACATGCAAAAAGCTTTTCAGCGCGGGACAAATCAGGCAGGGCACAGATATTCCCGATTTCCACAGGGCCAACAAACTCCATCATCCCTTTTATAAATATAATTTATTTGATTAGAGGTACGCCATGCCTGGTCCTTTGCTCGAAACCCTTAAGGGGAACCGCCAAGAAATAGCTCCTGTCTGGCTTATGCGTCAGGCGGGTCGTTACCTGCCTGAATATCGGGAATTGCGCGCGGAGAAAGGCGGCTTTCTAGAGCTCGTCTATGACAGCGAGGCAGCGGCTGAGATTACGGTTCAACCAATCCGGCGGTTTGGATTTGATGGGGCGATTCTGTTCTCCGATATCCTGATCGTGCCGCATGCGATGGGTCAAGGTCTTGCCTTTATGGCGGGCGAGGGGCCGAAGATGAGCCCGACCTTGCTTGAAGCAGAGCTGTCGGATTTTACTCCGGTCCATGAGCGCTTTGACCCGGTTTACGAAACCGTGCGGCTAACTCGCCAGCAGATCGGCCCGGACGTGACGATGCTGGGCTTTGCAGGTTCGCCTTGGACGGTAGCGACTTACATGATAGCAGGCGAGGGTTCGAAAGATCAGGGCCCGGCGCGTTTGCTGGCTTATCGTGACCCAGCGCGCTTGCAGGCGATCCTTGATGCAATCATTGAGGTCTCGGTCACCTATCTGCGCGGTCAGATCGATGCTGGTGCGGAAGCAGTGCAATTGTTCGACAGCTGGGCCGGCAGCCTTGCGCCCGATGAGTTTGAGCGCTGGGTGGTGGCTCCCAATGCAGCCATTACCGCTGCGATCAAACAATCGCATCCGGACACGCCTGTGATCGGTTTCCCCAAAGGTGCGGGTGCCAAACTACCCGCATATGCGCGCGAAACAGGGGTCGATGCGGTTGGTCTTGATGAGACACTCGATCCGGTCTGGGCCCACCAATCCTTGCCGCAAGGCATGCCTGTGCAAGGCAATCTTGATCCGTTGCTGGTTGAAGCCGGGGGTCCTGCTCTTCCCAAGCGCATCACAACCATCTTGAACTCTTTTGAAGACCGTCCGCATGTTTTCAATCTTGGCCATGGCATTGGTCAGTTCACGCCGATTGAGCATGTCGAGCAATTGCTGAAGACACTTCGAGGCTAAATGGAAATGCAGAGCGTGCTTCTGTCAGTCTACCCTTGGATGACCGCGGGGCATGTCATCTTTGTGGTGTTCTGGATGGCGGGACTGTTCATGCTCCCACGTCAATGCATTTATATGCTCGATGCGGCTCCGGGTTCGGACGAAGAGATGAAGTGGGCGCATCGCATGGGGCTGTTGCGCAAGATCATTTTGACACCGAGCTTGATTATCGTGTGGGCTCTGGGTCTGGCCCAAGCCATTGCGATGGATATGTTTGTCCAGCCTTGGTTGCATATTAAACTGACTCTGGTTCTAGCGCTGACCGGCTATCACGGTTGGCTGGTCGCAAAGACAAAGAAGATGGCGCGCGGTGAGCGACCGCTGGCTGACCGAACGCTTCGCTTGATCGGAGAGGTTCCGGGGATCCTTCTGATCCTTATAGTTATTACGCTCTATATCGGTCGCCTCTATCTGGTCTGAGATCATGGATTGACCTCGGGGTCAGGCGCTCGTATTTGGTTTCCCATCAATCACGGCATCGGCAGCGCGTCATTCGCTTTGCCAGGTCTGCTTTCTCCAAGCCCATACCTTCTGTCCGTGGTTCGATTTGAACATAGGTTTCATCGACCACTTTCACGAGGCTCCTCACATGTTTGTGAGGCACTGACCCGCCGGCAATTTCCACTCAATTGGAACCACTAAACAATGCATCTCAAAGATTTAAAGGAACGCACGCCGGCCGATCTGGTCGCCATGGCGGAAGAACTCGGGGTTGAAGCTGCGGGCACTATGCGCCGGCAGGATCTGCTCTTCTCGATCCTGCGCGAACTTGCTGAGGATGAGGAATATGAAGAGAAGATCATGGGTATCGGCACGATCGAAGTGCTGCAAGATGGCTTTGGTTTTCTCCGCTCGCCCGAAGCAAATTACCTTGCCGGGCCTGACGATATCTATGTCTCGCCCAACCAAATCCGCAAATGGGGTCTGCGCACTGGCGATACAGTTGAAGGCGAGATCCGTGCTCCCAAGGAAGGCGAGCGCTATTTCGCTCTGACGGACCTTTCAACGGTGAACTTCGAAGACCCGTCCGCTGTTCGCATGCGGACCAATTTCGACAACCTCACACCTTTGTATCCTGAGCAAAAGCTCAATCTCGACACGCTCGATCCGACCGTAAAGGACAAGTCGGCGCGCGTAATCGATATCATCTCGCCGCAAGGCAAGGGCCAGCGCGCGCTGATCGTTGCGCCGCCACGCACTGGTAAAACGGTGCTGCTTCAGAACATTGCAAAGGCGATCACCGACAATCACCCTGAAGTGTTCCTGTTGGTCCTGCTCGTCGATGAGCGTCCTGAGGAAGTCACCGACATGCAGCGCAGTGTGAAGGGTGAGGTGATCTCCTCAACCTTTGACGAGCCAGCCAATCGCCATGTGCAAGTCGCTGAAATGGTTATCGAAAAGGCGAAGCGTCTGGTTGAGCACAAGCACGATGTCGTGATCCTGCTCGACTCGATCACGCGTCTTGGCCGGGCTTACAACACGGTGGTGCCAAGTTCTGGCAAGGTGCTGACCGGCGGTGTGGATGCCAACGCTTTGCAACGTCCCAAGCGGTTCTTTGGTGCGGCGCGGAACATCGAGGAGGGTGGATCGCTCTCTATCATCGCCACCGCGTTGATCGACACGGGTAGCCGCATGGATGAGGTGATCTTTGAAGAGTTCAAGGGCACCGGTAACTCGGAGATTGTCCTCGATCGCAAGGTTTCAGACAAGCGCATCTTCCCGGCGCTCGATGTCGGCAAGTCTGGCACCCGGAAGGAAGAGCTGTTAGTCGAGCAAGGCCAACTCTCCAAAATGTGGGTCCTGCGCCGTATCCTGATGCAGATGGGTACGGTCGATGCGATGGAATTCCTGCTCGACAAGATGAAGGACTCCAAGACTAACGAGGACTTCTTCGACACGATGAATCAGTAAGTCCCTGTGCCTACGCTCAATTTGCGTCGTGCGGTGGTCAGCGGAGGGCCCGGCGTGGGCAAGACCAGTTTGGTCAAGGAGCTTGCTCGCCGAGGCCTTCCGACAAGCACCGAAGTTGCGCGAGCAATTCTTCAGCAGCCAGGTGGCATGGACATGCGAGCAAAGCGCCCAATGGACTTTGCGCAGGCTATGTATACCGCTGAAATTGAGGAGTTCATGGATGCCGAGGGGCGGTCGGATGTAACAGTTTACGACCGCGGGCTGCTCGATATTGTCGGCTTTCTGAAGATCGAAGGTCTCGAGATGCCCGCGCTTATCGCCAATGGATGTCGTGAGAACGTGTACGATGGCCCAATCTTCCATGCTCCGCCATGGCGTGAAATCTATCGCCGAGACACAGAGCGGATCGAGAATTGGGAGCAAGCGGTCGAAAGAGATCAGGTCATCTGTGAAGCGTGGCGCGAATTCGGTTACGAACTTATCGAACTGCCACATGCCTCTGTCGAAGCACGGGCTGATTTTGTCCTAGGCTTGCTTTGACGCCTGACGCTCCAATTGCCGTCCCATCATCTCCCAGACCTTGTTCACTGCCTTCAACGGTCGCACCATGACCTTAAAATCGGTGATCAATCCATCCAGGTCAAAGGTGATCATATCGATCCCGTTGACTTGAATACCTTCCACCTCAGTTTGGAATTCAAGAACCACAGTGTCGCCGTCGACCACTTCTCGCAAGTAACGGAAAGAGGGGTTGCCGAGAGTTTGCCCAGCGGCGGAGAGATAGGCGACCGTGATCGAGCGTCCTTCTTGCGGAGTGTGGACCACGGGGGAGTGGAAGACCGCCTCTTCATGGATGATTTCGGCGAGGTCTTCAGACTTACTGCCGCCCTCAATGACGCGGTGCCAGTTGGCTAGGCCCTTTTCGGCAGAGCTCATGAGAGGTGCTCGGCGAAAAAGGCAGAGGTGCGGCTGTCAGCAAGAGTCGCAGCTTGCTCATCACGCCGTTGACCCACTTCGGTTGCAAAGCCGTGATCGAGACCTTCGTAATCGTGCAGCACCGTTTTGGGGTGATTGTCGAGGCCGGCATGCATAGCAGCCTGTGTCGCGGCATCGACGAAGCCGTCTTCGGTAGGGATGTGGAGCATCACCGGATTCGCAATCGCGTCCTTTTCACCAAGCAAGCCATCAATGCCAACGCCGTAATAGCCGACCGAAGCGTCCACATCGGTGCGCGCGGCGGTCATGAATGCGAGTCTTCCGCCCAGGCAATATCCCACGCAACCCACCTGTGCGACGCCTTGGCTCTCGCGGATGAAGTTGATGGTGGCCTGAATGTCATTGATCCCGGTGTCCTGATCAAATTTGCCCATCCAATCGAGCGCTTCGTTGAATTCGGCCTCCACATCGGGATCGAGCTCAATTCCTGGCTTCAATCGCCAGAATAAGTCAGGCGCGACAGCGAGGTAACCCTCTGCGGCAAGTTTGTCGCATTTCCGCTGGATACCCGGGTTCACGCCGAAGATCTCTTGAATGACAATGATTGCCGCCTTGGCGGGGCCCTCAGGGCGCGCAAGATAGGCGCCGAACTGCGCGTCATTGGCCAGTGTAGAGATCGAAACTGTCTCGGACATTTGGGGCAAATCCTTTCGAATCATGATTCGTGCTTTTCTGCGCTAGGCCTAGCCATTGCCGGCAAGATTGGCCAAACCCAAATCTCACAGTCAGCAAGCGCCAGAGAGAGGAACAAGCTCATGAAGGTCAATATCGAGATCGATTGCACCCCGGAAGAGGCGCGCGCGTTTATGGGGCTACCCGATGTTACTGAAGCCAACAGCGTCTATATCGACAACATCACCAACGCGATGAAGGGAGTTTCCAGCCCTGATCAACTGCAACAATACGCCGCCGCCCTCGCGCCGATGGGCCAGATGGGCATGAAGATGTTTCAGAGCTTTATGGAGGGTGGTATGCGCGCTGCAGGTGGCAAGTCGAAGAGCGACTCTGACTGACAGCTTCACACTAGATATCAGTGATTTACAAGTATGAGTAGCGCCGCTCCCACGATCTTTGCCCTCTCGAGTGGTGCTCCCCCGGCGGCCATCGGGGTGATCCGCATTAGTGGACCAAATGCCGGGGAGGCCTTGAAAGCGCTCGTCGGCCGCATGATCGAACCGCGTCGGCCAAGTCTCGCGCAACTGCGTGATGGCGGAGGCGACTTGCTCGACGAGGCGCTTGTCCTCTGGTTCCCTGGTCCACGCACTGCGACCGGTGAAGATCTTGCTGAGCTGCATTGCCATGGGGGTAGGGCGGTGCTCGCCGGGGTTTCTGACGCCTTGAGTGCCATGCAGGGCTTGCGTCCTGCTCAGGAAGGCGAGTTCACCCGTCGCGCCTTCGCCAATGGGCGCATTGACTTGGCAGAAGCTGAGGGGCTCGCGGATCTGCTCGAAGCCGAAACCGAGCTCCAACGCATGGCTGCTCTCGCGAGCGTCGAGGGCGTCTTGTCGGGCAAGGTCGTCGCTTGGCGGGCAGAGGTCTTGAGGCTGTCAGCCTTGGTTGAGGCGGCATTGGACTTTTCGGACGAGGATGACGTCGATGCCTTGCCGGCGAGCTTTGCGGAGGACTTGCGGGGTTTGGCCGATGAACTGGAGGATTATTGTAGGCGCCCACGTTCCGAACGGCTGAAGGAGGGATTCAGAGTGGCGCTTGGAGGCTCTCCTAACAGTGGGAAATCTACTCTTTTCAACGCTTTGACAGAAAGTGAGGCGGCGATCACTTCGCCTATCGCTGGCACGACACGCGATGTCATCGAACGCAGCGTTGCTATCACTGGTGTTCCCTTCACCTTTGTTGACACTGCGGGTCTCCGGCAGGGAGGTGCTGAAGAAATCGAAGCGATTGGCATCGAGCGTGCGACCCTAGAGCTGAAGAAAGCAGACTGCGTGCTTTGGCTTGGCGGTGAGGGAGGGGGCCCTGATGGCGCCTGGGAAATCTCAGCGCGTCTCGATGCAGAGGATCACCGGCCCAAACCTTCGGCGCGTCATGCGGTTTCCGCGCTGACGGGGGAGGGCATTGGTGCCCTCAAAAAGGACTTGGTGGAGTTTGCTCGTCTTGGTTTGCCCAAGCCGGGTGAGGCGGCGCTCAATGCTCGCCAGCATGCACGCTTGAGTGAAGCGCTGGACGCCTTGATGGGCGCCGAGGCCAGGAGCGACCCACTGCTAGTGGGCGAAGAATTACGGAGCGCGCGGCTTGCCTTTGATCGTCTGATTGGTCGAGCCACAACCGAAGACATGCTCGACACGCTGTTTGGGCGTTTTTGTATAGGCAAATAGATTTTCTGGCGCTGGTGCTGCTGACAGCGATGTTTCACGTGAAACAGCTTTGACGATGGGTGTATGAGGCCCTATTTGGCGCTCCATGCACGATTTTGACGTCTTGGTGATCGGTGGAGGACACGCCGGTGTGGAAGCGGCATGCGCGGCGGCGCGCATGGGTGCGCGTGCCGGGCTCGTTAGCTTCGATCTCGACGCAATTGGGGCGATGAGCTGCAATCCTGCGATCGGAGGCCTTGGTAAGGGGCATTTGGTGCGCGAGGTGGACGCACTCGATGGTGTGCTGGGTCGAGCGGCCGATGCGGGCGCGATTCATTACCGCATGCTCAACCGCTCCAAAGGAAGCGCTGTATGGGGTCCGCGTGTGCAGGCCGATCGAGTGCGCTTCAAGGCCAAGGTGCAGGAGATTGTGCATGCACAGGCCAACTTGACGCTGATTGAGGGCGAGGCTGCCGCCTTGATCCTTTCGGGCGAGGCGGTGGCTGGACTTGAACTGTCAGACGGCACCAAGCTTCATGCGGAACGCGTGATCCTTTGCACAGGGACCTTCTTGGGGGGTGTGCTCTTCCGGGGTGAGGAGCGGTTTGAAGGCGGGCGCATCGGAGAAAACGCCGCGATACGTCTTGCCGAGCAAATGCGGAGCGCTGAACTCCCCATGGCGCGGTTGAAGACCGGTACGCCGCCAAGGCTGGATGGGCGTACGATCGATTGGTCGCAGCTCGAGGTGCAGCCGTCAGACAGTGAAGGTTGGACGATGTCGCCGCTTAGCCAGCGCCGGGTCAACCCTCAGATCTCTTGTGCCATTACTCGAACCACGCTGGCGTCGCACGACGTAATTCGAGCCAACCTCCATCGCTCACCGCTCTTTTCGGGCGCGATCGATGCAGCTGGCCCGCGCTATTGCCCCTCTATCGAGGACAAAATCCACCGTTTCGGAGATCGCGACGGCCACCAGGTATTTCTCGAGCCAGAAGGTCTCGACACTCACTTGGTCTATCCCAATGGGATCAGCACCTCGCTTCCCGTCGACGTTCAGCTCGATATGCTGCGCGCGATGCCAGGTCTTGGCTCGGTAGAGATGGAGGTGCCGGGCTATGCGGTAGAGTATGACCACGTCGATCCGCGTGCTCTAACCCCTGACCTCCAGCTCAGGGCGATCCCAGGTCTTTATTGCGCGGGCCAGATCAATGGCACTACTGGGTATGAGGAGGCTGCGGCACAAGGTTTGGTCGCTGGTCTTGAGGCCGCTGCGGCGGCTCTGGGCAAATCGGCTCCAGCACTCGACCGGGCGAATTCCTACATCGCGGTGATGATCGACGATCTTACCCTTCAGGGTGTAAGCGAGCCGTATCGCATGCTCACATCGCGCGCCGAATATCGCCTGCGGCTAAGGGCTAACAATGCGTCGACCCGGCTGACACCCTTGGGGCTTGCTGCTGGTTGCATTGGTGAGGTGCGCTCAAACTGGTTCGCCCGTAGAGAAACCGCGCGCATTCGGATTGCCGAGACCTTCGCCACCAAGATTCACTCGCGGGAACTTGCTGATAATGGGGTCAATGTCCGCCGTGATACGGGGGAGAAGGCGGTCGCAGAGTGGCTGCAACATGATGGGATCACACTCAAGACACTGGCTGCTTGGATTGACGGTGAACTTTCGGTGGACCGTCAGCTTGCTGAGGAAATGGCTGAAGATGCCACCTATGCGCCTTATCTTGCGAGGCAGGAGGCGGAGTTGCGCGACCTGCGGGCAAGTGAGGAACTGCCACTCTCTTCTGATTTTCCCTACGCTGATGTTCCTGGGCTTTCGAACGAGATGGTCGAGCGATTGGCCGCCGCCGCACCCACCAACCTTGCCGCGGCAGGCCGTGTGCCGGGGATCACTCCAGCAGCCCTTTCTGCACTCCTTGTTCATGCGCGCAGGTGGCAACAGACCAACCAACAGTCGGGTCAATACGCGGCGTGAACCAGCGACGTAGGATCAGGGGGGAGGATGATGCTCGCGCCTATGCGCTTGATTGGGGTGATGAACAGGCGGGGGAGCGCCTTGAGCTATATGCTGACCTGCTGATCAATGAGAACCAGCACCAGAATCTGATTAGCAAGCCGTCGCAAGTCCACTTGTGGGAGCGACATATTGCCGACAGTGCTCAACTGCTTGAGCACGTTCCACGTGAAACATATGCAAATGGAACCTCTGGCCCTTGGCTGGACCTGGGCTCTGGCCCCGGTCTACCAGGATTGGTGATTGCAGCTCTTTGCCCTGCAATTCCAGTGGTTCTAGTGGAATCGCGCGGGCGACGTGTCGAGTTCCTTGAGTCCTGCGTGGAAAAATTGGGTCTGACAAATTGCACCATCCATGGTGAACGTTTGGAACGCGTTAGTCCGTTCGAAAGCTGGGTCATTTCGGCACGCGCCTTCGCTCCATTGGAAAAACTCCTCCGCTTATCCGCACCCTTCTCCACAAAGCAGACCCGCTACCTCTTGCCCAAGGGGCGCTCCGCGGAGCACGAATTGTTGGAGATGAAAGCTTCGATTCGGCGCATGTTTCACGTGAAACATTCGTTGACCGACGACGAAGCTGGTATCATCGTGAGCAAATAGCTCTGGCGACCGATGTCTGGCCGCCTGGCAAAGCGAGAGTAACGCCATGTTGACTATAGCAATTGCAAACCAGAAAGGCGGCGTGGGTAAGACCACCACCGCAATCAACATGGCAACCGCCATGGCTGCGACTGGGTGGAGCACTCTTCTTATCGATCTCGACCCGCAGGGGAACGCGTCAACAGGTTTGGGTGTGGATTCCTCTCAGCGCGAAGTCTCAAGCTATGATTTGCTTGTCGACGAAGTGCCGCTTGCCCAGGCAGCGGTGGGTACAAGCATTCCCGGGCTCGATATCGTTCCTGCCACCGTCGATCTGAGTGGCGCCGAGGTTGAATTGGTTTCGGTCGAAGAGCGTACAGCGCGTCTGCGCGGTGCGTTGGAAAACCACAAGGGCCACGACATTTGCTTTATTGATTGCCCTCCTTCTCTGGGTCTGTTGACGCTAAACGCCCTATGTGCCGCGGATACTTTGCTCGTGCCGCTTCAGTGCGAGTTCTTCGCTTTGGAGGGTTTAAGTCAGCTCTTACAGACTGTTGAGCGGGTTCAGCAGCGCTTCAACCCATCTCTCAACATTATTGGCGTGGCGCTGACGATGTTTGATCGCCGCAATCGTCTAACCGATCAGGTGGCGGACGATGTGCGTGATTGTTTGGGTAATTTGGTATTCGAGACGGTTATTCCGCGCAATGTCCGTTTGTCTGAGGCACCCAGCCATGGATTGCCGGCACTTGTATATGACCACTCCTGTGTTGGCAGCCGCGCTTATATTGCCCTCGCACGCGAGCTAATTGGTCGCTTCCCGGCAGAAAGGCAGGCCGCATGAGCAAGTCGTCCGATCCGATCCGCTTTTCCGTGCCACAGCGCAGCCCTGCTGACCGGAAGAAGAAGTTGGGCAAGGGCCTTGGCGCGCTTATGGGGGAAACCCAGCGCGAAGAGCCACTGGTGCAGAGTGAAGGGGGCACCGCTGAGGGCAAAGGCTCTTCCGGCGCAAAACCATCCGATTCGCCGCTGCAATCTCTTCAGGTGGCCAGGATTGAGCCGCTGCCCGGTAACCCACGCAAGCACTTCGATGAAGCTGCGCTCGATGAATTGGCCGCTTCGATTGCCACTCGCGGAGTGATCCAACCCATTATCGTGCGCCCACATGGCGAGGGGCGATATCAACTGGTTGCTGGTGAGCGGCGTTGGCGCGCCGCGCAGAAAGCGCGACTGCACGAGATTCCGGCGCTTGTCCGTGAGCTCTCCGAACGAGAAGTGATGGCGCTCGCTCTGATTGAGAATTTGCAACGTGAAGATCTCAATCCAGTCGAAGAAGCCCGGGCTTATCAGAGGCTTAGCGACGAAGAGGGTATGACTCAGGCAGAAATCGCCCGAATGGTTGAGAAGTCGCGCAGCCATGTTGCCAATCTCCAGCGCTTGCTGGGGTTGCCCGAGGTTGTGCTTGACCTGGTTGAAAAAGGGCGTCTCTCCATGGGGCACGCACGCGCTCTGATTGGCCAAGAGGACGCAGCGAGTCTCGCGCGACAAGCGGTGAATGACAATCTTTCAGTGCGCGAGATTGAAAAGCTGGTCCGAAAGATAGCCAAGGGCGTGAAGAGCGATACGCCGGCACCGCTTCCCAGCACAACCCATGAGGATGCCGACATCGTAGCGGTGCAGCGCCATTTGGAAGAGTTTCTGGGGCTCAACGTCCGAATCAAGGCCGATTCCGATCCTCGCTCTGGCGCTGTTACGATCAAATATGGTTCGCTAGACCAGCTGGACATGCTTTGTCAGCGCCTGACAGGTGGAGATTTCTAAAGGCTTTTTCCACTCGGTAAGCGTTATGAAACCCCGGTTTTCCGGGGTTTTTTTGTCCATCCTCGCCATTTCCTACTCCACCGTTAACCCTACCTGCAAACGAAGCGAGAACCCGGCAATTCTACGTAGGTCTGGCGAGCGGGCACAAACCCGTTCGGCAAGCGTGGTGGCGGGGGCGATTCGGTCGCACAATCAAACCATCATGTTTGCACCGGGAAAAATGCTTGGAAGGACCACTAATGACCAAGAAATTTCGTATCGGCGCAGCTGGCGTCGCTATGTTCGCCGCTTTGGGGATGGGATCTGCTGCTCAGGCTCAGAGTGCAACCGCCGACGCAAACGCAGAAATTCTCGAAGCGCTTTTGCTGACCAATAACAGCGCTCTCGATTTCGGCACGCTGGTTGTTGATGGCGCGGGTACGGTGACCATCGCCGCTGCTCCGCTTGCAACAGCTGCCTGCGCTGGCGACGTGATCTGCTCGGGTACGTCGACGCCTGCCAACTTCACTGTCGATGGCTCTGACGGGCGCGTTGTAGAAGTCAATCTCCCACCTGTTGACGGTGAACTGCGCCACACCGGCTTCGCCGCGAGTGCTGCGCCTGAGCACAACATCGATCTCGATGACTTTACGCAAAGCTCAGGGACTGTGACGCTCACCGGTGGAACCGCCGATTTCGACATTGGCGGCCGACTGACGCTTGATGGCAGTGAAATCGAGGGTGCTTACACGACCACTTTCGAGATCACTGTAAACTATCAGTAATTTTTGGCGAGTTTCGCGCCAACAGGCGGCTGAGACTCAACGGATTTACAAGCCGCGCCCTCCCATCGGGGGGCGCGGTTTTCTAATTCTGCCAGAGGGAAAAGCGGGATGATCAGACCAACGATCGTTTAACTGATTTTAACCCTATTTGCTTACCACACTCCGTGAAAGCACGCGGGTCTGCGGGGTCAACCTCGCCTCCGCTTCAGGGAGTGAACGGGCATATGCGCCTCAAAAATATCACGAATCTTGCCAAAGCGAGCGCGGTCGCGCTGGCTTTTTCCAGCGCCGCAATCGCCACGCCTGCTCAGGCGCAGGGTGACCTTCTGGTTGCACCAACCAGGGTGATCCTTGACGGATCGCGCGGCACAGAAGTTATCCTGAGCAATATTGGCTCAGAAGAGGCGACTTATCGCATTGGGCTCGAACTGCGCCGGATGCTGGAAAATGGCCGCCTTGCGCCAGTCGAGCGGAGCGATGCAAACAGCAATGAAGAAGCCGCGCTCGGCATGATTCGTTACGCCCCGCGCCGGATCACTCTGCCACCGGGTCAACCTCAGGCGATCCGCCTCGCCGCGCGCCCAGGAGCTGATCTTGAGGATGGCGAATACCGGGTCCACATGTCGTTCAAAGCAATCCCGCGCCCGCGGGCCGTGACTGCCAGCGACCAACCGGCCGAGAACATCTCGATCGAGCTGATCCCTATCTACGGAGTAACCATTCCGATCATTGTGCGCCACGGTCGGGTTGAAGCGCAGGTCGCGCTGTCTGATCCAATGCTTGTTCAGAGCGCAGATGGCCCCGAACTTGCTCTTTCGATCAACCGGTCGGGCGACAGTTCGACTTACGGGATGCTTCGGGTGATCAAGCCTGGCGCGGATGAGCCCCTTATCGAACTGCGTGGTCTTGCAGTTTATCCCGAAGTGAACGAGCGGCAAGTCCGCATTCGCCTGACCCCGGAGCAGTTGGAGATCCTACGCGGTCAAGTGCGGATTGAGTATCGAGAGATGCCCGACGCTGGCGGCCGCTTGATTGCCGCGATCGACACCATGGTTGGATAGGATCCCGGATAGCGCCCGGACCAAAGACCATGATTAGGCTGCGCCATCGAACATTGAGCGCCGCTGCGGGTATCGCAGTGGCGCTTGGTGCGTTTTCGAGCGCAGCGCCCACTCTTGCGCAGAACACCGATGCTTCTACGGCGCAGGCCATGCCGATTCCGGACTGGCAAGCCAATGATGATGATTTCCTGTTTCTTCAGCTGGTTATACAGAACTACAAACTGACCTATGACGTGCGCGGTTATCAAACAGATCGCGGTATTTGCCTCGATCTTGCGGATGTGATCCAGTCGCTCGACTTACCAATTCGGATAGACAAAAAGTCGCGCCGCGCAACTGGCTGGCTGTTTGCCGAAGATCAAAGTTTCACCCTCGATCGCGATACTGATACAGTACAAAACATGAACATTGATCGCGCGCCGGTGGCAGCCGACATTTATGACACGCCGGAGGGCTGGTGCGTCGACACTGACGCGCTGTCACGCTGGTTCGGGATTAGCTTCACACCTGATCTTTATAATGCACTCGTCCGCCTGGAATCTGATCGGGAATTGCCCTTCATGCAGGCGATCGAACGCAGAAGTCGCGCCGCGCGACTTCGTTCCAGGCCGTCCAGCTTCGACCTATCAAACTATCCGAACGCCAATATGGAGTACAAGCCTTGGCGAACGCCATCCGTTGATGTGGTCGCTCAAGCAGGCATACGCACTGGAGAAGGGGGGCGCAGCGGCCTTGATGGGCGTGTGGAGCTCTACGCTGCCGGTGAGGCGCTTGGATCAAGCTACTTCGCGCGCATCGCGACTGATGAGCAGCTAAAACCTCAGAATGTGCGCTTCCGCGCCTATCGCAACGATCCTGAGGGTAATTTACTTGGGCCACTCAAGGCCACGCAGGCCGCAATCGGTGATGTGGAGACACTTCCAGGCCGTCTGATCGCGCAAACTGCGATTGGGCGAGGTGCGTTTGTCAGCAACCGTCCGATCGGCCAGGAATCGCGCTTCTCAACCACCACGTTGCGCGGGGTGCTTCCGGCGGGATGGGACGCTGAGCTCTATCGGAACGGTCAGCTGCTCGCCTTCCAGGACGATCGCGGCGACGGGCGCTACGAATTCATCGATGTTGAGCTGTTTTTCGGCCGTAATGACCTCGAAGTCGTGATCTATGGACCGCAAGGGCAGATCCGGCGCGACAAGACCTCGGTGCCGGTCGGGTTCAACCAGATTGAGCCCGGACGGACCTATTACTGGGCTGGCGTGGTGCAGGACGATCGTGATCTGATCGAACTAGGTAGCGGGATCAGGGACGGGCCACAGGGTTGGCGCTGGGGTGTCGGGGTCGAGCGAGGCCTTGATGAGAGGACCAGCGCCGCGATCGCCGCACAGAGCCTTGTCCTCAATGGCAAACGCCGCCGCTATGCGGAGGGTGCCGTCATGCGTTCATTTGGGGCGATGCAGGTGGAATTGACAGCCGCACATGAATTCGGCGCCGGTTCGGCGCTCGAAGTGAACGCGCTTGGGCGCGTGGGGCGCTTCAATTTCGGTGCAAATGGGCTAGTGACATTTGGAAACTTCTCCAGCGAGTTCACGGAGGGTGAGCTTGACTACCGCGCCGGCTTTAACTTCGATACATCTCTCAGCCTAGGCAAGATTTCGCTTCCTATTCAGGGTGTTATCTCTCATTCTAAGCTCAGAGACGGGTCAGAGGTTAACGAATTCCTAATGACGACCTCGGCGACGGCTGGGCGCTTTGCGTTGAGCGCGCAACTGAGCCATCAGCAACGCACTGAGGGGCGATTGATCCGCGCGAGTAAAGACACGCGACTGAGATTGCTTGCCAATGCCCGGTTCAAGGACTTCCGGGTGCGCGGAAATGCGACCTTCCTCGCTTCGGGCCCTGATCAAGGCCTGGAGAACGCAACCGTAAGGGTCGATACCGATATTGGCGATGATGCAGAACTGCAGGGGGAGCTCACTTACACCACCAGTATCGACGAGTTTCGTCTGACAGCCGGCTACACCCACCGCTTTGAGGAGTTCTCCTTGCGGGGCGACGCATTCGTAACTTCGCACGGCGGGGTCGGGGCGGCGGTCCAGCTTGCGTTTAGCCTCGGCCCAGACCCGGTTTCTGGCGGGATACGTGTGACCAACAACAAACTCGCTCGCAGTGGCCAGGCCGCGGTGACAGTCTATCGCGACGACAACGGCAACAACCGGCGTGATATGGGTGAGGAAGTCCTACCTAATGTGATGGTTGAGGCGGGCTTGCGAACGACTGACGCAGTGACCGGTGATAATGGCCGTGCCATTGTTGATGACCTGCGTCCGTTCCGACCAGTGCTGGTGGGCATTGACGAAAGCTCACTCGAAGATCCGTTCCTTGCGCCTTCGGTCGCAGGAATCGTGATCACTCCGCGTCCCGGAGTGATCGCTCAGCTCGAGCTCGCGATTTCACCCACGGGTGAAGTTGAAGGGACCTTGCGCAATGTCTCGGGGATTGAGCAGCCAGGCGTGAAGCTTGAGCTTGTCGATGCTCGTGGGGCTGTCGCGGCCGAGGCCGTCAGCGAGTTTGACGGATTCTTCCTTTTCCAGCGCGTTCCCTATGGCGAATACCGCCTGCAAGTTGCGGAGGAAGCAGCGGCACGGCTTGAAGTGTCGCGCCTGCTGAACTTCAGCGATGGCCGCCAGACCTTCACTCTTGATCAGAATGAGGATGTTGTGCGCTATGGCACCGTAAGCCTCACCCCCAACGAGGAGCCGGAAGATAATCCGGTCGTGGAAGCACCAAGGATCGCCGCTGTGCGACCGCAACCTGCACAATCACAGGGCGTTCAATAACGCCTTTCCAGACCCCTTGTTGGCGCGAGAGCTCAGTTATTCTTGATGTAGCGCGGCTCAGCTGCCGATGCTGGCGCGGGCTCAACTTCCACCGGACTTTGTTCTGGGATCAAGCGCGCGCGCTCAACCGGAACCATCTCCTCACGCACTGTTTCGCGCACAATCACGCGTTGGCGCTGCTCATAGCGGATGGGAACATAGACCACTTGCTGCGGTGGCGCGTAAGAGTAGGAATAGGAAGGCGCGTAGCCGTACCCATATCCGTAGGCAGGCGGAGGAGCATATGCGGGATAGGCAGGTGCTGGGATGGAACGCGAGGCAATTCGCGCGACAGGAGCTGCGCCAGGATAGCCATATTGTGATAGGTAGCTGTCGAGTGCTGCCTCACAATCGTAGTCGCCACGATCATTGCGGCCACCGCCGATCAGGTTGCCAAGTAGAACTCCCGCGATGCCCCCGGTTCCAACACCGATCAGCGTGCCAGCAAGACGGTCGCCGTCCGCGACGCGATTGCCGATAATTCCCCCGGTGATTGCGCCGAGCAGTCCACCGATGATCCCACCTTTCTCGCGATCGTCACGACCATTTGTGCGGTCTTCACACTCGGCAATCCATTGCTCGGGCGAGAAGATGCTGGCTGCCGGCGCGTAGCCATACGCTGTAGCGTTTGGATAGGCATAAGGAACCGGATAGGCTGGACCGCCCTGCACTTGGTATTCAGCATAGTCTGCCGGGAGCGAGGTTGTCCGCTCGATACGCCGTGTGCGGGTGATCGTCTCAACCCCGTCCACATCGACGACCGTCTCGGAATAATCCGCCACTGCCGGTCCGGTTTGATATTCGGGGGGCAATGTCTCAATCGCAACCTGAGCGCCGGCGGCTTGCGGCGCGAACAGCGCGGCTGCTGCAACGCCAATTGCCCCAAGACCGGACTTTGAGAGAGCGGAGACTGGCTTGAACGTCATGGTTTGTGGACCCCCGAATTGTCTGGCGGAATGCCTTGCCGCGACTCACCCTCACGCGAGCCACAGGAAACTGGTTAGCTTTTTGTTTACCAGCCCTACATACCGGGAGCCAAGCAGCGCGAGAGTGATGTCTCGTTTCGGGGCGATTGCGGGTGGTCGGAGTGCGACACCCGATCAGATGCGTGCCGAAAGCAGCGCTGCCAGCTGCTCAACACCGCGTGCATCCGCCTTCGTAAAGCGAGCGGGAGAGGGGCTGTCGAGATCAATCACTGCGATCACTTGTCCATTGCGCATTACCGGAACGACCAATTCGGACTGGCTCGCCGCATCGCAAGCAATATGGCCGGGAAAGGCATGGACGTCTTCGACCAACTGGGTTGTACCCTCCTTGGCCGCGGCACCGCACACACCAACACCCAAAGGAATACGGATACAAGCCGGGCGACCAACAAACGGTCCAAGCACAAGCTCCTTGGCCGCACCATCCTGGCCGGTCTTCGCCTCACCGACGCGGTAAAAGCCAGCCCAATTGAGGTCGGACATGAACTCCCACAAAAGCGCTGCGACATTGGCCATATTGGCCACGGGGTCAGGCTCATCTGCAGTCAAGGCGTCCGCGGCTTCGGCTAGCTGGCGGTACAATTCGCTCGGGTCGAGGTCAGGGTCGGGCTTGAAATCGAACATGAAGGGCCTTTGAGTGCACTTTCGCAGCTATTGAGAACTTGTCGCCACCAACTGGCTGACCTAAGTCGCTGAAATGGGAATTCTTCGCAAGCTCGCAATCTTTGTCCTCATTTTCCTGATCGTGGGGGCGGCAGGGCTGTATTGTCTCTCACGCGGCCACACCGCCGAACTGACCGTCGACGAAGTGGCAGGCACCGAGCCTGATTTGGCAGAGCCTAGCCCGGAGAGCTTCCCTACGGTTCAGATCGCCAAGCCGGTCGGCTGGGAAGAGGGCCAGGTACCTCAGGCAGCTGAGGGTCTCACCGTCAGTCGCTTTGCCGAGGGGCTCGACCACCCGCGTGTGCTTTATGCGCTGCCAAATGGAGATGTTCTGGTCACACTCACCCGCGCGCCAGCAAGCGAGGAGCGCGACGAGGGTTTCATGGCGACTATTCGTGGTTGGGTGGCGAGCTTCTTATTCAGTGAAGCGGGAGCCTCTGGCGAATCTCCAAACCAAATTGTCCTGCTGCGCGATGCGGATGGCGATGGCGTGGCTGAGGTGCAGCAGACTCTGTTGAGTGAAGGTCTCGATTCTCCCTCAGGGATGAGCTGGCATGACGGCACGCTTTATGTTGCGAACCACGATGCGGTGCTTGCGTGGGACTATGAGCTAGGCAGCGAAGCGGTCACTGGGAACCCCACCAAGCTGATGGATCTTCCTGCTGGCGGTGGCCATTGGATGCGCAATATGGAGGTCCATCCCGATGGTGACCGGCTCTACATAGCGGTTGGATCGGTCAGCAATATTGGCGAATCTGGCATGGCGGTTGAAGAGGGCCGCGCAATGATCTGGGAATACACGCTGGAAACTGGATCCTATCGCCCTTTTGCCGGTGGTCTTCGCAATCCCAACGGTCTCGATTTCAGCCCGTGGTCGGGTGAACTTTGGACGACCGTGAATGAGCGCGACATGTTGGGATCGGACCTTGTGCCAGACTATCTGACCAATGTTCCGATTGGCGCACAATATGGCTGGCCGTGGGTCTATTACGGCGAAAATATCGATCGACGTGTCGAAGCACCGCGCCCACGCTTCTTGATCGAATACACACGCAATCCCGAATATGCGCTTGGGCCCCATGTGGCGGCTTTGGGTCTGGTGTTCACCGCGGAAGGGCACCGCATGGGAGAAAACATGGCAAGCGGCGCTTTCATCGCGCGCCATGGATCATGGAATCGCAAGCCGCCATCCGGCTACGACGTCGTCTATGTCGCTTTTGACGAACGCGGAAGACCAACTGGCTTACCAGTGCCCGTGCTTACAGGGTTCCTCAACGATGATGGCACCACAAAGGGCCGTCCGACATGGGTCGAGTGGGCGGGTGATGGCTCGCTGCTTGTTTCCGACGACACAGCGGGGATCATTTGGCGCACGCTGTCACCTGATGCTTTGCCCGGTAATGGAATTGACCGGCTAACCGGGGCGCCTCTCGAGCCGCGTGGAGAATTGGTCGATCCACGTGCGAGTTTTGAGGAAGACTTTCTGCGCCGTTCAGCATCAGAATGACCCTTTAGAGCAAGAGTCCTAGAGGGACTGGCCCGCGCGCCCCGCCAATTCGCACGCAAACTGAAAGGCCGTCCGGCCCGACCGATTGCCGCGTGCGATGGCCCAAGCGAGCGCCTCCTCCTCATCCACCGCCAGGCCCAAAGGTTGGGTGTAGGCGGTGAGAATTTCGAGATAGGTCTCGCGGTCGCAGGGGTGAAAGCCAAGGGTCAGACCAAAGCGGTCCGCCAGCGCCAGAGCGTTGTCACGTTCGTCGCGCTCATGCAGCGGAGCATTCTCCTGCTCTTCGCGCAAAACAATGGCGCGACGGTTTGAGGTCACCGCAAGCCTAATATGCCCTGGCCGGCTGATGACTGAGCCATCAAGAAGGCTCCTCAAAGCCAGCATATCCTGGCTCTCCGTCGCACCAAAGGCGAGATCGTCGAGAAAAAGAAGGAAGGCGCGATCGACGTTGGAAAGCTGCTCGATCAGGTCAGCAAAGCTCGCGGCAGCACCCGGAGCAAGCTGAACCAAAGCGATTGCATCGGACCGCTCCGCTTGGAGCTCTTGCACAGCGGCCCGCACGAGCGCGGATTTCCCCATCCCTCGGGTGCCCCAAAGCAACATGTCGTGGGCGGCGGCACCCGATGCAAGCCGAGCAATATTCTCGCTCACCGCTTGTTTCTGAGCCTCTATTCCCCGCAGGGTCGCAAGCGGCGTCGTGTCGAGACTCTCTACGATGCGCGCATCATCGCCAGTCCAAAGATAGGCCGGTTGAGCGGTCCAATCGATGCTTTTGGGCTGATCTGGCGTGAGCCGTTCAAGCGCGTCCGCTATCCGTTTTAGGGGGTCCTGCTCGCTCACCCCGCAAGCCGGTCGGAGGGTAGGGTGTAGAGCAGATCCGAGCCTTCCGTCGCGCTCGCCTTTAGGCCAGCGGCTTCTGGCACGATGCGGTCGAGGAAAAAGCGGGTCGAAATCGGCTTGGTTTCAGCCAATGCCGGGGCTTCACCTGCCGCGACCGCCTTCGCTTGGCGCATCATTTGCCATCCCGCGACCGCGACCGCAGCCATAGTGCAGAACGGGACACTCCCAGCGAGGCGATCGTCGAGGCTTGCCTCATCGCGCATCCAGCGTGCGATACCAGCACAATCCTTGGCTAGCGCAGCGAGCCCTGTTTCTTCGCTCGCGTCCCGGGCAATCTCTTCGAACAGTGCTATCATGGCTTCACCGCCATCGAGTCCAAGCTTGCGAGTCACCAAGTCAGCGGCCTGAATCCCATTGGTGCCTTCGTAGATCGGGGCAATACGCGCATCGCGCCAATGCTGCGCCGCGCCGGTTTCCTCCACAAAACCCATTCCGCCATGGATCTGAACGCCGATCCCTGCGACTTCGACGCCAATGTCCGTGCCCCATGCCTTAAGCAGCGGGACAAGGATCTCGGCGCGGGTTTTGGCCTGTTCATCGCCGACGGTTCCGCGATCGACCTGGCCAGCACAATAATAGAGCAGTGCGCGCGAACCCTCGGTCAGCGCCTTCATCCGCCACAGCATTCGCCGCACATCGGGGTGCTCGATAATCGCCACGGGGTTCTTGTCAGGAGAACCTGCGCGCGCCGATTGCACGCGGTCGCTGGCATAGGCGAGCGCCTGCTGCGTGGCGCGCTCGGCAATCTGCGTGCCCTGGTTGCCGACATTGATCCGCGCATTGTTCATCATAGTGAACATGGCCGCGAGCCCGCGATTCTCCGCCCCGACCAGCTCACCAATGCACTCGCCATTGTCGCCATAGCTCATCACACAAGTCGGCGAAGCGTGAATGCCGAGCTTGTGCTCGAGGCTGACCGGACGCAGATCATTGTGCGGACCCAGAGAACCGTCAGCGTTCACGTGATATTTGGGGACCACGAAAAGCGAGATGCCGCGCGACCCCTCGGGTGCGTCGGGAAGACGGGCAAGGACGAGGTGGATGATATTCTCGGCCAGAGTGTGATCACCCCAGGTGATATAGATCTTCTGTCCAGCAATCTTGTATTTGCCAGCATGCTCACCTTCGGTGATCGCCTCGGCAGTCGAACGCAGTGCGCCGACATCACTGCCCGCGGCAGGTTCGGTCAGGTTCATCGTGCCCGACCACTTTCCGCTGACGAGGTTGGGAAGATAGGTTGCCTGCTGCTGCTCGCTGCCATGGTGCGCCAGAGCCTCGATCGCACCGACTGAAAGCATAGGCAGCAATGAGAAAGCCATATTGGCCGAACCAAGATTCTCGAGCACATTGCAGGCGAGGGTAAAGGGCAGACCTTGCCCACCATGATCTTCGGGACTGGCAATCGCGTTCCAGCCTTGCTCAACATAGCCCTGATAGGCCTCGGCGAAGCCGTCGGGCAGCCGAACTACGCCGTTTTCCAGTTTAGCGCCTTCGAGGTCGCCGACACGGTTGAGCGGCGCGAATTCTCCAGCGGCAAACTGGCCAACCCCTTCCACGATTGCTTCGACCAGGTCAGCTTCTGCGTGAGCGAAGGTGTCAGAACTGGCGAGCTCTTCAATCCCGGCATTGACGCGGATCGCGAGCAGCTGGTCCTGGGTCGGTGGGGTAAAGGGTGTCACGTATCAAATCCTCATCTTTGACCAAACGGCCTTGGCAAGTCGCCCTGTCAGATATAGCGCCGAGGCATGACGGGCAAGAACGTTACGGAAGTGCTCCCTCCCGACAGTGAGGGGATCGCGCGCGCGGTGCAGGCGTTGCGCGCTGGCGATCTGGTCGCGGTTCCGACAGAAACGGTCTATGGCCTTGCCGCAAGAGCCGACCAAGCCGAAGCCGTCGCCAGGATATACGCTGCCAAGGGCCGTCCAGATTTCAATCCACTGATTGTTCATGTGCGTGACCTCGCGCAGGCCGAAACACTAGCCGTGTTTGACGAGCGGTCGCGCGATTTGGCTGCGCGGTTCTGGCCGGGACCACTGACCTTGGTGCTTCCATTGCGAACGGACGCTCCGATTGCCACTGCTGTGAGTGCTGGGTTACCGACGATAGCGGTGCGCCAGCCCGCCCATCCCGTTATGCGCTCAATCTTGGATGAAATTGGTCTTCCGCTGGCCGCTCCTTCGGCCAATCGCAGCGAGCATATCAGTCCGACCAGGGTCGATCACGTCATGACGTCGCTAGGGGGAAAGTGCCCCTTGATCCTCGATGGTGGGCCAAGCGAGTCCGGTCTGGAATCGACGATTGTTGCTCTGCGTGAAGGTGGCGGATGGTCGCTTCTGCGCCCCGGGCCAATCACACTTGAGCGGCTGGAGGCGGTGTTGGGCCCGGCGCAAAAGGCTGAGTTCGGTACTATTGAGGCTCCGGGCCAACTCGCGCGCCACTATTCGCCAGGCAAGCCCGTGCGCCTCAACGCTCTCGAAGTTGCGCAAGACGAATTCTTGATCGGTTTTGGTTCTCAATCAGGCGACTGCAATCTTTCGGAATCAGGCGATCTCAACGAAGCTGCAGCTGGGCTTTATGATTGCCTCCACAAAGCGGCTGCCTCGCCCAAGCCAGGAATTGCGGTTGCACCTATACCGGGCGGCGAGGCTGGCAGGGCGATCAACGACCGGCTGCGCAGGGCGGCAGCCCCATAGGGCTTGTTCGACCGGGGGTAATGCGATTCAATCCGCGTCGGCTGGCTGGCAAGTGAGGGTGCCCGATCCCGCACTGCTGAGCGAACACTGCGCAGAGCCGGTGACAAGAATGTTGCCCGAACCTGCAATATCGGCATCGACGATGCCGTTCGATGCCAACCGCACATTGCCCGATCCGGCAATGTCGATCTTAACATCATCCGCTGTAAGCTCGCTCAGCCTCACATTCCCGGCACCGGCAATGTCAATGTCAAGGCGCTCTGCCGACCCAGCCGCAGTGACACTGCCCGAGCCAGCGATGTCGAGGTCGAGCAGGTCTGCGTCAATCTCGGTGACGATGATGGTTCCGGAGCCGGCGATTTCGATCTCTGCTTCGCTGGCCATGGCTGAGCTTTCGATTTCTCCGCTCCCTGCGATGGTAAGACCCGACGGCGCAGGCATGGCGATGCGCACGACAGCCCTTGCGCTGCCATCATAGGCTTCCTGGTCACGCGCGATTGTCAGCTCATTACCGGAACGATCAAAGCGGAGCGCTTCTCCGGCCGCACTGTCACCGTCCAGTGTGATCGACAGTGAATCGCCATCAGTAATGACGACTTGGTCTGGGCCTGCGAGCTTGATTCCTTCAGGCGCTTCACCGGATTGGTCGAATTCGCTCAAGGGAACCCCTGATACTTCATCCCACTCAACCGAATAAGAACAGCCGGCCAGACCGACACCTAATGCCAGAACCGCGATCGGTGCGGCTTGTTTGGCCAGTTTGCTGATCATTAGTCTCTTCTCCACCTCAACTATGTGTGTTGGTGATATAAGACACCAAGCAACACGGTTCAAGCGAAGAGTCAATGCAGCGTCTGGGCAAACAAAAAAGGCCGCCCAACTGATGGGGCGGCCTTGATGCGCGTGACTATCGACGAGGCGACTTATGAGTCTTCGTCGTCATTGTCGTAATATTGCGGAGCATGCTCGCGCAGGACCTCGAGAATCTTCTCAAGCGCGGTCGGTTCATCGGTTTCTTCCATCGCAGCCAGCTCGCGAGCAAGACGGCTAGAAGCGGCTTCGAAGATCTGCCGCTCAGAATAGCTCTGCTCAGGCTGATCATCCGGACGGAACAGGTCGCGCGTCACTTCGGCGATCAGCACGATCTCGCCAGAATTGATCTTGGCTTCATATTCCTGCGCGCGGCGCGACCACATGGTGCGCTTCACCTTCGGCTTGCCCTTGAGTGTGTCCATCGCCTCCTTGAGAGTTTTGTCCGATGACAACTTGCGCATGCCAATCGACTCAACCTTGTTGATCGGAACACGCAGGGTCATGCGCTCTTTTTCAAACCGCAGAACGTAGAGTTCGAGCTGCATGCCAGCGATCTCTTCGTTCTGGATTTCGGTCACACGGCCAACACCGTGCTTGGGATAGACAACATAATCACCAACGGTGAAGGCGGTCGCATTGCTTGCCATGCGTAGTCCTTTCTGCGGCCTCAGCAGCGCACACGAAACGAACAATCTATCCTAGCGGCCTGAGCACTCAATCGAAGCGCAAGGGCCGTTCGGGCGGTCATCCGATAAGTTGCTGCTGTGTGGTGGCCTTCCTAATTATCATCGCCAGCGCAGGTCTGATGTTTCATTCTACCTGCGCGGTTGGCTTAATATATAACACAGCCGTAACAAAATTGCGAGTCGCTGGTTGGAATGCCGTTCTATGCGCTCGCTGAGGCTCCAAAAAGGAGCCTCAAGATGTCTGCCCTGTTGACCGCTTAGTCGCCTTCTCCGGGCTCCGGGTTGAAGTATTTCTCAAACTTGCCCGGTTCATCCTTATGATCATCCGCATCTTCGGGCGGATCTTTCTGGCTGGTTATGTTTGGCCATGATGCCGAGTATTTGGTGTTCAGCTCAAGCCATTTCTCCAACCCATCTTCGGTGTCGGGCAGAATCGCTTCGGCGGGGCATTCGGGTTCGCACACGCCGCAATCGATGCACTCGCTGGGATTGATCACCAGCATGTTTTCACCTTCGTAGAAACAGTCGACCGGACACACTTCTACACAATCAGTGTATTTGCATTTGATGCAGTCTTCGGTGACGACATAGGTCATTGGTGAGAATCTCAGGTTGGAGAGGTTACGTTAGCGGGCCTGCTATGGCGATTTCGCCCTAAGGGTCAAGGTTCCAATGGGATAGGAATTGTTTGCGGACCCTTAATTTGGTGCATCCTTGCTCAAATCCTTGATCCAAGCTGCGTCCACGCCTTGCTGGCATCCTTGGCAGAGAGGCGCCGCTGCGGCAGCTGCTCTATCAGGGCTACGCAAACTTCTCCGCGAAGAGCAAAGGTCAGGACATCGCCAACGGCAACATCGTGGCTAATCTTGGTGATGCGGCTTGAGTTGAGACGCATTCGCCCGCTTTCGATCATCGCGCGCGCCACCGAGCGCGTCTTGGCAAAGCGCAGGAAAACAAGCAGCTGATCGAGCCGCATTGTTTCCTTGCTCTCATTATCGGCGGTCATCCGCTTGGCTCAATTCCCAAGCAGATCAGCGAGACCGTCAAACGCGCCGCGCGCGCGGGCGGGGCCGGTGTCGACTTTCCTGTCGGCTCGCCGGCCTTGCCCTTTGTCGCGGCGCGGCTTGGAACCTTTGGTGCCGCGGCCCTTGCCATCGCCTTGGCTTACGCCCCCGGTCTTACCAGAACGCTTTATCGTGGCTTTCCCTCGCTGGCCTCTCTGATCGCGGCGCGGGCCGCGCTTCTGGTCAGAATTGCGCTTCGGCCGCCAGATCCAACCGTCAGGAGCAGGCGGCCCGAAGACACCCTCCGCTAGCGCCGTCGCCCGCTGCAGCCGGAAACCTGCACTTCCCAGCAGGCGCTCCGCGCTCTCTTGCTCGAGCCCGATAGAGATCGGCAGAGCCAAGTCGATCCGGAAGCGAGTGTTGCGCACCTTCGGATTGTTTTCACTCGCCTTTGCCCGAGCTTCAAAGGCGGCGCGGACGATCTTTTCGGCCAAATCAACCCGGATGAGCTGTTTACCCGCCAGCCGATAGCCTGCCGGGATCGGGCCCCCCTCCGCAATCACCGGAAGCATCGCTTCCTGCAGTGGGCGTGAGTCCAAGCCCAAAGCTTGGAGCAATTGTCGCGGTGCGGGTTTGAGCAGATCGCGCGCAAAAATGTCGAGCGCGCCAAAGGTCACGCCGAGCTTGCGCAGGAAGGGGCGCATTTCCTTGGGCAAATGCTCCAACCCAGCCTTATCGCGCCCAATCACCCCGCGGGCATCGATGAGCGTCACCAGCAGTGCGCGCGCTTCGCTCCCAGCCTCAGGGTCATTCGCTGCCTTGGCCATCGCGCGAAGGGGTGCGAGCGGCTCCAGCTGCGCTTTCAACCAGTCGCCTAGCCCAGCTTCGAGCTTAGCCTTTGCCGCATCGGGCAGAGCGGAAATCTCCCGTGGGAATGTCAGGCGTGGATCAGAGAAGTCGCTCGGCATTTCAACCGTGGCGAGCGCCCGGCTCTGCCAGTGAATTTTGCCGTTCTCGAGGCTCAGATCTTCGAGCCCTGCGGCAAGCAGCTGATCCACCCTCTGAGCAAGGATGCCGGGGAGCGCTTTTTCACCTGCCGAAAGCAACATCTTACGGTCGGCAAGCCCGGTATCGGGGTCAACCGAGAACCGGAAGCCGTCAAGCCGCCCGATTGTTTCCCCTTCAACGCACACCCGTCCGTCGGGTTCGAGCGTGACCGGCAAAGAGCTGCCATCTTGTCCCAAAGACTTCATCAAGATTGCCGTCCTCCGATTGACGAACCGTTCCGTAAGCCGCGCATGGAGCGCGTCTGATAGCTTGGCCTCGACCGCGCGGGCGCGAGCTGCCATTTCATCGCGCGCAAGCACCCAGTCTGGCCGCTGGCAGATATAGGCCCAGGATCGGATCGCGGCTATCCTTCCCTGCAAAGTGTCAATGTCGCCCTGCATCCGATCAAGCTCCGCGATCCGCGCGGCGACAAAGTCGGCCCCGATATAACCATCGCGCAAATCCTGCCATAGCCGCGCGACAAAGCGGGCGTGGGGATCGACGCCCAATTGCCGAAAGTCGGGGAGCGAGCAGGCCTCCCAGAAGCGCCGCACATTGCCCGCGCCTTTAATATCTTCTCCGATCGGCTCGCCTGCGAGGCGCTTGAGTACGGCAAGGTCAATCGCCTGCGGGGCAGCGCGCAACACTTCATCCAAGGGACGCGCTTCGAGATCGCCGATCAGCACCTCTAGCGTATCAAACCGTGGTTCGGCTTCCCGCCAATAGAGCTTGGTGAGGGGCGCAAAAGTGTGTTCCTCGATCGCGTAAATCTCTTCCTCGCTAAATTCGAGCGGCGCACCAGTCCGGCTTCCACCCCCGGCAAGTGTCCCAAAGGATCCATCGCGCTGGTGTCGCCCCGCCCGCCCTGCAATTTGCGCCAT
This sequence comes from Pseudomonadota bacterium, assembly GCA_039039885.1. Lineage (GTDB taxonomy): Bacteria > Pseudomonadota > Alphaproteobacteria > Sphingomonadales > Sphingomonadaceae > Erythrobacter. The sequence continues at coordinate 193,064 of JBCCPG010000005.1, read as the reverse complement.
CTCGGAGGGGAAGAGCCGCCTTTTGCGGCGCCCGTCGAATTTGGAAAGAGCGGCAAAGGCGACGTGGTTGAGGTCGAGATTGAGCCCCATACCGATCGCGTCGGTGGCGACGAAGTAATCAACCTCGCCATTCTGGAACAGCTCAACCTGCTTGTTGCGGGTCTCGGGCGACAAAGCGCCCATCACCACCGCTGCGCCGCCGCGGAATCGTCTCAGAGCTTCCGCCATCGCGTAGACCTGCTCGGTCGAGAAAGCGACCACGGCGCTCCGCGGTGGCAGACGCGATAGCTTCGCGCTGCCCGCATGAGTGAGTGTCGAAAAGCGCGGTCGCTCAACCATTTCTGCACGCGGGATCAGCTTGCGGACGATTGGTTCAAGCGTTGCGGAGCCAAGAATCATTGTCTCCTCCCGTCCGCGCGCATTGAGCAAACGATCAGTGAATATATGGCCCCGCTCGGGATCCGCGCCGATTTGTGCTTCGTCGATGGCGACAAAGGCGTGGCGACCATTGGCGCCAGAGCCCAAACGATCCATCGCCTCCGCTGTGCAGCAGAAATAGCGCGCCCCGGGCGGTTCGATCCGCTCTTCCCCGGTGATCAGCGCGACCTGCGCATCACCCTTGATCGCGCGCACCCGGTCATAAACCTCCCGCGCGAGCAGGCGCAGCGGGAAACCCATCATACCTGATGAATGTGCGCACATGCGCTCAATCGCGAGATGCGTCTTGCCGGTGTTGGTGGGACCGAGCACGGCCTTCACGTGGCCGTCTTCGTTCGATCTTTGAGAAGCTGGGAGGTTCACGTTGTTCTATCTGTCAGGCTCCGCGGTGCGGTGCAATTCGTCACCCGCATGCTCTTCCACAGGCCAAGGCTACGGCGATGTATGCAGCTTATCGCACCCATGAGTCTACTGGGCGTGTGTTAAGTGGACATTTACCTTGATTGGGCATCGAAAAAGACCACAGAGAGAACGGAGGCGAAACCGTCTCGTTCCCGCGCAACACTCACTTTTGGGTTCGGCGCGGCACTTGGCAGCTGACGAAGGTTGGATCACGGCTTGGATCATGCACGCGACATGTCTGATGGCGATGCCGACGGTCCAGAGGGCGCGTCGCAGCCCGCTGGCGGCGACCGCGGAGAGCTCGCGCGGATCGCCGATGGTGCGGAGGAACGCGGCGTAGACGCGGAAACCGCACGCGACCTTGCCGACTATTTCCAGAAGTCAAAAGCGCTTGCTGGCCCCACGGGCAAAGACAAGGTCAAACGCCAGGTCATCGCCAGGGTCGAAGGATGGGGCGAACGCTATGACGAATGGAAGCTCACGACCGGCGAATGGTTGACCGGTCTCGACCTGGCGCCCGACCTCGCTGAAAACATTGGGTCGCGCCGTTGGTTTCGGGGAGTTGGAACGATGCTGGGTCTGGGCGCGGTCGCACTCGCGTTCACCCCGAGTTTCACATTGGTCCAGGCGCGCGCCGCGATGCCCGATGATCCAGCGATCCATGAAGAAATGCGAAGCCAGGCGATCATGCCCCTCGCGCTGGGCGCAGATAGCGGGCGGCGAATGGGGCCAACCGAAGCCGTGACACCGCTCGAAGACGTTCCCGAACGCCCTCAAATCGCCTTGGTTGCGACATTGGCAGCAGGCGACAGTTTCTCTAGCACTTTGCGGCGCGCAGGCGTTTCGGCGGTCGATATTGGTCGCATAAGCTCGCTGATTGGCGGCGCGATACCGCTTACAGAGATTGAGCCTGGCACTCAGTTTGACGTTACCCTTGGTCGACGCGATGCCGAAAGCGCCCAGCGACCGCTCGATGCTCTCAAATTTCGTGCGCGTTTCGATCTTGAGCTGGAGATCGCCCGGCAGGATGCAGACGAAGCAACCGGGCAGGGCGGCGCGCTCTCGCTTACACGCAATGTGATCCGGGTCGACGACACCCCTCTGCGGGTGCGCGGAAAGGTTGGCTCGAGCCTCTATCGCTCGATGCGTGCCGCTGGTGTCCCGGCGAGCGCGGTGCAGGATTATTTGCGCGCGCTGGACGGTCATGTCGACATGAACCGGGAGGTACGCGCTTCGGATGAATTTGACATCATCATTGCCTATCGCCGCGCAGCGACTGGAGAGCGTCAGGCAGGGCAGTTGCTCTATGCCGGGCTTGAGCGCGGTGAAGAGCCCAAGGCGCAGCTGATGCGTTGGGGTGATGATGGTCAGTTCTATGAGGCGACGGGAGTCGGCGAACAGCGTCGCGGGTTGATGGCTCCGGTGCCTGGACCGATTTCCTCACGCTATGGCATGCGTCGTCACCCCATTCTTGGCTATCGCCGCATGCACGCAGGGGTAGATTATCGCGCCCGACATGGAACGCCAATCGTTGCTGTCACAGATGGGCGCGTTCAGTCCGCCGCGCGGGCAGGCGGATGCGGTCTGACGGTTCGGCTCGACCATGGCGGAGGTCTCGCGACGCGCTATTGCCATATGAGCCGGATGGCGGTTCGGCGAGGGCAGCAGGTCAAGCGCGGTCAAGTCATCGGATATGTTGGTTCCACGGGTCTTTCGACTGGCCCGCACCTTCATTACGAGATGTACCGCAGTGGCAGGCACATCAATCCGCTGAGCGTCGATTATGTCACACGCGCGGTTCTGAGCGGGACCGAATTGCTCGATTTTCGCCGTCAGCTGATCGAGCTGCGCGCGATCGAGCCTGGCGCAGCGCTTGAAGAGCTCACCCCGCTGACCGACGAGGTGCAAGAGCCCGAACGCGAGATCGAGAAGATCGAAGCCACCCCTATTGGACGCTAGATTGGCGGCTTTGGCTTTGGCCCGCCCCGAGCGAACGGATTGATTGCCCGATTGATTGCCCAATTGATTGAACGCGAGAATTCCGGCAAGCCTCGCAGGCATGAACGGAAGTTTTCCCAACACTCGCCTGCGCCGTACTCGCGCGAGCGGTTGGAGCCGGGCGCTCCACCGTGAGACTCTGATTACGCCTGCGGACCTGATCTGGCCGCTCTTCGTGACCGAAGGCGAGGACGTTGAGCAGCCGATTGCTTCGCTGCCCGGCGTCTCTCGCTGGTCGGTTGACGGGATTGTGGCGCGCGCAAAAGAGGCGGTTGAGCTGGGTATTCCGGTGGTTGCTCTGTTCCCCAACACACAACCCGATCGACGTTCTGATGATGGCAAAGAGGCGCACAATCCCGACAATCTGATGTGCCGCGCCATTCGTGCGATCAAAGATGCGTGCGGAGATGACATCGGCGTCCTGACTGATGTCGCCCTCGATCCCTATACAAGCCATGGGCAGGACGGCTTGTTGGACGATCACGGCTACGTCACCAATGACGCGACGGTGTCTGCATTGGTCGATCAGGCGATCAACCAGGCCGAAGCGGGCGCGGATATCATTGCACCGTCGGACATGATGGATGGGCGCATCCATGCGATCCGTATGGCGCTTGAGATGGGCGAACATCACAATGTCCAGATCATGAGCTACGCTGCCAAATATGCGAGCGCCTTCTATGGGCCATTCCGCGACGCGGTGGGGTCGGGCGGTCTGCTGAAAGGCGACAAGAAGACCTACCAAATGGATCCCGCAAACACCGATGAGGCTATGCGTGAGGTTGCCCTCGATATTGCAGAGGGTGCCGACAGCGTGATGGTCAAACCGGGGCTTCCCTATCTCGACATTGTGCGGCGCGTCTCGGAAGAATTCGGCGTGCCAGCCTTCGCCTATCAAGTCTCTGGCGAATACGCGATGATCGAAGCGGCAGCTGCGGCGGGCGCTGGCGATCGTGAGGCATTGGTGCTTGAAACGCTGACGTCCTTCAAGCGCGCGGGCTGCTCAGGCGTGCTCACCTATCACGCGCCGCTCGCTGCGCGCTTCTTGACTGCCTGAGGGATTGGACATGAATTCCACCAACCCGCATCCCGGTGCGAACATCATTCCGATCCATGGCAAGACGCCCAAGATCCATGAAAGCGCATTCATCGCGCCCGGATCGACGATCATTGGCGATGTCGAGATCGGCGCGGGATCTTCGATTTGGTACAATTGCGTCCTGCGCGCTGATGTCTTCACTATCCGGATCGGCGAGCGCACCAACGTGCAGGACGGCAGCGTGCTGCATTGCGATCCGCCTCGCCCTGATGATCCTGATGGCTGTCCTTTAGTAATCGGCGATGACGTGCTGATTGGTCACATGGCGATGGTCCATGGCTGCACGATTGCGGATCGCGGTTTTGTTGGGCTCGGTGCGATTGTCATGAACAAGGCCGTGATCGGCTCCGACGCTATGCTGGCGGCGGGAGCCATGCTGACTGAGCGCAAGGTGATGGGTGAGCGCGAATTATGGGCTGGGCGCCCTGCGAAAATGCTCAAGACGCTGTCAGACGGGGCCATTATGGGCATGAAGATGGGCACCGCCCACTACGCCGAGAATGCCAAGCACCACGCTGCTGCGGTGGCCGAGGCTATGGGCATGGGAGGAAAATGAGATGACGCTCAATTATATTACGATGGGGTCGAACGATCTCGACGCGGCAAAAGCCTATTACGCCCCGGTTATGGAGGCGCTCGGTGCACAGCTTGAGGCGGATTATGAGGGCATGACTTTCGCCTACAAGTTTGCCGACGGCTTTACGGTCTGGATCACGAAGCCGCAGAATGGTGAAGGCGCGGCACCGGGCAATGGCCACACTGCAGGCCTCTACGCAGCCTCAACCGACGCAGTCGACGCCGCGCATGCTGCGGCGCTGGCCAATGGCGGCAGCGACGAAGGCGCGCCAGGTCCCCGTCCGCTTTACGGTCCCGAATTCTATGGCGCCTATGCCCGCGATCCTGATGGCAACAAGATGAGCTTTGTCACCTATGTGAAGCAGGCTGACTAAACATTTAGCTCGTCGGCTGGCGGATATATTGGAACATGTGCGGGACGAAATCCGCCTTCCCCACATCGAGCCCTTCTTGACGCAGAATCGCATAAGCCATTGAAATGTGGAAGTAGAATTGCGGCACCGACCAGTCGCGGACATAGGTGATGGTCGTCATATCGAAGACCATGCCGTTGGGGATCGCCAGCTCTTGCGCTGCATCGTCTGCGGCGAAGTCGAGCTTCTCCCATTCGTCGAGCTGCTCAAGCGTGGATCCGATGCGGATAACCGCCTCATCAATGGTCGCTGGGTCTTCCTCAGTCGAGATGAAGGTGATGCCCGCCACGCGCTCAATCGCCTCACCCACCATGTTGCAAAGAAAACGGATCTGTGTCGAAAGCGGGTGCATATCCTCGGCGAGCCGGGACTGCAACAAAGCATCGCCGCGCTCATCCGCTACAGCCTTTGCCAGCAAGCCCTTGAGTGTGCCCAGCATGTGGCGCTGGGTTGGAACGAGTAGGGATTTCGCGTTGATCGGGGTGCTCACGTAGTCTCTCCTGGGGATGATGTATCGCCCGAGATAGACTTTCAGTTTTTAATTGCAACCCAAATCAGTGGTACTTCTAGCAGGGCCCGCCATGCGCTAGCCACTTGCTATAATCCGTTGGCAGTTTTCCCATCGCTTCATCGTACAGCGCGAGGTCTTCTTCATCGAGCACCCCTGCCCAGCGGCCATTGGTGCCTTTGTGGATGAAAGTGTCCGCGCCGCCCTTGAAGGCGAAGGCGATATTCTCGCCTACGACCTTGCCGGGGTCCTTTTTCACTTCAGCAAAGGTGCAACGCCTGACAACATCGGGCCAATGCTCTTCGGGCACCTCAATCTCCAGAAACGTTGCGATATCTCGCATCTGGCCATCGAGATCGGCAAGCAAATCGTTGAAATGCAGCATCTTGATGTTGGGCAAGTGGCGATAATTCCAGAACGTCAGCGCGTAACTGAGGTGCGACCAATAGGGGTACCCGCCAATCTCCCAGTCAAACCAGCTGCGGGTGATCCAGTCCTGCCAAATGCGCTTCACATCACCGTCGAAGACCGGGAAAGGATCGCCTACAAGGCCCGGCACATTGTTCATCGACGGATAGAACTCTTCTGTGTGGCTGTCCCAGTGGTTCAACAGCGACATGAAGACGTCGCGCGGATCGCGTGTAACGCACAGATACTTGCAATCGGGGTAATAGGGCAGCCCATCCAGGGGCGTGTGCGTCTTAATGTATCGACGGTGCTCTTGCGCTTCCAATTGCTCAAACACCAGCTCGAGCGGGAAAGGGCGAAAGTCGAGCCAAGGCGAGATAAACGAGGCAGGGCCAGGTAAATTGCCATCCGGGAACAGCAGATTGCCGACAATCGTCTGCGTAAAGGTTGTTACAGCCTTGTAGCTCGTCGCGATGATGATGTCGTCTTCGCGCGGCGTGAACCAATTCCAACGGTTCGAATCAAGATGATGATTTTGGTAGACCCGCGTACGCTCTGGCAGTTCTGCCATGCGATCTCTTCCCTCAGTAGCCTTATCATGAGGTTACGCCCCCTTGTGCTTTGATTTCAAGGGTGAGGCGATCAGTCTGCGATCAGCGCCCTGAGCGCCTCTATCCGGTCTGCCTCATGCACGGGCTTGTCCCAGCGGATCCTGTGAATGCGAGGAAAGCGCATCGCGAGACCTGACTTGTGGCGCTTGGAGGTGTGGACGCTGTCAAAGGCGACCTCGAAAACCAATGTCCGTTCGACCTCGCGCACGGGACCAAATCGATTGAGCGTCGTCTGCCGCACAAGCTTATCAAGCTTCTTCAACTCAGCATCGGTGAAACCTGAATAGGCTTTGCCCACGGGAAGCAGCTCTGCGCCGCCATCAGGATCACCGTCCCAGCAGCCAAACGTGTAGTCCGAATAGAAGCTTGAACGCCGCCCCGATCCGCGCTGCGCATACATCAGCACACAGTCGATCAGCAGCGGATCACGCTTCCACTTGTACCACAGATGCGCTTTGCGACCCGCAACATAGGGGCTATTGCGACGTTTGAGCATCAGACCTTCAATAGCATCCTCACGCGCACTTTCGCGGATCGCGGCAAGCTCTTTGAAGTCGCGCGCTTCAACCAATGCAGAGATATCGAAATGGCTGTTGGGCAGAAGCGGCATAAGCGCCTCGAGCCGTTTGCGGCGCTGCTCCCAACCCAATTCGCGCAAGTCGTCTCCCTCGACAATAAGCGCATCGTACAACCGGACAAAAGCGGGCGCTTCGGTGAGCATCTTTTTGCTGACGGTCTTGCGACCTAGGCGCTGCTGGAGCGCGTTGAAGCTAGCCGCTCCGCCACTGTCGCCGCCTTGGACGTGACCGCGCACCAACAATTCGCCGTCTAGAACAGCATCTATTGGTAATACATCGAGCAACTCCGGGAAAGTCGCCGAAATATCGTCACCGCTGCGTGAATAGAGTCGCGTTTGCGGTTCGCCATCGTCGCCAGTGACGCGCACCAGCTGAATGCGGATGCCGTCCCATTTCCACTCGGCCGCATACTGCTCAAGATCGACCTCAGCGTCCTCCAGCGGATGCGCGAGCATGAAGGGGCGGAAGCGCGGCCGGTTTGTAACATCGGGGGTATCACCGCCTTTCGCGGCCCAGGCGAAAAGTTCGGGATAGGGCGCCTCCAATGCGTGCCAATATTCCTCGACCTCTTCGACCAAGACATCGAAGGCCTGCGCAAAGGCGGTCTTGGCCAACCTTGCCGAGACGCCAATTCGCATGCCGCCGGTCGCGAGCTTGATCAACGCAAACCGTCCATTGGCATCGAGCTGATCGAGAAGTTTGGGAAGCTCTTTGGGCGCCGTTGTGCGGTTGAGGATCCTCAGCGTGTCTACAACTTCAGCAACACTCGGGGGATCCTCGCCAATTTCAGGTGGTTCGGGCCACAGCAGGCTGGCGGTTTCTGCTGTATCGCCAACGAAATCGCGGCTCAGCGTCCACAACACCGGGTCAACCCGGTCCTTCATCAGATTGCGCACTGTGGATGATTTGACCGCGGGGAAGTCGAGCTCTCCGGTCAAGGCTGCGAGGGCCCATCCGCGGTCAGGATCGGGAGTGGTGCGCAGATAGTCCGCGATAAGCGCAAGCTTGCGGTTGCGGCTGGTGGTGTAGACGAGCGTGTCGAGAAGGGCGGCGAAGGCCTTCACTCATCCTCCTCCTCGCGCCCCACCAAGGCCAGCGCCCGAGCGCGGCGTTGGTTCAGCTCGCACCAGCGCAACAGAGCCTCTTCGCGGCCATGGGTGATCCAGGTTTCGGCCGGGTTCACTTGTGCGATCGTTTCGGTCAGTTCGTTCCAGTCGGCATGGTCGGAGATAATCAGCGGCAGCTCCACCCCGCGTTGGCGCGCTCGTCCGCGCACCCGCATCCAGCCAGACGCCATCGCGGTAATGGGCTTTGGAAGGCGACGAGACCAGCGATCATTGAGTGCGCTCGGCGTGGCAATGACGATGCTGCCTTGCATATCCGTTTTCTCGCAATCGCTGACGAGCCGCAATTCGCCCAGATCGATGCCATGCTCTTCATAAAGCCGGCACATCTTCTCCATCGCGCCGTGCAGATAGATCGGATCTGAGTGTCCTGCTGCCCGTAGCTCTGCGATAACACGCTGGGCTTTACCAAGCGCATATGCTCCTACCGCCACGCAGCCGTCTTCGTTGCCTTCAAGCGCCTTGAGGAGCTTCGCCATCTCATCCGCAATCGGAGGATGGGTAAAGACCGGCAGGCCAAAGGTCGCTTCCGTGATGAAGACGTCGCAGGGAGTAACTTCAAACGGCGCACAGGTGGGGTCGGCCCGGCGCTTATAGTCACCCGTTACAATCACCCGCTCACCCGCATATTCGAGCAGGATTTGCGCGCTGCCGAGCACGTGCCCAGCCGGAATGAAGGTCGCATTGACCCCGCCATCAAGCTTGATCGTCTCGCCATAATCGACCGGAACCGCGCCTTCGCGGGTGTTGTAGCGCAGCTCCATGATCGCGAGCGTCGCCGGTGTGGCGATCGTCTCCCCATGCCCACCGCGCGCATGGTCGGCGTGGCCGTGGGTGACCAGCGCCTTGGGAACCGCACGCCCCGGATCGACCCAGCAATCGGCCGGGCCAACGTGGATGCCCCAGGGCTCGGGCCTGATCCAGGATGCGGCAATTGTCATAGTCTAATTACGCAAAGGGCGTGAGAAGGTTGCCCCGCTCACGCCCTTAGTGAAAGGTTTCAGCTGAAAGGACAGCTCTTTTCCGATCAGCTTTCCTTGTCGCTGCCCGACTCTTCAGGTTTGGGATCGTCCTTCTTCGCAGGAGGCGTTTTCCTTGCCGCTGCCTTCTTCCTAACAGGAGCCTTGCGCTTGGGCTTGGTTTTGGGAGGTGCGGGAGTGAGCTCGAAGGCGGGTTTGCCGTCCTTCATCGTCACCGACACTTCACCGCCATCCGCAAGCTTGCCAAATAGCAGCTCTTCGGCGAGCGGTTGCTTGATCTTGTCCTGGATCAGGCGACCCATTGGGCGCGCGCCATAGAGGCGATCATAGCCCTTATCCGCCAGCCATGCGCGCGCATCGCTGTCGAACTGGATGTGGACGTTTTGTTCGGCAAGCTGAAGCTCCAGCTCGAGGATGAACTTGTCGACCACGCGGGCAACGGTGCTCTTGCCAAGATAGGCAAAGGGCACAATGGCATCGAGGCGGTTACGGAATTCAGGCGTGAACATCTTGTTCACGGCCTCGGTCCCGGCGTCCTCCTTGGAGACATCGCCAAAGCCGATACCGCTCTTGGCCATATCTGCCGCGCCCGCATTGGTCGTCATGATCAACACAACGTTGCGGAAATCGACAGTCTTGCCGTGATGATCGGTCAGACGGCCATTATCCATCACCTGCAACAGAATGTTGAACAGGTCGGGGTGCGCTTTCTCGATCTCGTCCAAGAGCAGCACGCAGTGCGGGTTTTGATCGACCGCATCGGTGAGCAGACCACCCTGATCATAACCGACATAGCCCGGAGGCGCGCCGATCAGGCGGCTGACCGAGTGCCGCTCCATATATTCGGACATGTCGAAGCGCTTCAGCTCAATCCCCATGATCGAGGAAAGCTGACGAGCCACCTCGGTCTTGCCGACGCCGGTCGGGCCAGAGAAGAGGAACGAACCGATAGGCTTGTCCGGATCGCGCAGACCTGCGCGCGACAGCTTCATCGCAGTCGACAGGCGCTCAATTGCTTCGTCTTGACCAAACACAACATGTTTGAGGTCGCGGCCGAGGTTTTCGAGCGCTTTCTTGTCGTCCTTGGAAACCGATTTCGGCGGTATGCGCGCCATGGTCGCGATGACTGCCTCGATCTCTTTGGCGGTGATCTTCTTCTTGCGGCGGCTGGGCGGAACCAACATCTGCATCGCACCCACTTCGTCGATCACGTCGATCGCCTTGTCGGGCAGCTTTCGATCATTGATGTATCGCGCGGACAATTCAACAGCCGTCTTGAGCGCGTCGGGTGTGTATTTTACACCGTGATGCTCCTCGAAGGCGCTGCGCAGACCCTTGAGGATCGCAATCGTATCTTCGATGGTGGGCTCATTCACGTCGATTTTTTGGAACCGGCGCAGCAGCGCGCGGTCCTTTTCGAAGTGGTTGCGGAATTCCTTGTAGGTGGTCGAGCCAATGCAGCGGATCGACCCGTTGGAAAGCGCTGGTTTCAACAGGTTAGAGGCATCCATCGCCCCGCCGCTGGTCGCGCCCGCGCCGATCACTGTGTGGATCTCGTCGATGAAGAGGACTGCATGCGGCATGCCTTCTAGCTCTGCCACAACTTGCTTTAGCCGTTCTTCGAAGTCGCCGCGGTAACGCGTTCCGGCGAGCAGAGCGCCCATATCGAGCGAGTAGATCACCGCTTCCATCAGCACTTCGGGCACATCGCCTTCGGTGATCTTGCGCGCGAGACCTTCTGCAATAGCGGTCTTCCCGACGCCGGGATCGCCGACATAGAGCGGGTTGTTCTTGGACCGGCGACAGAGGATCTGGACTGTGCGATCCACCTCTGGGCCACGTCCGATCAGCGGATCGATCCGACCATCCTCAGCCTTCTGGTTGAGATTGACTGTGAACTGATCGAGCGCCGTTTCTTTCTTCGAGCCAGCCTCCTTGGGCTGTTCGCCTTCTGCAGCAGCTTCTTCGTTGCCTTGCGGAGACTTCGATTCGAGCTGGCGTCCGCCCTTGCCGATGCCGTGGCTGATGTAGCTTACCGCATCGAGCCGGCTCATATCCTGCTGCTGGAGGAAATAGACCGCATAGCTGTCGCGTTCAGAGAACAAGGCCACCAGCACATTAGCGCCTGTCACCGTGTCCTTGCCGGAGGATTGGACGTGCAAAATGGCGCGCTGGATCACTCGCTGAAAGCCCGCCGTGGGCTGCGGATCAGCGTCTTCCTCAGTCTTAAGCGACTGATATTCCTGATCAAGGTATTGTTTGACCACTTCGCCAAGCTCGGCCAGGTCCACCCCGCAAGCCGCCATGACTTGCGCACCGTCCTCGTCATCGATCAGCGCCAGGAGTAAGTGCTCCAAGGTCGCATATTCGTGACGGCGCTCGGACGCATGGGCGAGGGCATTGTGCAGTGTCCGTTCGAGATTTTGGGCGAAACTGGGCATGTAAGACTGTCTCTAATTGAGGGCGGGAGGGGCTTCGGAGAGCGAAGCGTTGGAGGTGGTGTACAAACTATATGGGGCGATGCAGCCTGATTGCGACTCCGAATTCAGCCTGATGCTCGATCGGGCGCACTTGTCGATCATGTTTTGGAGCCCCCAAACAGCGCATCAGCGGCAGCGCGATGGCTGGCAGCCTTGTCGCTATGCGCCTTCACACGAGCAATTTCTGCTTCCAACAGCGCGATGCGCTCTGCCAATTCATCTTGCGAGTAGGGTGCCAGATCTTCGCTTGCGAGCCGGGTCGCAGCATCTCCTTTGAACCGGGGGCGATCTTCGTCTTCCATCTGGCCTTCTTGTGTTTGGCAAACAGCATCTCGCGAAGCCCGCTTGCTGTCAATGAGGATGCTGGGTATTTGCGCAGCAACAAGCGTGCAGCGTGACACTTTGACATCGGTAAGCTTCGGGGGGTTTGGAAATGGTTGAGGCAACGTCGCCTCCAGTGCCTCATTCTATGCAGGCGATCGGCTTTGAAAGCCCTGGTGGGCCCGACGTACTTGGCGCGCAGGAAGTTGAAGTCCCGCAGCCTGGTCCGCACGATGTGCTGATCAAAGTGGCCTATGCCGGGGTCAATCGCCCAGACTGTGCGCAGCGTGCAGGGCTCTACCCTCCGCCGCCGGGGGCCTCTCCGATCCTCGGGCTTGAGGTCGCAGGCGAGGTCGTCGCGATCGGCAGCGAAGTGCCTGTTGAGATGCTGGGCGCGCGGATGGCGGCGCTGACGCCGGGTGGAGGCTACGCCGAATATTGCACTGCGCCTTGGCAGCATTGCCTTCCCGTGCCACCGGCCATGGACCTCAAATCCGCGGCTGCTCTGCCCGAAACCCTTTTCACCGTGTGGCACAATGTCTTCCAGCGAGGGATGATCCGTGATGGTGAGCGCCTGCTGGTCCATGGCGGCACTTCGGGCATTGGGACGATGGCGATCATGCTCGCCAAGGCGTTTGACGTCGAAGTGATCGTCACTTGCGGCGATGAAGCCAAATGTGAGGCGGCCCGAAAGCTGGGCGCGGATCTGGCGATCAATTACCGCGACGAGGATTTTGTCGAGGCGGTCAAAGCGCACACTTCTGGTGCGGGCGTTGATGTGGTGCTCGACATGGTCGCCGGTGATTATGTCCCGCGCAATTTGCAGTGCCTCGCCGAAGATGGCCGCCACGTCACTATCGCCGTGCTGGGCGGAGCGAAGGCGCAATTGTTTATGCCGCTTATCATGATGCGCCGCCTGACGATGACCGGCTCGACCCTGCGCCCGCGCTCAGATGCGTTCAAGGCGGCGCTGGCCGATGAGATCGTTGCGAATGCCTGGCCGCTCTTCACTTCAGGTGAGTTGGCACCAGTGATGGATCAGACCTTTCCGCTTGCACAGGCCGCCGCTGCGCACCGCCGGATGGAGGCTGGCGAGCATATCGGAAAGATCGTTCTTGAGGTCGCCGGCTAGGCGCATTCACCTGCCATATAAGGGTCACACTAGCCGAAACTGTCCGCAAATGGTCACGGCTTTGTGAATCGCCTGTAACATTGGTCTGTCATGCCCCTTGCATCTGCAAGGCAGCTGTGAGGCGTGCTCATGACCGATTTTATGCTCTCGGATCGCGACCCGAGGATCGATGCTGGTTCAGGAGAGGCCTGGGACAATATCGCCAATTTGCCGATCACGAGCCCCTCCAAGCCCGAGCCGGAAGGCAATGAGCGCTCGCACTACCGAACGATCTGGATCAGCGACATCCACTTGGGTACCAAGGGATGCAATGCGGAGATGCTGATCGACTTTCTCGACCGCACCGATAGCGACACGATGTATCTCGTTGGAGATATCATCGACGGCTGGCGGCTGAAGAAGAAGTTCTACTGGCCCGCCGAGCACAACGACATCGTGTGGCGAATGCTCAAGCGCGCCAAACGCGGCACGCGGATCGTCTACATACCCGGCAACCATGACGAGATGTTCCGCCAGTTCACCGGGCTCAACTTTGGCGGGATCGAGATCCGACGCGCCGCTTTTCACGACACCGCGGATGGCCGGCGTTTGATGGTGCTGCATGGCGATGAATTCGATGCAGTCATGCTATCGCAGCGTTGGCTCGCCTTCGTTGGAGATTGGGCCTACCACGCCGTGATGCGGCTCAACCTAGTGGTGAACGCTGTACGCAAGGCGTTGGGCAAGCCCTATTGGTCGCTTTCCAAGGCGGCCAAACACAAGGTCAAGAACGCAGTCGAATTTATCGGCAAATACGAAGAAGTCGTCGCCAAAGCTGCGGGAGAACGCGGGGTTGATGGTGTCGTATGCGGCCACATCCACACTGCCGAAATGCGCGAGTTCACCTTTGATGGCAAACGCATCGAGTACTGGAACGATGGCGATTGGGTCGAGGGGTGCAACGCCTTGGTCGAACATCACGATGGGCGGATGGAGATACTGAATTGGGCCGACGTCATCAGTGCACGTGAGAAAAACGAAGCTACCAATCTTTCGGACGAACCCGCCACCTCTGACACAGACGAATTGGAAGCGGCATGAACAAGCCAGCCCTGTTTGACGTCGCGGCGGCGCAAGGCATGACTCTTTCGAGCAAACCGCATTCGATCGCGATCGTGACTGATGCCTGGCATCCTCAGGTCAACGGAGTGGTGCGTACGCTCGCGACCACTTGCGAGATCCTGCGCCAATGGGGCCACGAGGTGACGATCATCTCACCCGATCAATATCGCAGCATGCCTGCGCCGACATACCCTGAAATCCGTCTCGCCTTGACGATACCCGGAGAAGTCGGGCGGCGGCTCGCTTCCATCGCGCCCGACGCGGTACATATCGCGACCGAGGGGCCGCTTGGGCTGGCGGCGCGGCGCTATTGTGTGAAGCGCAGCGTGTCCTTCACGACGGCATACCACACCCAGTTTCCTGACTATATCGCTCGCCGTACCGGACTGCCTGCTGGACTGTTCTGGCGCTATATTCGCTGGTTTCACCGCCCGGCGCAACGCATCATGGTGGCAACAGAGACCATCCGCACCCAGCTGCGTGACCACGGCCTTGCCCAGCTGAGTCACTGGAGCCGCGGGGTCGATTTAGGATGCTTCACGCCTGATGCCCCGCCACCGCCGGAATATGCAGGGCTCGAAGGACCCATTCTGCTCTATGTTGGGCGCGTTGCGGTGGAGAAGAATATCGAGGCGTTTTTAGCCTGTGATTATCCCGGGACCAAGGTGGTGGTCGGCGATGGCCCGGCTCGCGCCACCCTAGAAGCGCAATTCCCAGAAGCTCTGTTTCTCGGCAAGCGCACCGGGGTGGAGCTTGCAGGATGCTATGCTGGGGCCGATGTATTTGTCTTCCCGAGTAAGACCGACACGTTCGGTCTTGTCATGATTGAGGCGCTCGCCTGCGGCACACCGGTCGCAGCCTATCCTGTGGCGGGTCCGATCGACATCATCACTGACGCGGTTGGTGCAATGTCCGATGACCTTGCCCGCGCGATTGATGCGGCGCGCTATTGTGACCGGGATCGTTGCGCGCGGTTTGGCGCGGGCTACTCATGGGAGGCGGCGACCACGCAATTTCTCTCTGGTCTTGCCGCGCTTGAAGAGGAGGAAAGCGTCTCCTTGCAAGCCGCCCCAGCGTTCTAGGCGAGCTCTTTGGCGCCTCTCTTCCGGCTTTCCCTTGCCGAATGCCCCCCTTTCCCCTATCTGCCCGGGTGCAATGGCCGCTCCGTGAAGGGGCGGCCCTTATATTTTCTACGGAGATTTCTTATGGCTGCTACCAAGGATCAGCCCAAGCCGCTGATGCCGCACGCCACTGCCACTTGGCTGGTCGATCACACCGGCCTTTCCTTTGAACAGATCGCTGAGTTCTGCGGCCTTCACATTCTTGAAGTCCAAGCCATGGCCGATGATCTGGCGGGCAGCAAGTACACCGGGCGCGATCCGGTCCACGCGGGCGAGCTGACGCTTGAAGAGATCAAGCTCGGCGAAGAAGATGCCGAATATGCGCTCAAGATGCACAAGGCGCCGGTCGAAGTGACTCGCACTAAGGGTCCGCGCTACACGCCCGTGTCAAAACGTCAGGACAAGCCCGATGGCATTGCCTGGGTGCTGCGCAACCACCCAGAAGTTTCAGATGCTCAGATTTCGAAACTGATTGGTACGACTCGCAATACGATCGGTGCGATTCGTGAGCGGACTCACTGGAACATTCAGAACATTCAACCCAAAGATCCAGTGACGCTGGGTCTGTGTTCGCAGCGTGAGCTCGACGCGGTCGTTGCCAAGGCGGCGAAACGTGCGGGCGTGACCGAAGAGGCAGCGCCAGTTGAGGCAACCGATGGTCGTTCGGACAAAGAGCGCCTGATCGATGAACTGCGCGCCGAGCGTGAAGCCAACGCGAAAGCAGCTGCCGAAGCAGCGCAAGAAGCCGAGGCTGAAGCATGGCTGGCGAAGAAACGCGAAGCTGAGGAGGCTGGCGAGACCGTCGAAGAGCCCGTATTTGAAGCACCGGCCGAAGAACCCGCCGCTGAAGCTCAAGCCAGCGAAGAGGGTGAGGACAAGCCCGCGGAGTAAACGTTCTTCGAGGTAAGAACCCAAAAGGGGGGCGTCCATTGTGGCCGCCCCTTTTTCGTTACGGTTTTCGAGTTCCGATCACACCTCAGTAAAAAGCGTCAGCCCGGTTGCAGAATTGCTTGTACGTACGCACTGGATTGCTATGCTTATTTACATGAGTGTAAATACGCCTTCGTACCCCGCTAAGGAAACGGCTAGGGGCGATGATGATTATCATCATCCGACGCCGTGGAGCACGACGTTCGAAGCGATGAGTCTGCCGGCCATGTTCGAGACGACTGTGGCAAAGGGGTCTGCTGCACCGTTCCTACACTTCCTCGGGCGGACATACTCCTATGGTGAGGTTCACCAGGACGCGCTTGCCTTTGCTGCCGGGCTTCAAGCCTTGGGTATTAAGCCAGGCGATCGGGTTGGGCTGTTTCTGCCCAATGTGCCGATTTATGCGGCAGCCTATTACGGCGCGATGATGGCGGGCGCGGTGGTGGTGAACTTCTCACCTCTCTACTCAGTTGAGGAACTTGCCTGGCAAGTCGGCGATAGCGGCACACGGCTGCTCGTCTCGCTCGACGTCCCCGAGCTGCACGCAACGGCGGCCGAAGTGCTCGCAACATCTGAACTCGAAACATTGGTGGTCGGCTCGCTCGCGCAGATGCTGCCTTGGTATAAAGGCCTGGCCCTCAAGCTATTGAAACGCAGCCAGATTGCCGATGTTTCCTGGAGCGCCGAGACGCTCGCGTGGCAAGATGTGTTGCGCGATCCCGTGGCTGACCTTCCAGAGGTCACCGCTGAAGATCTGGCGCTGCTGCAATATACTGGCGGTACGACTGGACGCCCCAAAGGCGCCATGCTCGGCCACAGCCAGCTCACGCAGAATGCGCAGCAGGTCGCGGCGATCAACTCGTTCGGCAATCCGCGAGAGGAAGTGTTCATGGGCGCGCTGCCCTTCTTTCACGTCTTCGCCAACACAGCTTTGCTCAATCATGCGGTCGCCTCGGGCGCGTCAATCGCGATGGTGCCACGCTTTGAAACCGCGCAGGTCCTGAAGACTATCGAGCAACACAAAGCGACCGGTTTTCCCGGCGTGCCGACGATGTTTCAGGCGATGCTCGACCATCCCGACCTCCCCAAGACCGACCTCTCTTCGCTCAAGGTCTGCATCTCGGGCGGCGCGCCAATGCCCGCTCCGGTCCATGCACAGTTTGAAAAGGTCACCGGCGTCCGGTTGGTTGAAGGCTATGGGCTCACCGAAAGCGCGGGCGTCGTATCGGTCAATCCCTATGAAGGCACCCGCAAACGCGGCACGATCGGACAGCTTGTTGCTGGGACAGAGATTATCCTCCTAGATAAAGAGGACCCAACCACACTCGCGCCCGATGGTGAACCGGGCGAGCTAGCAATCCACGGCCCGCAGATCATGCGTGGCTACTGGCAACGCCCCGAGGTTGATGCGGACGTCTTCGTCGAGCACGACGGCAAGCGCTATCTACGCACTGGCGATGTTGCGCAGATGGATGACCAAGGTTTCCTTTCAATCGTGGATCGAATCAAGGACATGATCTCAGTTGGGGGGTTCAAGGTCTTCCCCAGCGTGGTGGAAGACGTGGTGCTCAAACATGAGGACGTCAAAGAGGTCCTCGTCATTGGAGTTCCTGAGCAATATCGCGGTGAGGTCCCGCGCGCTTATGTGGTCCTGAACGAGGGCTCTGATGCGAGCGGTGAGGGCATTGCGGTATGGGTGAACGAACGGATCGGAAAGCATGAGCGGGTTGACGCTGTCGTTATCCGTGAAGAGTTGCCGAAGACGCTGATTGGCAAGCTCGACCGGAAGGCGCTGCGCGCCGAAGTCCTCTAAGGGCGCCACCTCAGCCCCATATGCAAAAGCGCCGCGCACCCTCTCGGGCCGCGGCGCTTTGTGTCTGATGTTCGAAATGCCTTATTTGGCAATCTCGAGCTTGGCCTGCGCATCGTCGGCGGGAACGCGCTTCACCGCTTCGGGGGCGGGCGCCACCTTGGCTGCTGGCTTGGCAGAGTTCGGTGCGAAGCGACCGTCGACCTGCGCACCCTGCTCAATTGTGAGCGCATCATAATGAACATCGCCTTGAATCTGGGCGCTCTTGAGGATCACCAGCTCCTTGGCTGTGATCGAGCCGTCGACCTTTCCCGACAATCGCGCAGTGTCGGCAGTGACCGAACCAGAAATATTGCTCGATTCACCCTGAACGAGCGAAGCGCATTTGATGTCGCCTTCGACTTTGCCGTCTATGTGAAGATCGACAGTGGCGCTGATATCGCCCTTGATCGCTACATCTGATCCGATGACCGAAAAGGTCGAATTGCCATTTGCCATTGATTTTCCTCGAGGTTTGGGGCTGGGGGCCGCGGGAGCTTGTGGTTCAGGAGCCGCGGGCTTCTTTGAGAACATCGGGGGCTGTCTCCAAAAAGGGCCGCGGATTGACGGGGCGGCCGTTGACGCGCACTTCAAAGTGCAGGTGGGGGCCGGTGGACCGGCCGGAATTGCCGAGGCCGGCAATCGTCTCACCGACTTCGACGACGTCACCGACGGCAACGTCATAACGATGTAGGTGAGCATATCGGGTCAGCACGCCATTGCCGTGGTCAACGTCGATCACCCGGCCGTAGCCGGATTTCCAACCAACGAAAGTCACGCGGCCTGCGGCTGCAGAATAGATCGGAGAGCCGATCGGGCCGCCATAGTCGATCCCATTATGCATCGCCGCGCGGCGAGTGAAAGGATCGCGGCGTGGACCATAAGGTGAAGTCACACGACCGGTCGGTGTCGGAACGATTTGCGGCACTCCGTCGAGCGCTGCCTCAAGCTGATTCATCCGGGCTAAGCTCAGCCCAAGACGTTCGAACCGAGGGTCGAGCGAGCCATCGGCGGAAGTCGCGAGCAATTGCAGCGGACCACCCATCGCCGCGTTGCGAGCGTTGCGAGTGATGGTGCGGGGATCGAGGTTAAGCGTCCGCAGAGCCTTTTCAGCTTTGTGCGCGCGCCAGTCAGCATAGCGCGTTATGTTCTCAACGAAAGCCAGCTGACGGGCTTCGATCTCGGCAAGGCCGCGCGCTTCTGGGAAGTGGGTGCCGACCTGTTCGATCAGCTCAGCGGTCTCAGACGAGGAGTCGGTCACATTTGTATCAACCGTCTGAATGTCGTCGGGCAGCAATTCGACATAGTCGTCGAGCAGGTCTTGCTGACGGCTAAGCTCATCGGCCAGCTCATTGATGTTGCCACCATAGGCCTCGAGCCGTTCCTGTGCGGTCGCGACGCGGGCCTTTTCCTCTTGAAACGAGGCGAGGTTGGCTTCGGCAGTGTATTTATTCCACGCCATCACGCTCATCGAAACGGCCCAACCGACAGCAAGTACGATTACAGCAAGCGCTGCGCCCTTCTGCATTGTCGAGGAGATCTTGATGAAACGCACCTGCCCCTGAGAGCGCATGAAAAATTCGCGATCGGGAAACCAATCGCGCATTCGTTCACTCCACGAGCGTGTGTTGGTATTTTCTGACAAAGCGGCCCCGGGTTTTCTATCTTGCTTTCAATCACTCGCTATCAAGCGATGGTTAAAGAATCGATTCCATCTGCCCTCGTAACAGTTGAATGGAAAGCTTAGCGCGGTGAATCGTTCAGCCGAGAGCAATCTTGGCAATGTCTGGCCTTGTTACGTTTCTTTAACCATTCACCGAATGGTAAGTTCCAGAGCGAATCGGCGCTTTTTCCATGCACCAAAGCCGAGAGTTCTTAGCCCGCTTGGCCGCTCACGCGCTCGCTGCTAATGCCAAGGCGATGATCTCCTCAGCTATCCTTATGACCGAAGCCGCTTCACAAGCCCCCGAACAACTCATCGCCGGTTTAGCGGGCGCTGCGCATTCAGCTCAACGCAGCTTGGCGCGTATGACGACTGCGGCGCGTGGAGCGGCTCTTAAACTGGCCGCGGCACAGATCCGCGCAGATGCGGCAACCATATTGGCTGAGAACAGCAAGGACCTTGAGGCAGGTCGCGCCAATGGACTCACCAGCGCAATGTTGGATCGGCTTATGCTGGACGAGGCCCGGCTTGAGGCAGTTGCGAGCGCGGTCGAGGCGGTGGCCGGTCTCACCGATCCTTTGGGCGAAGTGATCAGTCGCTCAGTCCAGCCCAATGGCTTGGAAATGTCGCGGGTGCGCGTACCCATCGGGACCATTGCGATCATTTATGAAAGCCGGCCCAACGTCACTGCCGATGCTGCGGCTCTGTGCGTGCGCTCGGGCAATGCGGCGTTGTTGCGCGGGGGAAGCGAAGCGGTGCATTCCAACCGCGCAATCTATGCGAGTCTAAACGCAGGTCTGATCGAGGGCGGTGTGCCGGCTAAGGCAGTGCAGCTGCTTCCAACGCAGGACCGCGCGGCCGTCGGCGCGATGCTGCAGGCAGCGGGGATGATCGACATGATCGTTCCGCGCGGGGGCAAGAGCCTGGTCGAACGCGTGCAAGCCGATGCGCGCGTGCCCGTGCTGGCCCATCTCGACGGGATTTGCCACACCTATATTCACGCCGCAGCTGAGCCAGCGATGGCGCAGACCATCGCACTGAACGCCAAACTTCGTCGGACAGGGATTTGCGGCGCGATGGAGACGCTGTTGATCGATAGCGATTATTCAGAGGCAAAATCCCTCGTCGCTGCGCTCATCGACAAAGGTTGTGAGCTGCGCGGCGATGTCCGAATTCAGGCGTTTGATCCACGGGTCATCCCTGCTACGGCGAGCGACTGGGACACCGAATATCTCGATGCGATCCTGTCGGTCGCATTGGTCGATGGCATGGATGAAGCGCTCGCACATATTGCTCGCCACTCCTCTGACCACACCGATGTGATCGTGACCGCCGATGAAGCAGCTGCTGAGCGGTTCTTTGCCGAAGTCGATAGCGCGATTGTTATGCACAACGCCTCGTCGCAATTTGCAGATGGGGGTGAGTTTGGTCTTGGCGCTGAGATAGGCATCGCCACCGGACGCCTCCACGCACGTGGGCCGGTCGCGCTCGAAGGACTGACCACATACAAGTGGCTGGTACGCGGCAGCGGTCAGGCGCGACCTTAGAAGGCTGTGCAAGATTGATGCTCACGGGTCTTTTGGGAGGCAGTTTCAACCCCGCGCATGGCGGCCATCGTCTGATTACGCGCTTCACTATTGAGGCCTTGGGGCTGGACGAGGCCTGGTGGTTGGTCTCTCCGGGCAATCCTCTGAAAAAGCGCGAAGGCATGGCACCGCTTAGCGCACGGCTCAAATCGGCTGAGTTGCAGTCAAGGAGGGCGCCGATCATTCCCACTGCGATCGAGCAGTATCTGGGAACACGATACACGCTCAACACTTTGCGTGCGTTGAAACGCCGTTACCCCAAGCGGCACTTTGTCTGGCTGATGGGATCAGACAATCTCGCCGAATTCCATCGCTGGAGGCGCTGGCGCGATATAGCGCGCATGATGCCGATTGCAGTCATCGCGCGGCCCGGTTATAACCAAGCGGCTATGTCGAGCCCCGCCATGGCCTGGCTCAGGCGCTATAGGGTGTCTGCCGTCAGTTTTCGCAATAAGGGGCGACTACGTTTGGGGAGCGCACCGGCACTGGTGTTATTGCGTTTCGATCCGGACCCACGCTCGGCCACGGCCATCCGCCGTGCCAATGCTGATTGGGCCTTAGATTATCGCGGCGCAAAACCACGTGACCGGCTCACCTTTCGCACAATCGCGGGATTGGACGAATAATGCGGGGCTCGCCTTGGTGCCTTGCTACACTCTACCAGCCCCCTTTTGCGATCGGCTCTGCACTCTTACAAACTCAACCTTCAATTTGGAGAAGTACATTTGCCTACACCACAGGCACCAACCCCGAATGGGGCGCCAGGAGCGGCCACTTTGAAAGCGGTGAGCTCTATGGCTGAAGACGTTCCTTCACAGGATCTTTTCGATCTGGTCATGCGCCAGCTCGATGATGATCAGGCGCAAGAGATCGTGTCCATTCCGCTCGAAGGCAAAAGCTCGGTCGCTGATCACATGGTGATCGCGAGCGGTCGCTCGACCCGGCAAGTGGCTGCGATGGCGCAGAAGCTCGCCGACAAAGTCAAGCAGGCCGGTTTCGGCCCCGCTCGGATCGAGGGCTTGCCCGCGGCTGACTGGGTGTTGATCGATGCCGGCGACGTGGTCGTCCACCTGTTTCGCCCCGAAGTGCGCAGCTTCTACAACCTTGAACGCATGTGGTCGTTTGACGGCTCAGAAGCTGCGGCTGGAAGGGCTTAAGAAGCTTCGTTTTCCGCACCCCATCCGGGGTGCGTGATCCTCGCTCACGCGGCCCGAAGGCCGCATCGCTGCGGGCGGCCGGTCGGCCTTGCGGTCCGCAAGCGCACCGGTTGGCGCTAGGCTAAAGGACAGTTCTAATCCTCCTTCACGTCATCGCCCGCGGAAAGATTGCCCGCTCTCCAGAAGCGGATCTGGTCGCGCGCTATGAGAAGCGCTTGACGTGGCCTGTCAAGTTGACTGAATTGCCAGAGGCGGGCGGCAAGATCCCCGACCCCCAGACTCCCTTCAAAACGGTGCTGCTTGATGAACGTGGCAAGTCGCTCTCATCAGAAGAACTTGCGCAAACGCTTGAGAAGTGGCGCGATACTGGGATGCGCGAGGCCCGCTTCGTGCTGGGCGCAGCGGACGGTCACAGCGAGGCTGAGCGCGTTGATGCCGACCTGTTGCTGGCCTTTGGACCTGCAACCTGGCCGCATCTGCTCGCCCGCGCAATGCTGATGGAGCAGCTCTACCGCGCGTCCAGCATTCTTGCAGGCCACCCCTATCATCGGGCAGGATAACAAACATCATGCGCGGTTTGCTTCTTGCCTTTGCCACTGTTTGCGGATTGTGCGCCGCGCTGATTCTGGGCGTCGGCGAGGGGCAGGCGCAGCGCGACCCGCTTTTGCTTGAGCCTGACGAAGCGCAGGCCGAGCTCACTCGTGCAACCCGCGAGGGTCAACGCGCCGAGGCCCGCGCCGCAAAGCTCATCCGCGAAGCTGAAGATGCGAGCGAGGCTGCGGACAAAACCGCCCGCGAAGCCGCAGCCATCGCGGCCCAGATACAAGCGCGCGAGTCTGATATCGCCGCCGCTCGTGCGCGCTATTCGCTCGCCACCGCTGATCGTGAGGCGCTGTCCGATCGTCTTGCTGAGCGGCGAGAACCGTTGGTTCGTTTGACCGGGGCATTGCAAACCAGTTCGCGCAGGCCGCTTGCGCTTTCCGCTTTGCAACCAGGCTCGCTCAAGGACCTTGTCTACGTCAGAGCTATTCTGGCCTCAGCCGTTCCCGAAATCCGCAATCGCACAGCGGCCTTGCGCGGCGAGCTGGATGAGGGCCGCCGCTTGGAAGCGCGTGCTGCGCGCGCCCTCGAGAATCTCCGACTCAGCGAAGAGGAGCTTCAGGCCAAGCGTGTCGAACTCACAAATCTCGAAGCCCAACAACGCCTCGCCTCGCGCGATGCGCGCAGCAATGCAGCTCGTGAAGGTGAACGCGCGCTCGCGCTTGCCGAGGAAGCGCGCGACCTCGATGGGCTGATCGAGCGGATTGATGAGGCTGCGGAACTGCGCCGGGAACTGGCCGCTTTGCCCGGCCCTTTGAGGCGCCCTGACAAAATCTCTGCCTCCGTTGGCAGCACGCAAGAAGTTGGATCCCTAGATGTGCAGGTCGCAGGAGGCGCACCTTCCCCTTCGCCTACAACCGCTGCTCGCCTCGGGAGCTTCCAGTTGCCCGTTCAGGGGCGCACGGTTGCAGGCTTTGGGGAACTTCGCGAAAGTGGATTGCGCTCCACTGGCTTAGCGCTCCTTCCAGCTCCAAGCGCGCAAGTGGTGGCGCCGAGCGGGGGCAGGATTGCCTTTGCGGGACCCTATCGCGGCTTTGGCCGAATCGTCATCATTGAGCATCCCGGCGGCTGGACCAGCCTTGTCACTGGGCTTGCGCGGATCGATGCTGATGTGGGAGATGAGGTGATCGGCGGAGCGCCGCTTGGCCTTGCAGGCAATGACGGTGAAGCGCTCACAATCGAGCTGCGGCGCGACGGCACACCGGTTAACCCACTCAATTATCTATTATAATCGGGCGGTATGGATCGCGCTTGGTCATCCAGCCACAGCAACCAGCCGTAACTTAGCTGTACCATGATGGGATGCGATAGGCCGCTGGTCGATGTTATCTGGCGTTCAGGACGAGCGTCCTATACCAAAGTGACCCAAAGGAGCTGTCTTAACGTATGAAAATTGCCCCACTGCTTCGAAGCGCCGCGCTGGTTACTGCCGTTGCGCTTATTCCTGCTACCACCGCAACAATGGCGCAGGTCGACGCCCGCGCTGGGCCCGAACTCGCCAAGATTTTTGCGATTATGCAGCGTGTGCAAGCCAACTACGTTGAGCCGGTCGAAGATGAAGTGCTGGTTCGTGGTGCGATTGATGGAATGCTTTCGGCTCTTGACCCACACAGCGCCTATCTTGACGGCAGCGATTTGGAGCGCCTCACCACACTGATCGATGGTAACTATTCGGGGCTTGGTCTCTCGGTCATTTCGGAAGAAGGTGCGGTCAAGGTTATTTCGCCATTCAAGGGTAGCCCGGCGGACAAAGTCGGCATCAAGGCGGGCGACTTCATTACTCATCTCGATGGCGAGCTTATCGTTGGCGGCACTCTTGACGACGCCGTTGCGAGGATGCGCGGGCCGGAAGGCACTTCTATTCGGCTGACGATTTTCCGCCCGGGCCGTGAAGAGCCGCTCGAGCTTGACGTCACACGCGGTGTGATCGAGCTGGAGCCCGTCACATACGAATTGCAAACCGGCAATATCGGCCTGATCTCGGTCAACGAATTCTCGGCCGACGTTGGTCGTGATGTCTATGACGCCTGGAAGGCTCTGGAAGTCGAAGCGGCCGGGCGGATGTCGGGTCTTGTGCTCGATCTGCGCTCCAATCCGGGAGGCAGCCTTGATGAGGCGGTCGCCCTGACCGATCTGTTTGTCGATGACGGACAGATTGTGTCGCAGCGCGGCCGCGGCTGGGGCGAGACGTTCCAGTTCGAAGCCGACGATATGAGTTACTATCTGCGCCGCCGGATGAGCCGGGATGACGCGCAAATCTTCATGGGCCAGATCGCAGAAAATGTCCCGATGATCGTTTTGATTGATGCTGGCTCTGCTTCGGCCTCTGAGATTGTTGCAGGTGCTTTGCAGGACCATGGCCGCGCGCTGATCATGGGCCAGCGCAGTTTTGGGAAGGGGTCAGTCCAATCGCTTCTCCCGCTCGGACCGGACGCAGCACTAAAGCTTACCACTGCGCGCTATTACACGCCGCTTGGCAATTCGGTACAAGAAGGTGGGATCAGCCCGGATATCCGCGTGCCGCAACTGTCCGATCCTGATTATGCTCTGCGCGAGAAATATCAGACACGCGAGTCCGACTTGCGAGGCCACCTCATCAATGATCTCGGGATTGAGGATGAGGAGGTGGAAGAGGACCAAATCGACGACCCGCGTTTCCAACTCACTTCGGAAGAGCTGGAGGAGCAAGGGGTGGAGGACTTCCAACTGCATTATGCGTTTGAGACTCTGCGCCGCACCACGGCGAGTTCGGTCGCGCTCAGTCAGACCGGATCAGGCCGGACGAGTGTCAACCGTCCTTGAATGCGCGGCGCTGGCAAAGTGCTCCCCACCGGACTAACGAACCTCCTATGACACGCCCCGATCAAGCCCGTGCATTGGCGATAGCGTTGCCTGCTGCCTTGCTGGGCGGGGCATATATCTCTGAGTATGGATTTGGTCTTTATCCGTGCGAGATGTGCTGGTGGCAGCGCTGGCCGCACTTTGCAGCGCTCGGCCTGGGCGCTGCGGCCTTTGTCCTTCCGCCTGCCCGCATATGGACGATGTTGGCGGGGCTTGCGATCATTGCATCAGGCGCGATCGGAGCATTTCACGCAGGGGTAGAATATGGCTGGTGGGAAGGGATAACCGGCTGTGCGACCATTCCAAGCGCGATCGACGTAATGGATGTTTCTGCCGCACCATTGGTGCGCTGTGATGTTGCGCCATGGGACCTGTTCGGAATCTCGCTCGCAGGCTGGAACTTCCTCATTTCTACCTTAGGCGGTGCAGCCGTGCTAGCGCTCGCTGCGTATAAGAAGTAGGGTAGCACTCCTTTCGACCCTTACGGAGATTCTGATGCAAAAAGACGAACTTCACCGCATGATCCGCGTCGATCAGGCCGGAGAATTCGGTGCAACACGGATTTACGAGGGTCAGCTCGCTGTGATGGGCGATCGCGGGCCACATTCAGCCGAAATTCGCCATATGGCGGAGCAGGAAGAGGGTCACCGCGCTCGCTTTGACGCTCTGATGGCGCGGCGCGGCGTACGCCCGACGGCCCTCCAGCCCTTCTGGTCTGTCGCGGGATACGCTCTTGGTGCCGGCACTGCTTTACTCGGCCCAGAAGCCGCGATGGCTTGCACTGCGGCGGTAGAGGAAGAGATCGACAAGCATTATTCGGAGCAGCTCGAGCGGCTGGCTGAAAGTAACACCGATCCAGAGCTTTCTGAAATGATTGAGGAATTCCGTGAAGATGAGCGGGAGCATCGTGACGCTGCACTCGCTAATGGAGCAGAGAAAGCACCCGCCTATCCGCTTCTCTCTGGCGCGATCAAACTCGGCTGTCGGATCGCGATCAAGGTGAGCGAGCGGGTCTAGGCAGACTTTGGGCATTTAGGCCTGGCCACTCATGCAATTATCAGCGACAAACAAACGCTCTTCAGAACTGGTTCACCCGCTGCTATCTAGCAGACCGATACATCCCTGGTTTTTGAGAGACACGCCATGCGCCCGATTGCCCGCTTTGCTCTGATCGCCCCCTTTGCGATGCTTGCTGCTGCCGCCCCTGCCGCTGCGCAGGATCAAGCCGGTGACCGCGTTAATATGGTCATCGCCTATAGCGAAGACGAATGCCCTGAGCCGACGCAAGAAGGTGAGATCGTTGTGTGCGAGATTTTGGTTGAAGCGGATCGTTATCGCATCCCTTCCAACCTTCGCGCTAGCTCCTCGCCTGAGAACACCGCATGGTCGCGCCGGGTCGAGACCATCCGCTATATCGGCGAGTTTGGAACCATGTCGTGCAGTCCAGCTGGGGCAGGCGGCTTTACCGGTTGCACTCAGCAGATGATCAATGCGGCCTATGCGGACCGAGCCGAGGGCGAGAATGTCCGGTTTGCTCAGCTTATCGAGCAAGAGCGGCAGGCTCGCCTTTCAACCATCGATTCTGATGCCGCCGCTGAGCAAGAGCGTGTCGAGCAGATCGAGCGTGAATATCTTGAGCGCCTCGAGCGCGAGCGCTCAGCGCCTTTACCCGGCGAAGTAGAATTGCCGGCAACAACGCCTGCCCCTGCTCCGGCACCAGTCGGCCCCACTTCGGACGGCAGCGGCGGCTAATTTGCCCGTTCAGACCGAGTAATAGTCGCGGTACCAGGCCACGAACTGCCTGATACCTTCGCGCACGCTCGTTTGCGGCGCATATCCGGTCAGCTCGCGCAGCAAGGTCGCATCCGCCCAGGTCGCCGGCACGTCTCCTTTTTGCATCGGCATATAATTGCGGATCGCCTCGAGCCCGCATTCTGCTTCGATCGCGTCAACGAATTCGGTGAGCTTTACCGTTTCGCTATTGCCGATATTGACCACGCGCCAGGGGGCTGCGGGTGAGAGCGAGTCCCATTCGGGAATATCCGCTGCACTTTCCGGGCGGACTGGCGGCGTATCCAACAACAGACGGATGCCCCGTACCAGATCACTCACATAGGTGAAGTCGCGGTGCATCTCGCCTTGGTTGTAGATGTCGATCGGCGTGCCTTCGAGGATGCCGCGCGTGAACTTGAACAGCGCCATGTCAGGCCGTCCCCACGGACCATAGACCGTGAAAAAGCGAAACATCGTCGTCGGCAGATTCCACAAATGGGCATAGGAATGGGCCATCGCCTCATTCGCTTTTTTGGTCGCCGCGTAGAGCGTGAGCTGGCTGTCGGTCTTCTCACGCTCATCGAAGGGCATGTCGCTGTTGGCGCCATAGACCGAGCTGGTTGAAGCCATCATCAGATGCTCTACCTCCAGCTCGCGCGCGCATTCCATGACGTTGAACGCCCCGACAAGGTTCGCGTCGACATAAGCGCGCGGATTTTCAAGGCTGTAGCGAACCCCTGCTTGGGCCGCCAAATGGACGATCACATCGGGTCGGGTTTCGTTGGCGAGCGCGCGAAGCTTCTCAAAATCCTCAAGCATTCCGGTTTGACAGCTGAAATGCGGGTTCTGGAGCAGCATCTGATGCCGCCGCTCTTTCAGCGCGACATCATAATAGTCGGTCATCCCATCATAGCCGACCACGCGAAACCCCTCATCAAGGAGGAGCTGAGCGAGGTGGTAGCCGATAAATCCGGCTGACCCGGTGATGAGGATGGTGCGCATATTTGTCCCCTTTAGGAGACCCAAGCGCTTACACGAGTCCGGCTCTCTCCACTATTGTGCGCTCTTCACTGCCCACGACTTTGCGGAAATAGGCAATGGTCCGGTCCAGACCTTGCTCCAGCTCTACCGAAGGCTGCCACTCGAGAATTTCTCTAGCCTGGGAAATATCGGGCCGCCGCTGCATCGGATCGTCTTGCGGCAGTGGCTTTCGAACCAGACGTGAGCTTCCGCCGATCTTGGCCAGCACTATCTCTGCCAATTGTCGGATCGTGAACTCGCGCGGATTTCCGAGATTTATCGGCCCATGCACCTCGGGTCCCGTCTCCATGAAGCGCAAGAACCCCTCCACCAAGTCGTCGACATAACAAAAGCTACGAGTCTGCATGCCGTCGCCGAAGATCGTGATATCCTGACCGCGCAAGGCTTGGACGATGAAATTTGAGACCACTCGCCCGTCGCTTGCATGCATGCGCGGGCCATAGGTGTTGAATATCCGTGCGACCTTAGTGTCGAGTCCATGCTGGCGCGACAGGCAGGTCGACATTCATCGGCGAATAGGCATGTTCTTCAGCGTTGGGTTGATGCACCAGCGCTGCGCAATGGATCACCACGTCAATGCCGCTCAAGTCGACCGCGCCAATCCCCTGGCCCAAGTCTCCGCAAACCTGATGTTCAGCAGCGCCTTCAACATCAGCGGCAGATCGGCTCACCGCAACCATCCGGTGCCCTTTCAGCCGCCCAGCTGCGACAATCGCGCGGCCCAGAAAACCGCTTGCCCCAGTGACTAGAATGCGTGAGCGACCCAAGCCCAAACCTAGACGGTCGAAATATCGGGCGCGTCGACCTGTTTCATGCCCACGACATGGTAGCCACTATCGACGTGATGAACCTCTCCGGTTACCCCCGAGGACAAGTCGGAAAGGAAGTAGAGGCCTGAGCCCCCCACATCCTCAATCGTCGTGGTCCGGCGCAAAGGCGCGTTCAATTCGTTCCATTTGAGGATGTAGCGGAAATCGCCGATTCCGCTCGCGGCCAAGGTTTTGACCGGTCCAGCGCTGATT
The DNA here is from genome assembly GCA_039039885.1 of Pseudomonadota bacterium. GTDB lineage: Bacteria > Pseudomonadota > Alphaproteobacteria > Sphingomonadales > Sphingomonadaceae > Erythrobacter. Next base: position 163,312 of record JBCCPG010000005.1, on the reverse strand, counting down.
GCGTTGACGCGGATGTTCTGCGGTCCAAGGTCGTTGGCGAGGTAGCGCACGCTTGTCTCCAGAGCCGCCTTGGCGACACCCATGACGTTGTAATGCGGCATGACCTTTTCTGCGCCATAATAGGTGAGCGTGAGGATCGAACCACCGCCCGTCCCATCTTCGTTGACCGGTGGCATCATCGCTGCGGCGCGCTTGGCCACTGCGACCAGCGAATAGGCAGAGATGTTCATCGTGATCAGGAAGTTGTCGAGGCTGGTGTCGATGAATTTGCCGCGCAGCTCATTCTTGTCGGAGAAGCCGATTGCGTGGACCACGAAGTCGAGACTGTCCCACTGCTGTTTCAAAGCGGCGAAGGCCGCGTCGATCGAATCCATGTCCGATACGTCGCATTCCATCGTGACATTGCTTCCGAGCTTTTCAGCGAGTGGTTTTACGCGTTTTGCCAGCGCTTCGCCCTGATAGGTGAAAGCAAGCTGTGCCCCGTGCTCCGCCAATTCCTTTGCAATGCCCCAAGCGAGCGATTTTTCATTGGCGAGCCCCATGATCAGCCCGCGTTTGCCCTTCATCAGTTCGGTCATGTCCTTGTGTCCCCTTCCTGGGATTCTCTCTCTTCGCGCGCTTCGGGTTCGGCGAGCGCTGCATTTAATTCTGCTCCGATAACGAGGCCAAGTCCAACGAGCCAGAAAAACAACAGCGCGATAATGATGCCTGCCATACTGCCATAGGTCAGATCGTAAGTGAAAAAGCCACGCAGGATGGGCGGCAAGGCAACCGTTACCCCCATCCACCACAAGGCGGTGAACAAGGCCCCGGGCCACTTTGGGTAATTTCCAAGCCGGTATTCCTCCGGTGTCAGCGTATAGAACAGAAGGTAAAGCGAGACGCCCAAGCCAAGCGCCGGCACCACGCGCGATATCCTGAGCGTGTCGAGCAATTCGCTGAGCTGCGGGAAGGCGGCCAGAATGACTTGCTCAGCTGCGCCGATGGCAACCTGTGCAAACAGTGACACCATCAACAGCACCACTGTCGCAAGGATCAAACCGGCGGAGAACAAGCGGTAACGCAGGAAGGAATAGAGCGCCCTTGTGCCATAGGCGCGTCGCAGTATCTCCCGGATCGTCTCGATAAGGCTCGATGCGGTCCACAAGGCGATCGCTGCGCCGAACCACAAGAGCCAACCGGTCCGGGCATAGACCGCGTCTTCAGCGACCGGGGCAATCACCCGTCCTGCGCTGGGCGGCAGTGCAGCGATCACAGCCTCAGCCATAGCAGCCGCAAGTTCGCGTCCACCGAACAACTCAAACAGAGCCGCGCCAAGGATGAAGAACGGGACGATCGCCAGCATGGCGAGGTAGGCAAGATTGCCTGCATGGATGAAGCCATCCTGCCAGGTGCCCACGATCGTACGCCGCACCACTTCGAAAATGCGAGTGCCTGGGCCAACATAATGCAGCAATCCAAGCAGGCCGGGCTGCGGACCGGCAGAACCCTCCGTTGCGCCGGTTGCGCTGGAGAAATGGACTGCTTGTTCGCGCGCTCGCCGCCGCCGGGCCTCGGGTGAGAGCGAGCGGATCTCGCGTTCATAGCTGGGCTTTAAGTCAGCGCGATCGACCATGGATTGGACCCCCGCCTGCCGCAGCCTTTACAGGCCAAATTTCTCGCGCGGCTTCGCAGAATCGCTCCACTCGCCAAGCCGTTGTTTGAGCTCATCGAGATCCTCGGGCATCTGGATCTCCAGAGTCACAAGCTGATCTCCGCGCGCTGGCGAGCCGTCTTTCGCGGTCCCGCGCTTCTTAGTCCAGCCCTTGCCTTTAAGGCGCATAACAGTCCCGCCATTGGCCCCCGGCTGGAGGGTCAGCATAACCGGCCCGTCAACCGTAGGGCACTTTACCTTGCCGCCATGCACCGCTTCGTCGAGCGTGATCGGCAAGTCCATGCGGATATTGTCGCCATCGCGCCGGAAGAAGGGGTGGGGAGTGATTTCCACCATGACAATTCCGTCGCCGCGCGTTGCCTTGGTCTTGGCCGGGCCATCGTGACCTTTGCCTTTGAGGCGCATTTGGGTCCCGTCTTCGACACCGCCGGGCAGTTTGAGGCTGATCGCCTTGCCGTCCGCCAGCGTGATGCGCTGATCTGTTCCTGACGCTGCATCCACAAATGGAACGGCAAGCCGATATTGGATATCTTTGCCTCTCTTGGGTGGAGCAGGCCTCGACCCAAAGCCGCCGCGCCGGGGCGGAGGCTCGTTTTGGCGTGCGCGTCCGCCGAACAGGCCTTCAAACAGGTCGCCAAGGTCCAGATCGTCATTGCCAAAGCCCTGAAACTCGGAGTCTCGAAAGCCCCCGCCAGGTCCAGCTCCGGGCCGTCCGCCCCCGCCATAGCCACCACCAAAGCCGCGCGATCCGCCGCCCATCCCAGCAAAGGGATTCAAGGGATTGCCATCGGCATCGATCTCGCCCCGATCAAACTGCGCGCGCTTGTCCTTGTCGGACAGCAGATCATAGGCCCCGGTCGCTGCAGAAAACTTCTCGGCGGCCTTGGGATTGTCCTTGTTGCGGTCAGGATGAAACTCCTTGGCGAGTTTGCGATAGGCGCTCTTGATCTCTTTCTCAGAGGCAGTGCGCGCGACGCCAAGGGTACGGTAAGGATCGGACATGGTGTGTTAGCTAGGTCAGGCAGTGCGTTGGTGCAAGCTTTGCGCTTTCCTACGCATGTTTGGGCGGTGTAGGGAAGCGCGATGTTCACTCGCCGCTTCATCCCATCTGCATCTTGCGCAAAGGCTTCGCGTAACTCAGAGGAAATTCGCGCCTTGGACTGTGTGTCAAGTGTGTCAAATGGCAGCTAACGGAGCCTTCAGATGAATGATCAGACCTCAGGGATCGAGCGACTCGATGATGCGCAACTGGCCGACAGCGTGATCCCGGCGGGCGCTGATCCCTATCAGCTGTTTGACGAGTGGTTTGCCCTGGCCAAGGCGAGCGAGCCCAACGATCCCAATGCTATGGCGCTTGCAACGGCGACGGCGGATGGCAGACCTTCGGTGCGCATGGTGCTCTTGAAAGGCCATGGCGCGCAAGAAGGCGGCTTCACCTTCTTCACCAATGCCGACAGCCGCAAGGGCGGCGAAATCCGCGAGAACATGCAGGCCAGCCTGTTGTTTCATTGGAAGAGCCAGCGCCGGCAGATCCGCATCGATGGGCCGCTGATCGAAGTCACTCCCGAACGAGCAGACGACTACTTCCACTCGCGCCCCTATAAGAGCCAGGTCGGCTCCGCAGCGAGCAACCAATCGCGTCCGCTGCCTCAACGCCAGGATTACCTCGACCGGGTGAAAGCCTTGTGGGAGGAGCACAGCGAGGCGGGCGAAGTTCCGCGCCCCAGCCATTGGACCGGCTTCACCTTGGCGCCACAGCGGATCGAATTCTGGATCGATCGCGACAATCGCTTGCACGACCGGCGACTGTTCTCCTGCGAGGATGGCAAATGGTCGGATACGCTCCTTTATCCGTGAGGGTCAGGTGACGCAGGTCATTCCCTATTGGCATGTCGACGCCTTCAGCGCGCAACCCTTTGGCGGCAATCAGGCGGCGGTGATGGTGCTCGACCAATGGCTCCCAGACGATGTGCTTGTGAAAATTGGTGGCGAGAACCTCTTTGCTGAGACCGCCTTCGTGATGCGGGACAATACTGGCAAGGCCGATTGGGAGTTGCGTTGGTGCACCCCGACCTATGAGATCGCGCTTTGCGGTCATGCGACACTCGCAGCCGGACATGTGTTGCTGAGCCATCACAAATGGGGTGAGGGCAAGGATCGGGTGACTTTCCGCACGCGCCAATCGGGCATCCTGGAAGTTCGCCGTCTAGACGAAGCCTATGAGGTTGGCCTTCCCGCCATCGCGACAAAGGCTGGTGCGAATGATCCCGCGGTCGCGCTGATGGGGCTTGCGCCGCAAGAACTCCACCGATCAGAACTGGGCTACAACGTCATGCTCTATCCCGATGAAGCGACAGTGCGCGCGTTGTCGCCCGATATTCGTGGGCTAGAGCGCCTCGGCACAGACCAGTTCATCGCCACCGCGCCAGGCGACAAGACCGATATCGTCAGCCGGGTCTTTGTTCCGGGTGGAGGGGTAGACGAGGACAGCGTGACAGGTTCAGCCCACGCGGTGCTCACCCCCTATTGGGCGAGGAAACTTGGACGCAATAAGATAACCGCGCATCAGGCGAGCGCGCGCGGCGGAGATCTGACCCTGCGGCTTGATGGCGACCGGGCATGGCTAGGCGGCCCGTGCGTGACTGTCGTGGAAGGAAGCTTCAGGCTCTAAACCTGGTTACTCCCCGCGCGCTGGATAGAGCGCCATCACGTCGGCGGCCTGTTGCAGCATAGGTGGCCGCTCTGCACTGTCAGAATGGCCCAATCGGACCATGGTTAGGCGCTGGTCGGGCGAGACAAAGACATATTGTCCCATATGCCCGATCAGCGCGAACAGACTGTCCGGCGCGCGCGATGGGAAAAGGGGGTGCGGCCATTCAAGGTCGGGATTGGGGCGGTTGAGCCAGGTTTGATAGCCATAATGGCTTGACGCCGGGCTAGGACGGATCATTGCCTCAACCCAGCGGCTGGGGACCAGTTGCTCGCCATTGGGCGCTTGGCCGCCGGCGCGCAAAAACTCGCCAAACCGGCCCCAATCGCGCGCATTGGCGTGCATCAAAGAACCGCCGATCAGGGTTCCAGAGGCGTCGAACTCTGGCACCATCGACGTCATACCGAGAGGGCCGAAGAGCCGCGTCTCCAGATAATCCATGACCGCCTTGCGCCGGGCTTCGGGATCTTCGCTGTCGGTCAGCGCGCGCGCGGCGATGTCGGCGAGGATGACTGTGGTGTTGGAGGAATACTCAAACTTCTCGCCCGGCTCAGCCTCTAGTGGTTGTTCCTTCGCCCATTTCGCCATGTCATCGCGTCCGTCGAGGAACAGCATCCGCACTTCGGAGCTTTCGTAAGGCGGATCGCCTGCCTCAGTGTGGCGCAGTCCGGCACGCATCTGGAGCAAGTGCTCCAAGGTCACATCGGCGCGGGAATCGCCGCTGCGCTGCCACGAGGAAATCGGGGCGGGCTCATCGACGCTCAGCCTGCCGTCAGCGACCAGCATCCCGATCATTACAGCGGTGACGGTCTTCGCCATCGACCAGCTGATAAAGCGGGTCTCACTATCGTAGCCTGGCGCGTATCGTTCCGCAGCGACTTTGCCATTGGCGAGCAACAGCACCGCACGAGTTTCGCCAAGGCCCTCTTTCGAGAAGAGGTCGTCAATCTCGCGCGCCAGTTGGTCTCTTGGAGCTCCTGCGTCCTGAGAAACTGCCGACATCGCCTCTTCGCCTAGTGGCGGAGGTGCCGACGGCGGGGCGCTACCACATGAGACATTGGCGAAAGCAAGGGCTGGCAGGAGCGCGCAAGCGGCGGTAGAGCGAGAAAGGTGTCCAATCATGGCGCAATCAATCAGGCAAGGGATCAGCGAAAGCAATGGCTAATTCGGGAGCAAAAGCGGGGGAGAGCAAATCCATCTTCGGACGTATATTCTTGGTCGTGCTGATTATCGCTGTCATCGCAGCGGCTATCGGAGTCTGGATGAACCGTCCGGCCATCAATGGCTATGCCAATGTCGGCACCGCTTATGCCGCGCGCGTCGCTTGTTCGTGCCGCTTCGTCGCCGGACGCGATCTGGAAGATTGCACCAAGGACAAGCTCGCTGGGATGGAGCTGGTCAGTCTTTCTGACGATGCCGAAGCGCAAAGCGTCACAGCGAGCTTCCCCCTCGTGACCTCGACCACCGCGACTTATCGCGAAGGATATGGCTGCGTGCTCGAGGAATGGGCGGGCTAAAGCCTCGCGTGTTCAGTTGGTGACGGCCTGCGTGCTGTCGATCCAACCGCCGCCGATCACGCGGTCTTCGCAATAGATAACGGCTGCCTGACCTGGAGCCACGCCGAATTCGGGCTGAGCAAAGCGGATGCGGGTGGTCGCCCCATCGCCCAACGGTCCCTCAATCGTCACAGGCACTGGCTTGGCCAGACTGCGGACCTTGGCAGTCAGCCGTGCGCCATTTGGCACTGTACCGATTGCATTGGTCTCGATCACCTCTGCGCTTTCGATCCCTAGCATCCGTTTGGGTCCCACGCGCACTTCGCGGGTCTCTGCGTCGAGATTGATGACATAGAGCGGTTCGGGTTGCCCGCCGATCTCTAGACCTTTGCGCTGGCCGACAGTGTAATGGACGATCCCCTTGTGTTCACCGAGGACATCGCCGGTCGCAGCGTGCACGATATTGCCTGGGATGCCGCCTTCGGGACGCAGTTTCTTGACGATGCCCGCGTAATTGCCATCGGGGACAAAGCAAATGTCCTGGCTGTCGGGTTTCATCGCATTTCTAAGACCCGCCGCTTCAGCCAGCTCGCGGACCTTGGTCTTGGGCAACCCACCCAATGGGAAGCGGATATAGTCGAGCTGTTCCTGCGTGGTGGCATAAAGAAAGTAGGACTGATCGCGCGAAGGATCATGCGCACGATAGAGGTGCGGTCCCGGGCCCGCTCCATCGGTGGCTTCGACCCGCCGGACATAGTGCCCGGTTGCTAGACAATCCGCCCCGAGCTCGCGCGCCATGCGGAACAGGTCGGTGAACTTGGGCCCCATATTGCAGCGAATGCAGGGGACCGGCGTGCGCCCGGCGAGATATTCGTCGGCGAATTGTTCAACCACATCTTCGCGGAAAGCGCTTTCATGGTCGAAAACATAATGCGCAATGCCCAACCGGTCCGAAACTGCCCGTGCATCTGCGATGTCATCGCCTGCACAGCAAGCACCCTTGCGGCCCGTGGCAGCGCCGTAATCATAGAGCTGCAATGTGATGCCGATGACCTCAGCGCCGGTGTCAGCTGCAAGAGCTGCAACAACCGAGGAGTCGACCCCTCCGCTCATCGCGACAACAATGCGGCACTGCGAAGCCGGGCGCGGCAAGTCGAACAGAGCAGCGCTGTCGAGCCCGAACAGGCCGGCCTGAGCTTGCTCGGCCTGAAGATTTGTCTGAGATGTCATGACTGGCGCGCCATATAGGCAAGCTGGAGCTGTTTCGCTACCCTCTGCGATAGAGGCGGAATTCGTCGCTAATCGGTGACTGCGCCCCTCGGCCTATTCCTAAGCAGTGGTAAAGGCGAGTTTTACCACATCTTGACATCCGGCCCTTATAGCCACGCGCATGTTCGAGAAGACCCCACCGTCTGCAGTCAGTTCAGAGGCGTCCCGATTCGCGGGAGAATTGCCGCTGCGCGCCTTCGATTGGGAGGAGCTGACCGCACGGCTTAGCGCTGCGCGCGACTTGCGCCGCGTCTTGCGCAAGGACGCATATGGTTCTGCAAGTCAGTTCGCCGATGCCGCCACGCGCTTCCTTAATCACGGCGAAGAACACCAAAGTGATGTTAACCTTGTTGTTTTAGAGCAACCTAAAGGCTCGTCTGACATACCAAATAAAGCAACGGAGCCCAATTCGGGCCACCAGCCAGGCGATGCGAGAGAAGATTGATGATTGAGAACCAAGATATCCGTCCCGCACAAGTGATCGGCCCGCTCGGCGAGCCACTGACGCTTGACGACCTGCCTTCGCCTGAAACGAAGCGCTGGGTTGTGCGCCGCAAGGCTGAAGTTGTTGCCGCGGTGAATGGCGGCCTGCTGACAATCGATGAAGTGCTCGAACGCTACAGCCTGACACTTGAGGAATTCGCTTCCTGGCAGCGCGCTGTCGATCGGTCCGGGATGCAGGGCCTTCGCGTTACGCGCATCCAGCACTATCGCGATCTCTACGAGCGGCAGCTTAAATACTGAGAATTATTCGGAGTGCGGCCTCTTAAGGGCTGACAATCTCAATCGAACAGCCCGGCGCGAGAGATCGTTGCCGGGCTGTTTGCTTATGTGTATCTCATCCATAGGAGGAACAGCACATGGGATGGATAATTGCCTTGATAGTAGGCGGGATTGCGGGCTGGTTGGCCAGCCTGGTGATGAACCGCGACGCTTCGATGGGGATCTTCTGGAATATTGTCGTGGGCTGTGTGGGCTCGGTCGTTGGCAATCTAATAGCCGGACCGCTGCTCGGGATTAGCGGCAGCGTGCAGGAGTTTTCGCTCACCGGGCTTGGCATTGCAGTTCTGGGCGCGGTCGTCCTTTTGGGCGGGGTCAATCTGATCCAGCGCGGAAGAGTCCGCTAGGTCCAAGGGCCCACATACCTCGTCACGAGCTGCACGAGCCTTCCGCCTTACCGGCGGGTGTCGGATCGTTCGTTGGATCTATGCGTTTAATCGCCGAACCGGCTACCAGTCCGGTCGAAGAGCTTTCGTCTAGGCTCAAAGTTGTCAGTCGAAGTGCGGATTGCGCTTTTCTTGACCCTGATTATCAGGGATTGCGAAGGGTGAGTTATCCCTGTAATACACTCTTTGAGAATGAGGCGGCAAATGAAGCCGCGAGCAAATGGGTTCGGATAAGGGAAACCAGATGAATTACTCGACGGCGGTCACAGCAGAAGCGCAAGACGATGCCGGTGAAGAATTTTCCGCGCAGCAAGATCAGCGCGGCACTTCTTCGCTGACGCGCACGCTCTTGATTTCGGGTGGGCTCTTGTTCGGCCTGCTGATCGCGATTGCTATTTACTTCGCGATCATGGGTGGCGAGCCGACCGATACGGGTGATGACAACGCTCAAGCGCCGGTGGTCACAGTCATCTCTCCCGGCAAAACTTCGGTGAGCGGCGTGATCGAAGCGCCAGGTACTTTGGCTGCGCGTCGGCCGATGCCGGTCGGCATTGCTGGTGAAGGCGGCCAGGTCCTCAGCGTGCGGGTCGATGCCGGAGACTGGGTCCAACAGGGTCAGGTCATGGCGGTAATTGACCGCTCTGTGCAAACTCAGCAAGCCGCCGCCCAGGCCGCGCAGATCGAAGTCTCCCGCGCTGATGCGAACTTAGCCCAGGCCAATCTGGACCGCGCACTGCAGCTTGTTGAGCGCGGCTTTGTGTCAACGGCCGATGTTGATCGACTAACCGCAACACGTGATGCAGCGATCGCCCGTGTTAAAGTGGCTGAAGCGCAGCTGGCAGAAACGCGCGCTCGTAATGCGCGGCTTAACGTCATTGCTCCGGCGACCGGTTATGTTCTCGACCGTAACGTTGAGCCTGGCCAGACGGTTGGGGCCGGATCAGGTGCGCTCTTTACGGTGGCACGCGGCGGCGAAATGGAAATGCTTGCCCAACTCAGCGAAGAGCAAATCGCGACTTTGAGCCAAGGCGTGTCAGCCAACGTCACCCCTGCGGGTTCTGATACGACCTACCCGGGGCAGGTCTGGCAGCTTTCACCGATAGCGGATGCGCGCACACGGCTAACCACAGCGCGGATCGCGCTGCCGTTCTCGCCCGCTTTGCGTCCCGGTGGTTTTGCCACTGCGCGGATTGACAGCGGCACGATCGAGGCAAGTGTGTTGCCTGAAAGCGCCGTGCTCGCTGATGATGAGGGCAGCTTCGTTTACGTCATTGGCGAAGATAACAAGGCGACCCGCACCCCGGTGACGATCGGGATGGCAACGCCAGAAGGCATCGCGATCACTGAAGGCATCTCGGGTGATGAGATGGTCGTTCTGCAATCGGGCGGCTTCCTGAATCCCGGTGAAACCGTCAAACCGCGCCGCCGGGACGAAGAAACCAATCCCGGCTGATCGCAGCCAACCCCGCAGCCACAGCGTAGCTGAAGACAAACACTAGCAGGCCCCCTCATGAACTTCCGCAATTTATCAGCTTGGTCCATACGCAACCCGGTGATCCCGCTGGTGCTTTTCACTGCGCTGCTGCTTGCCGGATTGATCAGTTTCAACCGTATGGATGTGGTCAACAACCCTGAGGTTGAGTTTCCCGCAGTCAGTGTTCAGATCTCGCAGCCGGGCGCCGCTCCGACTGAGATTGAGAACCAGATCACACAATTGGTTGAAGGCTCAGTGCGTTCGATCAACGGGGTCAAGCAGCTCTCCTCGACCGCCAGCGAAGGCAGTTCCTTCACCTTTGTCGAATTCGAGATCGGCACCGACCCTGACACGGCTGCCACGGAAGTGAAAAATGCGGTCGACCGGATTCGAGGCAGCTTGCCCGACGGTATTCTTGAGCCGCGTGTCTCAAAGGAAGAGGTGTCTGGCGGTTTCCTGGGCATTTACGCCATCGAATCGACTGACTCCACGATTGAGCAACTCAGCTGGTTCATCGACGACACCGTTCGCAAACGGTTGCTCGACATTGATGGCATGGCCGAGGTGGGGCGTTTTGGAGGCGTAGATCGTGAGATCGAAGTGATCCTTGACCTGCCCAAGATGCAAGCGCTCGGAATAACAGCCTCCGACGTCAACCGAGCTTTGCGAGCGAGCAACACCGATGCGGCAGGCGGCCTTGCCGAGGTCGGAGGGACGCGCCAATCGTTGAGAGTCTTGGGCAATAACGAAACCGCCTACGAACTCTCCCAGCGCAGTGTGCAATACGGAAATCCGGGCAGTGGTCGTACCATTCGCTTAGCCGATGTTGCCACCGTGCGCGATGGTATCTCCGAACGCTCTTCGATTAGCGAAGTGCGCGACCGCGAGGTCGTGAACTTCTTCATGAGCCGTGCGCGCGGCGCGTCAGACGTAACCGTCTACGAAGATGCCAAGGCGAGGATCGCAGAGATCGAGGCTGAAAATCCGGACCTCAGGTTCATCGAGCTGTTCAACACCGTCGAATACACTGAGAGCCAATATGCAAGTTCCATGCGGGCGCTGATCGAAGGTGCTTTGCTGGCGGTTGTGGTCGTGTTCCTGTTCCTACGCGATTGGCGCGCAACCTTTATCAGCGCGGTCGCAATCCCTCTGTCAGCGATCCCGACCTTTTTCTTTATGGACCTGCTTGGGTTTAACCTCAATTTCCTCTCGCTCCTTGCGCTCGGTCTGGTGGCAGGGGTGTTGGTCGACGATGCGATCGTGGAGATCGAAAACATCGTCAGACATATGAGGATGGGCAAAACCGCCTATCAGGCGAGTATCGATGCAGCAGACGAAATTGGCCTGCCGGTGGTCGCGACGAGCTTTTGTATTGTGGCAGTCTTCCTGCCGGTTGGTCTTATGCCGGGTATTTCTGGACAGTTCTTCCAGAACTTCGGCCTGACCGTTGTGGTCGCGGTGCTGATGTCGTTGGCGGTGGCACGAATGATCACGCCGCTGATGGCGGCCTATTTCCTGTCCGCCAAGGGCCATGCGGACCACGGCAGCGGCAGGATGATGGACCTCTATCTGCGCATTCTCTACTGGACGCTCGACCGCGGAAAAATGCGCAATCTGCGTGCTGAGGTCGAGGCGCCGCGCAATCGCTGGCTCTATGTCATTAGCCTGTTGGTCGTCACAGTGCTGCTGCTGATTGTTCCAGCAGTGGTGATGTTCAGCCTATGGGGTTTCCTCGGCGAGCTCGAGATCCCGCGCAGTGTTGGCATGGCGGTATCGGATAATGAGTTCGGCTTCGTGCACAAATTCGTGGCCAAGATCTTTGAAGTCGTATTGCTGATTGTCACCTCTCTTGTCGCTTTCGGCGTTGGGTGGTTGGTGTTTAAGTTGATCGAACTGCCTGCGGGGACGTCGGGACGGCTTCAACAGAGCTTTCAGTACCTCACCGCTCGCTTCTACGACCATCGCATTTGGATGCTTGGTATAGGCTGGTTCTCGCTGCTGGTGACTGCGGTGCTGCTCACCACCGTCCCCGGGCAGCTGCAGCCCGATATCAACGACAAGAACGCCGAAATCGCCATCGATATGGTGCCAGGCACGACGCTCGAAGGGACTAAGCGCGTTGTCGATCAGGTTGCAGAGCTGCTTTATGAGCAGCAAGAAGTGGAGACCGCTCTTGAACGAATTCGGATTGGCTCGGCAACGATCTACGTGACCTTGAAAGAGGATCGCGAGCGCTCTTCGATCGACTTCACGCGGGAAATGGCGCCGGTGCTTAATCAGATTCCCGATGCACGCATTCGCTTTGTGGCAGACTCATTCGGTGGAGGCGGTTCGGGCCGTGACTTTACCGTCATGCTCGCTGGCTCGGACCCTGACCTGCTTAACGAAACGGCGGCTACCCTGATCGAGCAGATGCGTGGGATCGACACTATCGTCGCGCCACGGATCAGCGCTGATCTTAGCCGGCCAGAGATCATCATTACCCCCAATCAGCAGATCGCCGCTGAGTTGGGCGTTTCGACCATCGCCTTGAGCGAAGCGATCCGCATCGCGACTCTGGGTGAGATCACTCAGAATGCGGCAAAATTCTCGCTATCCGACCGACAGATCCCGATCCGGGTCAAGCTGAGCGAAGATGCGCGCAGCGAGCTGTCCACGATCGAAAACCTTCCCGTTCAGACGATTAACGGTGGTGTCGTGCCGCTGAGCCGGGTTGCGGATATCGAGTTTGGCTCTGGTCCAACCACCATTCAGCGCTTCAATCAAAACCGCCGTGTTCTGATCGGTGCCGACCTTGCGGCTGGCGTGCTCAAGGGCAACGCGCAGGCTGAGATTGACGCTCTGCCAATCCTGCAGAACCTGCCAACCGGAGTGCTCCGCGACGTGGTGGGTGAGGATGAAATCCAGCAAGAGTTGATGGACAATCTGACTGTCGCCGTTTTCGCAGGCTTTTTCCTCGTCCTTGCTTGCCTCATCCTGCTCTACAAGCGATTGATCAGCCCGCTGGTCAATATGACCTCGCTCTTGCTAGCTCCACTGGGCGGGATTCTGCTGATTTGGCTGGTGGGCATGCCGCAATCGATGCCGGTCTATATCGGCACCCTGCTGTTGCTGGGAATTGTCTCCAAGAATTCAATCCTCCTCATCGATTTCGCGATTGAAGAGATGGAGCGAGGAACCTCGAAGCTCGAGGCGATCATGGAGGCAGGGCACAAGCGCGCGCAGCCAATTGTGATGACCACCGTCGCGATGACCGCTGGGATGGTGCCGACCGCGATCTCGCTCACAGGCGATGGAGCGTGGCGTCAACCCATGGGGATCGTGGTGATCGGTGGTCTGATCATGTCGACCCTGCTCACGCTGCTGATTGTCCCTGCTGGCTTCAGTCTTGCCGATGGCTTTGAGAAACGCGCAGGACCGTGGCTGCGGCAGAAACTGCTGACCTACAAGCCAGGGGATGAGGATCGGCCCTATGCAGATGCGCTGCCAGAGCCTGCCCGACCAGCTCTCCCGGTCGGTCAACGTAAGTTGCCCCCCGGAGGAGCTGAGCCTGCCGAATAGGACAGCCCCCTACCAGCTCGGCGCGATGCGACCTGACTTTTCAGATCGCCGCGCCTATTGGAATGGTGGGATGTGAGTATGGCCAGCACAGCAAGCCCCAAACCGCAAGCGCGAGAACAGGCGTCACAAGAGACGCCAAAGCAGGCGCGCCCGCTGATGTTCGGCGGCGAGCCGCTGACGCCTGATCGCGCACGGCGCATGCGCTGGTCCGCGACCGGACTGCTCGCGGCAATGGCGGCGGTATTCTTCACCACCCACGGGCCAGCGGTGGCCCCTGGAGCGCATCCCGCCTGGGGCTATGCCAATGCCTTTGCTGAGGCCGCTATGGTTGGCGGGCTTGCCGATTGGTTTGCAGTAACAGCTTTGTTCCGCCATCCGCTTGGGCTGCCCATTCCGCACACCGCGATCATCCCATCGAACAAAGATCGCATTGCCGACACGATGGCGCAGTTCCTCCAAGAAAACTTCCTCACACCTTCCGTGGTCGCCCGGCGCATGTCCGGCATGAACGTCGCGCGCGCGGTTGGGGATTTTTTGGTTGAAAGCCCTAACAAAGCCAGCGGCGTTTCGAGCTCTCGTATCACCAGCGGTGCCGCCGAGATGCTCGCCGAAGTGCTCGAGTCGCTCGACCCGGACAGGCTAGGCAATCAAGTGCGCGCGGGGTTGGGAAATCAACTGGCGAAGATCGATGTTTCACCTCTCGCCGGGCGGATGCTCGAAAGCGCAATCGCCGATGGCCGCCACATGCCTCTGATCGAGGGCTTTGTGCGCTGGGCGGGGCTAACGCTCGAAGACAATGAAGAGACGGTCCGCATCATCATCCATGACCGCGTCAACGGAGTTTTGCGCTGGGCTGGGCTCGACAAGACGATCTCCTCCAACGTCCTCGACGGGCTCTACAAGCTGCTCGCCGAGGTTCTAGTCGATCCCGAACATCCGATCCGCAGTAAGGTTGAAGAGGGCCTCGAGAAGCTCGCGCAGGACTTGCAGCACGATCCTGAAACCCGCGCGCGAGTTGAGGAAATGAAGCGTGATGTGCTGGAGAATCCTGCTGTCGCCGAATGGTGGCTCGGCGTGTGGGAGCGGATCCGCCAGTCGCTGATCCGCCGCGCGCGCGATCCTGAAAGCGGGCTCGGCAATGATATGCGCAGCGGTCTGGCCGACCTTGGCAAAGCGTTGAAGCAGGACCAGCGGCTACAAGTCCAGATTAATCGCTTTGCGCGTCGCACCGCGGTTGGTGTTGCGACACGCTATGGCGGTGAGATCGTGACGCTCGTCTCAGAAACTGTGAAACGCTGGGATGCAACGACGATCACTGGCCGCATCGAAAGCGCCGTGGGCCGTGACCTTCAATTCATCCGCATCAACGGCACGCTCGTTGGCGGCCTCGTTGGCATGACGCTGCACTTCATCGTGAGCTTTATGTGAGGCTTTTGAAAGTGCTTACCTAACCTGCGCACTGACCCGGAATGTGTAATAGGATGCGACCGCTTCTCCGGAAGGATTCCGGGCTGGCTCGAATTGTGCGCGCCGCAAAAGAGCTCGGCAAAAGGCATCGGCGAACAATTGAGGGCGCTCGGAATTGACAATGAAGCAAGAGCTGGCTCGACCTTGCGTGTTGACGGTGAGCCTGATGAGTATTGTTCCTTCCATCCGCGCGCGGACGAGATAGGTCGGATAGTCGCTCGGGCGTAGCCAATTTTCGTCATCAATCGCAAAGGCAGGAGCAGCCAGGCCGCTGCGTTCACGGCCAGCGTTTGAGAGCATTGTGCTGAGATTCTTGGAGCAAATTTCGAGAAAGGCGAGTGGTTCGGCGAGCGAGCCCAGTTGAAGTTCAATCGGCTCGACCACCGCGGTTCTAAGGCGCAAGGTCGTGATCCCACCCGCTCTCGCTTTCTCCATGACTTCAACGATCTCTGCCCGCTGCTTGCTTTGCTCGGCGGTTTCGTCTTCCCGGTCCATGTCGGGTTGGATCATCGCGACCCCGAACATAGTTAGGACTGGCCGACCACGGCTGGACTCGGTTGCGATGTAGCTGCGAATGATCTCGCGCTGCTCGCCAAACTGGAGCCGCACGCCTCTGCCGAACGGATTGCGCAAAGGACGTCCTATCAGGGTCAAATTGAAATAGGGTTCTTCACCGCTTTGCTCGATCCAGAGCGACGTGCGGTTCTCGCCTTCCCCAAAGTTGCGACTGGCGCGGCAACGGTCTGGATAGTCGCGAAAGCGCCACTCGGACGAAGGCTCCAGCACAAGATCATCTGCCTTTGCTGGCGAGGTGAGAAACAGACTTGCGCCGAGGCTTACGGTTGCAACTAAGCGGAATACTCTGCCCAATTTTGAGATCATGCTAACCCCCCAGATCGCCCGCGTAGAAAATGCTGGTGGTGAAAAAGGACCGCATTGCCTCTCCGCTAGAAGTGCGGGCAGGATCGAACTGGGCCCGCGCGAACTCTTCGCATGCAGGGGTTTCCAGGACCCTAGTCTGCGTGGCCTCGTCTACGTGGCATTGCGACACCGAGCCATCCTTTTCTACGATCACCCTTACCCAGAAGATGCCTCGCTCGCCGCGGATCGCTGCACGATCTGGATAGCGGTCACTTAAAGCTTCGATGATCGTGTCCTGATTGAGCCAGTGCGGCGGGGTGTGGCCGGAATGTTCTGCTGGGTCCAAGCCCCACGCGCGGATCAAGTCGAGCGCGCATACATTCAAAGCCTGCATTGGCGCGGCCAGATTGCCGGTTTCCAGGCTCAGCCCTGATGTGCCTAAACGAAAGATAACCCGGTCGACCTTTGTCGCCGCCTCAAGGTCAATTTCCATCCCTCTGCGCGCCTGAAGGGCAAGATCGGGGGTCTCATCTTCTGGCGGAATAACTGCGGGGCCAAGGTCAATTCTCGGGAAGATGAAGGCCTGACCAATGTCCGGTACCTCTCCGCGGATGGCTACTGACAAAGACTCCATGGGTACATCGTTACGAAGACCGAAATAGGAGAATGTGCCTCGCGGAAACCTGCGAAGATAGTCGCCAGCTACAGTCATGCTGAAAGTTGGCCCAGGGGCTCTTTGATCGAAAAATACGACGTGGCGTCCTCTTTCGCTTTCAAAGACACGCGAGAGAATGCAGCGGTTCTCTGCAAACTCTATATTCCATGGGGCAGCGGGCTGTAGTTTGATCGTGCCATTCCGATCTGCCACTTCGTCGGGATAATCTTGCGCTGCGCCGGCGCTCACGGCCGCGGTTAGGAGACCAAGACAAACCCACAATGAAGCAAGAAATGATCCACGCATAAGAGAACCTCCGCGAGCGCCAGACTAGCGCCGCGGAGGGTCTCTTCAAGTTCAGATTTTCTGTAGGCTGGCGCTTAGAGCGCCCCGGTCATCTCAGGAACCGCGTTGAACAGATCTGCAACGAGGCCAATGTCGGCGACTTGGAAGATCGGAGCGTCTTCGTCCTTGTTGATGGCGATGATGACCTTGGAGTCCTTCATGCCGGCCAAGTGCTGGATAGCACCCGAAATGCCGATCGCGATATAGACTTCGGGAGCGACGATCTTGCCGGTCTGGCCGACCTGGTAGTCGTTCGGGACATAGCCTGCGTCAACAGCAGCGCGCGATGCGCCAATAGCTGCGCCAAGCTTGTCAGCGAGCGGGTTGATGACTGCCTCGAAAGTTTCGCCATCCTTCAGCGCGCGGCCACCGGAAACAATCACTTTCGCACTGGTAAGCTCAGGCCGGTCACCGCCATCGGCAACTTCGCGGCTGACGAAGCTCGAAATGCCTGCATCGCCCGGGCCGCCTGCGTCTTCGACGCTGGCCGAACCGCCTTCAGCAGCTGCCTTTTCAAAGGCGGTGCCGCGCACGGTGATGACGAGCTTGGAGTCGGAGCTTTCGACGGTCGCAATCGCGTTGCCGGCATAGATTGGACGGGTGAAGGTCTTAGGGCCTTCGACAGAAAGAATGTCCGAAATCTGCATCACGTCGAGCAGCGCAGCGACACGAGGTGCAATGTTCTTGCCGGTGGTCGTCGCCGGCGCGAGGAAGGCGTCATAGCCTTCCATCAACCCAGCCGCGAGCGGGGCGACGTTCTCTGCCAGACCTTCGCCATAGGCGGCATCGTCCGCCTTTAGTACCTTGGAGACGCCAGCAATCTTGGCCGCTGCTTCGGCCGCGCCGCCGCAATTGCTTCCCGCAACAAGAGCGGTAACTTCGCCGAGCTTTGCCGCAGCGGTGACGACCGCGAGCGTTGCATCATTGACCGATGCGTTGTCGTGTTCGACCAGAACCAGAGTGTTCATGAGTTTCTGTCCTTTCTTCAGCCGGGCCGCAGTTAAGCGATCCCCAGCTCCTTGATCTTCGCGACGAGCGCGGCGACGTCTTCAACCTTTTCACCAGCCTGGCGAACCGGCGGCTCGCTGACATTGGTGGTGGTAAGACGCGGCGCAATATCGACGCCGAAATCCGCAGGTGTCTTAGTGTCGAGCGGCTTCTTCTTTGCCTTCATGATGTTCGGCAACGAAGCGTAGCGCGGCTCGTTCAAGCGCAGGTCGGTGGTGACAATCGCCGGAAGCGTGAGCTTGACCGTTTCAAGACCGCCATCGATTTCGCGCTTGACCGCAACGCTGTCGCCATCGACTTCGACGGTGTTGGCGAAGGTGCCTTGCGGACGGCCCATGAGAGCTGCGAGCATTTGTCCCGTTTGGTTGCTATCGTCCGAGATGGACTGCTTACCGAGGACGACGAGCCCGGGCTGCTCTTCATCAGCGATCGCCTTGAGGATCTTGGCAACAGCGAGCGGTTCTACTTCTTCATCGGTCTCAACCAGGATCGCGCGGTCGGCGCCCATGGCAAGCGCGGTGCGCAGAGTTTCCTGCGCCTTGGCTGGGCCTACTGAGACAGCGATGATTTCTTCAGCCTTGCCAGCTTCCTTGATGCGGATCGCTTCTTCGACAGCGATCTCGTCAAATGGGTTCATACTCATCTTGACGTTGGCAAGATCAACGCCTGAACCATCGGGCTTGACCCGCGGCTTGACGTTGTAATCGATCACCCGCTTTACGGGGACGAGGATTTTCATGGCAGTTCCTTCCTGTCATCCAAACTCTTTGGCGTCTGCCTAGCTCGCGTTTACGTAAACGTCAAGCAAGCCAGCAAGCACATGGGGGTAGCGGCAAATTATTTCTACTCGCCTGTCGAATGGGGGTCTCGCGCTCCGTCTTACTTACGTCAACCCTCTACATTGAGACACTCCTTCTTAGGGGTGTATGCGGGGGAAGGTACAGGAAGGAAGAATGCAATGTTTGCAAAAGGATTTGCAATTGGGCGGCTGTTTGGGGCTGTTGCAGCGGCCGCGTTCATGGCGGGAGCTCTGCAAGGGCAGGAGACCCGTTTGGGAGACGAGGGATTCGAATCGCCTCCGGCATCGCTGGCTGAGATGGATTGGCTGGTCGGTCAATGGACTGGCGAGGGGATCAACGGAGCACCGGCTCTCGAAAGCTGGCTACCACCCACTGGGCCAGTAATGATTGGGACCTTTGTTCAGCAGAATGAAGATGCGAGCATCATGTTCACTGAGCACCTCTATCTGATGGAAGAGGAAGGCTCGTTGGTCTTGCGTTTGAAGCACTTCAATGCCGATCTCACAGGCTGGGAGGAAAAGGATGAAATGCTCGCCTTCCGCCTCGTGGCGATTGAGGATTGCGCAGCATACTTCAACGCTTTGACCCTGCGCTGCGCCGATCCCGAAGCGCCGGGCGAAGGTCTGGTCGCAGCAGTGCGGATGCAATCGGGGGCGGAACTGGTGTTCAACTTTGAGGCGATGTAATGTCGCCGACACGGAGAGGCGATGACCCGAAACTTCACCCTGATGCTGACTGCGCTGGTCTTCTGGGCAAGCAGCGCGGCACCCTTGTCTGCGCAGGAAGTTCTCCACGAAACGCCGGACTACAACTGGCCGCCTGCGACGCTCGAGCAAGCTTCATGGCTAAACGGCACCTGGCGCGGTGTTGCTGAGGACGGGTCTGAAGCTTTAGAGGGCTGGATCGGCCCCAAAGGTGCGTTGATGGCAGGCTCTTTCCTTGAGCTCACTTCCGAAGACCCCTCAGTCGGCGTCGTCAATTGGTCTGAACACATGGTGATCGTCTCCAACGGCTATTCGCTGGCCTTCCATTCGAACACATTCGATGCCACCCATGGCGGAGATAACTTCATCGAGCGGCGCTTGCTTCGGATCGAGGATGAAGGTTGCAAGCTCTTCTTCCACGGCGTCACCTACGAATGCGAGCGCGCCGAGGATAGCGATGAAGTGATCGGCATGACCGTCTATTGGAAAGAGCAGGCGGATGAATTGAATCCATCCCCAGAGCTGTTTACTTACCGCTACACGCGGATTGTGGCCAAATAGGACCTGTTAAGAGGCAATTGATCGCCAAGCAGACGCTTAACTGAGACGCTGTGGGTCGGTCCTGCTTGCCATCCACTATGCCGCCTCTTTGACCTCGGCCACGATCTTCTTCGCCGCGTCGCCCAAATCGTCAGCCGGGACAATCGGTAGGCCTGAATTGGCGAGGATTTCCTTGCCCTTGGCAACATTGGTGCCTTCAAGCCGGACCACCAGCGGCACGCTGAGATCGACTTCCTTGGCCGCCACCACAATGCCTTCGGCGATCGTGTCGCATTTCATGATCCCGCCGAAGATATTGACGAGAATGCCTTCGACCGCTGGGTCCTTGAGAATGATCTTGAACGCCGCCGTCACTTTCTCGGTCGTCGCGCCGCCGCCCACGTCGAGGAAGTTGGCTGGGAAAGCCCCGTTCAGCTTGATAATGTCCATCGTCGCCATAGCGAGGCCAGCGCCGTTGACCATGCAACCGATATTGCCGTCCAGTTTGATGTAGGCGAGGTCGTATTCTGACGCCTCGACTTCAGCCGGGTCTTCCTCGGTCTCATCGCGCATTTCTTCGATGGCAGGGTGGCGGAACAGCGCGTTTCCGTCGAAGCTCATCTTGGCATCTAGCACCAGCAGACGGCCATCGTCGGTTTCAACCAGCGGATTGATCTCAAGCATTTCAGCATCGGTAGCCATAAAGGCCTCGTATAGCTGCTTCGCCAATTTCTGGGCTTGCTTGTTAAGGTCGCCGGAGAGCTTCAATCCGAATGCAACCGCACGACCGTGATGCGGCATGAAGCCTTGCGCAGGGTTGATCGTGATCGTGGTGATCTTCTCCGGCGTGTCATGCGCGACCGCCTCGATATCCATCCCGCCTTCGGTCGAGACAACCATCGCTACTTGCCCAGAAGCGCGATCGACCAGCAGCGAGAAGTAGTATTCCTTGGCAATATCAACGCCATCGGTGACGTAGAGGCGGTTGACTTGCTTGCCTTCCGCGCCGGTCTGTACTGTCACGAGAGTGTTACCGAGCATTTCGGTCGCGTTCGCTTCGACCTCTTCGATCGACTGAGCAAGCCGTACGCCGCCTTTCGCGTCCTCGGGCAGCTCCTTGAACTTGCCTTTGCCGCGTCCACCGGCATGGATCTGCGCTTTGACTACGTAGAGCGGTCCAGGAAGCTTCTTGGCCGCTTCTACCGCTTCGCCAACGCTCAGTGCAGCGTGGCCATCCGGCACCGCGATGCCGTGTTGCTTGAGCAATTCCTTGGCCTGATATTCGTGGACGTTCATTGCGCAGTGATCCCTTTTTCTACCCGTCTGGGGCTAAGTCCTATCCGAGAGCGCCTAAGCATGGATTCGCACACTTGAAAAGTGGCTTGCGTGCCTGCACGAGGATGCATCGCCAAAAAGAACCAAATATGATCGAAAATGCATGATTGATCAGTCCCGCTTTAAAGAAATCGTCCGCGAAGCCGGGCGCATTGCGCATGGGCGCTGGCCGGGATCGGGCTACGAACTCGACAGTTGGGACAAGAGCCCCGGCGATCCAGTAAGCGAAGCTGATCTGGCGGTGGATGTCTTCTTGCGCCGGGAGCTTGGCGTCTTGCTGCCATCAGCGGCTTGGCTCTCCGAAGAGACCTATGACGACAAGATCCGCACAAAGAGCGACCTTATCTGGCTGGTTGATCCAATCGACGGAACCCGCGACTTTGTGCGAGGGCGGACCGGCTGGGCGATTTCGGTCGCTCTGGTGAGTTCGGGCAAGCCTTTGATTGGAATGCTCGCTGCGCCCGCGCGCGATGAGGAGTGGCTGGCGGTGGCAGGACAGGGGTCAACGTTGAACGGCAAGGCGCTCACGGCAAGTTCGCGCACCGAATTTGACGGAGCGCGTGTGCCGACCGACCAGCTGCCGAGCGCCGATTCGGATTTGATCGCGGTCGACAAGCCCAACTCGATTGCCTTGCGGATCGCCATGGTCGCCGATGATCAGGCGGATTTGCTGGCGACTTTGCGATGGGGCTTTGAGTGGGACATTGCCGCTGCGAGCCTGATCGCACGGGAGGCGGGGGCGCAGGTTTCCGACGCCTTCGGACAGCCGCTTGCCTACAACAAACATGACCCGCGCGATTTTGGAGTACTGGTCAGTTCCCCCGGTATCCACGCGGCCGCGGTTGAAAGGCTGGCGGAACGGGCCAAGCAGCTGAAATAGTGCAGGGCAGGCCTCCAGCAGGAACCTGCCCTGCCACTTTAGTTTCCGCGTGCCGCGTTCACGTCTTCTTCGCTGATCGGAATAATCTTGATCTCGACCCGGCGGTTGAGTGGTTCGTCCACACCGTCGCCCGTTTTCACCCGCAAGAAATCATAGGATTCGCCATAACCACGCGTTTCTATCCGGCTGCGTGCCACCCCGCGTGCGGCCAGATATGTCGCCACCGCCTCCGCGCGCTGTTCGGAAAGGCGTTGGTTGAGCGCATCCGATCCGGTTGTGTCAGTGAAGCCGTAAACATCGACCAACGAATTGGGATAGCGGATCATGCTTTCAGCGACTGAATTGAGCGAGTCGTAAAAGCCCGGATTGATGTCGGCTGAGCCGCGCGCGAAGGTTACGCCATCAGGCAGTCGCAGAAGGATCGCGTCCTGATCCCCGATCTCTTCAACCTCAACGCCGGTGCCTTCCAGCTCTTCATCAAGCTCTCGGATCTGGTCATCAAAGCGCTTGCCGACTACTGCTCCGGCTGAGCCTCCAAGCCCAGCGCCAATGATGCGCGCCGTGTCGCCGCCAATTGCGCCGCCGAGCAGATAGCCCAGTGTACCGCCCAAACCTGCACCGATTGCAGTGCGCGATACTTTGCGCTCTCCAGTGTTGGGATCAGTGACGCATGCGGTCGTGCCAAGCATGGCAAGCGCGGCGGTGCTCGAAAGCAGAATGCGTGTTTTCTTCATGAGTTCAGTCCTCCTCCAGCCTTGGGCCGATATGTAATCCATAATGCTGCCCGGCGCAGCCTATAATTCAGCAATCCATCGCATGAGGCTTACCAGTTTGCCGCAAGCTGAATACGGATAGGCCTAGGCTGAAAGGCGGTGGCAGAGCCAAAGAAGCTGCGGGCTTTGCGCCAGCGGGACTGGATTGCTCCGCCATTTGTGCTAGCGAAAAAGGGTGACACCGTTTCCCTGGACCGACCTCCTCATCATCGCTGGGCTTATTGTGCTCAATGGTGTGTTCGCCATGTCCGAGCTCGCCATCGTTTCGGCCAAGACCAGCAAGCTGAAATCGCGTGCTGAGGGCGGCTCCGCAGCGGCAAGGACTGCCTTGCGGCTGGCTGCTGAGCCAGGCCGCTTTCTTTCGACCGTGCAAATCGGGATCACTTTGATTGCGATCATCACCGGGGCGTTTTCGGGCGCAAGCCTTGAAGCTCCAGTTGGTGAGCGGCTCGCCTTGCTAGGAGTGCCAGCGGACATTTCGGGCGAGGTTGCCTTCGTCCTTGTCATCGCGCTCACAACCTATTTGAGCGTTGTGGTGGGTGAGCTTGTTCCCAAGCAGCTCGCATTGCGTGCAGCCATTCCGATCGCGCTGGTGATGGCTCGGCCGATGGACATCCTTGCGCGGATCGCAGCGCCCGCAGTGTGGGTGCTCGATCGGTCATCCGCTGCGATCATCGCCTTGTTTGGCATCCGCTCCAAGGGCGCAAGTTCAGTCACCGCGGAAGAGCTGCAGATGATCTTCGCTGATGCGACACGTTCAGGCGTGATCGAGGCTGAACAGCATCAGATCCTGACCGGGGTCGTGCGTTTGGCCGAGCGTCCCGTGCGCGAAATGATGACCCCGCGCACAGAGCTTGATTGGGTTGAAGCTGACGCGGACACCGAACAGATTCTCGCGCGGATCAATGAAAGCCCGCATTCGCTGCTGCCAGTTGCCGAAGAATCGCCCGATGCGATTCTGGGCGTGGTGAAGGTGCGCGAAGTGCTTGGCCTGCTTGTCGCTGGCGAAGAAGTCTCGATTCGCGCAATCATGAAGAAGGCCGAGGTGGTCCCCGATCAGCTCGATGCGATGGACGCGCTGCGAGTGCTGCAATCGGCCGATATCGCGATGGCGCTTGTGCACGATGAGTATGGCCATTTCGAAGGCGTGGTGACGCCGGTCGATCTGCTCACCGCGATTGCGGGGAATTTCGTGAGCGATCAGGACCAGGGTGACACACCGCAGATCATCGAATGTTCAGATGGCTCAATGGTGGTCTCAGGCGCGTTTTCTGCCGATGGCCTCGCCGACCGACTGGGTCTCGAATATGGCGAGGACCGCGAGTTTGGCACCGCTGCAGGTTACGCATTGTCAGTGATGAAGAAGCTGCCGCTTGAAGGCGAGAGCTTCCATGATCAGGGTTGGAATTTCCAGATCATCGACATGGACAACCGCCGGATCGACAAAATCCTGGTCACGCGGGTTGAGGAGGCGCCCCCCCAAGAGGAAGGCTAGCCGGTCCTGCTGAGGTCAGCCAGGAATCAGCGTTTGCGCATTCGCTCCATCGCCTTCTGGCGCCGCGATGATATCTCGGGTTACAGTGCCCTTGGCGACGGTGTTGGTGTCGGGATCGCCGATTTGCGAACGGATCGAAGGCGCCGCCGGGCCAGCGCGGTCGAGCGCGGAGGTTTCAATCTCGCTGCGTGGAGCCGAACCGCCGAACAATGCCTCAAGCGCCTGCTCAGCCGCGGTCCCTTCGGACGGACGCGGCGCACCGGGTGCGGGCGGGCTGAGAGAGAAATCAGGCGGGACCACAAGCGGAGCCTGGCGCTGCACAGCAAATTCATCAGGCCGGTCGCGATTGAAGATACCGCTGCCGCCGCATGCAGCGAGCATCGAGGCCCCGGTGGCAAGCAGGATGGCGGTTTTGAGGTTACGCATATTACTTCTCCGCAGAAGCAGCCGGCTCGGCTGTCTCATCAATAGCTTCGTCCTTGTCGCTCAGGAACAGACTGCGCGCAAGGATGATCACAACGCCGATGGTGATAGCTGCATCGGCAACGTTGAAAATAAGGAAGGGACGGAAGGTCCCGATGTGAAAGTCGGCATAGTCGATGACATAGCCTAGCGAATAACGGTCCTGGATATTGCCAATGGCACCGCCAAGGATCATCGCGAGGCCCAGAATATCGCCCAGTAGCTTCTCGCGCATCATCCATATGAGCACCACCAGCGCGATCAGCGCCGTCACTGCAACCAGCAGCCAGCGCATCTCCATATTGGTCGCCTCCAGCATCCCAAGCGAGATGCCGCGGTTTTCCAGATAGGTAAGGTCGAAGAACGGCAGCAGCTCGATATTGCGCACAAGGCGCAGGTTTAGGGGGCCAACCACATACCACTTAATCGCTTGGTCGATTACCGCTATGACGACGGCAAAGCCAAGGCCAATCAGCCGGTTACGGGTGAAAAGAGCGCTCATAGATAGGCCGCGTCCCATTCCTTCACCACAGCGTCGCAGCGCCCGCACAAGGCGCCGTCTTCCTCGACATCGGGAAGCAAGCGCCAGCAGCGGCCGCATTTGTGGTCAGTGGATTTGGTGACGATCACTTCATCGCTTTGACCGCGAGTGACTGTCCCGGTGATGAACAATTCGGCGAGTTGTTCATCGCTCACGCCTTCCGGGACCGCATCAGCGGGTACGGTGACGAAGGCTTCGTTGCTCGAGCGGATGACCTTCTCGCGGCGCAGTGGCTCGATCGCCTCGGTCACACGTTCACGAAGCGCGCGCAATTTCGCCCACTTCTCGCCGTCAGCGGGCACCGCAGGGACGCTCGGCCATTCAAGCAGATGGACGCTCCCGCCTTTCTCAATGTCCTCAGGGTAACGCGTCGACCACACTTCTTCGGTGGTGTAGACAAGCACCGGCGCGGCGTAGCGGACCAAAGCATGGAATAGCAGATCGAGAACGGTGCGATAGGCGTTGCGGCGGGTCGAGTTCGGCCCGTCACAGTACAGAGTGTCTTTGCGGATATCGAAGAAGAACGCCGACAGGTCTTCGTTGCAGAAATCGACCAGCAGCCGAGTGTAAGTGTTGAAATCGTAGCTTTCGGCAGCTTGGCGCAGCTTTGCATCCAACTCGCTGAGCAGCGAGAGGATGTAGAGCTCCAATTCGGGCACTTCGTTCAGATCGCCGGCATCACCGATAAAACCATCGAGCGCGCCGAGCAGATAGCGGAAGGTGTTCCTTAGGCGGCGGTATTGATCGCCCACGCCCTTGATGATCTCATCGCCGATCCGGTGATCTTCGGTGAAGTCGACACTCAATGCCCACAGCCGGATGATATCCGCGCCGGTGGTCTCCATCATCTTGACCGGATCGGTCGTGTTGCCGAGCGATTTGGACTGCTTGAAGCCCTTGGCATCCATCGTGAAGCCATGGGTCAGAACTTGGTCATACGGCGCACGCCCGCGCGTGGCGCAGGATTGAAGCAGAGAGGACTGGAACCAACCGCGATGCTGGTCTGAGCCTTCGAGATAGAGATTGGCGGGCCATGTGAGGTCAGGCCAGCGGCCGCTTTCAAGCACAAAGGCGTGGGTGCAGCCTGAATCGAACCAGACGTCGAGGATGTCGGTGACCATCTCAAACTCGTCAGGGTCGTAGTCAGCACCCAGGAATTCGGCCTTGCGGTCTTCTTCCCAAGCATCGACGCCCTCTTCGGCGACGGCTGCGACAATGCGTGCGTTGACGTTAGGGTCCTGGAGATAGGAGCCGTCGGCCCGCACAAACAAGGTGATCGGAACGCCCCAGGCGCGCTGGCGCGAGAGCACCCAGTCGGGTCGCCCTTCGACCATCGATCCGATGCGGTTCCGGCCTTTCTCGGGCACAAAATCGACCCGCTCGATCTCGCTCATGGCTCGGGTGCGCAGCGTATCGGAGCCGCTTTCGCCTTGGTCGAGCGCACCATTGTCGGCGGCTGCTGCGGCGATGTCTTCCAGGCTCGCCGAGTGCAGCGCAGAGGGTTTGGCGATGGGGGCGGGCGGAAGCTCCTTGTCCATCGGGACGAACCATTGCGGCGTGCAGCGATAGATGACCTTGGCCTTGGAACGCCAGGAATGCGGGTAGGAGTGCGCGTAATCGGCGCTCGCGCTGAGCAGCGCTCCGGCTTCGCGCAGGTCCGAGCAGATCGGGCCTTCGGGCGAGTTGAACGGCTTGTTGATGACCGAGCGGCGGCGTTCCTTGCCCTCCTCGTCTTTGTCAATGGCTCCCAGCCACAGCCAATCATCGCGATAGCGGCCATCGTCCATCACCGCGAAAACCGGGTTGATGCCGTTCGCCTTGCACAGGCCGAAATCGTCCTCACCGTGATCGGGCGCCATGTGGACGATGCCGGTGCCGCTATCAGTGGTGACAAAGTCGCCTTCGAGCAAAGGGCGCGGCGTCGCGTAGAAGCCTCCGAGATGATGCATCGGGTGGCGAGCTTTCGTGCCGTCTAGTTCGGAGCCCCTAATCAGGCTTTCTGTTCCACCCGGATAACCATCCAGCGGCTCAGCATAAGACAAAGGTCCAGCGTACTCTGATGCCCGCTTGTAGAAATGGTGCTCCCAAAGATCGTCAGCCACGAGCCAAACTATGCGGGACCCGCCTTCAGCCAGGAGTCGGTACTGAACATCGGCCCCATACGCCAAGGCCTGATTGACTGGAATGGTCCACGGCGTTGTGGTCCAGATCACCGCATTGACCTGCCAGTCTTGATCGAGCAGTTCTTGTATCTTTGGACAGTTCGGCGCTTCGGTGATCTCAAACGCGACGTCGATCTGCGGGCTGTCGGTCAGGTCTTCGTATTCAACCTCAGCCTCGGCCAGAGCGGTCTTCTCAACCGGCGACCACATCACCGGCTTCGAGCCTCGGTATAGATTGCCTGCCTCAGCAAATTTGCACAGCTCAGCGACAATTGTCGCTTCGGCCTGGAAGTCCATGGTGAGGTAGGGATTGTCCCAGTCGCCCATAATACCAAGGCGTTTGAGCTGCTCGCGCTGAGTATCGACCCATTTTTGCGCATAGGCGCGACATTCGGCGCGGAATTCCTTGGCGGGAACCTCGTCCTTGTTCTTCTTTTTCTTGCGATATTGCTCTTCGACCTTCCACTCGATTGGAAGGCCGTGGCAATCCCAGCCGGGAACGTAAGGAGCGTCTTTGCCGAGCAGGTTCTGCGAGCGGCAGACCATGTCCTTGAGGATGTGGTTCAGCGCATGGCCGATATGCATGTCCCCGTTCGCATAGGGAGGGCCATCGTGGAGGATAAATTTCTCGCGGCCGCTGCGTGCCTCGCGCAGCTTCGCATAGAGGTCAATGTCTGCCCAACGCGCCTGAATGCCCGGTTCCTTCTGCGGAAGGCCGGCTTTCATCGGGAAAGGGGTCTTCGGCAGGAAGACCGTATCCTTGTAATCCCTTGTCTCTTTGGCGTGTTGTGGTTTTTCGTCAGACATAAGCCGCATGCCGTTAGGACATCTGAGCCTTGCGGGAAACCCTCATTCAGCGCTGATTATGCGAGCAGTCGCTTCGCGTCATCACAATCGCGCTCCATCTGCGCAATCAGCGTGTCGAGATCGTCGAATTTCGCCTCTCCGCGCAGGAAGTGGTGGAACGCGACTTCGATTTCCTGGCCGTAGAGATCACCTGAGAAATCAAAGAAATAGGGCTCAAGCAGCTCTTTGGGCGGTTCGAATTGCGGGCGGATGCCGATATTGGCCGCGCCTTTGAGCTCTTGGCCGGTGGCGAGGACCTTGCCGGTCACGGCATAGACCCCGTATTTCGGGCGCAGATAGGTGTCGATCGCGATATTGGCGGTAGGATAGCCCAATTTGCGGCCATTCTTGTCGCCATGCTCGACAATCCCGCGGATCGCGAAGGGACGGGTGAGGAGCTCGGCGGCAAGCTGCGGATCGCCATCGCGCAAGGCTTCGCGGATGCGGCTGGAGGAAACGATACCTTCCTGCTCGACCGCCTCAACCACACGCGATTTGAGGCCAAGTGGTTCGCCAAATGCGCGCAGCAATTCGATATCGCCCTTCGCGCCCTTGCCGAAGGTGAAGTCGCCCCCGGTCACCACGCCATGCGCGCCAAAGCGTTCGATCAGAATGTCGGAGATAAAGTCCTCCGCGCTCGTCCCTGCCAGCTCTCCATCGAAATGGAACACCAGCATCGCCGTCGCTCCAGCGGCGAGATAGAGTTCCTGGCGCTGTTCGAGCGTGGTGAGGCGAAAGGGCGGAACGTCGGGCTTGAAAAAGCGCACTGGATGGGGGTCGAAAGTGGCGATGATCGAGGGGCGACCCTTTGCATGCGCCCACCTGATCGCCTCGCCCGCGACCGCTTGGTGCCCTTGATGAAAGCCGTCGAAATTGCCGAGCGCAATGACCGCGCCGCGCAATGCGTCGGGGATACGTCCGCGATGATCGAGCCAGCGCATTACTCGGGCTCCTCATCTGCTGGCAGGTAGGTCACGAAGGAGTAAGCTGGCTTGTCGCCCTCAGCCTCATGATCCTCACGCGATGCTTCCACCCATTCAGAGCCGAGCGGTTTCATGAAAGTGTCGCCGGGAAACTCTCCGTGGATCTCGGTCACTTCGATCCGGTGCGCGAGCGGGCGGAAGACGTCGTAAATCGCCGCGCCGCCGACGACCATGATCTCGCCTGTATCGTTGTCCTCGGCCGCCAGCTCTAGCGCCTCTCCGACCGAATGCACTTGCTCCGCCCCTTCCGAATCCCAGTCTTCCCGGTGGGTGAGAACGATGTGGCGACGACCGGGAAGCAGGCCGGGCAGGCTCTCAAACGTCTTGCGACCCATGATCATCGGGCGGTGCATGGTGAGCGCTTTAAATCGCTTAAGATCGGCAGGCAGGTGCCAGGGCAGCTTGCCTTCATGGCCTATCGCGCCATTGGCTGCGCGGGCATAGATAAGGACGATCTGGTGGCTCACATTGTCGCTCACTGATGTGTCCTAAGAGGCGCCAAGATCAGCGGCATGGCTGACGCGCGTAACATGGCCCATCTTGCGCCCCTCTCGAGCCTCACGCTTGCCGTAGAGGTGGAGGTGCGGTTCGCCATCTTCAGAAAGCACCTGGTGCGCGGCAAGGGCATCCTCACCGACAATATTGCGCATCTCGATCGAGGCAAAGCGGGTCTCGGTGCCGCCCAGTGGCAGTCCGGTGATTGCGCGGATGTGGTTTTCGAACTGGCTGGTGGCCGCGCCTTCGATCGACCAGTGCCCCGAATTGTGCACGCGCGGCGCCATCTCGTTGAAGATTGGTCCCTTAGCCGTGGCGAAAAATTCGAGCGTTAGGACGCCGACATAGTGCAGCGCCTCAGCGGTCTTCTTGGCAATTGCGCGCGCCTCTTCGACCTGCGCTTCGACCAGTGCGCCTGCCGGGAGTACGGATTTCTCTAGCATGCCGCCCTTGTGGGTGTTCGCGGTGGAGTCCCAAAAGCGGACTTCGCCTTCGCCCGATCGCGCGAGGATGACCGAGAATTCGGTTTCAAACTCAACCATGCCTTCATAGACGCACGGTCGCCCGGGGAAGCGCACGCCTTCGGCTTCGTGCACAGAGCCGATCCGCCATTGGCCTTTGCCATCATAGCCGTCGCGCGCAGTCTTGAGGATGCCGGGTGTACCCACTCGTTCCAAAGCGCGGGCGAAATCATCCTCGCTGTCGACCCGGGCATAGGGCGCACAGGTCGCGCCAAGCTCTTCAACAAAGCGCTTCTCTGCCAGTCGATCCTGCGCCACGCCAAGCGCCTTGGGATGCGGTGCGAGCAGAGCGATGGGCAGCGCTTCCACTGCATTTAGAGGCACGTTCTCAAATTCCCAAGTGATGCAATCGCATTGTGAGGCGAACGCGGCGAGGGCAGCGGTGTCGCCCCAGCCTTTTTCGATGAATTCCGCACAGACATCTTTCGCGACATTGTCGCCGGCGGGCGCATAGCCGATCGTGCGATAGCCGAGCTGACTAGCCGCCATAGCAAGCATTCGCCCAAGCTGGCCCCCTCCTAGGATGCCGATAGTCGATTCTGGTGCTAGTCCCACTTTCGCTCCGTCCGTCCCAACTGTCCGATCAGCACTACTCGTAAACACAGGTCTGCGACAAGTTCAGCCGAGCCTTTGCCTCAAACCCCTGGTCGAGCCTTTAGCCTTGGGGTGTCTCGCCCACCGAGGCGCTTTTGGCAGCGCGCCAGTCCTGCAAGCGCTCAGAAAGGTCCTCATCCGAAATTGCCAGGATGGCTGCAGCCATCAGTGCAGCGTTCTTCGCGCCAGCCTCGCCAATGGCCAGCGTTCCAACGGGGATGCCCGCTGGCATTTGGACAATGGAAAGGAGGCTATCCATGCCTGAAAGCGCCTTCGACTGGATCGGCACGCCCAGCACCGGCAGATGCGTCATGCTGGCAATCATGCCCGGCAGATGCGCAGCGCCGCCTGCGCCAGCAATAATGACATCGAAACCTTCGCCCTCTGCTCCCTTGGCAAATGCGCTCATTCGATCAGGCGTGCGGTGCGCAGAGACGATCCTTGCTTCGTGTTCGACCTCAAGCTCGTCGAGAATTTCGCTCGCGAGTTTCATGGTCGGCCAGTCAGACTGGCTGCCCATCACGATGGCTACTTTCGATCCCATCAGCTGTCCTTCAAATAATACCGCTCACCCGGCACCATGTTGTCGTCGAAATCATAGATGATCGGTTGGCCGGTCGGAATTTCGAGGCCGGTGATGTCTTCATCCGAGATCTGCGAAAGGTGCTTGACCAGCGCGCGCAAGCTGTTGCCGTGGGCGGATATGATTACCGTCTCTCCGCTCGCCAGAACGGGCAGAATGTCGCTTTCCCAATAGGGGAGCACGCGCTCAATCGTGAGTTTGAGGCTTTCAGTGTAGGGTACGTCTATCCCGTCATAGCGCGGATCGGCGCCCGGATCATATTCGCTGCCGGGTTCCATTGGCGGCGGCGGCGTATCAAAGCTGCGGCGCCAGATATGGACTTGGGTCTCGCCATGCTTGTCGCGAGTCTCTTGCTTGTTCAGCCCGGTTAGCCCGCCATAATGCCGCTCATTAAGGCGCCAGTCCTTGGTCACCGGGAGCCACAGGAGGCCAGCCTCTTCCAGCGCCAGATTGAGCGTCTTGATCGCACGGGTCTGGAGCGATGTGAAGCAAGTGCTCGGGATGACCCCCTTTTCCTTCATAAGCGCGCCCGCAGCCTTGGCTTCGGCGACGCCTTTTTCAGTGAGGTCAACGTCCCACCAACCTGTGAAGCGGTTTTCGAGATTCCACTGGCTCTGACCGTGGCGGACCAAAATTAGCTTAGGCACTGGGAGAACTGCTCCTGCTTGCTGGGGAGCACGTGCTGTTAGCTTTCTGCGTCGCCCTTGGGAAGGTCTTGCGTTTCCGATTCGCGCATTTCACGCGTCTGCGCCTTACGCCGCCGCAGGTTCTCGCGCAGTTTGGCTGCCAGACGTTCTTCTTTTGTCGTTGGGCGCGACATATTATTGCTCGCATGTTCACTCATGGCTAACGCCTTGCCGCTATGTGCCCGCCTGTTCAAGCATCGCTTGACATTCGGGCGCGCCGCATGGATAGGCGCGCCTCTCTTATGAGCGCTGCTGTAGCTCAGTGGTAGAGCGCACCCTTGGTAAGGGTGAGGCCGAGAGTTCAATTCTCTCCAGCAGCACCATTTCTTCTCTCACGACAATTCGCTCCGCTCATGTCTCCGAGGTGCGGCCTGACCGGCCGGCGCGCAGTCGCGCTTGCGAACTCTTTGAGTTCGTTGGTGCTCGCCTGACGCTTGGCCCCCCTACACCACATCGAGGCTCCATCTTGCATCGGCACTCGCCGACCGGGGTGGGAGGATAGTGGGGCCGGTGGGGACCATCGGTTTGAGCTTTGTCGCACCGGTGATCTGCCCGAGCGCAGCGTCGATTGTCGCGTATTCGAAGATGAACGCGCTTCGCATTGCGGCGTCGGGCAGCACGCGCTGTCCGCTAAGCAGCAACTCATGCGCGAAATCTCCCAGCGCTAGCCGCAAGGGCGCGGCAGGCACTGGCAGCACCGCGGGGCGCCCCAAGGCTTTGCCAAGCGCTTTTGTGAAGCGTTCATTGGTCACCGGCATTGGTGCAGTCGCGTTAACAGGACCGGCGAGCTCGTGATGCGCGATCGCGTGACAGATCAGCCGGACGAGATCATCGCGGTGGATCCAGCTCATCCAGTGTTTTCCGTCGCCACAGCGGCCTCCCAGGCCAAACTCAAACGGCATAAGCATCCGCGCGAGCATCCCGCCGCTGCGATCCAGCACCAGCCCAATCCGCAGGCGCACGACCCGCATGCCCAGCTCCTCTGCGCGCATGGCGGCGTCCTCCCATAGGGCGCAAACCCGGCGCGAGAAACAGGGTGTGCCGCTTGCGTCTTCGGTCAGCGGTTCTTCGCCGCGCAGGCCATACCAACCGATGGCAGAGCCGCTGATAAGCACTTTGGGCCTCTGCTCCAACCGCCGGATCAGCCGGACAACGCCATAGGTTGCCGCAAGGCGCGACCGGACAATTTTCATCCGTTTCGCCTTTGTCCAAGGGGTGTCGGAAATTGGCTCTCCGGCGAGGTTCACGATGGTGTCGATCCGGGCATCGCTGCCGATCTCATCAAGGCTCTCGACAATCCGCATTGGCCCGAGCGCGGCGAGCGGCTTTGCTTTGGAGGCATTGCGGGTGAGGACAGTCACTTCGTGTCCCGCTCCCAGCAGCGCCGCGACCAAGCGGCTCCCGACAAAGCCCGTGCCGCCGGTCACCAACACGCTTTGCCGCGGCGGTAGGACGGCGGCCAGCTCAGCCGCATTGCGCTCAGAGAGCCGATCGGTGCGCCGCGCCGCAGCAAGGTCGCGCAGGCCGAAGACAATCAGCGCGAGGGCTGTTAGGACGCAGATCCAACTGATTACGCCATAGCTTACGGGTTCCAGCGCAGTTGGCTGGCTCGCTAGACCGATCAGCCAGGGGATCAGCATTGCGAGCACGACGCCATAATTGAGAGCTAGCAAAGTGTGGGTTACACGCTCGCTCGCTGGCAGCAGGCGGGTGCGGTCTTCTTCGATAAAATCCCACAAAGTGATGATGAGCTCAGCCAGCAGCAAAGCAATGAGCGCAATCGCCCATCCGCCCTGCGGCTCGCTCAAACCCAGCGCCAAAAAGATCACCGCATAGGCAAGGTTGCGCACACCATGCAGGGTCAGTTCCAACCGCTGTGAGGGACGCCATGCAAGCCGCTCAGTCCCCTCATGGTGGTAGATCGTATCGAAGGCACCCATCGCGATTTGGGCGAGGATGAAGAACCAGAGAAGGTCGGTCATGCGGCTGACTCCTGCAAGAGGGAAAGGGGGTGGGCGGGGCGGTCCTCAGCCTGGTCGCAAAAGCGGCATTCCTGATGGATAACTTCGCCCAGCAGCGCGTGGTTGAGCGAGAGGGTGAAGGTGAACTCTCCGTCGCCGCGCTCAATGTGATCGATGTGAAGCTGGCCGGGCGCGATGAGTGCGGGCAGGCGCAAGCGCATCGGGCCGATCGCGATGCAATAGTGGTCGCTCGAGAACCGGATGCCGCCGGGAACCGCGCTGACATTGAGCGCGATGCCGATGCCTCGCCCGAGATATTCTTCGAGACCGGTTGGTCCGGCAAAGCGCTTGGCCGAGTGGATGACCTGTGGGAAGCCGCGCTTGCGAGCATACATCCTGGTCCAGACCTGGCCCCCGCTCTTGCCGTCTTCAGTGACGGAGACCATCGCAGCGACCCCGCCATCGCGTTCGAGCGGCAGCGGCGCGCCGATTAAGCGACAGGCCTGCGCAAGGATGCGGCCCGATAGGCTCATCCGGCACTCATTGACGTGCCCGACATAATTGGCGCTTTGGCCTGCGGAAAGCCGCTTGCCGAAGCGTTTACGGACCGGAGCAGGGAGCGCATCCCAACCTGCCGCACCGAGCAGCTGGCGAAAGCGCAGATCGGCGAGTTTGGACTCTCCGCTTTTGCCAGCATTTTCCTGAAGCTCCTCTGATTTCCTGGCTGCCAACATTTTACTCTCCGCTCCTCCCGTAAGGCCCGTCATTTCTGTAAAGAGAGAAATGAATGGGCAAATTTTTTCACAGCTCGTCCGGGGACCCCTTGTCCTTCCGGCTTACAAATTTGAGTAGGCCCACCACCTTCGACCCCAAGCCGATCAACCGCATAATCTGCTGCGGAGGGACGTGGATCATCTGGTTGTACCAACCCTCAACCGAGTTGATGAAGTCGTGCATAGAGTGCAGGCGCCCTCGCACTTCGGGGCTGATCTTTGGATCATCGACCCCTTCCATCGCGGCGCGGATCGCGGCGACCATCGGGTCAATCTCACGCTCTTTGCGCCCCTGCGCGACCTTGCTCGCCATCTGCCACATATCGGTCTCGGCAACGTAGTGATCGCGCCGGTCGCCTAGCACGGGAACGCGCATGACGAGCTTCCAATTGAGCAGCTCCTTGATCGAATTCGAGACATTCGAACGCGCCATGCCGAGCTTGTCGGAGATATCCTCCGCCGTCAGAGGACGCTCGGAGAGCAGGAGCAACGCCTGGATCTGCGCAACCGAGCGATTGACCCCCCACTGTCCGCCAAGGTCCCCCCAACGCAGCACAAAGGCCTCAACCGCCGCGGGAAGCTTTTCTGGAGCAGCCATTTGGGTATCGCCCGAATCAATCTGATCACGAATTTCTGTCATGACAGAAATGTCTGTCAAAATGTTGGGGAAGTCAAGTGGGGAATACGATTGCCATTAATTTGTGGGAGAGTGGAGGCGCCTTAGGTAAAGCTGTATATCGCGAACGAGCCGAGCAAAGTCATCCCTACAGAGACCCCTAGGCAGCCGCTCTTGCGGTGATCTGCCATGCCGCTCGCTGCAAATGCACCAGACGCGTCCCGCTTCCGCTTCATTGCGGCCACCTTGCCACGTCGTGCGCGCTCCTGATCCTCATCCAGCGGCTTGAAGTCGGGCAGAGGCTTTCCATCCCATGTGATGGTAATTTTCGCGCCGTAAGAAGTGTATCCTTTTATCCCGCCCTTGAGTTCGTGGACTTGCGCCTTGTGCTGTCTGCCTGCGTCCAGATGCGGCGCAAGAGAGCGAGCATCTTCTTTTGAGAGAAAGCCGATGTCCAATCCATCCCAAAGCACAGCTACGGCGCTTGGATCATGCGGATTCTCCGGCTGTCTCTCTAGGGTAACTGCATCGCCGGGGTCGACCCTAAGTAGCAAGTGCTGCCTCGGAGTTCCGTCCTTTGCGTCAAAGGACTCGCCAACAATGTCGAAAATCTTCTTTCGGCTCGGTGAGGTCATTGCCGCACATTAGCCATTCATTTGAAGTGGGCAAACCAGCGCAATCCAGAGGGAATAGCTGCTAGGCCGTGCACTACCTCGAACGGCCAGAATGTAAGAGCCCCCCTACAACGTCTGCCCGTCATCCAGCACAAAGTCGCTGCCGGTCACGAACTCTGCTGCATCCGAGCACAGGAACAACAGCGGGCCGTCCAGCCCCTCTTCGCCCATCAGGCGCTTTTTCGGGAAGCGCGACACTTGCTTCTGCCCCGCCTCGGTTTCGAACCACGCATCGTTGATGGCGGTCCGGATATACCCTGGCGAAATCGTGTTCACGCAAATGCCGGCGCGCGCCCATTCGCGGGCCATGCTGCGCGCGGCCTGGACGACGCCCGCTTTGCTTGCCGAATACGCGACGAGGCCGGGGGAGGGCTGGAAGGCGGTGATTGAGGCGATCATGACGATGCGCCCCTTGGTTTCGCCGGTAGCCATCATCCGCTTGGCCCCTTCGCGCGCGGTCAGGATGGCGCCTTTGAGGTTGATAGCGAGTGTGCGCTCGATCTCCTCCTCGCTCATCGCTGTCGCCATGCCCGCACCGTCGATCCCGGCATTGGCGATGACCGTGTTGATGGGGCCGAGCGCGTTTTCCGCCGCGTCAAAGCCTGCGATGATGTCGGCTTCGCGCGCGACATCCATTTGCACCGCGCTTGCTGCTTGGCCGATCTCGCCAGCGAGCGCCTCCAACCGATCCTTCCGCCGCGCGCCAAGCGCCACCTTGGCGCCGTTCGCAGCAAGGATCCGCCCAAATCGCCAGCCAAGCCCCGATGACGCGCCAGTGATGAGCGCCGTGCGCCCGCTTAGGTCGACCGACAAAGCCATGCCTAAGAGCTACTCAGTCAGAGCCGCGCGCAAAGCGGCAACCCGCTCCGCATTGGCGCCTGCATCCGAATAGCCCACGCGCGAGGCTGATCGGATATGCACCGCGTCTTCGCCTAGGCGGAACTCGACATCATCGACAAAGCCAAACGTGGCCGATGTGAACTCGGCTGAGATGTAATTGTCGGCTTCGCTGGTAACGTCGCCGCCCAGTTCAGCCACCGCAGCGGGCACATTGCCCCAGACGGCGAGAGGAAATGACTCGACCAGCTTGGCCGCTTCGGTCCCGTCTTCGCTCGACGCGCAATTGGGCGATTCCGGGCACGGCGCGAGCTTGCCATCGACCAGGCCTGACGCGGTGCCATCCTTCGAGGAATAGCCCATGTAAGCGAATGCGCCCACACCAACGATGCCGAGCACCGCCAGAGTGGTGAGCAGAAATTTGAGAATCTTCTTCATGGTCTGACTTCCTCCACCCCTCACGCTGTTGCGATCATGCCGCCATCGAGCACGACAGTCTGCCCGGTGATCCACGATGATGCGGGCGAAGCAAGGAAGATCGCGGTTCCAGCGATGTCCTCCGGCTTGCCCATCCGACCGCGCGGGATGCGGGCAAGCACTGATTTGGTCATCGCTTCGTTATCGACCAGCTCCTTGGTCATGTCGCTCGGGAAAAGGCCCGGTGCAATGGCGTTGACGTTGACGCCTGAGGAAGCAAGCTCGACTCCCAGATGTTCGGTCAAATGGATTACGCCCGATTTGCTCGCCGAATAGGCATAGGTTGGCATGCCCGAATTGCGGATTCCATTGATCGAGGCGATGTTGATGACGCGCGCTGGCTCTGCGGGCGAGCCTGCCGCCCTAAGCAGTGGCAAAAACTTCTGTGTCGCGAAGAAGATCGACTTGATGTTGATATCCATCACCTTGTCCCAGCCTTTCTCCGGGAAAGCATCGAGCGGGGCCATCCAGTTGGCCCCCGCATTGTTGATGAGGATGTCGATCTTGTCCTCATGCTTGCTGATCTCTGTGACCAGCGCCTCGATCCCTTCCACCTTCGACATGTCGGCTTGAACCGCAATGCACTCGCCATATTGCGAGAGCTCGGCAGCCTTCGCCTCGAGCCGTTCGGCCTTGCGTGCGCTGATATAGACCTTGGCGCCGTTCTCCAGGAGGCCGCGCGCCATCATCGCGCCGATCCCGCTCGACCCGCCAGACACCACCGCGACTTTGCCCGTCACATCGAAAAGGGACTGCATGCTCATATTTGAAAACTCCGAAAATTGGATCGATTGCCGCGCTGGTTTAGCGTTCTTGGCTCAAAGCGCCAGTTTGGCGGCCGATGTGCCGAATTATCCAGCTGTGCGATCGGCCTTGTCCTTGGCATTTGTGCCTTTGATCATTGCCCGCATCTCCTCCCACTCGGCATCACCAAGCGCTTCGAAGGCGGTATAGAACGTCCCTCCATTGGCCTGATAGCCCGCGCCATCAATCGCCAAAGTCTGGCCGTTCACATATTCTGCGCCGGGAGCCATCAGGAATACGGCAAGGTTCGCCAGCTCGTGCATCTCGCCCGCGCGTCCCATTGGGTTCGTACTGTTGCGAGAATTGTCGCGCGCCCCGCCTGGATTGAGCCGCGCGCTCATCCCCTTCGTCGGGAAAAGACCGGGATTGATCGCGTTGAACCTGAGTCCATAGCGGCCCCATTCGGTGGCGAGGCTCTGGGTCATGGCATGGATGGCGGTTTTGGACATGGCGCTGGGCACAACAAAGGCGCTGCCCGACCAGACCCAAGTGGTAAGGATTGAGAGGAAGCTTGCCTGCTTCTTCTCCGCGATCAGCCGCTTGCCAATGTCCAGCGTGACATAGAATGTCCCGCGAAAGACAATGTCCGAGATCGCGTTGAAGGCGTTGACCGAGAGGTCTTCCGTCCTGCTGACGAAGTTTCCGGCTGCATTGTTGACGACCCCGGTAAGGGCGCCGCCATCGGCCCAAATGTCATCGACCATGGCATGGATCGCATCGGGGTCGCGGATGTCGCAGGCTGTGCCAATGATCTTGCCGCCGTGCTTGCCTTGAAGCTCCGCCACGGTCTCATCGAGCTTGTTCTGTCGCCGACCGCAAATGTACACTTCTGCGCCCAGTTTGAGGAAGGCTTCTGCCATTTCCTTGCCAAGGCCGGTGCCGCCTCCGGTCACCAGAATGCGCTGATCTTCCATCAGCCCATCGCGGAACATCAGCTTGGATACGTCCATTTCGCTTCCTCAATCGCTTCCTCAATCTCTCTTGTTCCGAGATAGCGAGCCAATGGCTGGTGCGCCAGCATCGTAGGTCTTGCACTCTCGCGCTGCGATACGCATTGATAGAGATGCCTATGAACAACAACACGCACACAGAAGAGCTGGAGAACGGCGAAACTGCCGCACCGCCCGAGCCTCCGCAGCAAACGGCGCCTCACGGCGTTTCCGAACCCAAGCCAGGCCTAATCTTCACTGAGGTGGAGGATGAGGGCGAGCTGACCAAGCTTCATCCCAATTACAAATTGCTGATGCGCTTTGCCGCGATCATTCTCGCGGTGGTCATCATTATCGGCGGGCTCGTTATCGAAGCAGTGATCAGCGACAATACAAACCTGCCTGTCGGGTTTGTAATTGGTCCCGCAGTTCTGTTGGCATTGTTTGTTGCGATCCGCGTTCCGCTCGCCCGTTACAATGCCAAGGGCTATCAGATCAGCCAAGACCGCTTGCGGGTTGTGCGCGGAATCATGTTCCGTTCGGACACAGTGGTACCGTTTGGACGGGTCCAGCATATCGATGTTGATCAAGGCCCGATTGAGCGCGCGCTGGATATCGCGACTTTGACGCTGCACACCGCAGGCAGTCACAATTCCTCGGTCCATTTGCCGGGCTTAGGCCATTCGCTCGCGGTGGAAATGCGCGAGGCAATTCGCAGCCATATCAAGCGTGAGACGATGTGAGCGCAGGCGTGGACAACACTGCTGAACACGCACCGGCCGCTGGCCCAGGCGAGGCCCGCAACACCGATCCCAAGACGGTTCTGGTTGGGATGCTGGCGAGCGCGCAGAACGCGATCATCCCGACGCTCTTGCTGACCTTTTCCAGCGGTTCGATCGGGTTGCTCATTGCTATCCCTGTCGGCCTTGCCATCGCGGCGGTAGGATCTTTGTTTGCCTATATCGGCTGGAAGCGGCTGACTTACACGATCGGCGCGACCGATATCCGCGTGGAAAGCGGCGTGTTAAGCCGTTCGGCGCGCTCGGTTCCGTATGAACGGATCCAGGATGTCAGCCTTGAGCAGAAATTGCTTCCCCGCCTGTTTGGGCTCGTTTCGGTCAAGTTCGAAACCGGCGCGGGTGGAGGTGATGATCTCAGCCTGTCCTATCTGACCGAGGAAAAAGGCGAAGAGCTGCGCCAGCTCGTGCGCAAGCGACATGAGGGCGCCGAGGCGGATCAGACTTTGGCCCACGCCGATTCAGCCCAGAGTGAAGAGGTCGCGACCAAACCTCGCGAAGAAGCCGCAGAGGCGCTTTTCACCATGGGCCCCGGACGGTTGTTCACATTTGGACTGTTCGAATTCTCGCTGGCTGTCTTCGCTGTGCTTGCTGGCCTCCTCCAATATGCTGACAGCTTTGTCGACTTCGAGGTTTGGGACGTTGATCGGTGGGAAAGCTGGATTGAGGAATACGGAATCGACGTCGCTGCTCTCGATTCCAATCTTCAGCTGCTGGGGGCAGTCACCGGGCTGATCGGTGTGTTCGTTATAGGCTCGCTCACCGGCATGATTCGGGTCTTTACCCGCGAATGGGGATTTCTACTCGAACGCACGGCGCGCGGGTTCCGCCGTCGACGCGGCATGTTTACGCGCACCGACGTGGTGATGCCGATACACCGGGTGCAGGGGGTCAGGCTGGGCACCGGATGGTTGCGCTATCGCTTTGGCTGGCACGGTTTGAGCTTTGTTAGCCTCGCGCAGGATATGGGCGCATCAAGTCATGTTGTTGCCCCCTTTGCCAAGCTGCCCGAAATCGCCCCGATCGTCGAAGCCGCCGGGTTTCATTTGCCTGGTGAGGATGCTGATTGGCGCCGCGCGACTGGGCGCTATCTGGCTGACAAGGCAATGATCTACGCCGGATTGTTCGGCCTCGCCGCGATTGCTGGTGGGATAGTGACCTCGATCAATGCGCCTGAATACACGCCGCTCGCGGTGGGCATTCCGCTCGCGTTGGCTGCGATTGCCGCCCTGGCCAACGCTCTCGCCTGGCGGTTTCAGCGCCACGCTTTGGACGCTGAACAGATAATGGCGACGTGGGGCGTGCTTGCCCCGCGCAGCCAGATCGCCAAGCGTTTGAAGCTGCATTCGGTCGAGATTTCGCAAGGCCCGATCGCCCGCGCACGCGGCTATACCACGGTGCATTTAGGCCAAGCAGGTGGAACGTTCAGCATCCCCGGTGTGCCGGTCGAGCGTGCACGTGATCTTCGCCGCAAGGTGATGGACACGATTGCTGCGACTGACTTCTCGCAGCTAGAAACCGACTAGGGTTGTTTGTCTTGCGCACCCGCATCCGCGGGCGCGACCTCGCCATACGTCCTCCGCTTGCGCTATGGACGGCCTGCGCCCGGCGTCTGAGGGCGCAAACAAAAAAGATCCTCAAGCCCGCAGATCGCTCCACTCTGGGTTCTGCTCAAACTTGCGCGCGACATAGGAGCATTGGGGGACAATCTGGAAGCCATCTATCCTCGCATCGGCAATGAGGCGATCGACGAGCAGTCCGGCAATCCCCCGGCCTCCGATTGCGCTCGGCACGATCGTATGCGTCGCGACGCGGATGTTTTCGCCCCTGGATTCCCATTCGAGATAACCCGTCACGTTTTCTCCGGGCACATGCGCGACATATTTGCCGCCTGTTCCTTGCGCTTCGTGGGTGATTGTCACGCCTTCATTGGTATCATCCATTGGTGCTCTCCTGCTTGCACTTGGCGTCACGGCGGCTAGAGGCGGGAGCCATGACTGAGATCAAACCCTTCCTCTCCGACAATGCAGCGCCCGTCCACCCCGCAGTTTGGAACGCCATGCAAGCGGCTGACAGCGCGGACAATCCCTATGACGGCGATGCACTTTCGGCTGAGCTCGACGGGCGCTTTTCCGATCTCTTTGGCCGTGACTGCGCCGCGCTTTGGGTGGCGACTGGGACCGCGGCCAACTGTCTCGCGCTGGGCACGATGTGCCAACCACATGGCGGCGTGGTGTGCCACGAAGAGGCGCATATCGAAATGGACGAAGGCGGCGCGCCGGGCTTTTATCTCCATGGAGCAAAGCTGATGCTGATGGCCGGAGAAGGCGCCAAACTCACGCCCGAAGGCATTGCGGCGATGATCGATCCGATTCGCAATGATGTGCATCAGGTCCAACCGCATGCCATCTCGATCACGCAAGCGAGCGAGTATGGCCGGACCTATCCATCAGACGAGCTGCAGGCGCTCAGCGTCTTCGCCAAGCAACGCGGGCTTGGGCTGCATATGGACGGCGCGCGCTTTGCCAATGCAGCGGCGTTTCTGGGTGGCACCGCCGCCGAAGCCGCTCGCTCTGCGGCGACTGGAGTAGACAG
Organism: Pseudomonadota bacterium; assembly: GCA_039039885.1. Lineage (GTDB taxonomy): Bacteria > Pseudomonadota > Alphaproteobacteria > Sphingomonadales > Sphingomonadaceae > Erythrobacter. Next base: position 120,783 of record JBCCPG010000005.1, on the reverse strand, counting down.
CCTTGCCTTCGGCTTCATCAAAAACGGCGGGATGGGGGCAGAGGCGGTGATCCTGTTTGATCCCGAGCAAGCCTCGCAAGCCAAACATCGCCGTAAGCGCGCTGGCCATCTGCAATGCAAGGGGCGCTATCTCGCGGCACAGATCCTGGCGATGCTCGACCATGATCTGTGGCTCGCTAACGCCTCCCACGCCAACGCAGCGGCGCGCGAGGTTGCGAGCGGTTGCAATGACCGCTTGATGCATCCGGTTGAGGCCAACGAGCTGTTTGTGCGGCTCTCTGCGCAAGAGCGCGAGGCGCTGCGGGCGCAAAACTTTGCTTTCTACGATTGGGGTGATGACGCGGCGCGCTTTGTCACCGCTTGGGACACCAAATCCGAAGATGCAGCAGCGCTTGGCAAGGCCATCGCGTCCTTATGAGCGCGTCTTCTAGTCCTGTTCCCCCCCCCATGCTCAGCTGGAGGGTGGTGATCCCCTTCATCCTGACCGGGACGATTTGGGGCTCGACTTGGTTCGTCATCACCACGCAGATTGACGGTATTCCTGCCGCTTGGTCGGTTTTTTATCGCTTTCTGATCGCGACCCCCGCTCTGTTCCTCGTCGCTTTCTTGATGAAGCGGCGATTGCGGCTGACATCACCCGAGCATCGGCTGGCCATATGGGTCGGCCTGTTCCAGTTCAGCGGCAACTTCCTGTTCGTCTATCACGCAGAGCTCTACGTCACCTCGGGCATTGTCGCCTTGATGTTTGGATTGATGATGGTGCCCAATGCGCTGCTCGCGCGGTTTTTCCTGGGGGAGAAGGTTGCGAGCGGCTTTATGGTCGGCAGTGCCATCGCGATCATCGGCGTGTCGTCGCTGCTGATCAATGAGTGGATTTCGAACCCTGATGCGGGCGTGATTGGAGGCAATGTCGGGCTGGGCCTCGTGCTTGCGGTGCTCGGGATTCTCGCCGCCGCGATCGCCAATGTGATCCAAGCCAACCCCACAGGGCGCGCGGTGCCGATGGTGAGCTTGCTCGCCTGGGCGATGCTCTACGGCACGATCTTCGACTTTGGCTTTGCGTGGACCACCGCCGGCCCTCCGCCATTTCCAAGTGCACCGACCTATTGGGGCGGGATCGTCTATCTTGCGCTGATCGGCTCGGTCATCACCTTTCCTTTGCACTATAATCTGGTGCGTGAGATTGGAGCGGGTCGGACGGCCTACAACGCGATCCTGACGATTTCGGTCGCGATGGTGATCTCGACCTTGTTTGAGGCGTATGAGTGGAATTGGCTGACCGGCGGCGGGATGGTGCTGGCGGTGATCGGGATGGTGCTGGCGCTGAGGTCAAAGCAGAGGTAGCCGAAACGCACTAAACGGCTGCGCAGCAGCCGCAAGGGCGGAGTCGAAGCCGAAGGCGCAGACGGCCAAAGGCCACCTGCAAGGCCGTCGCGCCTTATGGCGCGGTAGCCAAGGGGGCGGATGGCCCCGCCGACGCTTGAGGCTACAAAAGGGACGCCAGTCCCTCGATAAAAGTCGGGTATTTGAGGCCCCACCCCAGCACGCGTTTAGCCTTGCCATTCGCAACCCGGCGGTTCTCAGAGTAGAAACCGCGGGCCATCTCGGAGAGGTTGGCCTCCTCTAGCGTCTCCAGCGGCGGAGGCTCAACTCCGAGCAGACGGCACGCCTCCTCGGTCACCGCATTGCCGCTGGCGGGCAGCTCGTCGCCGAGATTGTAGGCTCCGGGGTCTGCGTTTTGGAGCATCGCTGCGACAACACCGCTTGCAATGTCATCGACATGGATGCGGCTGAAGACTTGTCCGGGCAGATCAATGCGCCGCGCTTTACCCGCTTTCACCCGGTCGAGCGCGCTGCGGCCTGGACCGTAAATGCCGGGCAAGCGGAAGACACGCGCCCCCAGTTCCATCCATGCCGCATCTGCATCCGAACGGGCATTGCGACGACCCGTGCCTGTGGGCGAGCTTTCATCCACCCACGCTCCTTGCGCGTCGCCATAGACACCGGTGGAGGAGAGATAGAAGAGCGGCCGACCTTTGAGAGCCTCTCCGTAACTCGCCAGAACCGGATCGTTGTCAGCTGCACGATCGGGTGGGACCGAAGAGAGGATATGGGTCGCGCGATCCAGCGTCGCTTGCACCGTTTCGGCATCGCCAAAGTCGATTGTGCCCGCACTGCCGGTTGCCTCGACTTGCCAGCCGATTGCCTCGACGCCCGCCGCGATGCGCTTGGCTGTATATCCGAGGCCGAAGATCAACAAATGTGACATGCAGGACCTAGTGCCGCTTGCCGCGCGTCCAAATCAATCTAAATCTGACTTCCATGGATATTGCACACGACTCAATCGCCTCCGAAGCCGTTCCCACGCCGGCCGAGCCACCCGTCATCCTGCGCAAGGATTATAAACCGTTCCCGTGGTTGGTTCCGACGACCGAGCTGCAATTCAACCTTGGCCTTAGCGAGACCACGGTCACCGCCACGCTGAGCGTTGAGCGCAACCCCAAAGCCGATGCCTCGCCGCAGTTGCGTCTGGATGGCGATGGACTGACCGCTGAAAGCGTAAAGGTTGATGGCGCATCCAGCGATTCTTGGGAGATGGACGGGCCGGATCTCGTCCTGACATTGCCCGGCGAGACGCACACCGTTGAGATTGTCACCAAGATCAATCCCAGCGCGAACACCCAATTGATGGGCCTCTACGCCTCAAACGGAATGCTCTGTACGCAATGCGAGGCGGAAGGGTTTCGCCGCATCACCTTCTTCCCCGACCGGCCCGATGTTCTCAGCACCTATTCCGTTTTCATGAAAGGCTCTCTGGAAGACTTTCCAGTGCTCCTTTGCAATGGGAATTGCGAGGATGCGGGGAAAAGCGATGATGGTCAGCACTGGGCCATTTGGCACGACCCTTGGCCCAAGCCGTCCTACCTCTTTGCGTTGGTTGCCGGCGACCTGAAGGAAAACTCCGGCACCTTCACGACGATGAATGGCCGCGAGGTTGAGTGCAACATCTGGGTCCGTGAAGAAGATCTGCCACGCACCGACCACGCGCTCGCGTCAGTGATGCTGTCAATGAAGTGGGACGAGGAGACCTTCGGGCGCGAATATGACCTCGACCTCTACAACATCGTTGCAGTGAGCGACTTCAACATGGGGGCAATGGAAAACAAAGGCCTCAACGTCTTCAACACAAAATACGTGCTCGCCGATCAGGACACCGCCACCGACGCCGACTTTGACGGGATCGAAGGCGTGATTGCGCACGAATACTTCCACAATTGGTCCGGCAACCGCATCACCTGCCGCGACTGGTTCCAGCTGTCCTTGAAAGAAGGCTTCACCGTGTTGCGCGACCAGCTGTTCAGCCAGGACATGCGCGGGGAAGCGGTTAAGCGGATTGAGGATGTGCGAATCCTGCGCGCGGCGCAATTCCCGGAGGATGCGGGGCCATTGGCGCACCCAATCCGCCCGGACAGCTATCGCGAGATCAGCAATTTCTACACCGCGACCGTCTACAATAAGGGCGCGGAGGTCATCCGCATGATGCGTTCGATGGCCGGGGCCGAGGCTTTCCGCCAAGGCACTGACCTCTACTTCGACCGCCACGATGGCGAAGCGGCGACATGCGAGGACTTTATCAAGTCCATCGAAGACGGCGCGGGGCTCGACCTCACCCAGTTCCGCAATTGGTACCGTCAAGCTGGTACGCCGACGATAACGGTCAGCCAGGAAGTTGAGGGTGATAAGCTCAAGCTGTATCTAAAGCAGACCGTCCCCGCCACTCCGGGCCAGCCGGACAAGGAGCCCATGGTGATCCCCCTGCGGCTCGCGGTGCATTCGCGCGCAAGCGAGGCGCTGGGAGCCGAGACGTTGATCGTGCTGGGCGAAGCCGAGCAGAGTTTCGAATTGCCGCTCGTCGGGCCTGACCCTGTGCTTTCGATCAATCGCGGCTACACAGCCCCGGTAATCATTGAACGCACCCTGCAACAACAGGACCTCGTCTTCCTCGCTTCGCATGATGACGATCCCTTTGCGCGCTATGAGGCGCTGCAGGAGCTCGCGGTCAATCACCTTGTATCGGCGGCGCGTGGGGACGAGGATCCTTTTGGAGAATCTTCGATCATTATCGCGCTTGGTAACATACTCAGGGACGAGACACTCGACGATGCGATGCTTGGCGAGCTGATGGTAATGCCGAGCGAGACCTATCTTTTCGAGGCGATGGCTTCGGGTGAGCACAAGGCGGACCCCGGCGCGATCCACACACAGCGCGAGCATCTCAAGACTGCCATCGGTGTCGCACTTGGTGCCGAACTCGAGAAGCTTTATGAGCGCACTAGCGCGATAGCTTTCGACGATCCGGCCGGTCGCGGTGCGCGCAAAGTTAAGTCGATTGCGCTCGGATATATCGCTGCCAGTAGTGAAGCGCGTGCAGCCAAACTCGCCGCAGCGCAATATGATGCGGCAGACAATATGACTGACCGGCAAGGCGCGCTCAACGTGCTCTGCAGCCTTGACTGCCCCGAGCGCGAGGAGAAGCTCGCCGACTTCTACACTCGCTATAAGGGCAACGATTTGGTGATCGACAAGTGGTTCATGCTGCAAGCCTTCTCGCTGCATCCCAAGGTGCTCGATCATGTGAAGGCTTTGGCTGAGCATTCCGACTTCACGATGAGCAACCCAAACCGCGTGCGCGCGCTCTACATGGCCTTTGCGGGCAATCCGGCGGCGTTTCACGCGGCGGATGGCTCGGGCTATAAGCTGGTCGCCGACGTGATCCTCGCACTCGACCCGATCAACGCGCAGACCGCGGCCCGGTTTGTCTCGCCGCTGGGCAAGTGGCGGCGGATTGAGCCGGGCCGGGCGGCGCTGATGAAGCGCGAGCTGGAACGGATTGCTGCGACGAAAGACCTGTCGCGCGATACTTTCGAGCAAGTCTCACGAAGCCTTGATGGCTGACTTCACCGACACGCCTTTCGAAATTACACATTCGCCAGCGCTGGCTGGTGTGCCGCATGGCTTCTTCGCAAGCCCTGATCCCACTGCAAACGGCCTAAGCCAGATGGGCTATGGGGGTCCGGGAGAGACTGGCGCAATCCGCGATTTGAGGTCGCGTGCTGCAGGCCAGATCGTGGCTGGCGCTGCGCTTCTCGCGCCGCATCAGGTGCATTCGCCCGACGTTGTTATTGTGGGCCGCGGGGCGCATGGGACTTGGCCAGATGAGCAAAGCGGAAGGCCGGTTGCAGATGCAGTGGTGACCGCTCAGCCGGGTCTGGTTCTGGGCGTCGTAACCGCTGATTGCGGTCCTGTGCTGCTAGCGGACAAGGCGGCTGGAGTGGTCGGTGCCGCCCATGCAGGATGGCGGGGCGCGCGGGGCGGTGTGCTCGAAAACACCATCGCTGCAATGATGGCTCTAGGAGCGCGGCCGACTCGCATCGTCGCAGTGCTAGGCCCCACAATTTCCATGGAAAATTACGAGGTTGACGCCGCGTTTCGCGAGCATTTTTCGCAGGTCGACGAACCGCATTTCGAACCTGCACCGATGCGTGAGAATGTCGCCCGCTGGCATTTCGATTTGCCGGGATACATTCTTGCGAGGCTGAAGCGGTCGGGTGTGGCGGAAGCTATCGATCTTGGCCATGACACCTATGCGATGGAAGGCGTCTATTTTTCCTATCGTCGGGCCTCGCAGCGCGGAGAGCCCAATTATGGTCGTCAGCTCAGTGCGATTGCGGTCCCGGACTAAGTTCGCCAACTCTTCTGCTGTGGGTCAAAAAGCGGCCCGTTGATCCAAACACTTGCATGGCTGTGAACACGCAGTGCTCAAAACACGGTTGGATTCGAAAAAATTTGCCGTATATGCCGCCCACAACGTGGAACTACCGCACCGCTTGCGCGTTAACGACCACATCATCAAAGCGGCTTGTTTCGGGGCAACTCGGCAAGCTTTAGAATTTAGCCGCAGGGGACTTTTGTCCGTTGCGGCCAGTTGAGCAGGGTAGAATTGTCATGGCCTCTACTGCAGAAGGCACCAGCACTGAACAAGGCGCCGGCCCCGGAGAGGGTGTTCGCCGCCGCGACTGGATCCACATTGCAGCTCTCAGCACAGCCGGTGTGGGCGGTGCTTCTGTTCTCATCCCTTTGGCCTCGCAAATGGCACCGACCGCTGATGTTCGCGCCGCGAGTACGACCGATGTGGACATTTCATCGCTTGAGCCTGGTCAGTCGATCAAGGAAACGTTTCGCGATCAGCCTTTGTTTGTGAAGCGCATGACCGCAGAAGAAGTAGCCGAAATGAGGGCCGTGGATTTGGCCTCCCTTCGAGATGCGGAGTCGCTTGAAGATCGCCTTGGCGCTGGCAATGAGGACATTCTCATCCAGCTTGGCGTCTGCACCCACCTGGGCTGCGTGCCGCTGGGCGCTGCCGATGGAGAAAGCAAGGGTGACTACAACGGGTACTTCTGCCCTTGCCATGGTTCGCACTACGATGCTGCCGGTCGCATCCGCAAAGGCCCGGCGCCGACCAATCTTGCTGTGCCAGAGTTTGAATTCCAGTCGGAAACTGTCATCCGGGTCGGCTGATCTTTCGTAGTTTCAGACACTAACCGTTGAACACAGACCAATCGTAAGAGAGCATTATGAGCTTCGCCTGGGCTAAAAATTACGAACCGCAATACGCTTTTACCAAGTGGATGGACGAGAAGCTGCCGTTGCCGCGCCTCGTCTACAACGCGGTCGGTGCTGGCTATCCGGTGCCGCGCAACCTCAACTACATGTGGAATTTCGGCGTCCTAGCCGGGTTTTTCCTCGTGTTCCAGATCGTTACCGGCGTGGTCCTCGCGATGCACTATGCGGCGAACACTGACGTCGCCTTTGCGCAAATCGAACACATCATGCGCAACGTGAATTACGGTTGGTTGATGAAGAATGCCCACGCAAACGGCGCGAGCTTCTTCTTCATCGTCATCTATCTGCACATTTTCCGCGGCCTTTATTTCTCATCTTACAAGGCCCCGCGCGAAATGATCTGGCTGCTTGGCGTGGTCATCTTCCTGCTGATGATGGCAACCGCCTTCATGGGTTATGTGCTGCCATGGGGGCAGATGAGCTTCTGGGGCGCAAAAGTGATTACCGGCCTGTTTGGCGCGATTCCGCTGGTGGGTGAGCCGCTACAGACCTGGTTGGTGGGCGGCTTTGCGCCGAACAACTCGACCCTCAACCGGTTCTTCTCGTTGCACTTCCTGTTGCCGTTTGTGATCGCCGGTGTGGTTATACTCCATATCTGGTCGCTGCACATTCCGGGCTCTTCAAACCCGACCGGCGTCGAAGTGAAGAAGGAAAGCGACACGGTTCCCTTCCACCCATACTACACCGCCAAGGATGGCTGGTTTTTGGGTCTGATCCTGATCTTCTTCGCAGCGATCGTCTTCTTCGGTCCCTATGCATTGGGTCACCCGGACAACTGGATCGAAGCCAACCCGCTTTCGACACCAGCGCTGATTGTTCCGGAATGGTACTTCTATCCGTTCTACGCGATCCTGCGTGCCTTCACCGCTGATCTGACGATCCCGTTCACTGGCATAGTCCTGATCGAAGCCAAGCTGTTGGGTGTGATCGCGATGTTCGGCTCGATCCTGGTTTGGTTCTTCCTGCCATGGCTCGATAAGAGCCCAGTGCGCTCAGGCAACTATCGCCCGATGTTCAAGAAGTTCTTTTGGTTCGGTCTTATCCCGACCATGGCCGCTCTGTTCTACCTTGGTGGTGCAAAGCCGGAAGAGCCGTTCATCGTGCTGAGCCAAATCTTCACGGCCTATTACTTCCTTCACTTCTTGGTGATCCTGCCGATTATCAGTCAGATCGAAGTTCCCAAGCCGCTGCCATTTTCGATCACCGAAGCAGTACTGGGCAAGGACGATGACGCTCCTGCTGCCAGCGCTGGTGGCTCGGCTTCGTCAGGAAGCCTCGGCGGAGCTGTCCCTCAGCCGGCTGAGTGATCACTTGGACCTAACCAAACACTGACCCGATAACGAGAAAGAGACAGGTCATGACCATTCGTCTTGGAGGCATCATCTTTGGCCTAGCCCTTACCGCAGTCTTGGTGCTGTGGTCGCTGGTGCCGGGGTTGATCAACTTCGCACTGCCGGAGAAGCCCGACTATTATGCCTTTCAGGAAGAGAACATCACGCCTGAAGGCGGGTTCTCGTTCGAAGGCCCGATGGGCACTTGGGATGAGGCGCAGCTTCAGCGCGGCTATGCGGTGTACAAGCAGGTGTGCGCGGCCTGCCACTCGATCAAGTTTGTGGCGTTCCGCAATCTTGAGCAGCTCGGCTACACCGAGGACGAGGTGCGCGCAGAGGCGGCAACCTGGATGGTTCCGGGGATCGACGGCAAAGATGGTTCAGCGATTACGCGTCCTGGGCTTCCAACCGACCAGTTTCCGTCGCCCTATGCCAACGAAGTCGAAGCGCGTGCGTTCAACAACAACGCTCTTCCGCCTGACCTTTCGCTAATGGTCAAGGCACGTAAGGATGGCACCAACTACATCTATTCGTTGATGCAGGGCTATACCGAGCCGACCGAAGAGGATCTGGCAATTTCGCCCGATTTCGAGACGCCTCCGGGGCTCTACTTCAACGAGCATTTCTACAACATCAACATCGCCATGCCACCGCAGCTTATCGATGGGCTCATCACCTATGATGATGGAACTGAGGCGACTGAAGAGCAGATGGCACAGGATGTGGCCGCCTTCCTGACGTGGACCGCGGAACCATCGCTGATCCAGCGCAAGCAGACCGGCTGGTTTGTGATCTTGTTCCTAGCCTTCGCGACTGGCCTCGCATTCCTGTCCTACAAGCAGATTTGGGCAGGCATGAAGCCGAAGAAATAGGGCTTCGAGGGGGACACACTCCTCAAGCGAAAATCACCAAACACCCCGTCATCCGAAACGGATGGCGGGGTGTTTGTGTTTTTGGGGACGAAGGGTGTGAAGAGGTCGCTTCTCCTGACCCAGACGTCAGCGAAGGCCAGAGACTAGCTTCAGCACCTCATCCGCATATTCGGGGCGGCAGATGAGGAGGTCGGGCAGGTAGGGATCTTTCCGATTATAGCGCAATGGTGCGCCATCGATGCGCGAGCAATGGAGGCCATGCGCCAAGGCCACTGAGACCGGCGCGCAGCTGTCCCATTCATATTGACCGCCGGAGTGCAGATAGACTTCCGCTTCGCCGCGCACGACGGCCATTGCCTTGGCCCCGGCGCTGCCCATCCCGACCAATTCGCCGCCCATCGCTTCACTGACCGCCACCGCTTCCTTGGCCGGTCGGGTGCGGCTCACCAGAAAGCGCGGCGCTGCAGGGGTATCGCTTAATGGCCTTATCTGATCGGTGCGCAAGACGGTGCCGCCATCCAGGCCCGGGAGCGCGACGGCCCCCGTAGTGGCGACGCCATCGATCGAAAGGCCGACATGCACCGCCCAGTCGGACCGCTGCTCGCCATATTCGCGGGTGCCGTCAACCGGGTCGACGATCCAAACTCGACTTTGCGAGCAGCGCGCTGTGTCGTCCTTCTCCTCTTCGGAAAGCAAGCCATCGTCAGGCCGTGCAGAGCGGATGGCTTTGCAAAGAAGCTCATTGGCTGCCGCATCGCCAGCTTCGCCAAGTGCCTTACCCTCGAACTCGCCACTGTCGCGTATATTGAGGAGGAGCCGGCCCGCATTGTCGGCCAGATGCGCGGCAAGCTCGGCGTCTGTCATGTCGGCCGGACTCATTTGAGAGGGGCGATCTGCTTGATGATGTAGTCTGCCGCCTCTGCCGGGGTCATATCGACTGTGTTGACGGTAATCTCAGCATTTTCAGGTGGTTCATAGGGGCTGTCGATCCCGGTGAAGTTCTTCAGCTCACCGCTGCGCGCCTTCTTGTAGAGCCCCTTTACGTCGCGCGCTTCGGCCACGTCGAGCGGCGTGTCGACGAAGATCTCGAAAAACTCGCCCTCGGGCAGCATCTCGCGCACCATCCGGCGTTCAGCCTGGAACGGGCTGATAAAGGCAGTGAGCACGATCAGGCCGGCATCTGCCATCAGTTTCGCGACCTCACCAATGCGGCGAATATTTTCGATCCGGTCGGTCTCGGTAAAGCCCAGATCCTTGTTAAGCCCATGGCGCACATTGTCTCCATCGAGCAGGAAGGTGTGGCGGTTCATCAGATTGAGCTGCTTTTCCACCTCGTTCGCGATTGTGCTTTTGCCCGAGCCTGACAGACCGGTGAACCACAACACGCGCGGGGTCTGGTTCTTGAGCGCGGCGTGGTCATCGCGGGTGATTGTGGTCGACTGCCAGTGCACGTTTTGCGCGCGCCGCAATGAAAACTCGATCATGCCCGCACCGACAGTCGCGTTGGTGAACTTGTCGATCAGGATGAAGCCGCCCAACTGGCGCGAGGTGTTGTAGGGCTCAAAGGTGATCGGGCGGTCGGTAGTAAACTCGGCGACACCAATGGAATTGAGCTCAAGCGTCTTGGCGGCAAGATGCTTCAGATTGCCCATATCGATTTCGTATTTGGGTGGCTGAACCGTCGCGCTCACCAACTGACTACCGAGCTTCAGCCAATAGCTGCGGCCCGGCTTAAGAGCGGTTTCGTCCATCCACACGATGGTGGAGCAGAACTGATCGGAGGCCTCAGGCGGATTGTCAGCGGCGGCGATCACATCCCCGCGAGAACAATCGACCTCATCGTCCAAGGTGAGGGTGACCGACTGGCCCGCAACACCTTCGTCCAGGTCGCCGTCGAAAGTGGTGATCGTCTTTACCGTACTGGTCTTGCCTGCGGGCACTATCCGCACTGCGTCGCCCGGTTTGATCGTGCCGCCAGTGATGAGGCCGGCAAATCCACGGAAATCGAGATTGGGGCGGTTCACCCATTGTACTGGCATGCGGAACGATCGTTCCTGCGCGGTGGTGTTCGCGAGCTCGACCGTCTCCAGATGATCGATCAGCGCAGGGCCATCATACCAAGGCGTGTTCTGAGACGGCGAGGCGGTGATGTTGTCACCCTTGAAGCCTGAAAGCGGGATCGCGGTGAAATCCTCGATCCCAACCTCTTTGGCAAAGTCGGAATATTCGGCAACGATCGCGTCGAAGGTGGCCTGGTCGTAATCGACGAGGTCCATCTTGTTCACTGCGAGCACCAGATGCTTAATCCCGAGCAGGTGGGTGATGTAGGAATGGCGCCTTGTCTGTTGCAGGATCCCCTTGCGCGCATCGACGAGGATGACCGCAAGATCGGCGGTCGAAGCCCCAGTGACCATGTTGCGCGTATATTGCTCATGGCCGGGGGTGTCGGCGACGATGAATTTGCGCTTCTCGGTGGTGAAGAAGCGATAGGCCACATCGATCGTGATGCCCTGTTCGCGTTCAGCAGCAAGGCCGTCGACGAGCAAGGCGAAGTCGATCTCTTCGCCCTGGGTGCCATGTTTGGCGCTGTCGGCTTCGAGGTTTGCGAGCTGATCTTCGAAGATCATCTTCGAATCGTAAAGCAGCCGTCCGATTAGGGTCGATTTGCCGTCGTCCACGCTGCCGCAAGTGATGAAGCGCAACAGGCTCTTGTGCTGGTGAGCGTCGAGATAGGCGTCGATATCCTCGGCAATCAGCGCGTCGGTCTGGAAGCTGGAGTCTTGAGCGTTCATTAGAAATACCCCTCCTGCTTCTTGTCTTCCATCGACGCCGACTGCCCCTTATCGATCGCGCGTCCCTGACGCTCTGATCCGGTTGCGAGGAGCATTTCCTGGATGATCGCGTTCATGCCGGTTGCCTCGCTCTCGGTAGCTCCGGTCAACGGATAACAGCCAAGCGTGCGGAAGCGGACAGAACGTTCAACCGGTTCCTCACCCTCTTCAAGGCGGAAGCGATCATCATCGACGACCAGCAGCATCCCATCGCGCTCCACCGTGGGCCGCTTGGACGAGAGATAGAGTGGGACGATGTCGATCTTTTCGAGCGCGATATACTGCCAGATGTCGAGCTCGGTCCAATTTGAGATCGGGAAGACGCGGATGCTCTCATCCTTGTTCTTCTTGGCGTTATACAGGTTCCACAATTCGGGGCGTTGATTTTTGGGATCCCAGCGATGCGAAGCGGTGCGAAAGCTGAAGACGCGCTCCTTCGCGCGGGCTTTTTCCTCATCGCGGCGGCCACCTCCGAATGCTGCATCAAAGCCATGCTCGGTGAGCGCTTTCTTGAGCGGATCGGTGAGCTGAGCCTGCGAATAGAGCGCGCTGCCAGTGTCGAATGGGTTGATCCCTTGCTCCTCAGCGTCCTCATTCTGCGCGATGATCAGTTCCAGCCCGTATTCCTTGACCGTCTTATCGCGGTGTTCGAGCAGCGCCTGAAAGTCCCACCCGCTTGCCACGTGCAACATCGGGAAGGGCGGGGGCGAGGGGTAGAAGGCCTTGCGCGCCAAGTGCAGCATGACTGACGAATCCTTGCCCACCGAATAGAGCATGACCGGGTTTTCAGCCTCGGCCACGACTTCGCGGAAGATATGGATGCTCTCAGCCTCGAGCCGTTCGAGATGGGTAAGGTTTCGCATGCACAGCCAGCTAATGCGTGAGCCTGCCAAAGAACACAAAGATTTGGTTGTGAGGGGGGAAGTTATGGAGCGGGTAAGGGGAATCGAACCCCTCTAGCCAGCTTGGAAGGCTGGAGCATTACCACTATGCTATACCCGCCCGCTCTTGGTCGAGCGCCATTGCCATTGCTGGCGCGAGAATTCAAGCGCTAGCTTGCGTTGCTATGCGCTGCGCATCCGCACGATTGGCGCGCACCGAGGCCCAGAAGGCAATCCCGATCAGCACGGCTCCGATCAGCCCGGTGATGACTTCGGGGATATGCGCGAAGGTGTTGATGTACATGATCGTTGCTAGCGCGAGGATGGCATAGAATGCGCCGTGCTCCAGGTAACGGTACTCGGACATCGTCCCGCGTCGCACGAGGAAGATCGTCATCGACCGCACGAACATGGCGCCAATCCCCAAGCCAATCGCGATGATGATGAGGTTGTTGGTGAGCGCGAAGGCGCCGATCACGCCGTCAAAGGAGAAGCTTGCGTCGAGCACTTCCAGGTAAAGAAATGATCCAAAGCCCGCCTTGGCGACGTCTCCGGTCGAAGGGGTAGGGGGTTCGAGGACGTGGTTCACAATCTCAACCGCCATAAAGGTCAAAAGGCCTCCGATTGCGGCGGTGATAAAGGTTAGTGCGTCTTCATCGGCGAGCATCATCGAAGTTGCCCATGTGCCCGCCAGCACTATGCCAATCGCGAGCACTTCGAGATCGGCGACCTTGGCGAGCGGTCGTTCAATCACGCCAATCCAATTCAGCTCTTTCTCGCTGTCGAAGAAGAAGCTGAGCCCAACCATGCCGAGGAAGGCTCCGCCAAAACCCATCAGGCCGATATGTGCGTCGCTGACAATACGCTGATATTCGGCTGGCTCTGCCAGCGCGAGACGAACCGCGTCGACGGGGCCGAGGCTAGCGGCAACCATCACGATCAATATCGGAAACACAATCCGCATCCCGAACACCGCGATCAGGATGCCCCAGGTGAGAAAGCGTTGCTGCCACTCAGGCGTCATGTCCTTGAGGATCGATGCATTTACCGCAGCATTGTCGAAAGACAGCGAGACCTCCAGGACGGCGAGCACCATGCAGATCCACAGGATCGAGAGCATCCCTTGGAGCGTCCCTTCGGCCTCCCAGCCATACCATCCGCCCAGCGCCAAACACACGGCGGTGAAGATCAGAGAGCCCCAGAAGTGCTTCAGAATTCCCATTGAGTTCTCCAGGAGCGCTTCAGTTGACCGCCATATTGTCGATAAGACGCGTGCTGCCGATCCGGGCTGCGACCAGCAGGCGGGCGGCGTTGCCGGTCAGCGCGTCGAGCTCTGCAAGCGTCGCAGCATCAGCGAGCACGGCATAGTCGACGCTGTTAAAGCCGGCGCTGATGAGGTCTTGCTCTAGCTTGGCAAGCAAGCCAGCCACGTCGCCGCCCGCTTCGATTGCCGCAATCGTCTCACGCATGAGGCGCGGTAGGTTACCTGCAGCTTCGCGGTCGGCGCTCGACAAATATCGATTGCGGCTCGACATCGCGAGCCCGTCAGCCTCGCGCACGGTCGGCACACCGATGATCGAGAGTACATGCGGCTGAGAAAGATCAAGATCGCGCGCCATCGCCCGGATCACCGCGAGCTGCTGGAAGTCTTTCTCACCAAAGAATGCCATATCGGGCATGACCTGATTGAACAGCTTGTTCACCACCGTTGCGACCCCGTCGAAATGGCCTAGCCGGTCAGCCCCGCATAATCCCTCGCTCACTTTGCTGACCGCGATATTGGTTGCGAAACCTTGCGGATACATCGTCTCAACGCTCGGCGCCCAAAGGACAGCGCAGCCCTCGCCTTCCAGCATGGCAGCGTCTTCTTCGAGTTGGCGCGGATAGGCGTCGAGGTCTTCGTTCGGGCCGAACTGCGTAGGATTGACGAAGATTGAAGCGACAACATGGTCGCAGGCATCGCGCGCGCGGCGGACCAAGGTCAAATGCCCTTCATGGAGCGCGCCCATGGTTGGGACGAGACCAATGGTCGCTCCATCAGCACGCAGTATTGCGACCTGCTTTCTCAACACATCGAGCGTATGTGCAGTTTGCACGGCCCCGTCCCCTCCGATAATGTGGCCCTATCAATATTATCGAGCCAGCTTAACCCTTTGGCTCCTTCTCGCCAACGCTCCGACGCGAAACGGCACTGGAAAGAATGCTCCGATGAATCCCGAACCAGCGTCTGCTCCCAAATCTGAGAAGGCGTCCAACAGCGCAAGTGAGGCCTCGAAAAAGCCTGCGCTAAAAACCACAAACAAGACCGCTCACAGGATTGTTTTTGCCAACGAGAAAGGCGGCACTGGCAAGTCTACCACCGCGGTTCACGTCGCTGTCGCGCTGTCTTATCTCGGCGCGCATGTGACCGCGCTCGATCTTGATCCGCGCCAGCGCACCACGCATCGCTACATGGAAAACCGTTTCCGCACGATGCAGCGGCGCGATCTGAACCTGCCAACCCCGGCGTGCGAGGTGTTCAAAGGTCGTAGTCCGGAATCGCTGCTGGTGAAGATCGACAAGTTGGAGAAGGATTGCGACTTCCTCATCATCGACAATCCTGGGCGCGATGACCCGCTTGCCCGCGCGGCGGTTGAGCAGGCAGATACGCTTGTGACGCCGATGAATGACAGTTTTGTCGATTTCGACCTGATCGGTCAGGTCGATCCGGAGAATTTCAAGGTCAAGAAGCTGTCCTTCTTTGCCGAGCTTATTTGGGAAGCGCGCCTAAAGCGCAGCAAGGCGACGATTGAGCAAAAGCGTCCTGAAATGGATTGGGTCGTGGTGCGCAACCGCACCGGCTACACCGAGGCGCGCAACATGGCCCGGATCGAGCGCGCGCTGACCGAGATGTCGAAGCGCGTGGGTTTCCGGGTGGTCCATGGCCTGTCGGAACGCGTGATCTATCGCGAGCTGTTCCCGTCAGGTCTGACCTTGCTCGACAAAGGGCATCTCGGTGAGCTTGGCACCAGCCACCTTGTCGCACGTCAGGAGTTGCGCACGTTGCTAAAGGCCTTGAATTTGCCTGAGTTTGTGCGAGGGACACAAGCCATGGAGCTCGCCTGACCTATGCTGCGACTTTTGATCATCCTCATCATCGTCTGCGTTCTGTTCCGCTGGGCGATAGGCAAATGGCCCTGGCAGTTCCTCGATCCCAAGCCCACCCGCAAGCAAGCGATCTTCAATGCGCGCAAATTGCTGCGCGTCGAGAGCAGCGCGGACCGTCAGGAGATCATAGCGGCGCATAAGCGGCTGATTGCGATGGTCCATCCGGACAAAGGAGGCAGCAATGCCGCTGTTCACGAGGCCAATGATGCGCGGGATCTGTTGCTTGATGAGCTCCCCGATGATGGCCACGACCTGCCCCCGTCGGACTCTGAGGGGCGTTGACCCATACCGGTCGCATTAACGGCCTACTCGCTTTGCAGACCCATTCGCACAGTCTAGGATTGCGCTCGTTATGATGACTCACACATTCGACCCGACCGTGCTGCGCGAATACGATATTCGCGGTGTTATCGGCGAAACGCTTGGCCCGGATGATGCCCGCGCGATTGGGCGCGGGTTTGGCACTTTGCTGCGCCGCGCGAAGGACGGCGCTGCCGCCACAGTCGCGGTTGGATATGATGGGCGGGTCAGTTCGCCTATGCTCGAACACGCTTTGGTCGAGGGGATCACTGCGAGCGGGTGCAATGTGGTCAAGGTTGGACTTGGCGCGACGCCAATGCTCTATTTTGCTGAAGCCTCAATCGAAGAGGTAGACGGCGGCATTCAAATAACCGGCAGCCACAATCCCCCCAATTATAATGGCTTCAAGATGGTATTTCAGGGCCGTCCATTTTTTGGAGCCGACATCCTTACGCTTGGTGAGCTGGCTGTCGCGGGCGACTGGGAGGATGGGGCCGGTTCTGTCTCCAGCCTCGACATCATGGGTGCCTATGTCGAGCGAATGCTCGCTGGGCTCGACGGTGTCGACCAGGCTGCTCTCGCTTCGCTCAAGGTCGGGTGGGACGCGGGGAACGGTGCCGCTGGACCGGCGCTTGAGGCGCTTGTCGCTCGACTGCCGGGCGAGCATTTTCTGCTTTTCACTGATGTTGACGGGCATTTTCCAAACCATCATCCCGATCCAACTGTCGAAGAGAACCTGACTGATCTGCGCGCGCTCGTCGCTGACAAGCGTCTCGACTTTGGAGTGGCATTCGATGGGGATGGCGATCGGATCGGTGCAATTGATGGCGAAGGCCGGGTGATCTGGGGCGATCAATTGCTAATGATCTATGCCGAGGATCTGCTTAGCCGAGCTGACAAAGACCATTCCGGGGCTACCATTATCGCTGATGTGAAAGCGTCACGGGTGCTGTTCGACCATGTTGCCAAGCATGGCGGTAACCCTTTGATGTGGAAGACCGGGCACTCACTTATTAAGTCCAAAATGAAGGAAACTCACTCTCCACTGGCGGGCGAGATGAGCGGGCACGTCTTTTTTGCCGACGAATATTACGGATTTGATGATGCACTCTACGCAGGCGTGCGCTTGCTGGCGGCGAGCGCGCGACTCGGCAAATCGGTGACCGAGCTACGTGGGAGCATTCCCGAAATGCTCAACACGCCAGAAATGCGCTTCCAGGTCGATGAGACGCGCAAGTTCCCCGCCATCGCTGAAGTGAGCGAACGGTTGACGACCAATCCCCGCCCGGAGGTTGAGGACGTCAACGCCACAGATGGCGTTCGTGTGAGCACGAAAGACGGCTGGTGGCTGCTGCGCGCTTCGAATACGCAGGACGTGCTGGTTGCGCGCGCCGAAAGCGACACGGCGGAAGGGTTAGAGCGGCTCATCGCGCAGATCGACGAGCAATTGGCGCTCTCAGGTCTCGAACGCGGGGAGAGCGTTGGGCACTAGGCTTTAACTGGCGTCGCTCTTATGAAGGCAAGCAACATTGTAATTCTTGATGCCGCTCGCTACTTTTTCATTTGGAGATAGTAAATGCGTGTAAATTCGGAAGAGTCGCTAGAATTCGCTGACTGGCTGTTCGAGAAGTACGGTAGTTGGACGGCAGTTCATGCTGAGATCAACCGTCGTCGGCAGTTGACCGACGAAGCACAAAGGGTCGATAAGCAATAGCTTACGAAAATTGGGTCAAGAGTTGAGCAAGAAATGAATTGGAGCCTTGCTCTTGTCATTCCACTGGCTTTGCTAATGCCCGGCTTTGCTGCGCTGCTGTGCTTCCGCGCTGGTACCAAGGTGGATCTTCTCCACCAACCCGAAGACAAGCCGAACTCGATCAATGTTGTAACGGCAGTCGTCGGCGTTTCCATGGTCGTGCATTTTTTAGGCACGGTTGTGCTGCTTCTGATAGAGTGGGCGATATACAGGCACCAGTCATTGAGGGCTTTCTCAGACCCCCTTGCTTGGCTCTTTTTAAACGAGGTGCAGCTTTCGAACGCCACCGTTTCGGTCGCTGCAATCCTGATTTGGATTATCGCGCTGAGCGTAATTACAGGTTGGATTTCTTGGCTGATCGCAATCAGGCCTTCGTGGGCAAGGTACTTCGCCAATTCCACGGTCGAATGGCTAAGGCGCGAAATCCAAGAGAGCGAAACCGAACGTCCGAAGTATATATCTGCTCATGTCATGACCAAGAGCGCGCATAATGGCTATCATGCTGCCTATAGGGGTACTGTCCAGCGCATTACTCTAGATGAAGCTCATGTCATGCGCATGTTAGTCCTAAGGTCGGTTGAGAAATTCGTCGTCCGAGTAGGAGTTAATGGCGTGGTCGGACAGTTCGCACCAACCGGTGATCGAGTCAAAGTCATGCACTTCACAGGCGACGAGATTGCAAACGCAGCGTTCAAAGTCGAGGATAACAGTCTTTTCGACGCTGAGTATGAAGCGTTTCTCAGGAAAAAAGAGGCTGTCCAAGAGGCCGATGAAAAAGGCTGATCAAGCCCCAACCCATATCCCGCCCGAAGTATCCAGTTGGTTCGACGCCCGCGGTTGGCGCATTCGGCGGCATCAGCTCGACATGCTCGCCAACGCGAAAGAGGGGAAGCATGCTTTGCTCGTGGCTGATACGGGAGCGGGCAAGACGCTCGCCGGGTTCCTGCCAACCTTGTGCGATTTTGCGCCTTCCAGCGATGCGCTGCCGCCTGAGGGTCTGCACACGCTCTATGTCTCGCCGTTGAAAGCGCTCGCGCATGACGTGCAGCGCAATCTGCTCACCCCGATCGAGGAAATGGGGCTGCCGATCACAGTCGAAACCCGCAGCGGCGACACGTCCTCTGACAAGAAGAAGCGCCAGCGCTCCAAGCCCCCCAATATCATGCTGACCACGCCGGAGAGTCTTTCACTGCTTCTATCCTACCCGGAAAGCGCTGAGCTCTTCGCCAATCTCAAGCGGGTAGTGGTCGACGAGGTTCACGCCTTCGCAACGGGCAAGCGTGGGGATTTGCTGGCGCTTGCCTTGGCGCGGCTGCAAAAGCTCGCGCCGAACATGCAGCGCACAGCTTTATCTGCCACTCTCGCGGACCCTCGGTCTTTTCAGGAATGGCTCGCTTCTCAACCCGCTGATGGCACCGGAGAGGTACTCGCAGCCGACCTGGTGCTGGGCGAAGAAGGCGTTGAGCCAGAAGTGGAAATCCTCCTGCCCGAAGAGGCGCGTGTGCCATGGGGTGGGCATGCCGGGCGCTGGGCGGTCGATCAGCTGATGGAGGCGATCAAGCACAACCGCACAACGCTCGTCTTCACCAATACGCGCTTCCTTGCCGAGTTTATCTTCCAATGCCTGTGGGAGGTGAACGAGGACAATTTGCCGATTGGCGTCCACCACGGTTCGCTCTCCAAAGAGGCGCGGCGCAAGGTTGAGGATGCAATGGCCGACGGCAAATTGCGCGCGTTGGTGTGCACGGCAAGCCTCGATCTGGGTGTGGATTGGGGCGACATTGATCTGGTTGTGCAGATGGGCGCGCCCAAGGGCTCCTCGCGGCTTCTCCAGCGGATCGGGCGGGCGGGCCACCGGCTCGACACAGCAAGCCGCGCGCTGCTGGTACCCGGCAACCGGTTTGAATTTCTCGAAGCGATGGCGGCTAAGGATGCGGTCGATGAAGGCCAGCGCGATGGCGAAGACTTTCGCGCTGGCGGGCTCGATGTGCTCGCGCAGCATGTCATGGCTTGCGCGTGTGCGGGACCGTTTCACGAGGATGATCTGCTGACGGAGGTGCAAAGCTCGCTCGCCTATGCCTGGGTCGACCGGGACGCTTTCGAGCGCGTCCTGCGGTTTGTCGAAAACGGCGGCTATGCGCTCAAGGCCTATGACAAGTTCAAGCGGATCGTCCGCCTCAAAGACGGCACTTGGCGGCTCGCTCACCCCAATCAGGCCCAGCGCCATAGGATGAATGCCGGGATCATTGTCGATTCTGAGATGCTGGTGGTGCGCTTCAAGAATGGGCGTCAGCTGGGCAAGGTGGAGGAGCGCTTCGCAGCCCAACTCTCGCCGGGTGACACGTTCTTCTTTGCGGGTATGAGCCTTGAGGTGGAGGCTTTGAAGGACATGGACCTGATCGTGCGCGCGGCCAAAAAGTCGGCGACGATTCCTAGCTATGGCGGCCTGCGACTGCCGCTCACCACGCATCTGGCAACGCGCGTGCAGGCGATGCTCGATGACCGCGCGGGTTGGGGGCGCTTTCCCGACGATGTGCGCGAATGGCTGGAAGTGCAGGACTATCGCAGCCGTCTGCCCAGGCCGGGGGAGCTGCTGGTCGAAAGCTTCCCGCACGCGAAGAAGCACTATGCCGCCTATTACACTTTCGAGGGGTGGAACGCGAACCAGAGCCTCGGCATGCTGATCACCCGGCGGATGGAGGGCAGAGGCCTGATGCCCGGCGGCTTTGTCGCGAACGATTATTGCCTCGCCGTATGGGGCTTGAAGCCGGTGGAGGACCCCAAGCCGCTGCTATCGCCCGACATTCTCGCTCATGAATTCACCGATTGGGTGACCGAGAGCCACCTCCTTCGCCGCGCTTTTCGAGAGGTTGCGGTGATCAGCGGGCTGGTCGAGCGCCAGCATCCCGGCAAGCGCAAGACGGGCAAGCAAGTCACCTTCTCAACCGACCTCATCTACGACGTGCTCAAGAAGTATGAGCCTGACCATGTGCTGCTCGAAGCCGCCTGGGCCGATGCGCGCGCGCGGATGACTGATGTGGGACGTTTGGCGGATCTGCTTGAGCGATCACAGCACGAGTTGGTCCATGTCGAGTTGGAGCGAGTAAGTCCGCTGGCGGTGCCGGTGATGACCATGATCGGCCGCGAGTCGGTGCCACAGGGCGCAGTCGATGACGAGCTGTTGCTTGAAGCGGAGAGCTTGGCAGGCGAGGCTATGCGGATTGATCCGTTGGATCGGCCTGATTTGGCGGACCTGGATTAGTCGGGATCTGCGCCGTTGGGAGCTTTCTCATTTCCGGTGAAGCCAAGCCGTGTGACGCCGGATACCCGGATGCGCTGGAGGATGGCAGTCGCGATCTCGTACCCGGCGGCAGGATCGGGCTCAAAACGCAAAGCGGGTTCGGGTTCCATTGCAACCGCCTGTGCAAGCAGGCCGTCGAGCTGGGTGAGCGTGATTGTCTCTCCGTTCCAAGTGATCTCACCTGAGCCACCAGTCTTGAGCAGGTTCTCATCCGCGTTCACTACAACCACCCTAGTCTTCTGGTCGGAGGAGTGTGAGGTACAACCCGCCGTCAGCGGCAAAGTGAGAGCCAATAGAGCGCCACTGATCATCAATTTCATTGGGTCACACTCCCCCTCCTCTCGTGAGTCTCTACCGATCAAACGCGGCGTAGCGGTGGTTGCCGACAAAGGCGAAGCGTTTGGCGCCAGCATCCTTGATCGTCGTGATTGTGTGCGCCGAGGCGTTGTAGCTCGCATTGGCGTCGGGCTCGAAACGCAGGAGCGGTTGGTCTTCGAGCGCGCTTGCCGCGGCGACTTGCTGTTTGAGCTGCTCGCGCGTGACTACCGTGCCGTTCCACAAAACCTCGTCAGCGGAGGTGATGAAAACGGTGTTCTGATCGGGGTTGAGGATGCAACCCTCACAAACGTCATCGGTGGGCAAATGCACCACGGTCTCATGCACTTTCATCGGCACTGCCATGATCAGCATGATGAGCAACACTAGCAGAACATCGATGAAGGGGGTGACATTCATGTCCCCAATCGCGCGGCGGCCCTTGGGCGAATACATATTGGGACGGGTAACTGTACGAGGCATAATCCGTATCTCCTCTCTTAGCCTTCTCGCTTAGGGAGCGATGAGGCAGAGAAGATTATACATCCAAACCAATAGGTTGCCTAACGCACACCGGTGTGCGTTTTGAGACTTTTCTGTTTGTGTTCGCGAGGCTTGGACGGCTGCGGAATGGCAAGACGGACTAAAGAGCGACCGCTCGTCCGCAGCGCGCTTGGTTCTGTTTCGCGTCCAGCAAGACCCAAGATGCAGACTCCCCTTCGCAAACAAAAAAGGCGCCGCGGTTTCCCGCAGCGCCTTTTATTCCAGGGCGTGACGCCCTGATTTTCCCAAGTGGCTACTATTCTTCACCCTTACCGAACTGGCGGTATTTCTCATTGCCGACAAAGCCAAACTTGGTGATGCCCGATCCCTTGATGATCTGCAGCACCTGAGCCGAAAGCTCATAGCTGGCGTTCGCTTCAGGTTCGAACTGCAGCTCGGGTTCAACCGCAAAGGTCAGCGATTCTTGCAGCAACGTGCGCAGCTGGCCCGAATTGATCGGCTCTGCATTCCAGAGAATCTGATCGCCCGTGGTTAGCACCAGCTTGTTCTTGATCGGATCGACCTGAACATCTGGCGGGGTCGGATTCGGTTGCGGCAGGTCGATATCGACCGAGTGGGTCGCCACCGGAATGGTGATGATGAACATGATCAGCAGAACGAGCAAAACGTCGATCAGCGGAGTCATATTCATGTCGAGCATCGGTTCGCCGTCGAGTTTGCCTCCGGACATACCCATGTCAGTTACTCCTTAATTCAGTTCAGTCGATCAAATGCCAGGCTCAACCGGGTTCGAGATGAACCCAACGGTTGGATAGCCAGCACGCTGAATGTTGTAGATCGCACCGGCAACGCAGCGCCAAGGCGCCTCTTTGTCGGCACGGATGTGGACCTGTGGAATACGCTCAGGGTCTGCCATGATCGCTTCAGGGCCGCCAGCGGCCTGAACGATCGCATCGAGACGCGTGAACGCAAAATCGTACAACTCATCCGAAGTAACCGGGGTGATGTTGTTGAAGTAGATTCTGCATTCCCCGGTCCGTGTCGCACCACCAAAGCCCGAACGGACAGTCTGCGCGGTGTTGCCTGCCGCGTCAGTCGTGCTGATCGTCAGCTGCAGGTTCTCAACCTTATTCTTCGCTTCGACCGACTCGAACACTGGAATTTCCAGCTGCTCAATCGTCTGAATCGCCACCGGAACCGCGATGAGGAAGATGATCAGGAGAACCAGCATCACGTCCACCAGCGGCGTGGTGTTGATGTCGGACATCGGGGTTTCCCCGCCTCCCATCGAAATCGCCATTGTGAATTCCCTATCTGCTCAAATGTGAGCGTTAACTCGATTTAGCTGCAACGCCAGTTTGTAGTCGGCGTTGTTGTAAGGTGGTCTGCGAGGCCGGTAGCGCATCATCATCGATGCGCTCCCGGCTCACGCAAGAGGACTTACTTCTTCGCAGCTGGAGCAGCAGCGGCCGCTGGCTTCGCAGGGTTGGTCGTACGAGCAGCTGGTGCCGTAACAGCAGGCTTCACCTGACCGTCCGAGCTCAGATAAGCCAGAATGTCAGTGGAGAAGCTTGAGAGCAGCTCAGCAATGCGACGGTTGCGCGACTGCAGCCAGTTAAAGGCAAGCACAGCAGGCACAGCCACAACCAAACCAATAGCGGTCATGATCAACGCTTCACCAACCGGGCCAGCAACCTTATCGATCGAGGCCGAACCTTCGATGCCGATGTTGATCAGTGCGCGGTAGATACCGATCACGGTACCGAGCAGTCCGATAAACGGAGCGGTTGCACCAACCGATGCGAGGAACGGAAGGCCTCCAGCGAGCGATGAGTTGATCGAATCTTCCGACCGCTGCAGCGAACCGTGCATGTAATCATGCGCTTCGAGGCTGTCGGTCATCTTGCCGTGCTTTTTCTGGGCAATGATTGCGTCGTCAGCGATCTGGCGCCACGCGCTGTTCTTCTCCAGCTTCACAGCACCTTTCTCAAGGTTTGCCGAAAGGCTTTCACCTGCGTCCGACTTGGTGTTGACCGCGCGCCAGAAAGCGCTGCCCACATTGCGTTGCTGACGCATCACTTTGTTCTGTTCGAACAGTTTGGTGATGAGGATGTAGAAGGTGCCGATCGACATAATGATCATGACGCCAAGAATGGTCCAAGCGACGGGGCCGCCTTCTTCCATTGCTTCCCAGAAACCGAACTTGTTCTCAAACTCGTTTTCAGTGGCTGCCTGAGCGGCGAGATAATAAAGGTTCATTGCGAATAGTCCTCTTAAAGATTTGGTCCCGAAAGCCCGGCTTCCCTTGCTGGCCGAGCTTTCCTAAACTGATCAATTCAAACGGTAAGTGATGCGAGTGGAATAGACACCCGTGGTCTCGTTCCCGGCATCGTCAAGCGCCGGATTGAAGCGCGAATACCGTTCCATCCCCCGACAAGCTGCCTGATCAAGAACGGGTGACCCGCTCGATGCAGTGACGCTGCAGCCGGTTGCCCGGCCGTCAGGTGTGACAGTCACACGAACACCAACAGTTCCTTCAACCCCTTGGCGCAGAGCGCGCGAGGGATAGTTTTCCTGAATGCGCGCAGCCCAGCGACGCTCATTGCGGGTTGTCGCGCCGCGCGCCTGCGATGGTGGTGGCGCGGGTGCAGCCACCGGTGCCTGCGGCGGAATTTCCAGAGCGATCGGAGCCGGCGGTGGAATCGTCGGCTGCGTCTGAATGGGTGGCGGTGCCGGCGCGATATTGATCGGCGGCGGGGGAGCGACCGGCGGTGGCGGCTGCGTCTCCTGCTCGGGCGGGGGCGGTGGCTCCTCAATCTCTTCGGGGGGCGGTGGCTCCTCGATATCGATCGTGGTCACGCGCTCTACCTCTTGCACGAACTTCTCAATCGTCAAGCCAAGAGCCATACCGACCAAGGCGAGCGAAACAATCGTAAGCGCGAGGATAAGGCCGACCAGCTTGACCGGGGTTAGCCCTCTTTGTTGCTCAGCGTAGGACATCCAGTCGCTTTCTCTCCATAATCCAGGTCGGACATTTCATTCCGACACCATTCTCGCGACGTAAAGACTGTGCTGCTGGCCATAGTCAGAAAAGCAACCGATTCGCATCGGTCTCTGAACAGACTCTCGCACGTCCTGGGCCGCGAATCCCAGAATACAAAACTATCAGCCGGTCCATAGATCTCGCAAGGCGCTCATCACCGAAACCGGTGAGATCCCCTCCCGAAGCTGCCCCGACTGTCTGGCAACATAGCTCTTTTCCCAAAGAGACGATGCACCAGCTTTTGCTTGTTCCGATCTTGTCCCCAAACCCGGACCAAGCCTTCGCGCTTTAACGGTCATCACCTACGCAATCAAACGAATTTACGGTTCAGTTGCGATTCACTGGCGTAAGTCTCGAATGTGGTTTAGCGCGGAAAGACTGATGAGGATGGCGCAATGGAGGAGCTTCTTGCGGTGCAAGACAAATGCGTTAACAGAAATTTAACCAACGATTCCAACCGTATGGACGCGGCTGCTTTGTTGGTTTGCGGATGCGCAGCCGCGCTGTTCGCCATTGCGACACCGGCGCTGGCGCAATCCAGCGGAACTTCCACTTCGCCCAACCTGTCTCAAGCTGAGGCAGCTACATATGTCGATCTGGTCGACCTTGCGGAGCGTAGCAGCCTTGTGCTTCGCGCAGAGATTCGCCGACAGACAGTGGT
Organism: Pseudomonadota bacterium; assembly: GCA_039039885.1. Classification (GTDB taxonomy): domain Bacteria; phylum Pseudomonadota; class Alphaproteobacteria; order Sphingomonadales; family Sphingomonadaceae; genus Erythrobacter. Next base: position 95,160 of record JBCCPG010000005.1, on the reverse strand, counting down.
CGAACCAGAGCGCTCCCCCGGCCTCGCGCCCGGTTTTGTGCGTCTTTATGTCGAGGCGCGCACGCAAGCGCTGATCGCCGGCACGGTCAATGTCGGCGAATCGCTGGTCTATTTGGTGGATGTGCCGCTCAACGAACGTGGTAAGCCGGACAAATATAAGGACCGCGTCATGCTTCTTTTCGCGGAACCAGTGCCCGGACGGCCGGGATCGATCCAGCTTGTTGGCAATGAGGGGCACCTCGATTACTCGCCTGCGCTTGAGGCTCGGGTCCGTCCCATTCTGACCGAACTTGTGGCGCGCGACCAGCCGCCAGTCGTGACCGATGTGCGAGATGCGCTGGCGGTGCGCGGGACGCTCGCCGGAGAATCGGAAACGCAGGTGTTTCTTGGCACCCGTGAAGGATCGCCCGTATCGATCACAGTGCTGCGCCGTCCAGGTCAGCCGCCCGCATGGGGCGTTTCGTGGGGGGAGATTATCGATTCTTCAGCCCGTGCACCGCAACCAGAGACTTTGCGCTGGTATCGCCTGGCTTGCTCGCTTCCCGAGCGCTTGCCGCGTTCGGCCAACCTCGCACGCGAGCCAGAGGCGCGGCGATTGGCAGAACTTGATTATGAATATGTGATCTCGCAGCTCGGTCCCTGCGTCCGTGCGATCACGCAAGCGGGTTGACGAAGCGACTTCGCAGTTTCTCGCTCACAACTGGGCTTGACGTGGAGCGCGCGTGCCTCCAGCGGTGCTTTGTTTGATTTTGCACTGCAACAATGGAACTTTGCGCCTTGGACGACACTTTCAAATCAACGACTGCGCCCTTGCGGATCGCCATTGCGGGCCTCGGCACGGTTGGTATGGGCGTTATTCGTTTGCTCGAGACCAATGCCGATCTGATCGCTGCCCGCGCTGGACGTGCGATCGAAGTGGTCGCGGTCAGTGCACGCGAACGAGGCAAGGATCGCGGGGTTGATATCAGCGCTCTCGATTGGGCGGATGACATGACCGACCTTGCCAACCGCAATGATGTTGATGTCGTGGTTGAGCTTGTGGGCGGTTCGGAGGGACCTGCTCTTGCCTTGTCACGAGCGGCACTCAAGGAAGGCAAAGGCCTCGTCACTGCCAACAAGGCGATGATCGCGCATTACGGGCTTGAGCTTGCAGCGAGCGCGGAAGAAGCGGGCCAAGCGCTCAAATTCGAAGCGGCGGTTGCGGGCGGTATACCTGTGGTCAAGGGCTTGCGCGAAGGCACCAGCGCCAATGCCCTGACCAAAGTCTATGGCATTCTCAACGGCACCTGCAATTACATCCTTTCCGAAATGGAAGAGACGGGTGCAGACTTCGCCGAGACGCTCGAAGAAGCCCAGAGGCTGGGCTACGCCGAGGCGGATCCGACTTTCGACATCGAAGGGGTGGATGCAGCGCACAAGCTTGCGATCCTTGCCACGATAGGTTTCGGCGTCCGCCTCGATTTTGACGCTGTGCGCACGACCGGGATCGTTCAAGTCCGCGCAGCCGACATTGCGCAGGCTGATACGCTGGGTTTTGTCATCCGGTTGGTGGCCGAAGCTGACGTCCAGGATGGCACCCTGCTTCAGCGAGTGCGCCCGCGTCTGGTGGCCAAGGATCATCCGCTCAGCGCAGTTGATGGGCCTACCAATGCAGTGGTTGCCGAAGGCAATTTCTCCGGACGGTTGCTGTTTCAAGGTGCAGGTGCCGGTGACGGCCCAACTGCAAGCGCGGTGGTAGCCGACTTGATCGATATTGCCCGCCGTGAGACGGGGGCGCCATTCTCCATGCCGGTTGCCCAGCTAAAAGCGCTCGGTCCAGCAGACCCTGGTACGCGCATGGGCAGCGCCTATCTGCGCTTCACCGTAAGGGACCAGCCAGGCGTCCTCGCCGAAATCACCGCCGCCATGCGCGACGCTGATGTCTCGATTGAAAGCCTGATCCAGCAAGGGCGCGAGCGGGCGGGAGGCGAAGTGCTGGTCGCAATGGTGACGCATGAAGGGCCCGAGCAGAACGTCACTAAGGCGTTGAAGCTGCTTGAAGGTTCGCAGAGCCTCACTGGAGAGCCACTGGTTCTTCCAATCCTGGCTTAAGCTTTAGTTTCTCGGTGGAAGACCCCGTCCCCGGCGGTCTGCATCTGAGTCTGGAGGCGCTTCGGGCAGATCGTCGAAATCAACGATCACGGGTGGCGGCGGTGGTTCGCCCAGACCCGTTGAGACTGTGATGCCGAACAGAGTTGGAGTTGGGTCGTGATAAACGTCGGGGGCCTTCACTCCCTGGCTGACTTCCGCGTAGCGACGTTCAAATTCGCGCTGATCCCAGCCACTATCATCGGACTGCGAAAGAGAACGGCACACCACGATCTCACCCTGAATTCGCGCCACATCGGCTTCGCGTTCGCACTGCTCAATATCCCACGCATCCGTCTGGTCTTCTGGCGGTGGTGACAGAATGTTGATCACAACAGGTGCCTCAGCTTCTGTCTCCCCCTCCTCGTTGCTGTCTTGAGCGAGAAGCGGCGCGCTCGCCAAAGCACCAAGAGGCATTAGGAAGAGTTTCGCGACCAATTCGGGATCTACGGCGCGTCGGGAAGCGGAGGAGTGTCGAGGCCCAGCGCACGGCGACGTTCGGCAATTTCTTCAGCGCTCGGCTCGGGGTCGCGGCCAAGCGCAGGCAGGCCACGCGCGATCCGATCCGCGTCAGAGCCTTCGGGCGCTTGCGGCAAGGCTTCAACATCGATGATCAAGGCTGGCGGCGGTACCCCTCCAATGCTGATCGAATTGCCGTGATTGGGAATGCCGAATGTGTTGACCGGCTGGCGGCCTTGAGTTCGCGCAGCATAGTCCGCTTCCCACTCTTCTTTGTTCCACGAACCGTCAGAGGCGGTTCCGACCTGACGGCAAACCACGATTTCATTCGCGATCCGCGCAGCGTCGGCCTCTTCTTCGCAATCCTCTTCGAGCAAGCGATCCGATTCTTCGCGCGGGACGGTCACCGTCAGGTCAATGCCTGTGAATTGCCGACGCGTACGCCGCGGCTGCTCGGCGGGCGCTTCAGCCGGTGCTGCTTCGGTTTCAGATGCGCTTTCGCTGCCCCCCGTCACACTCTGGTCATCTTGCGCGGCCAGCGGAGCGGCAAGGGCGACACAGGCGGCCAGCCCGATCGACAAAGCAAAGTTCACTCCCCGCACAGAATTCGGTGAGAGGTTGGCGGCATTGCTCGACAAGAATGGCTCCCTCAGTTTAAGCGCCTCGTAATTGGAGCGCTGGCGTGCAGCCAAGCCGTAAGAGGACTGAATCTCGGATGAATACCGCAAGCGATACGACCCTTGGCACAGATGTGCTGGCAGCAAAAGAGCATGGCGACGAAAGTGCGATCGACCGTGTGCTGGTGCTCGAAATGGTGCGCGTCACCGAATCGGCTGCGGTGGCGGCAGCACAATTGATCGGGCGCGGCGATGAGAAAGCCGCCGATGCCGCCGCGGTCGAAGCGATGCGGCGGGCTTTCGATACGCTCTACATGGACGGCACGGTTGTGATCGGTGAGGGCGAGCGCGATGAAGCGCCGATGCTTTATATTGGGGAGAAAGTGGGCGGAGCGCTGGATAAGGGGCCCAAGATCGATATCGCGCTCGATCCGCTTGAAGGCACCACTATCACCGCCAAGGCTGGTCCCAATGCGCTTGCCGTGCTGGCAGCTGCGGAAAAGGGCGGGCTTTTGAATGCGCCTGACGTCTATATGGATAAGCTTGCGGTGGGCCCGGGCCTTCCCAAAGATGTGATCGACCTCGCCAAATCGCCGACCGAGAACGTCAAGGCGGTGGCCGCAGCCAAAGGGCGGCAGCCGTCGGATATCAATGTCTGCGTGCTCGATCGTCCGCGCCATGCTGACCTCATCGCAGAGCTGCGTGAGCTGGGCTGCGGGGTCTATCTGATCGGCGATGGAGATGTCGCCGGCGTGATCGCCGTGACCGATCAGGACACCGGGATCGACATGTATATGGGGCAGGGCGGTGCGCCCGAAGGCGTTTTGGCAGCTGCCGCTTTGCGCTGCGTCGGCGGCCAGTTCAATGGCCGGCTCCTTTTCCGTAACGATGATGAAAAGGCCCGCGCCCGCAAATGGGGGATCGAAGACCTCAATCGCATCTACAAGCTCGAAGACCTTGCCAAAACCGACTGCATCTTTGCGGCAACCGGTGTGACCGACGGCTCGCTGCTCGACGGCGTGAAGAAGCGCAAGAAGTCAACTGGCGCAACGATTATGACCACCGACAGCGTGGTGATGCGCGCGAGCTCTGGCACGGTCCGCTGGATCAAGGGCGAACACAGGATCGAAGACCACCGGAGTTGAGGCGGAGTTGAACCTTCGCGAGTACATCTTCGGGCGGCGTGTCCGCATGGGGTCGCCACACCCAAAGCAAAGAGTGATCGATGCGATTAATTCAGGCGCAGGCTCGATTTTCTCTCCATTTCATCGAGGAGTGACTGGCGGCGTATATTTTGGCCAAGTGCGCTTGGGCTGGTCAACGCCATTGGTTGAAAACGGATTTCGGCCGACCTTCGTTGGCAGTCTAGTCGAGCAACCCTACGGCACTTTGTTGATTGGTTCGTTCGGGATGGGCCTTTGGCTACGCATCTTTTTCTCGCTTTGGTATTTTATCCTGCTTGTGATGGCGTTGGTCGCAATTGCCGGCAGCTTTAGCCCCGCTGATAGTCTGCCAATAGCCATCATCATTCCCTTGTTCGCGCTCTTCCCGATTGGCGCACATTTCCTGTTCAATTGGAACGCGGACACCCACTACGCAGCAATCATCGACTTGCTCAAACGGGACGCCGACTTCGAGGTGATGGACGATACGCTTCTAGGTGATCGTCCCTAGCCCACGCACAACGCGCCATTGCCCATGCTCGTTGCATGCACTGGCAATGTCCAAGCCCTTGCCCCACCATGATCTCGGTCTTGAAACCGTGCATCGCCGCGGCGCCTCGCGTTTGCGTCTGGCGGCGCCGGCTGTTTTCATGGGTCATAGCGGGCGGCAACTTGTCACCTTGCTCGACCTCTCGCAGACCGGGGCGAGGCTCGCTTTCAAGCAGCCACCCGACAGCCCGGCAGGCTTCATCAACTGGCTAGAATTTGAAACCTTCGGGGAGCTTGTATGGCGCGAGCGGCTTTATGCAGGCTTTGCCTTTGATGAGGCGATCCCGATGGATTGGCTTCTGACGACCCGTCACGAATCAGAATATATCGAGGAAAAGGAGCATGCGAAGATCCGCGAGGCAGCGCGATCATGGGTGGTCGGCTAGCTTGGATGGTCGGATGAGCGGCTCTTTCAGCTTTCATCTTGGCGCAATCCAGCGGCTCGATCCGCAAGGCTGACGACAAACAGCATTTCGCGTGTTGCAATTGCATGACGCTCAGTTAGGCGGGGAATAAGCATCAGGGGTAAATCGGGCGAGGTAACGCAAACAATGAAGATCATGTCGGGCAATTCGAACCTGCCGCTGGCGCGGGCGATTGCAGCCTATCTCGAAATTCCTCTGACTGATGCGAGCGTGCGACGCTTTGCGGATGAGGAGATCTTCGTCGAAATCCATGAAAACGTCCGCGGCGAGGATGTCTTTTTGGTCCAGCCAACCGGATTTCCGGCGAACGACAATTTGATGGAACTGCTGATTTGCATTGACGCTTTGCGGCGCGCGTCAGCCAAGCGGATCACAGCAGTGGTGCCTTACTTCGGTTATGCTCGTCAGGATCGGAAACCCGGACCTCGGACGCCGATCTCGGCAAAGCTGGTTGCGAATCTGATCACTGAGGCGGGCGCCGACCGAGTGCTCGCGGTCGATTTGCACGCCGGGCAGATCCAGGGCTTTTTCGATATTCCTACCGACAATCTTTACGCGGCTCCGGTTATGGCGGCCGATATTCAGGCGCGGTATGGCGATCAGGATCTGATGGTTGTTTCACCCGATGTCGGCGGTGTGGTTCGCGCAAGAGCGCTTGCCAAACGGCTCGACAATGCGCCGCTCGCGATCGTCGATAAACGTCGCGATCGTCCGGGCGAGAGCGAAGTGATGAACATCATCGGCGACGTTTCTGGCCGGCACTGCATCATGATTGACGACATCGTCGATTCCGGCGGCACTTTGTGCAACGCGGCTGAGGCCTTGCTCGACAACGGTGCAAAGTCTGTCGCGGCCTATATCACTCATGGGGTTTTGTCGGGCGGTGCGGTGGCGCGGATCACGGGGTCGAAGCTGAAAGAGCTGGTCATCACCGATTCGATCCGGCCGACTGAGGCGGCAGAAGAATCGGACACGATCCGCATCCTGACGATGGCTCCGCTGGTCGGCGAAGCGATCCGCCGGATTGCTGATGAGAGCTCAGTCAGTTCGCTGTTTGATTGAGTCCTTTTGTTTCGCACGCCTTCCGGCGCGCGGTATCCTCGCTCACACGACCTGAAGGTCGCGACGCTGCGGGCGGGCGGTCGCCCTTGCGGCCCTTCGGACCGTTTGGCACCAAGCCATGATGTTTGACAAAGACGAAGTGCGCGAAATCCTGATCGGCGCGGCGCGCGCGGGCAGTGCGTTGACCTATTCGCAGATGCTGAACCTTCTCGGATACGCCTTTTCACGGCCCAAGATGCGCGCGCTGTGCAAAGTGCTCGACGCGATTGATCAGGATGGGCGGACCGCCGCAGAACCCGATTTGGCGGTGCTCGTCGTCCGGCAGTCGGATGGGCTTCCAGGGCAAGGCTGGTTCGTCGCGCGCTCGCATCTCGGCGAACAGATGGCTAAGGAAACCGAGCTTCGATGGCCACTCGATTGGGAAGGGGCTGAGGCCAAGGCCTATGTCGCTCTGCTCCAGCGCAAGGCTTTCGCTTATTGGAAAGATCGCTAGAGGGTTCCTATCTGCGTTGCGGCTCACACAGAAAGAACCCCATGACCCCCAAAGACGTAGAATTCGCCAACCGCCTCGCCGACGAAGCAGGCTCCGTGATTCGTCCGCTGTTCCGCAGCGACTTCGAAGCGGAGACCAAGGCGGATTCGAGCGCTGTCACCGAAGCCGATCGCAGCGCAGAAGCGGTGATCCGCAAGATCATCGAAGAAGAGCGCCCGGATGACGGTATTATCGGTGAGGAGTACGGTACGCATAATGAAGGCGCTGGCCGGCAATGGGTGCTCGATCCGATTGATGGCACGCAGAGCTTTGTCGCCGGGCGTCCGATTTTTGGCACGCTCATCGCGCTGATGCAGGATGGCTGGCCGGTGCTCGGCATCATCGACCAACCGATCCTGCGTGAACGCTGGGTTGGGCGGATAGGCGAGGGCACCACTTTCAATGGCAAGCCGGTCAAGACCCGTCACTGTGCAGCGGTTGAGGGGATGAGCTGCGCGACCACGAGCCCGCATTGCTTTGACGCGGATCAGTCCGATGCCTGGCTCAACATTGTGACCAATGCCTATCCCAAGATGCCTTTCCCGATCTACGGCGGCGATTGCTATAACTACGCCATGCTCGCGAGCGGCCATATCGATCTGGTGATGGAAGCGGGCCTCAAGATCCACGATTACGCAGCGCTTGTCCCCGTCGTCGAAGGCGCAGGCGGAATGATGAGCGATTGGCAGGGCAATCCTTTGGATGCTGAGAGCGACGGAACCGTCATCGCGCTGGGCGATCCGGCGCGGCTGGAGGATGTGCTCGCGGCGATGGGATCGTCGGAGCTTGCACCCAATGTGAGGGAATCGACACCGACCACGATCCTGCCGAGCAGCGGTTTCAGCTTTCCTGAAAACAACGAATAGGTTCCATGTCACCAACTCTCAACTCTCGTATCCTTTCTACTTTTGCCTTGGTCATCGCCGCGTTTACCCTCTCCGCCTGGGATGCCTTCCGGGCGCGCCCCCCCCCCACGCACCAGTTCGTCTTGCAGGCCGAATTGAGCAACGCGGTAAGTCCGGATGGGCAAGCGAGTGCGGTCGAGTCCACCATGGCCGTGCTTGAGGGGCGGCTCGAACAGATGGGAACCCCGGTCCACTCCATCGCGCATCAGGGTGAGGGACGGATCGTCCTGGCAACGTCTGGTGAAGACAGCCCGCAAACCGTGCGCACAGCCATCGGCCGGCGTGGCGAGCTGTCCTTTCTCAAGGTCGATGACAGGGCACTGCCAGAAAACACCTATTCTGGGATTGCCAATCCCGGGAGCAAAATCCTGCCCCTCGCAGACGGCATGGGCCCCATTGCTGTCAAGCGACTTGGCGGCATTTCCGGGGACCGGGTGGAGCAGGCCCAAATGGGGTACAACCGATACACCAACGAGCCGGTCGTGAACCTCCTGTTCGACGAGCGGGGAGGCGAGCTGTTCGCAAGGCTCAGCACCCAGCATGTTGGCCAGCAATTCGCAATCGTGATCGACGACACTGTCGTCAGCGCCCCATTCTTCAGCGAGCCTATCCTTGGTGGCCAGGCGGAGATCTCGGGTGGTTTCACCGCCAAGGAAGCGCAGGAACTGGCCGTCGCTCTGGGCTCAGGCGCGCTTCCAGTGGATGTCGAGCTGGTGTTCGAGCGGACCATTCCTGCGGGCGAATGACGCAGCCGGCGCACCTCTTCTTCTACGGCGTCTTGCAAGAGAGTGTCGCGCGCTGGCCCTTTTTGGAAGGATTGGGCCAAGGCTCTCCAGCGACGACCAGAGGTTTGCTTTATGTCATCCCGTCCGGCTCGACTTGGTATCCTGCTCTGATCGCGAGCGAGGCAGGCGAGGCGGTGACGGTGCACGGCGCCGTCCACGCAGCTTCGCAGGTTGATATCGGTCCGGTCGACGCCTTCGAGGGCGCTGACTATGCCCGGCAGGAATTGCCGATTGAGCGCGCCGATGGTTCGGGCCCGAACAAGGCCGACGTCTATGTTTGGATTGCTGAACTGCCGGACGGTGCGGAGCGGATTGAGCATGGCGACTTCGCGCGTTGGCTCAAGGAAACGGGTCGCAAGCCGTATTCTGGCGGTTGAGTTTCCTACATGCCTGTGGCCCGTTATGAATTGGCCATGTTTTGTTACCGCTCTCGCTTGGCTCTCCCCTACTCGTCTAATGGCACTGGCTATAGGGATGCGGTTTTCGCCCCTGGACTGTGTGTCAAGTGTGTCAAACCCGAGGGAAGAGTCCTACAAATGGGTGAGCGGACGCTCGGGCAAATGCACGCGCAAAATGCTTGCTTTTCGCAGCTTCCGCGCCTAGTTGCGCCGCTTCACTGACACGAATCAGAAGGCCTGCCTGGCGACAAGGGCTGCCAGGGCCGGTCAAACGTGTCTCTCAATCAGGAGATGAAAATGCCCAAGCTTAAGACCAAGAGCGGTGTGAAGAAGCGCTTCAAGATCACCGCAACCGGCAAGGTCAAGCATGGTGTAGCTGGTAAGCGTCACCGTCTGATCAGCCACAATGCCAAGTATATCCGCCAGAACCGCGGCACCGATGTGATCTCTGACGCTGATGCGAAGACGATCAAAAAGTGGGCCCCATACGGGCTCGACTAAGCGCGAAGTAAGGAGAAACTGATATGCCTCGCATTAAACGCGGCGTGACCACTCGCGCCAAGCACAAGCGGATTTTGGACCAGGCCAAGGGCTATCGCGGTCGCCGCAAGAACACTATTCGCATTGCGCGTCAGGCGGTCGAAAAGGCCGGCCAGTACGCTTATCGCGACCGCAAGGTGAAGAAGCGCAGCTTCCGCGCCCTGTGGATCCAGCGCATCAACGCAGCCGTTCGCGCCGAAGGCCTCACCTATTCGCAGTTCATGCACGGGGTGAAGCTGGCTGGGATCGAGCTTGATCGCAAAGTCATGGCCGACCTCGCGATGAACGAAGAAGCGGCGTTCAAGACGATCATCGCTCAGGCGAAAGCTGCGCTTCCGGCGTAAGTAACGCGTTTTCCTACAGGCCCTTGCAGGGTCTATGGAAAGGCTGAGAAGGGGCTCTGGTGCACATAGGCACCGGGGCCCTTTCTCGTTTCACCGCGAGGAGCGCACGGTCCACTTGTAAGGATGCGTCAGCAATCTTGTATATCTTCGCCATTTCCTCCACAGCCCGGTTATGGGGTTTGAAGGGGATGTATCAGGCGATTGCGGCGCGTTGGGTTCGCAAACAGCAGCCGATCCGGGCGGTGCGCGCCCATCGGTGCAAAGCCGCTTCTACACGCCGCCACCGCAATTCGATGGTTGCTTTACTACATTCTACCACCTTGAGCTCGATATTGAGGGCAGCGAAGAGACGGACGGGGCTGCTCCAGAAGTCGAAGATTACCTCCAGCCTGAATGGGCCAATATCAGGTTCTTTGGCGGCGCCCGTCCGAGCTCTGAGATTGGTTCATCACAGCTTTCGGGTGCGCGCTTTATCGCGACTGGGCCCAGTTCGCTTCCGTGTCATTTCAGTCTTGGCCCCTCGCGCATGTGGGGGGTCGGTTTCCTGCCGCTGGGATGGGCGCGGTTCGTGGACGCAGATGCGTCAGACTTTGCCAACACAATCCTCGACGGCGCCGCGCATCCGGTCTTTGCCCGCTTTGACTCCATGTCTGAGACGCTTTGCGACCCGAGCATTCCGATGGATCAACAGCTCGACTTGATCACCAGTGTCATGGAAGGGTTGATGCAACCGAGCCGCGACGAAGCCAAGATCACCCGTGTTCACGCTGCGTTGGTCAGCGGCGAGCATGTCGCCGTCGGTGATCTTGCCAAAGCTTGTGCGATGAGCATCCGGACGCTCGAGCGCGTTTGCCATCGCTATTTCGGCTTTACGCCCAAGCTGCTGATGCGCCGCCAACGCTTCATGCGCTCGCTGACGAACTTTATGCTCAAAGAGGCGAGCAAGCGCGCAGGGCGCTGGACTGAAGCGATGGATGAAGAATATCACGATCAAGCACAGTTCACGCGCGAGTTTACTGAGTTCATGACGATGACACCGAGCAAGTACGCAAGCCTTGATCATCCGATCCTGTCCTCGTTCATGGAAGCCCGGGCAAGGGTCTGGGGAAGTGCGGCCCAAACTCTGGATCAGCCGGCGCAAGACGAGGACTAGATCACCCCCCCAGGGCGCATGGAGATTACACGGAGATTGTCCGATCATCGGACAGAGGCTCTCAAAGCGCTTGCGGTTGATGGGGCCGCAGGTGCACGGAACACTGGTCCGAATACACTTGGGGGTTGGAGCAGAACCACATGCATGCGCAGTCGGGTCATTCGGAGGAAAAGCCTGCGGCAGTCACGATCCGTTTTGCGCTGCCTGCTCAAAAGCTGCTGCCCTTTGTAACCACCTATTACTACACCCACGTCGTCACCTCGCCGTCGGAAACAGTGCTGGAGGACTATCTCCATCCGGAATGGCCAAATCTGCGCTTTGCCAAGCCTGGCTGGGCACACGGCGCGATTGGCGATGCGCCGCTCGCCGCCTTGCCCGCCTTCAACGTAACCGGCCCCACCAGCCTTGCAGGCCGTTTCCGGGTCACCTCGGGCAGGTCGTGGGGCATTGGCTTGATGCCGTTGGGCTGGTCGACCCTGTTCGAGGTTCCTGCCAGCGAATATGCCGACCGCATTACTGACGGTGACCAGGATGACGCCTTCGCCGCGTTTCGTCCCTTGTCGGCAGCTCTGGCCAGTTCAAGCGGTGATTTCGCGAAAGAGTTGGCCATCATTGAGGATCACATGGAGGCGCTGGCTCTCACCAAATGCCCGGCTGGATCGGCCATTGAACGGATCAATGCCGAGCTGATCGATCCTGAACTCGCCACCGTTGCTGAGCTTGCCGAGAGGGTCTCGATGAATGTGCGCAGCCTAGAACGGCTCTCTAAACGCGCTTTTGGTTTCACGCCCAAATTGCTCCTCCGCCGCCAACGCTTTTTACGCAGTCTCGCGCAGTTCATGCTCGACCCGTCGCTCAACTGGCTGCGGACGCTTGACTGTCAATATCACGACCAAGCGCATTTTGTTCGCGATTTCAGACGCTTCATGGGGATGAGCCCTTCTGCCTATGCGAAGGTCGACAAGCCGCTACTTGTCGCGGCGGCGCGGGCTCGCATGGCGATCGCGGGAGAGGCCGTACAAGGGCTACACGATCCGGTGCGTTCTAGGGGCTGAACTGGCAAGGCTTCGATTGCACCAAGGGCGAAATACCGCTAGCGGACCCGCTCATCCAATCAGGCCCTCCAAGACCTTTAGACCATGACCGAATTGACAGATCAAAAGACCGCCAGCCTCGCCGCGATTGCCGCAGCCGAAGCGCTCGATGCGCTTGAAGAACAGCGTATCGCTGCGCTGGGCAAGAAGGGCTGGGTTAGCCTGGCGCTCAAAACGCTTGGGGGCATGAGTCCGGAGGAGCGCAAGGAGGCTGCTCCCGCAATTCAGGCAGTGCGCGCCGAGGTAGCTGGCGCGATAGACGCGAAGAAGGCCGCGCTTGAGGCAGCAGCTCTCGACGCGCAATTGGCAAGCGAGGCTATTGACCTCACCCTGCCCGCTCCAGATCAACCAAGGGGCTCGATCCATCCTGTCAGCCAAGTGATGGATGAGCTGGCAGAGATCTTTGCTGATTTGGGCTTTGCGGTCGCGACCGGTCCTGAGATCGAGGACGACTGGCATAATTTCACTGCGCTCAACATGGATGAAAGCCATCCGGCGCGCGCAATGCATGACACATTCTATTTCCCTGACGCTGCACCTGACGGCGGGCAAATGCTGTTGCGCACGCACACATCGCCGGTTCAGATCCGGTCGATGAAAGCGCAAGGCGCGCCGATCCGGATCATTGCGCCGGGACGCGTCTATCGTTCGGACAGCGATGCCACCCACACGCCTATGTTCCACCAGGTTGAAGGGCTTGTGGTCGATAAAGGGATCCATCTGGGCCACCTCAAATGGACGCTCGAGACTTTCTTCAAGGCCTTCTTCGAACGCGAAGATATCGTCCTACGCCTGCGTCCATCCTACTTCCCCTTCACCGAACCGTCGGTTGAAGTCGATGTAGGCTATTCCAATGAAGGCAACCGCCGCGTTGTCGGTGGGCACGGTGATGCCGAGGGCCATGATTGGATGGAGCTGGGCGGCAGCGGTATGGTCAACCGGCGAGTTCTGGAAATGGCCGGTGTCGATCCAGACGAATATCAGGGTTTCGCCTTTGGCCTCGGCATCGACCGGATTGCCATGCTCAAATACGGCATGAACGATCTGCGCGCCTTCTTTGATGGCGATCCGCGCTGGCTCTCGCATTACGGCTTTTCGCCGTATGATCAGCCGACGCTTTCGGCTGGTGTGGGAGCGCGCTCATGAAGTTCTCCGTTACGTGGCTCAAAGACCACCTGGAAACGACTGCTAGCCTCACAGAGATCACCGATTGCCTCAATGCGATCGGACTTGAGGTTGAAGGAGTCGAAGACCCAGCCGAGAGGCTTGCGGGCTTCACAGTTGCGCATGTTCTGACCGCTGAGAAGCACCCCGATGCTGATAAGCTTCAAGTCCTCACCGTCGACACGGGAGAGGGCGATCCGCTGCAAGTTGTCTGCGGCGCTCCCAATGCGCGCGCTGGGATGAAGGGCGTGCTCGGCTCGCCGGGCGCGGTGGTTCCCTCCAATGGCATGCAATTGCGCAAGAGCGCCATTCGCGGAGTCGAATCCAACGGCATGATGTGCTCGGTGCGCGAGCTCGAGCTGGGCGAGGATCACGACGGGATCATCGAACTGCCCGAAGACGCGCCGGTCGGACATGCCTTTGCCAATTACCACGGCAGCTCGCCTGTGATCGACGTTGCCATCACGCCAAACCGTCCTGATTGCATGGGCGTTTACGGCATTGCCCGCGATCTTGCGGCAGCGGGACTCGGGGCATTGAAGCCGATTGCCTTTCCGAAGTTTGAAGCGGCAGGCAGCTGCCCGGTTGAGATCCGCACCGATGATCCTGAAGGCTGTCCTGCCTTTTACGCCCGGGTCATCACAGGTGTCACAAATGGGCCTTCACCCGATTGGCTGCAGCAGCGGTTAACCAGCGCGGGCCAACGCCCGATTTCGCTACTGGTCGACCTCACCAACTACTTGATGCTTGCCTTTGGCCGTCCGGCACACGTCTACGATCTGTCGAAGCTCTCGGGAGCAGTGGTGGCTCGCCGCGCGAATGCGGGTGAGCAGGTGCTGGCGCTGAACGAAAAGACCTACACGCTCGATGAAAGCATGGTGGTGATCGCGGACAACAAAGAAGTCCATGATATTGCCGGCATCATGGGCGGCGAGATTTCGGGCGTGCAGGATAGCACCACCGACGTACTGCTTGAGATCGCCTATTTCGATCCGCCGCGTATCGGTGTGACGGGCCGCAAACTGGGCCTTGCCTCAGACGCGCGGACGCGGTTTGAGCGCGGGGTTGATCCTGAGTTCCTCGAAGGCGGTCTTGACCTGCTTACCGGCCTGATCGTTGAGCTTGCTGGCGGAACCGCGAGCGCAATGGTCGCGGCCGGTGAGCCTCCGAGCGGGGCCAAGGTCGTGACGTTCGATCCGGCCCTGACCACGAAGCTGGGCGGTGTTGAAGTCGCCGAGGGCGAGCAGCGCACGATCCTCGAAAACCTCGGATTCAGCGTCGGCGCCGACTGGCAAGTCACCTGCCCGTTGCGCCGTCACGATATCGAAGGTCCCGCCGATCTCGTCGAAGAAGTCGTGCGCATACACGGCCTCGACAAGGTTGAAAGCGTCGCTCTGCCGCGCATGGACGGTGTGGCCCGGCCAACCGCCACTTTGCAGCAACTGATGGAGCGCAAGGTCCGTCGTGCGGCGGCTGGCAGTGGGCTCGACGAAGCGGTGACTTGGTCGTTCCTGCCCGAAGCGGCTGCGGCGCATTTCACCGCGACCGACGATCTATGGAAGCTCGACAACCCGATCAGCGAAGACATGAAGGTGATGCGTCCCTCGCTCATCCCCGGTTTGCTGATCGCCGCAAAACGCAACGCAGATCGCGGCGCTGGCTCGACGCGTGTGTTTGAGCTTGGGCGCCGCTATTTCCGCGGATCAGGCGGCCTAAGCGACGAGCGCGCGACGCTCGGCGTGGTGCTTGCGGGTGAAAAGACAACGCGCGGTTGGGCGTCGGGCAAACCTGTTGCTTACGACGCCTATGACGCCAAGGCAGCGGCACTGACCCTCCTCGAAGCGGCGGGCGCGCCGGCGGCTAGGCTGATGGTGATGGGGGAAGCTGGCGAGCAGTTTCACCCCGGCCAATCTGCGACCCTTCGGCTCGGCCCCAAAAATGTGCTGGCGCGCTTCGGCATGCTCCACCCGGCGACGCTCAAGGCGTTTGACTTGGATGGTCCAGTGGCGGCAGTCGAACTGTTTCTCGACGCGATTCCGGCGAAGAAGGCAGGCAAAGGCCCGGTCAGCTTCGCTCGCCCAAGCTTCACTCCGCCCGCTCTGCAAGCGGTGACCCGTGACTTCGCCTTTTTGGTGCCGGCAAAACTCGCCGCCGAGGACCTGCTCAGAGCGGTGCGCGGCAGCGACAAGGTCAATATCACAGGCGCGCGCGTTTTCGATGTCTTCACCGGTGGCAGCCTGCCCGAAGGTAAAAAGTCGCTCGCCATTGAAGTGACGCTCCAGCCGCAAGAGACAAGCTACAAGGAAGCTGATCTCAAGGCGATCTCCGACAATGTCGTTGCAGCAGCGGCCAAGCAGGGAGCGGAGCTGCGCGGGTAAGTCGCGCGTGTCCAGCGATCATGTCCAACAGGCGCACCTTCGCGATCATTTCGCACCCTGACGCGGGTAAGACCACGCTCACGGAAAAGCTGCTGCTGCAAGGCGGGGCGATCCACTTGGCAGGGGAGGTCAAGGCGCGTGGGGACCAGCGGCGCGCGCGATCGGACTGGATGAAGATCGAGCAGCAACGCGGCATCTCGGTCACCTCATCTGTGATGACTTTTGAGCGGGCCAATGAAAACGGCGAAATCGTGACGTTCAACCTGCTCGACACGCCGGGGCACGAAGATTTCTCCGAGGACACCTATCGCACGCTGACCGCCGTCGACTCTGCGGTGATGGTGATCGATGCTGCCAAAGGTATCGAACCGCAGACCCGCAAGCTTTTCGAAGTGTGCCGACTACGCTCAGTTCCGATCATCACCTTCGTCAACAAAGTCGATCGCGAGGGCCGTGATCCGTTCGAGACGCTCGACGAGGTCGCCGACATGCTCGCGCTCGACGTCTCGCCGCAAAGCTGGCCGATCGGTATGGGCGGACAGTTTGAAGGCATTCTCGACTTTGAAAGCGGCGCGGTCAGCCGACCAGAGGGACCTTCCAAGGAATTCCTCGGCACGCGCGAAGAGAACCCAACGATCCCCGAAGAGTTCGCCGAAGAAGCGGAGCTGGCGCAGGTCGGCTATCCCGAATTTGACATCGACGCCTTTCGCAATGGCGACCTCACGCCTGTTTACTTTGGCAGCGCGCTCAAGAATTTCGGCGTCACCGAGCTGATCGAAGCGATCGCCAATTTTGCGCCCCCGCCACGCCCGCAACCCGCTGGTGAGGACCAGATCGCTCCAGATCACAGCGAGGTCACTGGCTTTATCTTCAAGGTCCAGGCCAACATGGACCCCAATCACCGCGACCGGATCGCCTTTATGCGGCAGGTTTCGGGGACGTTTAAACGCGGGATGAAGCTGACGCCCTCGGGTCTTGGCAAGCCGATTGCGATCCATTCTCCGATCCTGTTCTTCGCGCAGGACCGCGAGATTGCTGACACTGCTGAAGCGGGCGACATTATTGGCATTCCCAACCATGGCACTTTGCGCGTTGGAGACACTTTGTCCGAAAAAGATCAGGTGCGCTTCACCGGCCTTCCCAATTTCGCACCAGAGATCCTGCGCCGCGTCCAGCTCAAAGATCCGACCAAAACAAAGCAACTCAGGAAAGCGCTTGATGACCTTTCAGAAGAGGGCGTGATTCAGGTATTCTATCCCGAGATCGGCGCGCAGCACATTGTCGGGGTTGTCGGCCAGCTGCAATTGGACGTGCTCGTCTCGCGCCTTTCAGCCGAATATAAGGTCGAAGCGGCATTGGAGACCGCCCCCTTTGCGACCGCGCGCTGGCTTAAGGGTGATCAAAAGGCCCTCGATGAATTCGAAAGCTTCAACCGCGCGAACCTTGCCCGCGACCGCGATGGCGACTTGGTCTTTATGGCGAAAAGCCCCTGGGACGTGAATTATCAGGTTGAAAAGAACCCCGAGCTGGCCTTCTCTGCTACCAAGGAACGGTAAGCTTGCGAGAACTCACGGTTCGCGGCATGGGAAACCCATGACCACTTTCGGCCCGAACTCGCAGACTTTCATATCGCAGCGACTGCGCCTCAATTATTTCGATTGGGGTGCCTATGATGAGGCAGGGCAAGAGAAGCCTCCGCTCGTGCTCGTCCATGGCGGGCGCGATCACGCGAGGAGCTGGGATTGGGCGGCTGAGGAGCTGGCACAGGACTATCACGTCGTTGCGATGGATCACCGAGGCCATGGCGACAGCGACTGGGTGTCGGACGGCAACTACAATTCGAACGATATGGTCTATGATCTCGCTCAACTCGTGCATCAGCTTGGGCGCGGACCTGTGACTATCATTTCGCACTCAATGGGCGGCAATGTCTCGCTGCGCTATGCCGGGATGTTCCCGGACATGGTGACGAAGCTTGTCGCGATCGAAGGCCTTGGGCCAAGCCCGGATTGGAAGGCTGAGCAGCGCAAGACTCCGTATCCTGAGCGAATGCGCGAATGGATCGAGAAAAAGCGGAAAGCTGCAGGTCGCACCCCGCGCAAATATGAGAGCATCGAAGCCGCCTTTGCACGAATGATCGAGGAGAATTCGTACCTTACTGAAGATCAGGCACGTCACCTCACCATCCACGGCGTTAATCGCAACGAAGATGGCACCTACAGTTGGAAGTTCGACCCGCATCTTAATGTTTGGGGCGTCGAAGACGTTGCCGATGAGTTCATTGAAGCGATCTGGAGTGCGATATCCTGCCCGACTCTGCTGCTTTATGGCGCAGATAGCTGGGCATCAAACCCGGAGAAGGACGGCAGGCTAGAGCATTTCAATACCGCGCGAGTGATCGAGTTCGAGCAAGCGGGCCATTGGCTCCACCACGATCAGTTTGATCTCTTCATGGAAACGGTCCGCGGCTTTTTGAAGGAGTGACACAATATGGCTGATTTCTTTGACGCGCTTGAACCCAAGCACATTGCAATGATCGAAAAACAGCCGGTCTTCTTTGTCGCCACCGCCGCGGCCGATGCCCGGATCAATCTCAGCCCCAAAGGCTATGACGCCTTCCGAGTGCTCTCCCCGACGCAGGTCGCCTATCTCGACTTGGGCGGGTCGGGCAATGAGACCCACGCGCATCTTGTGGCTGATCCGGAATCCGGTGGCGGCCGCATCACGATCATGTTCACAAACTTCGATCGACCAGCCTTGATCCTTCGGATTTACGGTAAAGGTCGCCCCGTGCTGCCGCAGGACGACGAGTGGGACGGTCTTGCTGCCAACTTCACTATGATGCCAGGCACACGCCAGATCTTTGTCATCGATATTGATAGCATTCAGACCAGCTGCGGTTGGGGCGTTCCCTTTATGGCATTGGAAGGTGAGCGCGAAACGCTCAAAAAAGCGCATCGCCAAAGCGATCCTGCTGAATGGGAAGCCAAGATGGCCACGCGCACATCTAGCATTGACGGCCTACCCACCCGCGCAACCAACCGTTATATTGCGGGCGAGTGATCCAGAGCCTCATAAGATAACACTCAAGGGCTCAGAGACACCACAAAACATGCGCCGCTGCTCAAAATGTAACCAAAGGATTAAAATTTAGGCACGTGAATTTGTGCAGGCGCGAAGGAGTCTGAGGATTCCGCTGCGTCAACCGCATTACAGAAATATGGCACGTCCCTTGCATTCTTTTGGCCAGTCGGATCCGCCGACATAGCCAAAGGGGGCACGGATGAAGTTCATCATCGCCATCATTAAACCATTTAAGCTCGATGAAGTCCGCGAAGCGCTGGGCGCCATCGGGGTTGCAGGAATGACCGTTTCCGAAGTGAAAGGGTTTGGCCGTCAGAAAGGCCAGACCGAGATTTATCGGGGCGCGGAATACTCCACCAATATGCTTCCCAAAGTGAAGCTTGAGATTGCCGCCAGCGACGAAGTCGCCGCGCAGGTGGTCGAGACCATTCAGCAGACCGCCAACACCGAAGCTATCGGCGATGGCAAGATTTTCGTGCTCGATCTCGCATCGGCAACCCGCATTCGCACCGGCGAAGCGGGCGAAACTGCACTCTAATTCGGGGGACCACGGATCATGAAGAAACCTCTCCTTAAAGGCGCCGCCCTGTTTGCAGGTGCGACGCTGATCGCGCAGCCGGCTGTTGCCGCTGTGCCCGATGCGGAGGCCGTTTCAGCCGGCACCGCTTACATCTTTAACACCCTCTTATTCTTGATCGGTGGCTTCCTCGTGATGTGGATGGCCGCTGGCTTTGCCATGCTCGAAGCCGGTTTGGTCCGGTCCAAGAACACTTCCACCCAGTGCCTTAAGAACATTGGCCTTTATTCCATTGCTGGTCTCATGTTCTGGATCATCGGCTACAACATTGCTTATCCGGGCGATTTCAACGGTTATTTCGGTCTGGCTGGTTTCGACTACACCATGCAGGGTGTGGGCGTAGCAGACACCGACACGGGTTATTCGGTTGCTTCTGACTGGTTCTTCCAGATGGTGTTCTGCGCCACGACCGCGTCGATTGTGTCGGGCACTGTGGCAGAGCGTGTGAAGATCGTTCCGTTTTTCATCTTCGTCACCATCCTTACCGCTATCATCTATCCAGTTGTTGTCAGTTGGGAGTGGGGTGCGGGCTTCCTTGACCAAATGGGCTTCAGCGATTTTGCTGGTTCGACCCTGGTTCACTCGACCGGAGGTTGGGCAGCGCTTGTCGGTGCGATTATCATTGGTGCACGTGCGGGCCGCTATGGCGCGGACGGCAAGGTCAACGTCTTTCCGGGCGCGAATATTCCGCTGGCAACGCTTGGTACCTTCATCTTGTGGCTTGGCTGGTTTGGCTTTAACGGCGCATCGCAGCTCGCCATGGGCACCGTCGGCGACGTGTCAGACGTCTCGAAGATCTTTGTGAACACCAATATGGCTGCCGCAGGCGGCGTGGTGACCGCGATTATCCTCACGCAAGTCCTTTACAAGAAGGCCGACGTGACAATGGCTTTGAATGGCGCCTTGGCTGGCCTTGTGTCAATCACGGCAGAGCCGCTCGCTCCAACCGTTGGCCAGTCAATCCTGATCGGAGGTATTGGCGGTGCGATTGTCGTCTTCACGGTGCCACTGCTCGACAAGTTTAAGATTGACGATGTTGTCGGCGCGATCCCGGTCCACCTGTTCGCAGGTATCTGGGGCACGATGATCGTCGTTTGGACCGGCGGTGCTCCGTTCGTGGCGCAGCTCACCGGCGTCGTCGCCACGGGCATCTGGGTCAGTGCGGCAGCAGCCGTTGTCTGGCTGGCTCTCAAATACACCATCGGTGTCCGTCCTTCCGAAGAGGAAGAGATGAGTGGTCTCGACCACGCTGAGATCGGTGTTGAAGCCTATCCTGAATTCGCTCGAACCTAACGAGCGCACACAGTTTGGCGGGGCGAGGTCTCTCTTCTCTCTCCCCTTGTCCCGCCAAAAGACGTTCCTCCTGCGAACGAACAGACTGATGAGGGCCGGGGCCAAAGTGCTCCGGCCCCTTTTTTCTTTGGGGTCTTTTGCTTTTCGCATGCGCATCCGCGGGCGCGTCCTCGCTAGATGTCTTCCGCTCGCGCTACGGACCCCCTGCGGGCGGGCGGTCGCCCTTGCGGACCCTTTCGGGTCCGTGCTCCGCGATTACCCGGCCACCTCGCGTAAAGCTGTTCGCCGAAATTCGCTTGGGAAGCGTTAGCATGGTCCGCGACTAGCGGACCGCGAGGCCACGCGGCCGAGCCGCAGGTGCCCGACGAAGCGTAGCGAAGGAGGATTAGCGCCGAGAAGTTCGCGCGGATGGGCGAACCCACATCATTCCGCTGCTTTCACAAAGTCTGCGCAGCGCTCACCGATCATGATGCTCGGAGCGTTGGTGTTGCCGCTAACGAGTTTGGGCATGATGCTCGCATCCGCGATCCACAGCCCGTCCACTCCGCGCGCCTTTAGTGTCGGGTCGACCACACTGTCCTCGTCCGAGCCCATCCGGCAAGTGCCAACCGGGTGATAAACCGAATCCGCGCGATTGCGGATCAGCTCGTTCAATGCGCCATCATCATTGATGTCGATAGGATAGCGGTCGGTCGGTCCGTAGGCTTGTAGAGCAGGCGCGTCGGCGATCCGGTGCGACAGCCGCACCCCTCCGCGCATAACTGCCAGATCACGCTCATCATCAAGGAAGTTGGGGTCGATCACCGGAGCTGCCGCTGCGTCACCTGAGCCGAGCCGAACTGTCCCGTGGCTTTCCGGTCGAAGCACACAGGCGTGCAGCGAGAAGCCATGCGCTCGCACCTTCTCACGCCCATGGTCTTCGAGCACAGCAGGCACAAAATGCCACTGCACGTCCGGCGCTGGAGCGTCATCGCTCACCGACCAAAAACCGCCTGCTTCGGCGTAGCACGTCGTCATCGCCCCGCTGCGTTTGCGGCGATGCTCGAAAATCGCTCCTGCCATTTTGAGCGTGCCTTTAAGCGTGCCGCCAAGCGGGACGTCGCTGTCTGTCTCCCAAGCGGAGACATAATCAATGTGATCCTGTAGGTTTGATCCGACCGCAGGCTTATCCATTACAACGTCGATGCCGTGGCTCTTCAAATGCTCTGCTGGACCAATACCGGAAAGCATCATGATCTGCGGCGAGTTAAAGGCGCCAGCACATAGGATCACGCCCTTGCGGGCAGAGATCACCTCCGAGCGCTTGCGCCCGATGCGAACTCGCACGCCAGTGATCCGGCCTTCTTCGATCACAAGCTTTTCAACCAGTGTGTTGGTGCGGATTGCGAAATTGCCTTGGCCGCGAATTGGTTCGACATAGCCGCGCGCTGCGGACCAACGCTCGCCATCGCGCTGGGTGACTTGGTAGAGGCCAAAACCGTCCTGGCTCTCTCCATTGAAGTCAGAATTTTCACGCAATTGCAGCTGCTCAGCAGCCTCAACAAAGGCGTGGCTGACAGGGTTGGGGGAGCGCTGGTTTGAGACGAAGAGCGGCCCGCCTGCGCCGTGATATTCGTCAGCGCCGCGCTCATTGGCTTCGGCCTTGCGGAAATAGGGGAGCACATCGTCATAAGACCAGTCATCACAGCCCATCTCGGCCCAATTGTCGTAGTCCCACTTGTTGCCGCGAATATAGACCATCGCGTTGATCGCCGAAGAGCCACCAAGGCCTTTGCCCCTGGGTTGGTAGCCGATCCTGCCGTTCAGCCCTTTCTGCGGGACGGTGTCAAATTTATAGTTCGACGCATTGCGAATGAAGGGCATGAAGCCCGGCGTCTTAATGATAAAGTTGTCGTTGCGCCCGCCAGCCTCAAGCAAGCAAACCCGCCGGGTCCCATCAACGGCCAGCCGCCCAGCAACTGCGCTCCCCCCGCTGCCACCGCCAATGACGATGTAATCGAAACTTTCCATGTTCTCTCCTCTTGGGAGAGGACGTTAAGCAGCTTCGCTTGTCCCTGCAATCGGGTTTCGAGCCGCAACTGGCTTTCCTTGTTGATTCGTCCGTTCAGCCCAACGCGCGCGGATCGTATCGGATGTGTCGCGACTACCATCATGGGTCCAGCCTGGCTCGCGCAGCAGGTAGGACAATTTGTGCCTCCAAGGCGCTCGCCAAATGTCGGAGAGCATCCCAATCCATTCGTGAAAGACGGCCCAAATTAGATTGAAGCTGCCAAGTTGCTTGATGATTCCGTAGCGAATTTGCTCGTCATCGCGTTCGGCCTCAAATGTGCCAAACATCTTGTCCCAGATGATAAACACGCCCGCATAGTTGCGGTCCAGGTAACGCGGATTGGTCGCATGGTGAACGCGGTGATGGCTCGGCGTGTTCATCACCGCCTCGAACCAGCGCGGCATTCGGTCGATTGCCTCGGTGTGGATCCAGAATTGGTAGATCAGATTGAACCCGCCGCAGATGGCAATCATCACCGGGTGAAAGCCCATGAGCACAAGCGGCAGGGCAAAGAGCAAACCAAAAGTGAAGGAGCCGGTCCAGGTCTGCCGCAAGGCGGTCGAGAGATTGTAGTGCTGCGAGGAATGGTGGTTGACGTGCGCTGCCCACATCCAGCGGATACGGTGTCCGGCGCGGTGGACCCAGTAATATTTGAGGTCATCAAGCACAAAGCACAATGGCCACGCCCACAAAACGGTCCACCATTCGGGACCCATATCGAACAGTCGATATTCATATGCAGTGAAGAAGACATAGGCTGCAAAGCCACCAAACAGAGCGCCTGCGACGGTCGAACCCAGCCCAAACCCAAGGCTGACTAGGGTGTCCATCGGCTCATAGGCTTCAGGCCGCTTGAAGCGCGCCCAGATCATTTCCGCCAAAACGGCGATCACGAATAACGGCACAGCATATTGAGTGGGCGAAAAGTCAGGCATTGCTGGGCTTCTATAGCCGGTTGATCGCGTCAACCCAATATGCGGGATCATCAATCGACAGACGCACTTCGCCAAAGCGAGCCTCGCCGCAATCGACGACAATGCCGTCCACTTCCTCTCGCACCTTGGCAGCAGAGGTCAGCACTCGTCCTGAGAATCGATTCCCATGGCGCTTGATCAGCATAATCCGCCCCGATGAATCGGCCGTCAGAGCTGCGTTGCCTTTGCGGGCAATGGATACTCGAGCTGCCAAGAAGCCATCCTCCACCTCTGCTGCGACGCGATGCACTGTAATGGCTTCGCCAAGGCGCGGCTTCCCACCCAATTTGAGAGCGCGGGCGAGCAAGTAGAGCGCGAAGATCGCAACCAGCGACCCAGCGGTTTGGAGAATCAGTGTGGAGACGTCCATCGACTCAGGTTTTCTTGTGAAGGCTCGCTCAACGCGCGGCGAGCATGTCCATCATTGGGCGGATCGGGCTGACATCATAACCGGCCGCCATTGCAGCGCGCGTGATCTCATCACCGTCAATACCTAACTTCGCCTGAGCGAGCGCCCAGAGCAATGTCGATCGCGTCCCCGAGCGGCAATAGGCGAGTACTTTGCCTTCGGTATTGGCCAGCGCGTCAATCATCGCATCGACCTGAGGCTCGCTAAAGCCAGAATGACCAATCGGCACCGCAAGATAGGCGAGACCTGCAGCTTGAGCGGCCGCTTCGATCTCATCCCCTTGCGGAGCTGAGGGTTCTTCACCGTCGGGCCGATTGTTGACTATCAAAGTGACGCCAGCGGTCTTCGCGGCATCGATATCATCAAGCGAGATTTGTGGGCTAGCAAAGACGATGTCAGACAAGGCTCGGAATTCAGACATTCGGTAGATCCCAAGAAAGCAATTACCGAACTCAGACATGGCGCGGCTGGGATGGTCTGACAACCCATTTGGCCAAGCGATAAGTGCAGAAACGCGCCCCAAAATGTCACAATTTCGTGTAATCAGAGGCTTGCGGGTTAAATCGTTCGCCTAGTGGTGTTTTGTGCGCTATGCTCGCGATGCAAGAGTGATTGGTGCCGGAGTCGACCGGTCGGTCATTCGCGACTGATGCGGTGTGTTGCCCACGTCGTCAGCGTATTGGAGGTAGGGCAACGTGGTAAGGTATTACTGAAGTTATGGGTTACGACAGGGGTCGGCGGCGCGGGCGGGACAAGCGCGACGGTTTCGGCGAAGATGGGTTCGATCCATTCGGTGGAGGCGGAGATAGTTTTCCGCCCCCGAGTGATTACGGAAATGATCGTGGCGGCGACCGCTTTGGCGGTGGGGATCGCTATGGTGGCGGCGGAGGCGGTGGAGACCGCTTCGGCGGTGGCAATCGCGGTGGCGGCGATCAAGGCGGCGGCTTTGGCGGCCCACGTGGCGGCGGCGGTGGTCGCGGCGGCGGAAGCGGTGGTTTTAACCGCATGCCCGCGCAGGTCGTTGGCACCGGAAAAGGTACCGTTAAATTTTTCAATGGCCAGAAGGGTTTCGGCTTCATTCAGCAAGAATCAGGCGGCGAAGATGTGTTCGTGCACATCAGCGCGGTTGAGCGCGCGGGCCTGGAAGGTCTAGCTGAAGGGCAGGAGCTCGAATTCAACTTGGTTGATCGCGGCGGCAAGATATCGGCGCAGGACCTTCAGGTTGTGGGCGAAGTGATCGCCGTGGAGCAGGCCGGACCGCCCAAGCGTGAACTTACAGGCGAGAAAGCGACAGGGACGGTCAAGTTCTTCAATTCGATGAAGGGTTTTGGTTTCCTTGTGCGCGATGATGGCCAACCGGACGCCTTTGTGCATATCAGCGCTGTCGAACGCTCCGGTCTTACTGCCATCAATGAAGGCGAGCGCTTTGAATTTGACCTCGAGGTCGACCGACGAGGGAAATACTCTGCGGTCAATCTGGTGCCAGTTCAGGGCTAACCCTTAAGGCACCTTTATTGGCCGTTTGATGATCCAAGCGAGCGGCCTGTACATTATCCAGATGGCGGCTCATTTAAGGGCCGCCATTTGCGTTTCAGGGATTTGCCCTCTTGATGGTGGCCAAACTCCCAAGAATTCAGGAACTTCACTATGTCGATTACACCGCTTATGCCCGTCTATCCGCGTTGCGGCGTGCGGCCCGTGCGCGGGGAGCATTGCCACCTGATTGATGAGAATGGGACGCGCTATCTCGACTTTGCGAGCGGAATTGCCGTCAATCTGCTCGGTCACTCGCATCCTGGCCTCGTCGAAGCGATCCAGAAACAGGCTGCCACCTTGATGCATGTCTCCAACCTCTATGGCAGCCCGCAAGGTGAGAAGTTTGCCCAGCAGCTGGTCGACAACACCTTCGCTGACACTGTCTTTTTCACCAACTCTGGGGCTGAGGCAGTGGAAGGCGCGATTAAGGCTGCTCGCGCATATCATCAGAATGTCGGCGATGAAGGCGATAAAGAGCGGTTCGAGCTCATTACCTTCGCGAATGCATTTCACGGCCGGACAATGGCGACGATCAGCGCGTCCAACCAGACCAAAATGCATCACGGCTTCTCGCCGCTCTTAGATGGCTTCAAATATGCTGAATTTGATGATCTGGAATCTGCCAAGGCTCTGATGGGGCCACACACTGCCGGCTTCCTGGTAGAGCCGATTCAGGGTGAGGGCGGCATTCGTCCAGCATCAGATGGTTTTATGAAGGGCCTGCGTGCGCTCGCGGACGAGCATGATTTGATGCTGGTCTTGGATGAGGTGCAATGCGGTGTCGCGCGTACGGGCAAATTCTATGCGCATGAGCATTATGGCATTGAGCCTGACATCCTGGCCACTGCAAAGGGGCTCGGCGGTGGTTTCCCGATTGGAGCGGTACTCGCAACCGAAAAAGCTGCGCGGGGAATGACATTTGGCACCCACGGCTCGACCTATGGCGGAAACCCGTTAGGAATGGCGGCGGGCAGTGCAGTGATGGAAGCGGTTGCCAATGAAGCGTTCCTTGCTGATGTCACCGAGAAGGGCGAGCGAGTCCGCGCTCGGCTCGAGCAATTCATCGGCAACTACCCTGAACTCTTCGAACTGGTTCGCGGAAAAGGGCTGATGCTAGGCATCAAGATGAAAGTCGAGAGCCGCCCATTCTTCGTCCACCTGCGCGACAATCACCAATTGCTGACCGTTGCAGCGGGCGATCAGACATTGCGGATTATTCCTCCGCTGGTGATCGGCGATGCCGAAATTGACGAATTCTTCGAAAAACTCTCCGCTGGCGCGGCGAGCTTTTCAGTCGAAGAACCTGCGTGATGGTTCAACCGTTGGGATTGCCAGCCGGGCAGCAGCACTTCCTTGATCTGGGGGATGCAGGTGCCGACGCTATCGCAGCGATGATTGCGGATGCGATCGATCGCAAGGCTGCTCGTGCTGATTGGCCCAAGGGCAAGGTCGATAGCGACGCGCCGCTTGCTGGCCGGGTGCTGGGACTGGTTTTCGAGAAGAACTCGACGCGCACGCGGGTCAGTTTTGACATCGCCATGCGCCAGCTTGGAGGGACGGTTTTGATCCTCGATGCTGGATCAAGCCAGCTCGGGCGAGGGGAGACGATCGCTGATACAGCTCGCGTCCTGAGCCGAATGGTTGATGCCATTATGCTGCGGACTGATGATCATGCCAAGATTGAGGAAATGGCGCGGCACGCGAGTGTCCCGGTTATCAATGGGCTAACCGATCGTTCGCATCCGTGTCAGATCGTCGCTGACCTACTGACCGTGATTGAGCACAAGAAACCGCTTCCTGGTCTGGAAATGGCTTGGTTCGGGGACGGCAACAACGTGCTCCACTCGATCCTGGACGCGGCTGGGCTGATGAAGTTCAACCTGCGCGTTGCTACACCAGCGGGCTTCGAACCGGACGTAGAATTTGTGGAGTTGGCGCGCGCTGGTGGCGCGATAGTCACTCTAACGCAGGATGCAAGCAAGGCGGCCAGCGGAGCGGACGTGATCGTGACCGACACCTGGATTTCGATGGGACAGGCTGATGCGGCGGAGAAAATTGCGGCCATGCAGCCATACCAGGTGGACGCCGATTTGATGGCCAGGGCAAAGCCTGATGCATTGTTCCTTCATTGCCTGCCAGCCCATGTTGGCGATGAAGTGACAGAGGAAGTCTTCGAAGGTCTTCAGTCAGTGGTTTTTGACGAGGCGGAGAATCGCATCCACGCTCAGAAATCAGTCCTTTTGTGGAGCTTTGGTCTACTCGATTGAGCCACTCAGGGCCCTGTTCCGTCGTTGGAGACCTTAACGTGTGCGAGACTAGCCCCCATATTGCGCGGAATGGAAACTCAAAAAGAGACTTTTGGCGACAAGCTGCTCGGCTTTACGCTGCCTGCTCGCAACGCGCGAGCGAGGGTGGTGAGGCTTGATCGCGTGATCGATGAGGTGCTTGCAGCGCATGACTATCCTCCTCCGGTGACACATCTTCTGAGCGAGGCGCTGGTTCTGGCGGCGCTGATGGGCGGGTTGCTCAAACGTGATGGCGAAGATGCACAGCTGACCCTGCAAGCGCAGACTCCCACGGGAGTGGTGTCTTTGCTTGTTGCTGATTATCGTGGCGGGGAGATTCGCGGCTACGCCGACTTTGACAATGAGCGGCTCGCGCAATTGGGCGCCAATCCAACGCTCTCGGCATTGTTTGGAGAGGGGTATCTCGCAGTCACATTCGAGACTGGAAAGGGCCAGCGATACCAGGGTATTGTCCCGCTCGAGGGAGACAACCTGGCTGAAGCCTGCGAAACCTATTTCACGCAGTCCGAGCAAATACCGACGATGATCCGGATCGCCAGCCGTGCTGGTGGGACAAGAAGCGACAGGCGCGTGGCCGCGGGCCTACTCATCCAGCACTTGGCTGACGGGGAAGAAGGGCGGGAGCGTCTGCATGTGCGGATGGATCATCCCGATTGGGAGCATGTCGCAACGATCTCCAGCACAATTAGTCACGCCGAGCTGCTGGCTCCGGACCTTTCTCTTGAGGGAATCGCTTGGCGTCTTTTCCACGAAGAGGACGCGATTCGTATCCAGCCGGGCGCCGATCTTTCACGCGGATGCCGGTGCAGTTCAGCCTATTACGAGGCTGTAATTGGCCGATTTCCAGAAGCCGAACGCGAGGAAATGCGTAACAAGGAAGGTGCGATAGTCGTCGATTGCGCATTCTGTGCACGAGCATTTGAGCTGCGATCCTAACAGTCTATCGCTGTTCAGCCACGGCTCATCGCGTCCAGCTAGTGAGCATCTAGGCAATTTAATGAGAGCCGGCGTCTATTTCGGCAAGCAAGCAAGAGACGAACAATGAAAAGACAAGCGTTCATATCGCCAATTGGCATTTTAGCTGCGGTGGGGATGATTGGGCTAGGCCTGTCTTTGCCCGCCTTTGCTCAGCCAGCAGCGAACACGCTCGCCATGCTTGATAGTCTGACTAAGGGCGAGTGGACAATCAAATATCGCGACGGCTCGGCCGACCGCAGAATTTGTGTCCGCACCGGGCAGGAGCTCATCCAATTGCAGCATTCGCAGTCCAATTGCACTCGATTCGTAGTCGAGGATGAAGCCAACAATGTGACGGTGCAATATACCTGTCCGGGCAATGGCTATGGTCATACCAAGATCCGGAAGGAAACGGCCGGTCTTGTGCAGATAGAAACGAGGGGAATTGCATCCGGGCTGCCATTCGAGTTCGCCGCAGAGGCGCGCCGCACGGGTAGCTGCTAATACCCTTGTCTCAGCTCTAAATCCGACATTGCCAAACCTCAGTATCGCGCTAAGTCGGGCGGCATGACAAGCTCGGATAGCAAGGGTGAAAAGGCGAAGGCCGTCGTGCTGCTGTCGGGTGGGCTCGATTCCATGGTATCGGCTGCGCGCGCATTAGAGATGGGCTTCGATCTTCACGCGCTCACCATTGATTATGGTCAGCGGCATAAGCGCGAACTCGCATCTGCCAAAGAGATCGCGGATAAGTTGGAATTGACGAGCCAAACCGAGATCGCCTTAGATTTGAGAGCGTTCGGAGGGTCTGCGCTAACAGACTCAATCGATGTACCAAAGTCGGGGGTCGGAGATGACATACCGGTCACCTACGTACCGGCTCGCAACTTAGTCTTTCTAGCACTCACAACTGCCTGCGCGGAAGCTGCAGGCGCAAGCGACGTTTTCATCGGGGTGAACGCGCTTGACTATTCGGGCTATCCTGATTGTCGGCCTGAATTCATTGCGAGTTTCGCTGAAACGGCGAGATTAGGCACCAAAGCGGGGGTTGAGGGCACACCGTTCACTGTGCATGCTCCACTTCAGCATATGACCAAAGCCGACATCGCTCGCGAGTGCGACCGGCTGGGGCTAGATCCAGCCTGGAGTTGGTCTTGCTATGACCCAACACCCGATGGTTTGGCCTGCGGCCGGTGTGACTCTTGCAGACTTCGCAAAAAGGGTTTTGCGGAAGCAGGAATTCCAGATAGCACACCATATGCAGATTAATGCATTTGCCTGATAATCCATAAGTGGCCTGGCAAAGCCACATTTCGGGAGAAATTTCGTTGAGCGAAGATGCTGCTGCCCAGCCGCAAAAGGCTGATCAGGCTACTGACACGGTGCCAGCTTACAGTTGGTATGCCTTAGGGGTGTTGGTGCTCGTTTATGTGCTGAACTTTATTGACCGGCAGATTCTCTCTATCTTGGCGAACGATATCAAAGCTGACTTGGGAGTGGATGATGACTATCTGGGCTTCCTTTACGGGACAGCCTTTGCGATCTTTTATGCGCTGTTTGGCATCCCACTTGGCAAGTTAGCGGATAGCTGGAAACGCGTGCGTCTCATGACTTTAGGCCTCAGCCTTTGGTCAGCAATGACAGCGGTTTCAGGGTTTGCTCGCGATGCCGGCACTCTTACCGTGGCGCGCATTGGTGTTGGAGTTGGTGAAGCAACGGCCAGCCCCTCGGCCTATTCACTGATCTCTGACTGGTTTCCTGCAAGGATCCGCGCGACAGCGCTCGCGATCTATAGTTCTGGTCTCTACATTGGTGGCGGTATTTCGCTAGCGATCGGGGGGGTGATCGTGGACAATTGGAATACCGCTTTCCCCGATGGCGGACCATTGGGCTTTGCAGGCTGGCAGGCTGCCTTTATCGCCGTCGGTCTCCCGGGTTTGCTCTTGGCTGTTTGGGTCTTCAGCCTGCGAGAGCCAGTGCGTGGCGAGATTGACGGTCTGACCACGCCAGAAGACCTCCAACCGTTCCGAGGGTTTGTGCAGGAACTGTTTACGGTGATCCCGCCCTTTACATTTATCGGCGCAGCTATGCGAGGGACTATCCCGCTTGTGCTCAACGTGGCTGTCTTCGTGCTTGCATTCGTCGCAGCGCATTACATCACCGTGGTACTCCAGTCGGGCCAAGGTGCGATCATGGCGGCTATTGGCAGGCTATTGGGGGTCGATGCACCAGACATCACAGATCAGTGGTTCTTGCTCGCCACTGGCTATTACGCCGTGTTCTGCTGGGCCAGTGCATTGCGCGCCCGTGATTACCCAACGTTCATGTTGACATGGGGCTCGCCAGCATTCCTGTGCACTATCCTGGGATATGGCACGGTTGCTTTTATGGCCTATTCGGCCTCGTATTGGGGGGCGCCCTATGCCGAGCGTGTCTTCGATGTGTCTAAAGGAGAGTTAGGGTTCTTTCTCGGAGGCGGCGGGGCGTTGGGCGGCTTCCTAGGAGTGATTTTGGGCGGTCGGATGGCCGATGCTCTCATGATCCGGTTTGGTTCAGGAAGGGTTTGGGTTATTCTGTTCGGGTTGTTGAGCCCAATTCCGTTCGCGATCGTTCAATATACAACAGAGAGCTATTGGCTCTTCATCTTCCTAAATATCGTCGTAGGCGCTCTCGCTGCATCTGCCCTCGGGGCTGCAGCAGCGAGCAGCCAAGCCTTAGTGCTCCCACGGATGCGCGGAACAGCGACGGCGACTTTCTTCTTGGCCACCACCTTGGTTGGACTTGCGCTTGGGCCCTACACAGCGGGTTACGTATCAGCGCAGAACGGTGGGGATTTAAGTGCGGGAGTCCTTGCCACCCTTTGGATCACACCTGTTGGTCTTGCGCTCTTGATTGCAGCGATCAAGCTCGTTCCCAGGGCTAATGCGACTGTACTCGAACGTGCTCAAGCGGCAGGTGAGCCGGCAAACGTGGATTGATGAAGCCTACGGTGCCGGGGGGCGCAGCCGCAGCAGACTTGGCGACCAGCTTCCGTTCAACTCTTTAAGGGATTACGGATGCTGCGCTGTGGAAGCTGGTATGTGGCCTGAGCGAAGGTCCATCATGTGCTCTTCAAGAGCTATCTAGCGGTCCTTTGCTTTGCCTGGAGCATTTGAAGCGACAAATCACACACTAGCTGAACGCCATTTTGTGATTGCGAAAATCGAGTTGGCAACAAAAAAGGGGCCGGATTTCTCCGGCCCCTTTTCTCATCTAATTTAGGTCAAAACCTACATGCCCGAACCAGGCCCGTATGTTACTTCCACACGGCGGTTCTGCAGTTCCCGAACGCCATCGGCAGTCGGGACGCGCGGCTGCGATTCGCCAAAGGCTTCGCTGCTGATGCGGCTCGCAGGAATTCCACGGCCTGTCAGATAAACCATGACGGACTCATTTCGACGCTCCGCGAGACCCATGTTGTAGGTCACGCTGCCCGCCCGGTCGGTGTGACCGGCCAGCATAACTGCTGCCGTGCCACAATTCGCGTACGCTGTAACCGCGTTATCAAGGATCGTCGCAGCGTCAGCAGTGATGTCCGACTGATCGAACTCAAAGAAGACAATGTACGGCCCTGTGTTGCACGGCGGCGGCGGTGGAGGCGGCGGCGGCGGAGGTGGCGGTGGTGGAGGCGGTGGTGGAGGCGGCGGAGGAGGAGGCGGTGGCGGTGGTGGCGGTGGTGGAGGAGGTGCCTCACCGCCAAAGTTATAAGTGAACGTGCCCAGCAGCGAGTGCGAGTTCACGTCACCTTCAAGCGACCGACCCAATGGATCAATAAGACTTACAGACTCGGCATTAAAGTAGCGGTACTTTAGACCAACATCCAAACTGTCGCTGAGCGGCGCACGAATGCCCGCGAGCAATTGCCACGCGAGTCCAGTGTCAGAGTCATCCCATACACCCGGACCGTTCGAATTCACTCGACCGTCGAGATTCACACGAGCTACACCAACGCCAGCTCCCGCAAACCCTTGTAGGCCATCATCTGGGCCGAAGTCGAACAAACCATTCAACATGAAGCTCAGTACGTCGAGTTTGCCGGCTGCTTCACGTGAACCTGTAAAGATACTGGGCCCTAGATCGGTAGGGTTATCAGCAAGGCCAGCCGTACCGGCATCAACCTCATCTAGGTCAGATTCTTTGTAAGAAGTCTCTGCTTCAAGACGGAACGCTCCAAAATCATACCCGACGATGCCACCAAAATCGGCACCGACGCCATGATCCGCAACGACATCGCCGTTGCTGCCTTCCACATCAAGAGTGACGTCTTCGACAAGCATCATACCGGCATCGCCCTGTATGTACCACTGGCCTTCGCGGGCCATGGCGGGCGCGGTGAGTGCGGTCGAAGCCATCGCCAAGCCAATGACGATTCTACGCATTCTGAAATTCCCCTTCATTATTGGTCTGAGGCACAAAGTCTCTCTATCTTCTCCATCGTTGAGTAGCAAGCAATCAATGGTCTGCAACTGTTGCAAGAATGCCGCGTTCAGGCGTGATCACCAAAAAAGTCTCCGCTAACTTGGCCGTAGTGAACTTCGCATAACACATGCACTATTGGGCCTCCCGAGTATCAGCCTGCGAAAAGGCCCATGATTCGAAGCGCTTCGACCAATTCTGAGATCGCCGCTCTAGCCTCTGTGTCGACGGTTGCTCCACCAGTTGGATTAGCCGGCCCTGTGGCGGTCACCCACCCTGCGTTGAAAAGCAACATTTGTTCGGACGTCTGATCGAAAATTGTCATCCCAGCTTTTGGGGTTACGAAATGCCAAGCACCTCCAATCCGAATAGCCAGAGAATCTTCGTGACCCAACCACTCTCCGGTTGCGCCGCTTAGAACTCTGTAGCAATCGCCCTCTTCAGCCGGGCTCGGGGGTGTGTTTAAGGAACTGACTACGCCCCTCTGAAGCATGGCGTCAACGATTGTAAATGCCTGATTTAGAGAGAATTCCTTCTGCGCCTGGCCCGAGAAAAGCAGCGGAAGATCAAGGTTGCGTGTGGTTGATGGAAACGAGATTGAGACTGCCATGATTAACTCCAAACGGTGCGTGCCGCTATGCTAAGTTTGCTAGGAAAAGCGCGGAGGACCGGCCAAATGTCCCGAGCTGACGAACCCAGAGATCGGCGGAGCCGAAGTCGGCCAGGAGTTGCGCTCTTTGACCCGGCGAAAGGGTCATCTGAGCCTCTGTAAGTGACCACGCAACAAGAGGCGCATCAGTCGTACCGTACCCAAGGATGTAGGCCTCTTGCTCCTCGACCAACGGAACCTCGCTGGTTGTCGCCCAGCGCCACTGTCCACGAGCGCTGCGTAGAGCTTTTCAGTGAGCGAGAGCAGAGTCAGTCGCCACAAAGCCCGATTGGCCTCGCGGTAGTTCGAATAGGTGTTGTCCCCCGGCAAGCCGAGCAACATTGGCGGCACGCCAAAGGCCAATGCGATCTCACGAGCCGCTGCGCTTTTGAGCGTTGCGAAGTCCATATCTGCCGGAGACATTGCCATTCGCTGCCATTTGAGACCGCCGTCCAGCAGCATCGGGCGACCAGCATTCTTCGACCCGGAGAAAGCTGTCTCCAACTCGTTGCGCAGCCTGTCGAACTGCTCTTGGGTCAACCCCGCTCCATCACCAGTTTCATAGATCAGCGCTCCTGATGGTCGCGCTGCATTCTCAAGCAGTGCGCGGTTCCATTCGCTGGCTGCGTTATGAATTGCGACCGCCTGTTGAGCGGCAGCCAAGGCGCTCGCTCCCAGGTGATCATCAAGCGGGTGCATCGCCTTGATCTGGATAATGTTGGGCCAACCCTCTTCATCCTCACTTGGAATGGTCATTGTTTCGCCTACAACGGTGTAGTCATAGGCGCATGGCCATCCGTCCGAACCGGCGATGACTTTGATCCGGTCGGGGCGAAGCGCGTAGAGATCCACGGGCTTGCCGCTTGCGTCCTTCACGATCTGGACGAAGCCATTGCCGTGGAGCAGCACGTGCGCGGCGAGCGTTTCGATCAAGGATTGGCCGGCGCTTGTCGCGGTTACCAACGCCAGAAGAGTGTTGTCATTACTAGATAGAGGCGCCTGTCCCACTCCTTCGGCGACGATCCGAACGGCACGTTGGGCGATCGGATTGGACAAAAAACCATCACGGATCGCCCTCTCATATTGATATCCGCGCGCTATCCCGTATTCGGTGCAGGCTGGCGTCCAGCCCTGCAATGTCCCCTGCGAGAGTGGTACACGGTTGTTCCCTCCGCCCTTGAAGGCGGAGAGCAAAGTGTCGAGCAATGCCATTGCAATTCCTTTGGTTTGAGAGCGCGCTACAGAGGACGCACACTTGGCCTGGCTTCGGGGCCGAGCATTAGTTCATTCAAGGCCCATACAAGCGCGTCGGCGCGGTCGGGCGAGCGGCCAGGTCCGGCATAGTCGCCGCCAATCATCAATCCGCACATCTGGTCTTCAAGCCTCGCAAACATCCCACAATGCCGCACCTTGCCCGAAGCATAGAGAGCCGCCACCGGCTCTGCTCGTGCGACCTTGCCGCGCGTCGCATGAACCAGTTTCACCGGCAGTCTGGTGTCAGCGGCGCGAAGCACGCTTTCAACCATCGCGCCGCCCTGATTGGCTTCAGCGATCACGCGGTCGGCGTGCCAGTTTTCAGCTGCTGCAGCGACCGCTCTGGCCCATGTGTCGGGCAGCGCGCGCGCCACCGAACAATCGGCGAGCACCCGGGCGATGCCGTCGTTACAAAGGCTGGCAACAATTATGCCACATTCGTCTCCATTTGCGGAGGCAGGCGGATCAACAGCAACCACGATTCGGCGCGGCTCACTGACCTTTTCATTTTCCCGAACGCTTTCAATCAGGCTGCGGGACCACAAGGCTCCTTCGATATCCGTTAGCATCTCGCCTGCGATTTCCTGTCGTGCGAGCTGGCTACCACCATATTCCGTGTCGATCGCGTCGAGGAATTTCCTCGGCAAATTGATCGCATTGTCAAAAGTCGAGCCGCGCGTGACGACGGTGTCGCCCGAGATCTCAGAGTCCAGCAGTCGTTGAAGCAAAGGCACCGTTCGCGGCGTCGTTGTTACCGCGATCCGCGGATCGTTCCCAAGGCGTAAACCCATGAGCAGATTGTCCCAAACTCTTGTGGCGCGGTCATGCGACAGCGGCCATTTGCCGATCTCGTCACACCAGGCATGGCTGTGTTGAGGGCCACGCAGTCCTTCTGGTTCCGCGGCTGAAAAGAGCCGCGCTTGGGCGCCGTTAGGGAAGCGTACTCGCTTCAATGAAGCTTCGTAGATCGGACGTCGGTCGGGGGGCGAGCACGCCAACAGGCCGCTTTCTCCTTCGACCATCACCGCGCGCGCCTCCGCCAGCGAAGTTGAGACCAATGCGATCTGGGCTTCGCAATGTGTCTCGGCGATCATCCGCACCCATTCAGCTCCCGCACGCGTTTTGCCAAACCCGCGTCCGGCCATGATCAACCAAGTTCGCCAAGCGCCTTTAGGTGGTAGCTGTGCATCGCGGGCCTGCATCTCCCAGTGATAAGCAAACTCATTGCGTTCAGCCTGGTTCAGCGCCCCAATGACGCGCTTGATAGTTCGTGGGTCCTCGTTGATCAGCCAATCGAGGTTGGCATTCACTTGCTTCGGCCTCGTGGTGGGTTCGATCTCGAGCTAGCGCGTAACCTTTCGGCCTTGACCTGTTCGCGCAAGGCTTTGACTTTCCGGTCGATCGAAGCGCGGACTTCCGCCGCGCTGACATTGCGCTGCTCGGCATGCGCGCGAGCCGCATTATCGCGGTGGGCCGCGAGCAAGCGGACGGCGTTGGCGAAGTCATACCTGGCGCTATCGCCGGCCTGCATTTCGCCCTCACGCAACCTGCGCAGCACTTCCATTTCAAGATGGATGTAGCCTTCATAGAGCGCGGCCAACCATTGGCGCGCAAACTCCGGGTCCTCGCGACGAGCCCGATAAGCGGTGCTGGGATTGATGTCAGCGTTTTCAGCGGAACGCGTGACATTCGAGCTTTCGGCGAGATGCGCGAGGAACAGCTCGCGCTTTTGCTGGTTGAACGCGCCATTCTCATTGAGTTGGCTCAAACTTGAGCTGCTTGAATTCATTGTCATGGCTGCCCTCCCAGACAGTTCGAAAAAAGAAAAGGCGGTCGTCCCGATCCATGGACTCCGCCTTTTTGTCGTGCCGAAACCGTGCGGCCCCGAATCGCATTTTTCCGATGTTGCCTTTTTGTACCCAATAAGCGTTACAATGTCAATACAAATAACCGAATAGGTTCTAAACGCCCGGGCTTGCATGGTGCGCTGCGCTGCCCTAATCCGCCCTCTCCCCTCTCTTGCAGGAGTTCAATGTCCTTGGCTTGGCTGCGCGCACTTTACGAATGGACGATGGATAAGGCGGCCCATCCACAAGCGGTCTGGTGGCTGGCTTTCTTCTGCTTCATTGAAGCGAGCTTCTTTCCCATCCCGCCTCACCCGCTTTTGGGTCTGATGTGTTTGGCCGAGCCAAAAAAGGCTTTGCGTTTCTCGATCATCGCCACGCTCGCATCTGTTGCGGGTGGCCTTTTTGGTTATGCGGTCGGCTTCTTTTTCCGCGAATCAATCGGAGAGCCTTTGCTCGCGCTGATCGGCCTGCTCGATAGCGTACCGGCGGCCGAATGCACGTTCGATCAATACGGCGCCTATGCTGTCACGATTGCCGCTGCGACCCCTGTGCCGTTCAAGCTTTTGACCATCACCGCTGGCTTTCTGCAGATGGATCTGCTGCCTTTCATTGCGGCGAGCCTGTTGGGACGCGCCCTTATTTTCGTCACTGTGGGCGTATTGTTCCAGTTGTTTGGGCGACCGATCAAGGCGATCATCGATAAATATTTGGGCACCGTAACGACGCTCTTCGTAGTGCTTGTGGTTGGTGGCTTTATCGCCATCGCACAGTTCGGCGGAAGTGGGGATGAAGCAGATCCATGCGCAACCGACGAGGCAAATGAGGTCGCTCAACTGATCTGATCGGAGCCGATCAGGCGATGATGCCGACCGCCTTCCCGGCGCGCGCGAACATCTGCAAGACCGTCTCGACCTCCTCCGCGGAATGCTCTGCGCATAGCGAGCAGCGCAGCAAGGTCATGCCTGCCGGCGTTGCTGGCGGCCTTGCGAGGTTCACGTAGAGGCCTTCTTTCAAAAGTGCCTCCCACATCATCGCGCCGCGTTCGAGATCAGGCATGATCACCGCAACGATCGCACTTTGCGGTTCACTTGTCCCAAGCTCAAACCCCAGCTCGGTCAGTCCAGCATGGAGGCGCTTGGAGTTTTCCCACAGATGGGCGCGCTTGTTTGCGCCATGCATCAGCTTGCGGATTGAGGTTGCCGCGGTGGCCACCACGCTAGGCGGTAAGCTAGCGGTGAAGACGTAAGGGCGGCAAACCAACCGCATGATGTCAAATTTGGGATGGTTCGAAACGCAGAAACCGCCGACCGTGCCGACGCTTTTTGAGAAGGTCCCGATGATGAAGTCGACATCATCAATAACGCCTTGCTCTTCGACAACGCCGCGTCCGTTCTCACCGATGAAGCCCATCGAGTGGGCTTCGTCGACCAGCACCATCGCGCCGTATTTCTTGGCGATGGCGATCATTTCCTTGAGCGGAGCCACGTCGCCCATCATCGAATAAACGCCCTCGAGGATAACCAGCTTGCCGGCATCTTCGGGGATACGCCGGAGGCGTTTCTCCATCGCTTCAATATCGTTGTGACGGAATGGCACGATTTCGGCATTGCCCATCGCGCAGCCGTCATAGATCGAGGCGTGGCTATCGATATCGAGGATGATGTAATCACCCTTGCCGGCAATCGTCGAGATGATCCCGAGATTGGCTTGATAACCGGTCGAAAAGACCATCGCGTGATCCATGTCATAGAATTCGCGCAGCGCGTCTTCGCACTCCTTGTGGCCCTGATAGGTCCCGTTAAGCACGCGGCTGCCGGTCGTGCCGGAGCCATAATTGGTCAGCGCATCGCGCCCCGCGCCGAGCACGTCGGGATCAAAGGTCATGCCCATATAATTGTAGGTGCCGAGCAGGATCGTATCGCGCCCGTTGCAGATTGCCCGGGTCGGAGAGAGCACTTTCTCCATCACCAGATTAAAAGGATCCTCTACCCCGCTCGCCAAAAGCGTTTCGCGGGTTTCGATGATTGCGTCGAACTTCGAGAATAAATCGCCTTTGGGCGCTGCGGTGGTTACGCTTTCGGTCATGAACTTCTCTGTCAGCTTTCCTGCATAGTGTGCACAGCCTTCACCAACTGGCCATACGTTTCGATCTCGGCCTGTTGGTTCATGCTGATAATTATATCAAACTCGTCTTCAATCTCAGCTACGAAGTCCATCACCGTTAGGCTGTCAAATTCGAGATCATTTGCAAAAGTTGTCGCATCTTTGATCTCAACGCCCTTCTTATTGAATGGTTCAATCAAGGTACGAATGCGTTCATCAACGTCGGCTTCGGTCATGGGGAAAACTGCTCTTTAATTAAGGTGGTCGCTGTTTAGCCTGCAAATTGGCATGCTGCAAAGCGTGAGGGTGAATTGCATCGCGTATATTCGTGATGGATACCCGGATTGCAGGACATGTGGGGCTTGTGCGCGCGCAGAGCAAGCATCAGGAGGCCCCGCAATCATTCAGGGAGCAATTCCTTCACGGCGTTCATGAAAGGCGTGATTGAAACCGGCTTGGCGAGATAGCCAGCGGCGCCAGCCGAACGGATGCGTTCCTCATCCCCCTGCGCTGCAAAAGCAGTGACAGCGAGGACCGGGATGTCCTGGAGTGAGGAATCCTTCTTCGCCTCTGCGATCAAATCGACCCCGGAAACACCTGGTAACTGGATATCCATGATGATCAAATCGGGAGAAGAGCCGCGCGCGGTGTCGAGCACCGAATGGCCATCGGCTACCGGATCAACGTCAAAACCGTTCGCTTTAAGCACATCACAGAACAATCTGCGGTTGAGATCGTTGTCCTCGACAACCATTATTCGTTTTGACACACGCCACCATCATTGACCGGGCTGTGAGTTAATTAGCCCCGGTCAATAGACTAACCCCGCTAAGAGGCCATCACAATCCCGCATTCTCCTAATAATTCCGCTCACGGCCTAGGTGGCGATTCCAATCGGGCGGCGACGCTTGCTTTGGCGGCGATCGGCTGGATGTTGCAAGATGAGGATCGCGCGGAGCGTTATCTTGCGCTGACCGGGCTTGACCCTGATGCGTTGCGAGCAGGGCTGGGCAATCCGCAGGTGCTTAGATCAGCCCTTGATTTCCTCGCCAATCACGAACCCGATCTGCTGCGTGCCGCCGAAGCGCTCGCGGTAACACCTGAAGAACTCATCGCTGCCCGGAAGGACCTCGCTCTATGACACGCCCATTGATTATCAGTGATTGTGATGAGGTCATCTTGCACATGGTCTCTCCGTTCAAGGACTGGCTTGAGGAGAGCGAAGGCGTGCAGTTCGACCTTTCCGGCGGCGACTTTGGCAAGGCCTTGCGCTGGCAGGATAGCGGAGAGTTCCTAGAACCAGACGAGATCTGGAAGAAACTGGGCGGCTTCTTCGACACAGAGATGGACCGCCAGATGCCGATCTCTGGCTCTATCGACGCCCTGAATCAACTCAGCGAGCACGCCGACGTTGTCGTCTTGACTAATCTTGTCGATTTCCGGCGCGACAAGCGAGCAGAGCAATTGTTGGGTCATGGCCTCACCGCAAGAGTCTTCACCAATCAGGGGCCCAAGGGGCCGGCCTTGCAAAGGATCATCGAGGAATTCTCCCCAAGCCGCGCGCTTTTCATCGATGATCTCGCGCAGCACCACCATTCGGTCAAAGAGACTGCGCCTGATGTAGTGCGCTTGCATTTTTGCGGCGAACCTATGATCGCCGATGCTATCGATTGCGCGCATAAGGCAGGTCATGCCGATGCGCGGATTGACGTTTGGTCGCAGGCATTGCCGTGGCTCATGAACCGTTTGGAGGAAGATACCATATGACTATTGAAGCCCGCTTGAACGAGCTCGGTATCAAGCTGCCCGAGGCTGCGGCGCCGGTGGCTAGCTATGTGCCTGTTGTCGTCCAAAACGGGATGGCGCATGTCTCTGGCCAATTGCCCTTCATAGATGGAGTGCTGGTCACGGGCAGACTGGGTGAGGACGTCGATCTTGATGGCGGAATGGCTGCTGCGCGCGCTTGCGGATTAATGATCCTCGCACAGCTCAAAGCGGCCGGCGTGCTCGAGCAAGTTGAGCGGGTCGTTAAGCTCGGGGCATTTGTCAGCTCGACCGCCGATTTCACCGACCAGCCTAAGGTCGCCAATGGAGCTTCCGACCTGATGTTCGAAGTGTTTGGCAACAAGGGCCGTCACTCGCGGGCAGCGGTTGGCGTGCCCGTGCTTCCCCTAGGCGCCGCGGTTGAAGTTGATGCGATCATTGCGTTGGGCACCTGAGCAAATCATGGGTTCACGCAAAGCTCCCGAGTGGCTGACCCGGTGGGAATACGCCCATCGAGGTCTGCACTCGTCCGGTGTTCCCGAAAACTCGCTCAGCGCGATGAATGCAGCGATGGCGGCTGGAATGGGGATTGAGTGCGATATTCAACGCAGTCTCGACCGCGAGCCAATGGTATTTCATGATTGGGATCTCGAAAGGCTGACTGAAGGCTTGGGCTTGACCGATACCCTTTCCGCTCAAGAACTTTCGCAAATGCGGCTGAAGGACAGCGACGACCACATCCTCCGGTTAGACCACCTGCTCGATGCGGTTGACGGTCAAGTCCCTATCCTGATCGAAATCAAATCACGCCTCGGCTATGACGTTGAACGAAGTTGTGCATGCGCTGCCGAACGGCTGGCGGACTACGGCGGCAACCATGCGGTGATGAGCTTTGATCCGCGAGTGGGGGAGTGGTTTGCAGCAAATTCACCGGAGACCGTGCGTGGCATGGTCTGCACCGACACGCTTGACTTGGGGTTCTTGAGCGCCTGGAGAGCGCCGGGTGCGATAGAGGCTGCCAAGCCCGATTTCCTCGCGATGGACATTCGCGACGTTCCCAATGCGATCACAACGCTCTGGCGCGCAAGCGGACGTCCATTGCTCAGCTGGACGATCCGTAGCGCCGAATTGCGCGCACATGCTCTGTTGGAGGTCGATGCGATGATCTCTGAGGGCGCCGGGCTCTCTCCAGAAAAAGGCGCAGTGTAAAAGTGGCAGAAAGCGATCCAAACGCACTGACCGTTCGCCTTGCGCCCGGCATTGGCCAGTTTGATGCGGATGAATGGAACGCATTGGGCGGGAGGCGCAATCCCTTTGTCAGCCACGAATTCCTCTCCGCATTAGAAGATTCAGGCAGCGTGGGTGAGGGCACGGGCTGGGATCCAGCGCCAATCTGCGTCACCGATGCTAATGGTCGCTTGTTGGCCGCGATGCCGAGCTACGCCAAAGGGCACAGTCAGGGCGAATATGTCTTCGACCAATCCTGGGCTGAAGCGCTTCACCGCGCTGGCCGCAATTATTATCCCAAGCTCCAGATTGCCGCGCCCTTCACACCAGCCAATGGCCCGCGCTTGCTCTTGTCTGGTCCAGCATTCGCGCCACATCTGCTTAAGGGTGCGGAAGTCGTCTGCGAACAGAATGGCCTCTCAAGCGCGCATGCTACTTTTATCGAGCCCGAACAGACTCAACTGTTTGAGGAGTCCGGCTGGCTGATGCGCAGCGACATCCAGTTCCATTGGCACAATCGCGACTATGATAGTTTTGATGGCTTTCTTGCCGCTCTCGCATCGCGCAAACGCAAGAATCTTCGTAAGGAACGTGCGGCCGCACATGAGGGCCTTTCGATCGAGCGCCTCACTGGAGATGATATCAAGCCACACCATTGGGATGCATTCTGGGTATTCTATCAAGACACTGGAGCACGAAAATGGGGTACGCCTTATCTGACGCGCGAAGCCTTTACGCTGATGGGCGAACGGATGGGCGAGCGGATGGTGTTGATCTTGGCCAGTGATGACGGGACACCAATAGCCGGCGCGCTCAACTTCATCGGGTCTGATGCGATCTATGGTCGCTATTGGGGATGCTCGCGCGATGTGCGCTTCTTGCATTTTGAGCTGTGCTATTATCAGGCGATCGATATTGCGATCGAACGCAGGCTTTCGAGGGTCGAAGCTGGTGCACAAGGCGGGCACAAGCTGGCCCGTGGCTATGAGCCGGTCCAGACATGGTCAGCCCACTATCTGGTCGATCCTGGCTTTCGCGCAGCGGTGGCAGATTTCCTTGAGCGCGAGCGCGAAGGCGTTGCCACAGATCAGCAGTTTCTGGATAGACGGACCCCATTTAAGAGAGGGGATTGAGTAGACCGCGCTTAATCAGGCGGCGCGGCGCTCTTCTGACAGCCAACGACGAGCGCGGCGCTGTGCTTCGGCAATTTCGCGAGCGGTCATTTCGTCGGATACATCGGCCCGGCACCAGCTCGCTTCTTCATGCCCGCGTGAAGCGGCAAGATTGAACCATTTGTGCGCTTCGACGAAGTCGCATTCGACGCCTCCTGATCCGGTCGAATAAGCAACGCCCAAATTGAACAAAGCAACTGTGTCCCCTCCAGCAGCGTCGGCAAGATAACCCGCTATCGCCAGATCAATCGTGCCATCGCTAATGATGGTGGCCTTGTTTTGCTTTACCGCTTTGAATTCCATTTCACTTCCCCGTTTACCCCCGATCCCAAACCCTCCGTGGGTCACCTTGCGGATCGTGCATCCCCAGACCTCCGGGATCATGGTCAACAATTGGTTAACGCAGCGGCTAATTTTTTGACTGACGCGCGAACGCCCGCGGGTTTTGTTAGGCCTTTGGTCATCTTCAATCCGCGAATGTGGGCAAGTGCTTAGGAAACTGACTTGCGGGGCCAACCCGGCTTGCCTATAGGCGCGGCTGAGCAAGGGCTTGCCTTAGGCAAGTGGGCCAGGGAGACGTTCACGCTTTGGGACTGGATAGACCGAAGTGAGAGGTTTTTGGGATTAGAGGACCACATGGCATCTGCTGCTTCAGACGAAATTGAAATCCTTGAAAAGGCGAAGAGCCTGTTCGCTGACGGCTATGTCCCGGGCGATGACGAAGAATATATGAGCGAGAAGCAGCAAGCATATTTTCAGATGCTGCTGATCGAGTGGAAGCGATCGATTTATGACGCCGCAGGGCAGACCCTGCAGTCGCTCGCAGACGGACCAATCCGCGAAGCTGATCTCAATGATCGCGCATCGAGCGAGACTGATTGGGGGATCGAGCTGCGCACACGCGACCGTCAACGCAAATTGGTTTCCAAAATCGATTCAGCCCTTCGCCGAATCGACCAAGGCGAGTATGGCTATTGCGAAGTGACCGGCGACCCGATTGGGTTGAGGCGCTTGATTGCGCGCCCTGTCGCCACCATGACCGTCGAAGCGCAGGAAGCGCATGAGCGGCGCGAAAAGGTCTCCCGAGACGACTGAGCTGGACCCGCTGCAAGGAATCTCTTGAAGTTTTGCGAGCAACTCGTCCCGGTTTGGGACGGGGACTTGCTTTGCCACCGGTTTGGGCCAAAACTTTACGTCTCATTTACCTCAACCTCCTAGCAAACGCCTTGAAAATAAGCGCGCGCACAGCTTGGGTAAGTGCGTGACGAAAAAGGGTCTAGGAGTGAAGTAAAGATGACGGGTCTCGAGACAAGAAGCGTGTCGCGTGACAGCCTGTTTCTTCTCGCTGGCGTTCGCGTCGAGCAGAAGAGCGAGCAACACCGTGTGCGGGTTCGCAACCTTTCTGATGGTGGAATGATGGGCGAAGGCCCTGCTCGGGTTGCTCGGGGCAACCGGGTCGAGGTCGAACTGCGCAATGTTGGCACTGTCATGGGCAGCATTGCATGGGTCCAAGACCAACGCTTTGGAATCGCTTTTGACGAAGAAAT
Source organism: Pseudomonadota bacterium (assembly GCA_039039885.1). Lineage (GTDB taxonomy): Bacteria > Pseudomonadota > Alphaproteobacteria > Sphingomonadales > Sphingomonadaceae > Erythrobacter. The sequence goes on along the minus strand of JBCCPG010000005.1, from coordinate 50,264 downwards.
TGATTCGCAATACGCCCGCAAGCCTTCTGACAGCCACGAGGACAATCCAGCGGTGAAGGGCACAATGTCATATGCCCACCGTGCTCCGCCACCTCCCAAGGATGTGGACTTGCGTAAGGTCTGATCACGCGGGCCTATAACCGCCCAAATCATTGCGATGATCCGCTGACCTATTCGGAGCAAGCTGCTATTGGCGGCTGATGCTTCGAATCTGCCTCACCTGCATTGGTGCGCTACTCACAAGCGCTTGCGGCCCGCCTGCGGACCAAGGGCCGGTGAATGTGGCCATCTTTGGCGAGCCAAATTCACTGTTCGAGCAAGGTGTGCGCCTTGCGCCTGGAGCGCAGCATGTGCGTGCGGCCACGCACGAAGGGCTCGTCGCACTTGATCCCAGCGGTCAGGTCGTCCCAGCTATCGCCGAACGCTGGATCGTTACCGAAGACGGCATGAGCTATATTTTCAGGCTTCGTGATTCGACTTGGCCTGATGGCGAAACAGTGACTGCCCCCGATGTGCGCCGGGCATTGCTTGATCTTATCAATCAGTTGGACGGCACGTCTTTGGGGCTCGACCTCGCCAAAGTCACTGACGTGCGTGCGATGACGGGACGCGTGGTAGAGCTGCGCCTTTCAAGCCCGATGCCGGAATTCTTGCGACTGCTTGCGCAGCCTGAGCTCAGCTTTGCAAAGCGCGGTAGTGGAACAGGTCCTATGATCATGTCGCGCGACGAAGACACAGAGATGGCGCGGCTGAGCGCGCTGCCGCCAGAAGCTCGTGGCTTGCCTGCGCGCGAGGATTGGGAGAGCATTGCGCGAACTCTGACCGTGCGCGGAGTGCAGGGCCAGGATGCCGTTGATGCTTTCACCGAAGGCGAGGTTGACCTGTTGCTCAACGGGACGATCACCACATTTCCGATGGCTCAGCTTGGTCCACTCTCGCGCGGGACGGTGCAGGTTGATCCGGCGCTGGGATTGTTCGGACTGATTTTTCGCAGCGACAGCGGCATGCTCGAGGATCCTGCCATCCGCGAGGGTCTCTCAATGGCGATCGATCGCAATGAACTGATCCAGCCCTTTGGACTTGGTGGCTGGCGACAAACGACCTGGATTGTTCCAAACGACCTTTTCGTACCCTCACAATATCCCGTCAATCGCTGGACCGGCCAAACGATCGAAGAGCGCAGAGGCATTGCAAGGCGGCGGATTTTGCAATGGCGCGCTGGTCGCGATGACCCCGCCGAGCTGCGAGTGGGTTTGCCTCCCGGGCCTGGCAGCGACCTCTTGTTTGAGCAAATCTCAAACGCTTGGAGTGAGATCGGCGTAACAGCGATCCGGGTCGGCATGGATGATCCATCAGACGTAGAACTGCGCGACCGTTTGGCGCGCTATTCATCGCCACGATGGTTCCTTAATCAGCTCAACTGCTCGATTGATATTGGCCTATGCTCCGAAGCAGCTGATGAGCTCGTGCGCCAAACTTTGACCGAGCGCAACCCTGAAGCAAAGCAGGTGCTGCTTGCCGAAGCGCATGCCGAATTGATCGCAGCTGAGGTTTTCATTCCCCTCGGCGTGCCGGTTAGATGGTCGCTCGTGCGCGGCGCAGTGAACGGCTATCAAGCAAACCCTTGGGGCCTCCACCCCTTGTTCCCGCTGTCTCAGCCCACCACATAGTGGGGGAAGGAGTGCAGCAATGAACGGTCACGATGGCTTCTCTGGATCACCCCGTGATGGGACTGTAGATCAATTCGGGCAAGGTCGCACGAGTGGTTCGGCTCGGTTTGATGGCGCTCATTTTGAACACGCGCAGTTTGGCGATACCAAGGTAATTGGGCTCAACCTTTCCACCGGGAGCGACCCCGCCTCGGTGCGAGCGCGCGTGGAAACGATGGAAATGCTGCTTGAGCGGAGTTTTCGTGTGCCCGGGACCAACGTGCCCGTTGGACTTGATGCATTGTTGGGTTTGGTGCCCATCATCGGCGATATCATCACCACGGCCTTAGGCGCCTATATCGTTTGGGAGGCGCGCAATCTGGGGATGTCGAAGTGGCACCTCACCCGGATGGGCGCAAACGTTGCTTTTGACGCGGTTTTGGGCGCTATTCCGCTGGTCGGCGATGCGGCAGACTTTGTGTTCCGCTCCAACACTCGCAACCTGAAGATCATCCGCAAGTACCTCGACAAGCACCACCCTGAAACCCGAGTGATCGAGGGTTAGTCAAAGCTAGTTTCCTCTGAAACGATATTGGTCTAGCCAGTGCCAATGGCGAAACCCGTAACCTACACCAGCTATCTGGATCTTGAGAAAGTGCTCGGCGCGCAGCATCCCGCTTCCGACGCGCATGATGAGATGCTCTTTATTGTCGTTCACCAAGCGAGCGAGCTTTGGCTCAAACTTTGCTTGCACGAACTGACCGCGGCGCGTGAATGTATCGAAGCCGACAACCTTCGTCCCGCATTCAAAATGCTCTCGCGCGTTGCGAGGGCGCAGGAGCAGTTAATCCAGAGCTGGGATGTGCTGAGCACCATGACCCCGCATGACTACTCGCTGGTCCGCCCGTTTCTTGGGTCTTCGAGCGGGTTCCAGTCCGCGCAATACCGGATGATGGAATTCATGCTGGGCGGCCGCAACGAAAAGCATATTCGTTTGCATGATAAGACCGGCGATTGGGCACAGCGGCTAACCACCGAAATCGCACGTGACAGCCTCTACGACTCCGCGATCAAGCTCTTGGCTGCGCGCGGATTTGCGATCGATGTGAGCGTGACCACGCGAGATGTAGGCGCGTTCTACGAACACAATTTGAGCGTCGAGGAGGCTTGGGCGGCGATTTACCGCGATCCGGGCGCGCATTGGGATCTGTATGAGCTCGCAGAGAAACTGGTCGACTTGGAATACCACTTCCAGCGTTGGCGGTTCGGCCATCTCAAGACGGTAGAACGGATTATCGGCTTCAAGAAGGGCACCGGAGGAACGCCGGGCGTACCTTACTTGGCAGGTGTCCTGAAGCAGGCTTTCTTTCCTGAATTGCTGAGTGTGAGGACTGCAATCTGATGCCGCGCAAGATCTGGGACATAACGCAGCGTCTCTCACCCGATCTGCCCGTATGGCCGGGAGACACCGCGTTTCAGCACGCACGGACTTGGCGGATGGAGGAGGGCTCTCCGGTCAACGTGTCCGCGCTTACGTTGTCAACGCATACCGGCGCGCATGCCGACGCGCCGCTGCACTATTCGCAGACCGCTCCTGACATCGCATCGGTCGACCTCGATCCCTATTTGGGCGAGTGCCTTGTGGTGGACGCACGCGAGGCTGACCCAATCATCGAAGTCGCCGACTTGCCAACACTCCATTCTGCAAACCGCGTGCTTTTTCGCACGTTTGATCAGTTCCCCACCGACAAATGGGAAGACGACACCGTTGCGATTGCACCCGAGACCATCGAATGGCTGGCGATGCAGGGTGTAAAGCTGGTCGGGATCGATGGTCCTTCAATCGACCCACAATCCTCCAAGACGATGGATGCGCACAAGGCGGTTCTTCGGCATGATCTGCGCGTGCTTGAGGGACTGGTTCTCGATGATGTGCCGCAAGGCCGGTATGAATTGATTGCATTGCCATTGCCGATCGTCGGAGGTGATGCATCGCCCGTGCGCGCGATCCTGAGGGAGCTGGATGATGCTTGATCCAATCCAGACGCGGGCCCGTGAACTCGATGCCGCTGATCCGTTGGCCGCTTATCGCGATAGCTTCCACGTTCCCGAGGGCGTGATCTATCTCGATGGCAACTCACTGGGCTGCCTGCCCAAAGCGACCCCTCAGGCCATGAGCCACGCGATTGAGCGTGAATGGGGTGAGGGGCTGATCCGGAGCTGGAACGAGGCGGGCTGGTTTGAAATGGGTGCGCGGGTCGGAGCAAAAATCGCTCCGCTTATAGGAGCTCAGCCGCAAGAGGTGATCGCGTGCGATTCCACCAGCGTGAACTTGTTTAAGCTGATCGCTGCCGGCCTGCAAATGCGCCCTGGGCGCAGGGTGATCCTGTCCGAGCCGGGCAACTTCCCAACCGACCTCTACATGATTGAGGGCCTTGAGCGGCAAGGGTTGGCGCAGCGAAGACTGGCTGGGCGCGACCAGATTGCTGCAGCGCTTGATGACGATGTCGCGGTCCTGATGCTAACCCACGCTCATTACAAGAGCGGTGAGCTGTTTGATATGGTCGCGCTAACAAAGGGCGCCCATGAAGCTGGCGCTATTGTCCTGTGGGACCTGTCGCATTCTGCCGGAGCAATGCCCGTAAATCTTGCGCAAGCGAATGCCGACTTCGCGGTGGGCTGCGGCTACAAATATCTCTGTGGAGGGCCAGGCGCGCCGGCTTTCGCCTACGTTGCCGAGCGTCATCATCTCGGCTTCGAGCAACCGCTCACCGGCTGGTTCGGCCATGCCAAGCCTTTTGAGTTTTCGGACGATTATGAGGGCGCGCCGGGCATCGAGCGCTTGCAATGCGGCACTTCACCGGTCCTTGCGCTCACCGCGCTTGAAGTCGGCGTCGACCTGATCGCTGAGATCGGCGTAGAACGGCTCTATGCAAAGTCCCAGGCTCTGTCAGAGTTCCTTTTCGAATGCTTCAAGGAGCACGGCATATCGCTCGATCTTGTCAGCCCGCTAAAGTCCGACAATCGCGGCAGCCAGCTTTCCTTCCGGCACCCGCACGCTTACGCGATCTGTCAGGCGCTGATTGCGCGCGGAGTGATCGGAGATTTCCGCGATCCCGATATTTTACGGCTGGGTTTTGCACCGGCCTATCTGCGTTTCGCCGACATGGCCGAAGCTGCGCGCCACCTTGCCGAGGTGCTCGAGGTGGAAGAATGGCGAAAGGATGAGTTCAGTCAGCGCGCAGCGGTTACCTAGCCCGAAGGCCTACTCCCCGCGACCGATGCTCCAAAATCGCTCCATATGCAGATAGGTCATAGAAGCGGTCCAGGTTATCATCACTAGGCCGTTCAGTGCTTCAAGTCCGCTCAGCAGCCGAATCTGCCCCGACGGGAAAACGTCTCCAAAGCCAAGCGTCGTGTAGCAAACTATAGAAAAGTAGAACGCGTCGTTAATCGCGCCGCTATCCGGGCCCTCAATCGCGCCAACCGCAAACTGGAACTCCAACAGCAGATAGGCACCTGCATAAAGCGCGATATGGATAAGGTGTGACAACATTGCCGCGACAAGCATCATCCACAAGCGCATGCGAGCGTGAACGCGCAGATCTGTGGCTCCAATTGTGGTCAGACGCAGTATCTCATAGTGAATGAGGATAGTCGCCGCGACCAGCAGCACAGACAGGATCAAAGCAGTCATTCCGCCAGTTAGGCGCGGATGGGCTGCGCGATCAAGCCTCCAGCTCGATGTCCCAATAGAGCCAATCCCGCCACGTTTCGTGAAGGTAATTGGGCGGGAATTGCTTGCCGTGCTGTTGCAACTGCCAGCTGGTTGGACGGATCGGCTTCATCTTAACCGGCATATGCGCTTGGCTGGGCGTGCGGCCGCCCTTCTTCATATTACACGGTGCGCAAGCGGTGACGATGTTTTCCCATGTTGTGCGCCCGCCGAGACGGCGAGGGATAACATGGTCAAAGGTCAGGTTCTCGGTCGCACCACAATATTGGCAAGTGAAGCGGTCGCGCAGAAACACATTGAAGCGTGTGAAAGCGGGAAACTCGCTCTGCTTCACATATTGCCGCAGCGCGATCACGCTTGGGATCTTCATATCGAGCGAGGGCGAGTGCACCTCGCGATCATAGCTTGCGACAATGTCCACCCGGTCTAGGAACACCGCCTTGATCGCCGTCTGCCAAGGCCACAGCGAAAGCGGGTAGTAAGACAATGGGGTATAATCGGCGTTCAGCACCAGCGCAGGACAAGACGACAGGTTGCGTGTCGGATCGTCCTCAGCGCTGCGGAAACGCGCGGCTTTTTCGATCAGTTCGGTTTGAAACACGAGACGGATTTCCTCCCTGATTGACAGGAACATGCCGTGACACAGTTGCGAGTCAAACCCGTGACACTGTGGCTATCCACAGGGATCGACTGTGGAGAAGCTGTGCATGGCGCAATAATATGTCTTGTGGCAGGAGAGGAAGATGAGAGAGCTTCCATCTCCCTCTCCTGCTGTTACCCGGTTTGCACCAAGTCCCAACGGATCGTTGCACTTGGGCCATGCTTACTCGGCGATCGTGTCTTTCGATCTTGCTCGGGCAGGCGGTGGTGAATTCCTGCTGCGGATCGAAGACATAGATGGGCCCCGCTCTCGCCCGGAACTGGCTGACGAATTTCGCCGTGACCTTGAGTGGCTGGGGCTGGAATGGATCGAAGTGCCTGCTCAATCGACCCGCCTCGACAAATATGCACAAGCGACCGAGCATTTGTTGGATCGTGGGCTGCTCTACCCTTGTCAGATGACCCGCAAAGAGCTGGCTGCTCTTCCAAAACGCGTCGGCGCAGACGGGCTCGAATATCCCGGTTCGAGCCGGGGCATCGTGACTGATCAAGTGATGCAAAGCGGCAAGCCTTTCGCTTTGCGTCTCGATATCGACCGCGCGCTTGGCGAAGTGGGCGATTTGGTTTGGGTCGACGATCGGATCGGCAGCGTGATTGCCGATCCGCGCCTGCAAGGAGACGTGGTGCTGGTTCGCAAGGACTTGCCAGCGAGCTATCACCTGGCTGTCACGCTCGACGATGCCGCTGATGGCGTGACCCTGGTAACAAGAGGGGAAGACCTGCTCGAAGCCACGCATGTCCACCGTCTATTGCAGGAGCTTTTAAGCCTTCCAGTACCCGACTGGCACCACCACGCCTTACTGCTCGATCCGGATGGCGAGAAGCTTGCAAAAAGGCGCGGTTCGCCCGCGCTATCTGAGCGCCGCGAGGCCGGGGAAGATGGTTTGATGCTTGCTGAGCAATTGCGCTTGCACAAATTGAAGCTTGGAACTTGATGCCAAGTCGCCCATTAGCGTTGTTATGACCTATTTCCTTATCGCCGTCCTCGTCGTCCTGTGTGTTCTCGTGGTTGTTTCGCTTGTGCGCGGGATCGTTGCGTTTCTGAAGACGACCAAGATTGATCTTGAAAGCGGTGAGGGCGAGACCGTCACGGAAATGCAGATGATGCAGAACAAAGCGATGTTCTCGCGGATCAAGTATCAGGCGCTTGCCATCGGTGTGGTTGCGCTGTTCGCCTTGCTCGCCAGCGGAAGCTGATGGTCAAACTCAACAAGATTTACACTCGAACAGGCGATGACGGGACAACCGGCCTCGTCGACGGGTCTCGGTCACCCAAACATTCAGCCCGGATCGCTGCCATTGGCGTTGTTGACGAAGCGAACAGCGCGATCGGTTTCGCCATATGCGCGATCGAGGATGCGATGCATTCCGCTCAGTTGACCAGGGTACAAAATGACCTGTTTGACCTTGGGGCCGACCTTGCCACTCCGGCAGCAGATGGAGATTGGAGACCTTCGGAGATGGTCCTGCGAATGGTTCCAGGGCAAGCCGAATGGCTCGAAACACAGATCGACGCTCTCAATGACCAATTGGAGCCGCTCACGAGCTTTGTTCTTCCAGGCGGCAGCGAAGCCGCGGCCCGGGTTCATGTTGCTCGCGCAGCCACCCGGGCAGCAGAGCGCGCAATGACAGCGCTCGCCGATGTGATGCCGGTCAATCCCGCTGCGCTTGCCTATATCAACCGTCTATCCGACCTTCTCTTCGTGCTCGCGCGCATCTTGAACGATGGCGGAAAGGCGGATGTGAAGTGGGTGCCCGGAGCAAACCGCTAGCAAATAGCCAGTGCTGACCTAGCCAGCGCCGAACTTCCCCGCTAGGGAGCGCCCCTTGCTGCACTTGCGAAGGGAATTGCCATGCGGAAAATCGCTGTCATCGGAGCTGGCCAAATGGGGACCGGCATCGCTCAGACTGTTGCCGCCCACGGAATGGAGGTGATGCTATCAGACATCGACCTCGCCGCTGCAACGGCAGGCAAAGCCAAGATCGACAAGTCCGTCACCAAGCTCGTTGGACGCGGCAAGATCGAAGCCGATGTGGCAGAAAAGCTCCTCGCCAAAATCGAACCGATCGCGGATTATGCGCCGATGGAAGGGGCTGATCTCATCATCGAAGCAGCGACCGAGCGCGAGGAGATCAAGAACGCGATCTTTGAAAGCGCTGGCAAGGTGCTTGGACCCACTGCGATCATGGCCTCGAACACCAGTTCGATCCCGATCACCCGTATGGCGAACCACTCTCCTGATCCCGAACGTTTCATCGGTCTCCACTTCTTCAATCCTGTGCCAGTCATGGGTCTGATCGAAGTCATTCCCGGCCTTGCAACCGCGGCCGTGACGACCGATCGGGTTACTGCCTTTGCCGAAGGCCTGGGCAAGCAAGTCGTGCTTAGTCAGGACGAGCCCGGTTTCGTCGTCAATCGCATATTGCTGCCGATGATCAACGAGGCGGTCTTTGTTCTGGGTCAGTCCACCGCTGGGATCGAGGATATCGACAAGGGCTGCCGACTTGGCCTCAACCATCCGATGGGGCCGCTCCAACTGGCGGATTTCGTCGGGCTCGACACATGCCTCGACATTATCAAGGTGCTCTACAAGACCACGCGTGACACCAAGTACCGGCCTGCGCCCTTATTGGTAAAATATGTTGAAGCGGGTTGGTTAGGTCGTAAGACCGGGCGCGGCTTCTACGATTATTCAGGCGAAGCACCTGTCCCAACGCGTTAGGCGACGCTTCCGATTTGCTGAGACTTTAACGTCGCGAGGCCAGCGGTGCTTCGGCAGCGCCACCGGGTGGTCCCACCCTTGGCGCACCAGGAGCGGCACCGCTTGCGATCCTGCTGCCCCCACCGCCTCTGGCGGTGCGCGAAGAGCGCGGTCCGCCGGGCTGACTGCTTTGAGAGCTGCCGCTTGCTTGTGGAGAGAAGCCGCCAAAGCTTCCTTCAATCTCGCCGCTCCCACCGCGTGAGCCATTGACAAAGCCACGCGAGTTGGTCGGCGTCGCAGCCGCCGCTGCGCCCCAGTCATCGGCAACGCTGCCGTCATCGGCCCAAGTGGTGACGGGTGTCGGTTCCGCCCGCGGTGACGGCGCAGTCTCAGGCGCGCCTTCAGCCACTTGCTCCTCGGCCTCCTCGTCCTGGAATGCAGGAACGAGATAATCCATACTCGTCGCTCCGACCACCGCCAGAACGATCACTGCACCGGCAAAGCCAAGCGCCACTCGAGTGTCTGCAATACCTCTAGACATGGCGTGGGTGATAGCGGCAAGAGAGTTAAGGTTTGGTGCAGACCAATCTGCCGGGTTGCCATAGGACAAGATCTAGTCGAGGCTGCGTTTCAATTCGTAAAGTAATTCAAGGGCTTCTCGGGGGCTGAGCGCGTCCAAATCGGTTGAGCTTAGCCGGTCTGCGAGCGCTTCATTTGGGGTCTGCGCAACCTGTTCGACTTCGGCTGCTGCGGCGAAGAGTGGCAATTCGCCCAACCCTGCGGCGAGACCTCCAGTCTCATTACGCGCTGCTTCGAGCTTCTCCAGCACGTGTCGCGCGCGCTTCACGACCGGCGCTGGCACGCCTGCCAGCTTCGCGACAGCAAGACCATAGGAGCGATCGGCGGGCCCCTCTGCCAATTCGTGGAGGAGCACCAAATCACCCTTCCACTCACGCGCTCGGACATGGTGGAGAGAAAGCGCCTCACAAGTCTCCGCCAACCGCGCCAGCTCATGATAATGGGTCGCGAACAGGCATCGGCACGCAATCCGCGAATGCACGGCTTCAACCACTGCCCAAGCAAGCGCGAGACCGTCATAGGTCGACGTACCACGACCAACTTCATCGAGGATGACAAAGCTGCTTTGTGTCGCTTGGCTCAAAATTGCTGCAGTTTCGACCATCTCAACCATGAATGTGGAGCGACCTCGAGCCAGATTGTCCGAAGCGCCAACCCGGCTGAACAAACGGTCGACGATGCCGATATCCGCCGACATGGCAGGGACGAAGCATCCCGCTTGAGTCATCAACACGATCAGCGCGTTCTGTCGCAAAAAGGTCGACTTGCCGCCCATATTCGGTCCGCCGATGAGCCACAACCGGTCGCTTTGAGACAGATTGCAATCATTGGCGACGAAGCGCTCACCAGCCTTGATCAGCGCCGCTTCCACAACTGGATGCCGGCCGCCTTGGATGCTCAATCCGGCGTCATCCGAGACGCTTGGGCAGGCCCAATCCCCTTCGCTTGCACGTTCGGCATTGCCTGCGGAGACGTCGATCCGCGCCAACGCGCTCGCGGTCTTAGCAATTTGTTCTCGCGCGGCATGGACTGCCTCAACCAATTCTTCGAAATGCGCTTCCTCAGCGGCGAGGGCTCGCCCACCTGCTTCCGATATGCGCGATGCTTCCTCGTGCAATTGCAGAGAGTTGAACCGCACCGCTCCCTTCATGGTCTGGCGATGGGTGAAGCCGCTGTCGGGCGCCATCAACGTATCGCCAAAACGGCTTGGTACTTCGATGAAATAGCCCAACACTCCATTATGCTTGATCTTGAGTGAGGCGATCCCTGTCTCCTCACGATACCGCGCTTCCATCGCGGCAATCGCCCGCCGGGCATTGCCGGAAACCTCGCGCAATTCGTCGAGCGAGGCATCATGGCCCTCCGCGATGTAGCCGCCATTGGTCCGTTCGGTTGGTGGGGAGGCAACGAGCGCGCGAGTGAGTAGGTCAGTTAGCGCACCATGCCCTGTGAGGGCGGGGAGCAGCTCGTTAAGCAAAGCGGGCCGATCCGCTTCGCGCGTAAGCCATTCATAGAGCCGCCATGCTTCGCCTAGCCCATCGCGGATCTGCCCCAGATCGCGAGGTGACCCGCGACCGGCCACAACTCGGCCCAGAGCTCGGCTGATGTCGGGAAGGGCTCGCAGAGCATCGCGCAGATCGGCGCGCTCAATCGGGCGCGCGTGCCAGAATTGGACCAGCGCCAGACGCGCCTCGATCGACGCTCGGTCGAGCAGAGGCGCAGCTAAGTCCTCAGCCAGCAGACGCGATCCTGCCCCGGTTGAACAGCGGTCAATCGCCGCGATCAAACTGCCACTGCGGCCACCGGACTGGCTTTCGAGGATTTCCAGGCTTGCGCGCGTCGCTTCGTCCATCACCAAGCCGGCCGCCCGCGCGCGCGATACCGGAGGGAGGAGCAAAGGCAGCGAACCACGAGAAACATGGTCGAGATAGGAAATGAGCCCGCCTGCTGCCGCCAACATGGCGCGCGAAAAATCGCCAAACCCATCAAGCGTTGAGACACCATGCAGGCTCTTCAAACGGCCAGCACCGCTATCGCTAGCGAAGGCGCTGGCCGCATATGCGGAGGCGTCATCCGGGGCGTATGCAAACCCTTCCGGTACGACCACTTCAGTGGCACCCAGCCGGGCCAGCTCAGCGCTAAGCATTGATGGCGCAGATTCGCTCAGCTCCATGGCTCCGGTTGAGATATCGCAGGCAGCAAGCCCGACAGTACCACGCACTTCAGCAAGCGCGACCAATCGGTTCGACTGACGCGGATTGAGCAGGGCCTCTTCGGTAAGCGTTCCGGCGGTGACAAAGCGGACGATATCGCGCGCCACCAGCGCTTTCGAAACTGGTTTGCCCTCGCGCTTGGCACGGGCCTTTGCCTCTTCTGGCGTTTCGACTTGCTCAGCGATCGCGACGCGTTGGCCTGCTTTAATGAGCCGTGCGAGATATCCTTCCGCCGAATGCACTGGCACACCGCACATCGCTACGGGGGCGCCATCATGCTCTCCGCGCGAGGTCAGTGCGATGTCGAGAATCTCCGAAGCAACCTTCGCATCGTCGAAGAACAGTTCGAAAAAGTCACCCATTCGGTAGAACAAGAGGCAGTCCGGCGCCTCACGCTTGAGCGCGAGATATTGCTCCATCATTGGAGTGGGTTTGCCAGATGCACTTGCAGCCATCCTTGTGGCCTAGCGAGAGCGTTAGCGATTCGGGAGTCGAAGGCATCGACTTATCCAGCGCGTTGACGTGACCCAGTGTTCAGGGAACCCCTTCGGCGCCACTCAGCTCTATCATCTGCAACGCAGGCGGGCTAAGCCGCTCGCAAACATGAACTACGACGGACGTGAAGGGGCTTAGTCATGGCAGACACAGACGATTCTGCGCCGAAGGGCGGTTTCACCAGCCGCGAAGCTTTGTTTTATCACGAGACCATCCGGCCAGGTAAGCTTGAGGTCGTAGCAACCAAGCCGATGACCTCGCAGCGGGACCTGAGTCTTGCTTATTCGCCAGGCGTTGCCGTCCCCGTAGAAGCCATCGCTGCTGACCCATCGCTCGCTGCCCGCTACACCGCTAAAGCCAATCTTGTAGCAGTGATTTCCAATGGGTCGGCCATCTTGGGGCTCGGTAATCTTGGCGCGCTTGCCTCAAAACCGGTGATGGAAGGCAAGGCAGTCCTGTTCAAACGCTTTGCCGACGTGGATTCGATCGATATCGAACTTGCCACCGAAGATCCGCAGGCTTTCATCGAAGCGGTTGCGCTGATGGAGCCCAGCTTTGGCGGTATCAACCTTGAAGACATCAAGGCGCCCGAATGCTTCATCATCGAAGCGGCTCTGCGCGAACGGATGAACATTCCGATCATGCATGATGACCAACACGGCACTGCGATCATTGCTGCCGCTGGATTGATCAATGCCTGCCACCTGACCGGTCGGGACCTGAAAGATGTGAAGATGGTGGTCAATGGGGCGGGCGCCTCTGCGCTCGCTTGCACCGCGCTGATCAAGTCAGTTGGGGTCCCGCACGAAAACGTGATTGTGTGCGACCGATCAGGACCAATCTATCCCGGCCGCGACAACGTCGACCAGTGGAAGAGTGCGCATGCGGTCAAGACCGAAGCGCGCAGTCTCGAAGAGGCGTTGGTCGACGCCGATATCTTCTTGGGGCTCTCGGCAGCGGGTGCGCTTAAGCCAAAATGGGTCGAGAAGATGGCAGACAAGCCAATCATATTCGCAATGGCCAACCCAACGCCTGAGATCATGCCCGATGAGGCCAAGGCCGTGCGTCCCGATGCGATCATCGCCACAGGGCGAAGCGATTTTCCGAACCAGGTCAACAACGTGCTCGGCTTTCCTTTTATCTTCCGCGGCGCGCTTGATGTTCAGGCGACGACGATCAACGAAGAGATGAAAGTGGCCGCTGCCACAGCAATCGCAGAGCTGGCGCGCGAGCGTGTGCCTGAAGAGGTCGCGAGCGCTTATGGCAAGAACCAGAAATTCGGCACCGACTATATCATTCCCGCTCCGTTTGATCCGCGTTTGATCGAGGTGGTTTCCTCAGCGGTCGCCAAGGCGGCAATGGACTCCGGCGTCGCGCAGGCGAAGATCGAGGATTTCGATGAATATCGCCATGCGTTGAAGTCTCGCCTCAACCCAACGACTTCGGTGCTCACCGGGGTTTATAACGAAGCCAAATCCAACCCCAAGCGTATGGTGTTTGCCGAGGCCGAAGAAGAAGTGGTGCTGCGCGCGGCGATCCAGTTCCGAGACTTTGGTTATGGCACACCGATCCTTGTCGGTCGGACTAAGGCCGTGCTCGACAAGCTGCACCAACTCTCGGTCAGCGATCCCGGAAGCTTCGAGATCCAGAACTCGGCCGATTCCAAGCATGTCCCGGCGATGGTTGATTACCTCTACAATCGTCTTCAGCGGCGCGGTTACACCGAGCGCGATGTGCGGCGGATGGTCAATCAGGAGCGCAACGTTTTTGCGGCTTTGCTGGTTGCGCTGGGCCATGGCGACGGGCTCATCTCGGGCCTTACCCGCACATATGCGCAGACCATGCGCGAGGTGAACCTGGTGCTCGATAAGAAGCCAGACGCGCTGCCCTTTGGTATCCACATGATGATCGGCAAGAACCACACGACCTTTCTCGCTGACACAACGATCAACGAGCGGCCCTCGTCAGAGGAGCTCGCCTATATTGCCAAGGAAACCGCCGCGGTGGCGCGCCGCATGGGGCATGAGCCGCGCGTTGCGTTCCTGTCCTATTCGACCTTTGGCAATCCTTCGGGTCAATGGCTCAGCAATATCCGCGAGGCGGTGGCTATCCTCGACCGCGATGGCTGCGACTTTGAATATGAAGGCGAGATGGCACCCGATGCCGCGCTCAACCCCAAGGTTATGGGGCTTTACCCCTTCAGCCGCCTTTCCGGTCCGGCCAATGTCTTGGTCATGCCCGGCCTGCAATCGGCCAACCTATCAGCCAAGCTCCTGCGCGAGCTGGGCGCAAACACGACGGTTGGACCAATGCTGCTCGGCATGGAAAAGCCGGTCCAGATCGCTCCGATGACCGCGATTGCGCCAGATGTGCTGACGCTGGCGGTGCTCGCGAGTGCCGGGGTTGTTGGCTAAGCCTTCCCGCGCAGCCAGCGCCAGTGTTCAAGGATGATGGCTCCATCACTGCCTCTGTAGGGTAGGAGATTCAGGAATCCTGAGGCTATCGAGACTGCAATCAGCACTTGGATCAGGCTTTCGATCCAATCCAGCCACCATTGCGCGCGGAGCCTTGCCTTCTCCCGCTCTATGGGTCGCTCCAGAACCTCTTGTGTGGGTAGGGGAACTGGCGATCCCATTGAGCGCGGCTCGCCTTCTTCATAGGCCACGATTGCGGGCTCAAGGGAAGTCATCGGCGATGTGGGCGGGGAGTGAGGTGCAGTCACGACCAACGCCAGGATGAGCAGCCCGGCACAGACCAAATTCCACACCGGACCCGCCGCAGCGATTGCCATCTCGTCCCGGCGCGTCCCGCAATCGTCGGGGAAATTGTAGCTAACAAAGCCTGCAATATCTCCGCCTCGCCGTTCTCGCATGATTGAAAACTTTCGCGTCGGCGGCGCGAAGGCAAAGGGCAGAACGGCTATCATGTTGATCTGCGCCCCGCGCCGATTAGCGACCGCTGCGTGACCGATCTCGTGCACGAATGTGGCGATAAAGCTCATTGCGCTGATAGCGAGAAAGGCGACGAAGCCATTGTCTATAGCTTCGGTCGACATCGCCGAGATGAACACCGCGATGGCGGTGATCCAGAACATGGCCGTCGTAGCAAGTTCAGCCGCTTTGCGCGTCCAGCTGGTTTGCTGCGCCATGTAACTTGCGACCCTTGACCCTCAGCCCGTCCGCCGAAACCGAAAATACCACACCTCGTGCCCAAAGGTCTCGCGCGCCTTCTGCTCGTAGCGGGTTTCGCACCAGCCTGATGGTCGGTTCTGCCAGCTTTTGGGAGCTTCGACGACCCACTCGAACTCATCGGTAAAGCGTTGCATCACCATCAATGCGTGGCGGACATAAATGGGATGATCGGTGCCAAAGCGAAATTCCCCTCCGGGCTTTAGCTTGTCTGCGATCAGCTGCACTGGGCCATCGTTCATCATCCGCCGCTTAGCATGCTTGTTCTTGGGCCAGGGATCGGGGTGCAGCAGATACACCATGAGCAAGGCTTGGTCCGGGATACGCTGGAGCACTTCAATCGCATCGCCATGATGGATACGGACATTGGACAGCTTCTGCTCGTCCACATGGCTCAAAGCCTGCGCGACCCCGTTGAGGAAAGGCTCTGCGCCAATCAGTCCGTGATTGGGCAGCAGGTCGGCGCGGTAAGCTAGGTGTTCTCCGCCGCCGAAGCCGATCTCGAAATGTAAGGGGCAATCCTCGCCGAAAAGAGCTTCGGCAGTTACGGGACCCTCGCTCGGCACCGCGATCTGAGGCAGCAGATTGTCGACCAGCCCCTGCTGTTTTGCGCGCAGGGGTTTGCCAACGCTGCGGCCATAGAGCCGGCTTAAAGTTGTGGGATCGCCTTCTTTGAATGCACTCATGGAGTGGGGCGCTAATGCCAGCGGGCAGGGCTTGTCCAGTCCGCAGATCACAGCTTTTGGCATATGCCGCTTGAGGCGCACCGCCTCATTCCTATATCGCGCGCAATGATGGAACAGCTCTCCGAGACATTTTACGCGCAACCCTGGTGGTTGCAGTCAGCAATTGGTTGGCTTCTGCTCGGCGCAGCGTCGCTGACTTTGAACTATGTTCTGAAGTCAGTGATCCTGCGCGTTGCGGAACCTTACCTCGATCAACGCACCAAGACGATTGACCAATCGGCGACGTGGCTGGCCACTGCCGCACCCTTGCTTGTCATCTCGAACGGCATTGAGTTGATCCCGCATCTGGCGGACGAGGTCTACGCGATCATAGGCAACACGGCCCAGGCGCTGATTGTCATCTCGGTCGCGATGGCTATCGTCAAAGCGCTGACCTACGCCAACGAAGTCTATGAGCGTCTACCGCGTTCGCGCAACCGCCCGATCAAGGGCTTTATACAGCTCATCAAGATCGTGGTTCTTTGCGGGGCTGCGATCATCTTGATTTCGGTCCTAATCGACCAATCACCATTGCTCCTGCTCTCGGGACTTGGCGCGATCACAGCGGTGCTGTTGTTGGTGTTCAAAGACACCATCCTTAGCCTAGTCGCATCGGTTCAGCTGACCACCAATGACATGCTTCGCGTCGGCGACTGGATCACCATGCCGAGCATGAGTGCGGATGGCGATGTGGTCGATATCTCGCTCCACACGGTCAAGGTTCAGAACTTCGACAAGACAATCACTACGATCCCGACGCACAGATTGGTTTCTGACGCCTACCAAAACTGGCGTGGCATGGCGGAGAGCGGCGGTCGCCGGATCAAGCGCAGCATCGTCCTCGACCAGAACACTATCCGCTTCCTTTTTGACGAGGAAGTGATCGATCTGAAGAAGTTTAAGATGCTCAAGCCTTATCTTGAGGCGAAACGCGAAGAGGTTGCCGAGTGGAATGCCAAGGAGCTTGCGGGTGAGGATGCGCCGGTCAATGCGCGCAGGCTGACCAATATCGGCACATTCCGCGCCTATATTCAGGCCTATCTCGGCTGGCATCCTCGCATCGATGACGGATTTACTTTGCTTGTGCGACAATTGCCGCCGGGACCTCAGGGCCTACCGATTGAGATCTATTGCTTCACCAACACGACGGGCTGGGAAGTCTATGAGGGCATTCAGGCCGACATTTTCGACCACTTGCTCGCCATCGCCCCTGAATTTGGCCTGCGCCTGTTTCAGGAGCCTACAGGTGGCGATTTCAGCGCGTTTTTAGGCGCGGATAAAGCGCGATAAACCCTCTCCATTTCGGATGGAAAAACGCCCGGCAAGCCAAAAGGCCGCCGGGCGTTTTCCATTTCTCGGGTAGTCGAAGTTTAAGCGGCTTCGGCTTCGTCCTGCGGATCGCGCAGCACATAGCCACGACCCCAGACGGTTTCGATGTAGTTTTCGCCGCCGCAAGCATGGCTCAATTTCTTGCGCAGCTTGCAAATAAAGACGTCGATGATCTTGAGTTCAGGCTCATCCATGCCACCATAAAGGTGGTTGAGGAACATTTCCTTGGTGAGCGTGGTGCCTTTGCGCAAGCTCAAGAGCTCGAGCATGGCATATTCTTTGCCGGTCAAGTGGACGCGGGCGCTATCGACTTCGACGGTTTTCGCATCGAGGTTCACAGCGAGCTTTCCGGTGCGGATGATCGACTGGCTGTGGCCTTTCGAACGACGCACCACAGCGTGGATGCGGGCAACCAGTTCTTCGCGGTGGAAAGGTTTGGTCACGTAATCGTCGGCGCCGAAGCCGAAGGAGCGGATCTTGCTGTCCATTTCGGCAATGCCTGAAAGGATCAGAACGGGCGTTTGCACTTTGGCGACGCGCAGTTTTTTGAGCACATCATAGCCGTGCATATCCGGCAAATTAAGGTCGAGCAGGATAATGTCGTAATCATACAGCTTACCCAGATCGAGGCCTTCCTCGCCCAAATCGGTCGAGTAGACGTTAAAACCTTCAGTCGTAAGCATGAGCTCGATCGCCTTGGCGGTTGTCGGCTCGTCTTCGATCAGCAGAACTCGCATTTTCGGTCCCCTAATTGCCCCATAGTGGCGGACATCACTTGCGCGGTAACTCCTCGCTAAGAGGTGTTGCCTCGTATTAACCACGCAAGGTCTGAACGGAAAAGGTTAACGTCACGTAAATGGATTGGTCGGAAAATTTGTGAGTCTTTTGAGTCACAGGTGAATTCGCGCGGTCCTGTCACAGCGCGACGGTCTAGGGCCATTTGATACGCTGCGCCGTCGGCGGAGTAAGCGGTCCTAACAAACCGTTGTGATAGTTTAACAAATCACAAATTTGCCAGCTTCTTTGCGCGCCGTCGCTGCGCGCTCGATCCGATCCCAATCGCTTCCCGATATTTGGCTACAGTGCGCCGCGCCAGATCGAACCCTTCTTCATTCAGCATATCCGCAAGCTTCTGGTCGGAGAGCACTTTCTTGGGGTCTTCGGCATCGGTCAGCGCCTTGATCCGCGCCTTGATCGCTTCGGACGAAGCGCCTTCGCCATCTCCGGAGCCCCCGATCCTGGCAACCCCGCTTGAAAAGAAGTATTTGAGCTCAAAGGTACCGCGTTCGCACCACAGATATTTGTTGCTGGTAACGCGGCTGACTGTGCTTTCATGCATTTCGATCTGTTCTGCCACCTCTCGCAAAGTCAGCGGGCGCAATTCGGAGACGCCGCGCCTGAAAAAGCCGTCCTGCTGCTTCACAATTTCTGACGCTGTCTTGAGGATAGTCTTTTGCCGTTGGTCCAGCGCCCGGATCAACCAATGCGCATCCGCGAGCTTCTCCTTAAGCCAGCCTTGTGTTTCTGCGTCGGCCTCTTGCGCGCCGCTTTCGCCGCCGAGCTCGACATAATAGCTCCGATTGACAACAAGCCGGGGCAGCGTCTCTTCATTGAGCTTAATGTCCCACCCCCCGCTTTCGGTCGCACTAAGCAACACGTCCGGCACAACGGCTTCGCTGGCAGAGGGGGCAAAGGCTAAACCAGGCTTGGGATCAAACTCGCGCAGCTCCTGCAGCATATCGGCAAAGTCTTCGTCGTCGACTTTGCACAGGCGTTTGAGCCTCGCGACCTCGCCTTTGGCAACGAGTTCGAGGTTGTCGATCAGTGTGGCCATGCAGGGGTCGAGCCGGTCCGCTTCGCGGGCTTGGAGCCGCAAACACTCCGCCAGATCACGAGCACCAACTCCGGTGGGATCGCACATCTGGATCACTTCGAGCGCATCTTCCACGTCTTCCAGGTTCACTCCCAAATCGAACGCCAGATCGCGCAGGTCCGTCAGGAAGTAGCCTGCATCGTCGATCCGCCCAGCAATATGCTGAGCGATGAACGCTTCTTTGTCATTGCAAGCGAGCGCGCCGATCTGGCTTTCGAGATGCTCCTGAAGCGATAATTCTGCAGCACGGTTGGATTCTATCTCGGGAAGCTCAAGGCCGCCGCCCCCTCCCGCTGCGGAACCCCATTCCGCATCGCCGCCAGTCGCAGCGCTGGATAGTGTTGGGTTGGCGCCTTCTCCTGTGTCGCGATCGCGGTCTAGCGCGCTGACGTCGATATCAAGCGGCGCTTCATACTCGCCCTGCGCTTGCCCCATAAGCTGATCCGCGGTGAACTCCTCACGCGGAATATCGTCAGGTTCGCTTGAGGGGCCTGTGTCTTCGCGAGATACTGCGCCTGCTTCTAGCAGCGGATTGGTCTCCAACGCATCCGATATGAATGTCTCGATCTCGAGATTGGAAGCCGCCAGCAGCTTGATCGCCTGCTGCAGCTGCGGCGTCATCACCAGCTGCTGAGATTGGCGAAGGTCTAGGCGGGGACCGAGAGCCATAGAGCAGGCCTAAAGCGTAAAGCCCTCGCCAAGATAGAGCCGCTTCACATTCTCATCCGCAACCAGGTCTTCCGGGGTGCCAGCAAAGAGAACCTGTCCACCATATATAATGCATGCGCGATCAACGATATCGAGCGTTTCGCGGACATTGTGATCTGTGATCAGCACGCCGATGCCGCGCCGCTTCAAGTCCTTCACAAGATCGCGGATGTCGCTGATCGAAAGCGGATCAATCCCGGCAAATGGTTCGTCGAGCAGCATGATCGAAGGCTTGGCAGCGAGCGCTCGGGCGATCTCACAGCGACGACGTTCACCACCGGACAGCGCCATGGCGGGGCTTTCACGCAGCCTCGTAAGGCCGAATTCGCCTAGCAGCCGCTCTAGCTCATCCTTGCGTGTGGAAGCGTCAGGCTCGACCATTTCGAGCACACAATTGATATTTTGTTCGACAGTCATGCCGCGAAAAATACTGGTTTCCTGCGGGAGATAGCCGAGGCCAAGGATCGCGCGGCGATACATTGGCAGGTTGGTAACGTCTTCACCATCCATCAGGATGCGGCCGGAATCAGGCTTCACCAGACCCATGATCGAGTAGAAACACGTGGTTTTGCCGGCACCATTAGGTCCGAGCAAACCGAGCACTTCGCCCTTGCCCACCGTCAGTGAGATATCGGTGAGAACGGCGCGTTTGTCGTAGCTCTTGGCGATTGAGATGACTTCCAACCCACCTTCTTCAGGAAGGGGCACGGACGCGTCAGTGCTGACTTTGCTCGCTTGCGCATCAGGCTGGTCTAGGGTGTGTGACTCGCTCATTTGTCTATCACTTAGCATTGTCGCGCAGGCAGGGAAGGGCTGGAAGACCCATTTTGGCAAGATTTTTGCTTTCGGCCTAAAGGCTGACCCTCATCAAGACCGGTTTGGCGCAGAAAACGCAGCGAACCCGGAGGCTTGCAGGTTTGGACATGCAAAATGCGCAAGTCGCTTCTAGGTTTGGTTACCAAGCTTGCAACACGAAGCGCTTTTTGGAATAGTCTGCCGTGTGGAAACCGTTGGGGAGCGGAAAATATGAATGAGTTGTCGCACGAGAAAGCGAGCGAGACCGCTGAACAGGCGCCCGTTCGTGACTGGCGAAAGTCGATGAGCGATCACGTTGCTTATGCTCTTTTGGTCTATACCGGCCTGCAAATCTTCATGACCGTCAAAGCATTGAGCGACGGCATGAACTCGATCTTCCCCTATTTCGCTCTCGTCATTCTTGTCGCGGCCATCATTCCAGCCTGCCGCTGGTATGAGAAGCGTTGGACCGGCATGAGCGATGCGGAAGCTGCAAACGAAGCCCATGCTACGGCTTTCAAGCGCGACATTACGGGCCTTTGGGCGCTTGCGATTATTCTTCCGCTCACGCTGACTGGCATCTTCAAGCTTATTCTCTGAAACCGACCTAAAGTGCAATTGAGCGATTGAGGCCGGGCTTAAGCCGCCGCGCGCTCGATAGCCTCAATCACGATCTGCCGTGCCTCAGCGCGGTTTCCCCATTTTCCGATCCGAACCCATTTCTCGGCTTCGAGATCCTTGTAGTGGGTAAAGAAGTGCTCGATCTGGCTCATGATGATCGAGGGCAGATCTTTCGTTTCGCCCACATCTGAATAATAGGGAAAAGTCGTGTCGACCGGCACGCAGACGAGCTTTTCATCCCCGCCATGCTCGTCTTCGAGGTTGAGCACGCCAATCGGACGCGACTTCACGACGCAGCCTGCAATGAAGGGCGAGCGCGCGATCACCAGAGCGTCGAGCGGGTCGCCGTCGGGCGACAAAGTGTGCGGGACAAAACCATAATTGGCTGGATACCGCATCGGAGTGTGCAAAATGCGGTCGACAAACAGCGCGCCGCTTTCCTTGTCGAACTCATATTTGACCGGTTCTCCGCCTGTAGGGACCTCGATAATCACGTTGAGATCGTCAGGGGGATTGCTGCCGGTTGGGATCTTGTCGATGCGCATTATGGGTTCCTGTAAGAATAAAAGGCGTGTTCTTTGCCCCTCTCCCAAAAGGCTCGGGCCGCGCGATAGCTTGCTCTTGATATTGCGGCAAGTTCGACCTTCGCCTAACTGCGCCTGATGGGTAAGAACACTCCAAAGGCCATTCGCGGCACTCAGGACATTTTCGGGACCGATGCAGAGGCCTTTGCCTTTGTCGTCGAAACCTTTGAACGCGTGCGCAAACTCTACCGTTTTCGCCGGGTGGAAATGCCGGTGTTCGAGAAGACTGAGGTGTTCAGCCGCGCGATTGGTGAGACCACCGATGTGGTCTCCAAGGAGATGTATTCGTTTGAGGATCGCGGGGGCGATTCGCTCACCTTGCGCCCCGAATTCACCGCCGGGATTGCGCGCGCATTCCTCACCAATGGCTGGCAGCAGCACGCGCCCTTGAAGGTTGCAACGCACGGACCACTGTTTCGCTATGAGCGCCCGCAAAAGGGCCGCTACCGCCAATTCCACCAGATCGATGCAGAGATTATTGGGGCGGCCGAGCCGCAAGCCGATGTCGAGTTGCTCGCGATGGCGGATCAGCTTTTGAAGGAGCTGGGAATTGAGGGCGTCACGCTCCATCTCAACACTTTGGGCGATGCGGAAAGCCGCGATGCCTGGCGCGCCGGTCTGATCGGCTATTTCGGCGCGGTGAAGGGGGAGCTGTCCGAGGACTCTCAAGAGCGGTTGGCGAAGAACCCGCTCCGGATTCTCGACAGTAAAGACCCTCGCGACCGGGCTTTTGTGGCTGATGCTCCCAAGATCGATCAGTTCCTGTCGGACGACGCGTTGGCCTTTTTCGACAGTGTCACCAGCGGCCTCGATGCAGCAGGCGTTGCCTGGAAGCGCGCCGAAAGCCTCGTGCGCGGGCTCGACTATTATCGCCACACGGCGTTTGAGTTCATTCCAGACGAAGGCTCCGCCGCCGCAGACGCTCTGGGTGCGCAGAGCACTGTGCTGGGCGGAGGGCGCTATGACGGCCTAATGGAAAGCCTCGGCGGTAGCGCGACGCCGGCGGTCGGCTGGGCGGCCGGGATTGAACGGCTGGCTATGTTGGTTGGGGACCTGGAAGTAGAGCCAGTTGAACTTGCGGTCATTCCGATTGGTGCTGAGGCGGAGCTTAAGGCAATCGAAGTCGCGCAAACCCTTCGCATGACTAAGTTTTCGGCTGAGATTTTCGCGCGCGGAAATATGAAGAAGCGTTTCAATCGGGCGGATCAGGCGGGCGCACACGCTGCTATTATAATAGGGGATGATGAACTCACGTCCGGCCTGCTTCAGTTCAAAGATCTGAAGACCGGGGAACAAACTGGCCTTTCAATCAGCGAGATTATTGAGAAAGCCTGGGATCTCCGCTTTGACGAAGACCTCAACGAACTTGGCGATCAGATTGACGCGCTCGAAGAAGAAGTCCGAATCGCATCGGATGCTGATTAAATGCAAATCCCACCCGAACGCCTCGATCAGATCGCCAATCGCTTTGCCGAGCTCGAAGCGCGGATGGCTTCGGGCACGTTGGAGGGCGAGGAGTTTGTCGCTGCCAGCCGCGACTATGCGGAGCTGGAACCCGTCGCCAAGATTGCTGCTGAAGTGAAGTCGATGCGTGAGGAAATCGGCGGCCTCGAAGAGATGCTCACCGATCCTGAGATGAAGGCGATGGCAGAAGAAGAACTCGCCGACATCCGTGCCCGCCTGCCCGATCTCGAACACTCGCTTGCTGTCGCTTTGCTTCCGCGTGACAGCGCCGATGCGAAGCCCGCGATGCTCGAAATTCGTGCGGGCACAGGCGGGGACGAGGCAGGGCTGTTCGCAGGCGACCTCTTCCGCATGTACGAGAAGTTCGCGAGCGAGCAGGGCTGGAAAGTCGAGCCTGTCAGTATGAGCGCGTCCGAAGTCGGGGGCTTCAAGGAGATAGTCGCCAACATTACCGGCAGCGGTGTCTTCGCGAAGCTCAAATTTGAAAGCGGCGTGCACCGCGTACAGCGCGTGCCTGTGACAGAGAGCGGCGGGCGGATCCACACTTCCGCAGCGACCGTGGCAGTTTTGCCTGAGCCTGACGAGGTCGATGTCCAAATCGATCCGGGTGATCTCAAAATCGACACCTATCGCGCCTCAGGTGCGGGCGGTCAGCACGTGAATACGACGGATTCCGCGATCCGCATCACGCACGAGCCAACCGGGCTTGTCGTCACCTGTCAGGACGGGCGCAGCCAGCACAAGAACCGCGAGAAGGCGATGCAAGTGCTGCGCGCGCGGCTTTATGAGAAGATGCGCGACGAGACCCAAGGGGCTGAAGCTGAGGCGCGTAAGGCGATGGTGGGATCGGGCGACCGCTCCGAACGCATCCGCACTTACAACTTCCCGCAAGGCCGCGTTACCGATCACCGTATCGGGCTGACCCTACACAAGCTTGAAGAGGTGCTCGCAGGATCGGGCCTTAATGAACTGGTCGATGCGCTGATTGCAGAAGATGAAGGTAAGCGGCTGGCGGCACTCTCCGAGTGACGAGCGTTACTGAAGCCATCCGCGCTGCTCACGCAAAGCTTGCAGAAACCAGCGATACGGCGCGGCTCGATGCAGAGTTGCTGATGGCCTATGCTTTGGGTGTGAGCCGTTCTGACATGCTACTAGGACACATGCACCAGTCGGTCCCGGAAGGCTTCGCTGCGCTCATCAAGCGCCGCGCCGCGCATGAGCCGGTTGCCTACATCACCGGGCTGCAGGAGTTCTTCGGACGCGATTTCGCGGTTGGGCCAGGGGTCCTGATCCCGCGCGGTGACAGTGAGATCTTGATCGAGGCAGCGCTCGAGGAAGCTCCTCCTTTGCCGCGTGTGATCGACCTGGGGACCGGATCCGGAGCTTTGCTGGTAACCGCTTTGCTCGAACTTGAGGGTGCGAGCGGTGTGGGCGTAGACGCTTCTTTCGAGGCCATTCGCTTCGCCAGCACCAATGCGCTGCGCCATGGGGTTTTGGGCGAAACGGTCCGCTTTGTTGAGGCGAGCTGGGCGAAACCTGACTGGGCGCTCGACATGGGCCGGTTCGATCTGGTCCTGTGCAATCCGCCCTATGTTGAGGAAGGTGTGCATCTTGAACCTGATGTGCGCGATTTCGAGCCTGCGAGCGCTTTATTTGCAGGGGCGGAGGGTCTCGCAGACTATCGAAGACTGATCCCGCAATTGCGCGAAATGATGAAGGAAGATGCGGTCGCAATTTTTGAGATTGGCCACATGCAAGCCGACGCGGTGACCGCCGTGGCGCACAATTCGGGGTTTGAGGTGCAACTTCGTATGGATCTTGCAGGAAGGCCACGGTGCTTGGTCCTCCGGTGACGAATTATCAGTCAGGGCTTGGCAAAAGCGTCTCCGCTCGCTACCTCCGAATCAGCCATCGATTTGCACAGGGCGCAAATCGCTAGGCTAAGCTCCTCATTTGATGTCGGAAAGCCGTTAGGGCACGCCCTTGGCCAGGTTAAGACAAGCAAGACGGAGCATGCGCCGTTTCGTGGCGCAAAACCGAGAGGTATTTGGGCCGAAGGCACGCTGATTAAAGGCAGGCCAAGGTCGCTAAAGGGATGATATTCCTTGAATAACAATCGTAACAATCGTCGTCGCGGTCGCGGCAATCGGAACAATCAGGGCGGTTCGAACAACCAAAACCGGATTGACAGCCGCGCGCGGGGCAATGCGCCTCAGCTGCTCGACAAATACAAGAAGCTTGCTCAGGACGCCCAGCACAATGGCGACCGGGTCCAGGCCGAATATTACCTGCAATTTGCCGACCACTATTTCCGCGTGATCGCCGACAACAAGGCGCGTCAGGAAGAGGCTCGGGCAAAGCGCAATGAAGAAAGGAACCAGTCGCAAGACGGTTCTGATGACGAAGAGAAGAGCGGCGAAAAGAACGCTGATGGCGACAATCGCCGCAAGCCCAACCGCCGCTCGCGTTCGCGGCGCGATGATCAGCGCGACGATCAGGAAGGGCAAGGTTCTGAAGAGGGCGCACAGGGCGTCGAAGGCGATGCTGCGACGGCTGAAGATCAAGGGGCCAAGCCAAAGCGCCGCTCGCGTAAGCCGCGTCCTGAAAAGAACGGGTCCGACGAAGCATCGGGCGAGATCGATTCCTCGGTCCTGCCCCCCGCTATCAGCGCCAACGACAAATCCGATGGCGATGACAGTTTGGAAGCTGTGAACTAGACCAGAGTCCGGTTAGGTAGGGAGCGCTGACAATGGCTGCTGAAGGCGCCATGGACGAACCCTCCCACGTAGCTGCCAGCACTGGTGGTCAGATCGCTAATCTGCGGCGCCGGGTCACGGAACTCTCGTTGTCATGGCCGGGGCTGACTTCTGTGTTGCTCGGCCTTGTGGCAGCCTGCGGTTATCCGCCGCTCCATGCCTGGTGGATCGCTCTCCCCGCCCTTGCGCTCTTCATCGCGCATTGCCGACAGTCGCCGACATGGCGTCAGGCGGCGTGGCGCGGATGGACATTTGGCTGGGCGCATTTGACGCTTGCGAACAACTGGATCGCCAAGGCCTTTACATATCAGGGCGAGATGCCGGAGGTGCTTGGCTGGGTCGCGGTGCCGCTATTGTGCATTTATCTCGCATTCTATCCGATGCTCGCCGCCACAATCGCGCATTTGGGCGCGCGCAAGACAGGGCCACTTGCCTATGGAGCAGTCTTCGCCGCGGCGTGGATCGTGACTGAGTGGCTGAGGAGCTGGGTGTTTACGGGGTATCCTTGGCCGCCCTTGGGACTGATGCTCTTGGGGGGATGGGACAAGCCCGGAATTGCGGTGCTTCTGCCATGGCTTGGGACCTATGCATTGTCAGGTTTGGTGCTGTTGCTCGCGGCGCTGCTGCTCATTTCCGCGACTTTGAAGAAGCGATGGTACACGCCGTTCGTGGTCTTTGCAGGATTGCTCATCTCGCCGATGATGTTGCCTGTTGGTCAGGGTGAAGACGGTGCGGTTCGCTACACCCTCGTCCAGCCGCTGATCCCGCAAGATGAGATCAATGACGGCACCAAGTTTGAAGAGCAGTTTCAGCGCACCGCCAATCTGACTCTCTCCGACAGCGATCGCCCGCGCGTGATATTTTGGCCGGAAAGCGCGATCCCAGACTATCTCGAAGAGGGCTATCCACAGCGTTACTATCGCCAGACCACTTTCGCTGCCGACCCCGTGATCGCGCGGCAACGGATCGGCTCGTTGATTGGCGAACAATCGACTTTGCTCACCGGCGTCGTCAATCTGGACATTGGAACCCGGCCGGATGGGATCGAAGGAGCACTTTCGGCGCGCAATTCGGTGATTGCGCTCAACTCTCAAGGCGAGACAACGCATCATTACGCCAAGGCACATCTTGTGCCCTATGGCGAATACCTTCCGCTAGAGGATTGGCTAAGCGCCATCGGTCTCTCGCGGCTGACCGCTGGGACTATTCCCTATCAACCTGGGCCGGGCCCGGAGACTTTCGATCTTGGCGAGCTCGGCAAGATCGGGGTACAGATCTGTTACGAAATCGTATTTTCGGGTCAGGTGGTCGATCGGGTCAATCGCCCAGATTACCTTTTCAACCCCTCGAACGATGGCTGGTTTGGCAGCTGGGGCCCGCCGCAGCATCTTGCGCAGGCCCGGATGCGCGCGCTTGAGGAAGGACTTCCCGTTCTTCGCTCGACCACTACCGGGATCAGCGCGGTAATCGATGCTGAAGGGATTGTGCGCAAATACATCCCGTCAGGCGTTTCGGGGAAGGTCGAGGGGATGATCCCGGTCGCAAAGCCACCCACGCTTTTCGCGCAATATGGCAATGCTTTACCGCTCTTTTGGGCCATTTTGGTGGGGTTGCTTGGCGTCACCGTGCCAAGATTGCTTGCGATGCGTGAGCCACAAAGCTAGGGCGCAAGAGAGTGGACATAAAGCTTTCCTTATATCTTGGAGGAGGGCCAAAATTGGACCGGCCTTGGCCTTGGGAGTTTAAATGCGCAGCGACTATCTCTTCACTTCTGAAAGCGTTTCGGAAGGTCATCCTGACAAAGTTTCAGATCAGATCTCGGATGCGATCGTCGACCTTATGCTGTCAAAGGACCCAGAGGCTCGGGTCGCTTGCGAGACGATGACAACAACGCAGCGCGTGATCCTGTCGGGCGAGATTCGCTGCTCTCCGATGTATGACGAGAATAACGAGGATTGGGCTGTCAATGGCGGCTGGGCGCCCGGTGCGAAGGAAGAGATTGAACAAGCTGTGCGCTCGACCGTTCGCGACATCGGCTATGAGCAAGACGGCTTTCACTGGAAGACGCTGACATTCGAAAATCACTTGCACGGCCAGTCGGCGCATATCGCGCAAGGTGTTGATGCGGGCGAAGAAGGCTCCAACAAGGATGAAGGCGCTGGCGATCAGGGCATCATGTTCGGCTTCGCCTGCGACGAGACACCGGACTTGATGCCGGCGACGCTCGACTACAGCCACAAGATCCTGCAGCAAATGGCTCTGGACCGCCACTCTGGCAAGGCGCCTTTCCTTGAACCTGACGCCAAGAGTCAGGTCACTCTGCGTTATAAGGATGGCAAGCCAGTTGCTTGCACCGCGGTCGTTGTCAGCACGCAGCACGCACCGGGTTATGATGAGGGTGAAGGCGAGGCGGAGCTCAAAGATTACGTGAAAGGCGTTGTTGCAGGCATCTTGCCTGATGGCTTCCTTTCCGATGAAACGCAGTGGCACATCAACCCAACTGGCAGCTTTGTCATTGGCGGTCCCGACGGCGACGCTGGCCTCACTGGGCGCAAGATCATTGTCGACACCTATGGTGGTGCGAGCCCGCATGGTGGGGGTGCCTTTAGCGGCAAGGACCCGACCAAGGTTGACCGCAGCGCGGCCTACATAACGCGCTATCTGGCAAAGAATGTGGTGGCAGCTGGTCTCGCGACACGCTGCACGATCCAGATTGCCTATGCGATTGGTGTGAGCGAGCCTTTGTCGCTCTATGTCGATACGCATGGGACATGCGCGCCTGGAGTGGATGATGCTGCGATTGAGCGCGCGATCCAGAGTATCGCCAAGCTTGGTGGCCTGACCCCTCGCGGTATTCGCGAGCTTCTTGGCCTTAACAAACCGATCTACCGGGTGAGCGCGGCCTATGGCCACTTCGGACGCACGGCTGAGGGCGATCGTTTCCCTTGGGAGCGGACCGATCTGGTCGATGAGCTGAAGGCCGCATTGGCCTGATTCAAAGAGGCGGCTGACATGGTGATGCCTCCTCGTACCCCAACCACTTCGTCTATGCGGATCCTTGAATTGGATGCGCTGCGTGGTCTCGCTGTGGTCGGGATCGTCTGGATGAACGTCTATGTCTTCGCGCTTCCTTTTCAGGCCTATGTAAACCCGTCTGTCTGGGGCTGGGAGACGCCGATCGACCGATGGGTCTGGACGGCGAGTTTCGTATTCGTCGAGGACAAATTCCGCACACTGTTCGCAATCTTGTTCGGCGCGGGCTGTTTGATCCTCGTAGAGCGGGCCGAGGCCGAAGGAGACTCTCGAGTCTGGCGAGCGCATTTTGCGCGGATGGCAGTGCTCTTCATGATCGGAATCGCCCATTCGGTGCTGCTTGCCAGCAATGACGTCCTGCGCGCTTATGCTGTCGCGGGACTGGCTATTCCTGTGCTCGCTTCGCTCAGCCACCGTGCACTTTTTGCGATCGCGATCGGCCTGGTCGTGGTCCATGTCGGAGGCGGTATGGTTGCCTTTGGTACCGCGCTGATTGATTTCTACGCTGGCCGCACCGGAAGCGCGATCTTCCTCAGCGCACAGCGCCAGTTTGGTGGCGATCCGGGCGCGCTCGAATACGCAATTCGGTTAGGGCAAGAAGGGTTTGGCGAACGGGTGCTTCGGCGGATCGACGGTATCCCCAGCCAGCTCCGTCTTTTGGCCGCTTCGATTCCGATCAACCTTGCCGCTATGGCGCTGGGCATGGCGTTGTGGAAGTGCGGTCTGCTCAAAGGCGAATGGCGCACCTTTCAGCTGCAGAGGTTAGCGGCCATCTGTGCGGTTCTCGCGATCCCGGCTCTTCTAGGGCTAAGTTTTTGGACCGTTAGCAGCGAATTCGCTTCGCCGGTTGCAGCTCTGTCAGCGCTGATACTATCGACCCCGTTCGACACCCTGTTAGGCCTTTCCTACGCGGCTCTTGCCATGGCGTTTTTCGGCCCTGGAGGAGCGGTTAGTGAACGTCTGGCAAAGATCGGGCGTCTGAGCCTCACCAACTACTTGATGACTTCCTTGGTGCTAGCCGCAATCTTTGCAAGCTGGGGCATGGGCCTTTTCGGACAGGTCTCGCGCGCAGAAGCCTTCACTCTCGGCTTTGTGCCGACCATCCTAATGGCGTTGTGGTCACCATGGTGGCTGGCGCGCTTGGGCCAAGGACCTGCCGAACGCCTTTGGCGTTGGACGTCTGCGCGACTGTCCTAAGCTGTCTGCAAAGCCACTTCGTATTGCGCGGTGGTGCTTGCTGCAACGTCAGCTTCGCTCACTCCAGGCGCAAGCTCGATCAAGCGGAACGGTGCCTCCTTGCTCGGTCGATGGAAGACCCCAAGGTTGGTGATGATCATATCGACGACATTGGCACCGGTAAGCGGCAAGGTGCATTCGGGGATGAATTTGGGGTCACCCGCTTTGCTCGTATGGTCCATGACCACGATGATCTTCTTGACGCCTGCGACAAGGTCCATCGCGCCGCCCATGCCCTTGATCATCTTCCCGGGGATCATCCAGTTGGCGATATCCCCGTTCTGAGCAACTTCCATCGCGCCCAAAACGGTGAGGTCAATATGCCCACCGCGGATCATCGAAAAGCTGGTTGCGCTGTCGAAATAGGCGCTGTGTGGAAGCTCGCTGATCGTTTGCTTGCCCGCGTTGATCAGGTCCGGATCAACCTCATCCTCAAACGGGAATGGACCAATGCCCAGCATCCCATTCTCGCTCTGTAGCGTGACCAACATGCCTGCAGGTATATGGTTTGCCACCAAGGTCGGGATGCCAATTCCAAGATTGACGTAATAGCCGTCTTCGAGCTCTTGTGCGGCGCGTGCCGCCATTTGATCGCGGGTCCAGCCCGCAGGCTTATCGGTCATGGATTGGTGCTTTCCATTACGAGGGGTTGAGGGATCAGGAACCAGCCTTCACCAAACAGAACATCCAGCGACCGCGCTTCGTTAGGGTCGAGCAGATATTCGTACAATTCGTCAAAGTCGGAGCGTTCATCACCGGCGATCGCGATGAGGCAGCGGGTTTGCGCCAACTGCTCGCGCAAAGTCTGCTTTCGATCGTCACCATTTCGGATCAGCAGCACGTCATCGACCCCGGTGATGTCGAGAGTGGATCGCAGCAGCGCAAACCGGATATCGTCTTCCATGGAGGCAGGGTTGCCAGAAATCCAAGCGATCCTAACACCAGAGGCCCGCAACTGTGCCAGCCCGATCCCAAGCCCTGAAGGGGGAATAGCTTGACCTCTGGGTGAGAACAGATCGCCTTCCGGGTCGAGGTCGATGAGCACCGTAGGCTGCACTCCCCCACACTGCGCCCTTTCAGCTGTAAGCGAGTACCGATCAGCAAGCATCGCCGAACCGCGGTCCTCGCCAGAGACGAATTTGCGCTGGTTGGCGTAGGATAGAAGGCTCGTAATGGCATTAGGCGAGGGAGCCTGTGCGCTGATGGCGGGACTCCTATCCAAGCTGGCAGAAGGCGGTTCAATCGCTGGCGAAGTTGCGACATTCTCGGCAACAATCGTGGCCGGAGCCGGGACAGGTTCGGCTACTGCATCTTCAACTGGTGCCGTCGGCACGGAACCGCTGGATAGGGGGGCAGTGCGTGCCAAATTGGCCGTTGCTACCGCAGGCTCCTCGGCAGCTGACAAGGTGGTCAGCGCCGCCGCAGCGTCCGCGGCTGAAACGCTGCTCGCATCGATCGAGGAGCCCTCAAACGAAACGCTCCGATCAACTTCAATCAATTGCACAGAAGTTGCCTGCGCAGGTTCGACAGAGCTAGGCAGCGTGGGCGGACTCACATTAGCAATGGCCGTGGTCTCGACAGCTTGGCCGACAGCGATTGCCTCAGCATTGGGAGCAAGCTGTGATGGCTCTTCAATTGGATCGGCTGCCGCAAAAGCCGCATCAAAATCGGACCGTGTCGCGCTTTCGGCCGGGGATTCGATAGGGCCTTCGGGTACTTCTAACGCCAGGTTCGCTTCGGGCTCCAAGATTGCTGCCGAAACTTCCGCTTCGCGTGATTGCGACCCATCCAGTTCATCAGGAGACAGGCTGCCGGGCTCAGGCGTAATCTCTGCGCCGGCTAGCTCTGTTGGCGCACTCACGCCCTCCAGGACTTCTGGCACGACCGCCGAAGCGATAGGCTCCCGATCAGTCTCATCGATCGTGAAGGCAGGGCCTTCGTTCACTGGCTCCGTCGCTGGCTGGGTGGCGTCTGCTGGCAATTGGACTGCCACCGGAGAAGCCAATGCGGGAGCTGCTTCAGGAGGAGGAGCGAGCTCCACCATGGCTTCTTCACCGAGGCCCGGTGTACCAGCAAGTGCGTCAGGGGCTTCGACTAGTGTTGCTGCTTCGGCCAAGGCTTCCGCTTCAGGTGAGGGCGCCGCGGCCTGTTCGCCCAGCTGTTCTTGTGAGGTAAGCACCCGCACGGTCCCGTCGACCGGCCGGGCAGCGTCTTCGCGGCCCTTGTTCGGGTCATAGGCCGGCGCGGCACCGCCCAATAGTCCTGTCGCTGCGAGCGGAACGACCGCGGCGACGCAGCCCTGAAGCATCATTGCTGCTGATGCGAGCAGTACAACCTTGATCGCCGAATGGCTTCGAATAGCTGGGGCTTTTGTCATACTAACTGCGCCTCCTCGCGGTTACGGACAGTGCGGAATTCAATCTTCTTGTCATAAGGCGCGCCGAGGACCATTCGATTGACGAAGACACCGGGCAAGTGGATCTCGTCTGCTGCAAGCGCGCCAGCAGGGACTATTTCCTCCACTTCGGCGATGCAGACCTTGCCGCAGGTCGCTGCAGGCTGATTGAAGTTTCGCGCGGTCTTACGGAAGATCAGATTGCCGGTCTCATCGGCTTTCCAAGCCTTCACAACGGACAGGTCGGCAAAAATGCCCCGCTCTAGGATGTAGGTCGACATGATCCCGTCCTGATCCGGGAACTCCGCGTGTTCTTTGCCTTCGGCGACCTGAGTGCCGACGCCGGTCTTGGTGTAGAAACCAGGTATTCCGGCTCCGCCAGCGCGCATCCGCTCTGCCAAGGTGCCTTGTGGGCAAAACTCGACCTCCAGCTCACCGGCAAGATATTGGCGTTCGAATTCCTTGTTCTCGCCCACGTATGAGGAGATCATCTTCTTCACTTGCCGCGTGCGCAGCAATTTGCCGATGCCCTCATTGTCGATCCCTGCGTTGTTGCTCGCAAAGGTCAGGCCTTTGGCGCCGCTGTCGCGGATAGCGTCGAGTAAGCGTTCGGGAATGCCGCAAAGGCCAAAGCCACCCGCGGCAACAAGCAGGTCATCGGTGATTATGCCCTCAAGAGCGGCAGCGGCATCAGGATAGATCTTTGACATGGCGGTGCGTCGGTCCCTCGGATCATCTGTTGCAAAGCGAGCCGACCGTCACGTCCATTGGAATCGCGATAGGACAGCCCCTTTAAGCCTTCCTGATTAGTAGCTCGGCAAGCCTCTGTCACGCGCTTCTAATCCATCGCATTGACGAGTCGCACAGCACCGTAGTTCATGCCGCGGCGCATCATGAACCAACTTTCATATTGCATAAATTATAGGCAGATGATCGAATTATGAGCGAGAGTATGTGCGGAATTCGCAGTCGATTGCACAAATCCGACCAAAGTAGTGCATAATTTGCAATTAAATGTGCGCGTTTCGCATTTGCACAATAATCTGGCTCACCTCATAAGGACACGTGCCTTTCAGGCATCCTCTCCCAAACTTTTAGCCCGGCCTTTGTGCCGGGCTTTTTTCTTGCTGGCCCTATTGCCTGGATCATCGCTCTTGCGCCAGATCAGCTTGGCCGATGCGAGTGCGGACAGCCCGGTCTATCGCGCAGCTCTCATTCTATCGAAATCCCAAGGCGAAGGCGCCATTCCCCGTGGCTTCATGGTTTGCATTCACCTGCTCTGCTGCCTAGCTACACAGGATAGAGACCGCAGCTTCCCACCCGTTGCCACAATAAGGACCCGCTAATGGCCGACGCCCCCGGCAAAGACGACACCAAGGCTCAGGCTCGAACTGCACGCTTGCAGGTAGCGCCCGCTCGGCAAGAGGAATCGGGCCAAGGCATCGTGCGTATGCCGCGTTCGGCTTTCCAGACCTTGGGTATTACTGAGGGCGATCTGGTCGAGATTACCGGTAAGCGCGCCACGGCCGCAATCGCAATGGCCGCCTATCCCGAAGACGATTCGCTAGAGATCATCCGGCTCGATGGCTTGCAGCGCGGCAATGCCGAAGCTGGATCGGGTGAGCATGTGCAGATCGTACCGGTTAGCTCAAAGCCCGCTAAGCGCGTCGTCTTTGCTCCTGCGCAGCCCGAGATGCGGCTTCAGGGACCATCACAGGCGTTGAAGCGCAACTTCTTCCGAAAGCCGCTTGTCGCTGGCGATTTGGTGGCAACGACGGGTCAGCAGCCAGTCCAGAACATGCCTTCCGACGTGCGGCAACTGCTCCGCGCTCCTGCCTACGCTCTCACCCAGATTCGCCTCTCAGTGCACTCGACCACCCCCAAAGGCATCGTCCATATCGACGAGAACACTGAGGTTGAGCTGCGCACCGAATTTGAAGAGCCCCGCGATGCTCGGGCCGTGGTCAATTATGACGATGTCGGCGGGATGGAGGACACGATCCAGGCGCTGCGAGAGATGGTCGAGCTGCCGCTTCGCTATCCCGAGCTGTTCACGCGTCTTGGAGTTGATCCGCCTAAGGGCGTCCTGCTCCACGGTCCTCCTGGCACCGGCAAAACGCGGCTCGCACAAGCTGTAGCCAATGAAAGCGATGCGGAATTCTTCACTATCAATGGGCCTGAAATTATGGGCTCTGGCTATGGCGAAAGCGAGAAGCGTCTGCGCGAGGTTTTCGAGGAAGCGACGCGCGCCTCGCCCGCCATTATCTTCATTGACGAGATCGACTCCATTGCGCCTAAGCGCAGCGGTGTCCCCGGCGAAGCAGAGAAGCGCCTGGTCGCCCAGATGCTCACCTTGATGGACGGGATTGAGGCGCGCGCCAATCTGGTTGTGATTGCTGCGACCAACCGTCCCGACGCAATTGACGAAGCGCTCAGGCGACCGGGTCGCTTCGATCGCGAGATTGTCATCGGTGTTCCCGACGAAGGCGGGCGGCGAGAAATCCTCGCGATCCACACGCGCGGAATGCCATTGGAGAGCAAGGTCGATCTTACCGAACTGGCGCGCGTGACGCATGGCTTTGTCGGCGCAGACATCGCCGCGCTCGCGCGCGAGGCGGCGATTGATGCGGTGCGCCGGATCATGCCGCGGCTCAACCTCGATGAAAGGGAGATCCCGTCCGAAGTGCTCGAGGACCTTTGCGTTACACGCGACGACTTCTTCAGCGCGCTCAAACGCATTCAACCTTCTGCGATGCGCGAGGTCATGGTCCAGATGCCGAACGTTGGCTGGGACGACATTGGCGGCGTTGGCGATGCGATCGACAAGCTCAAGGAAGGGATCGAGCTCCCACTCAAGAATGCAGAGGCGTTTCATCGGCTTGGCATCCGGCCTGCCAAGGGGTTTCTGCTTTACGGCCCTCCCGGCACGGGCAAGACCTTGCTCGCTAAGGCTGTCGCCAAGGAGGCAGAGGCCAATTTCATCTCAATGAAGAGCTCTGACCTTTTGTCGAAGTGGTACGGCGAAAGCGAGCAACAAATCGCACGCCTATTCGCCCGCGCCCGCGCTGTGGCCCCTTGCGTTGTCTTCATTGATGAGATCGATAGCCTCGCCCCAGCGCGCGGATCAGGCCAAGGCGAACCGCAGGTGACTGGCCGTGTGGTCAATACAATCCTTGCCGAAATGGACGGATTGGAAGAGCTCCAGTCGGTGATCGTGATCGGCGCAACCAACCGCCCGACTTTGATGGATCCTGCCCTGCTTCGGCCCGGCCGGTTTGACGAGTTGGTCTATGTCGGCACACCTGATGCGCCCGGCCGCGCGCATATCCTTGGTATCCATACCAAGGATATGCCGTTGGGTGGCGACGTCGATCTAAATGCTGTCGCGGCAAAGACCGATCGCTTTACCGGCGCTGACCTCGAAGATGTTGTGCGCCGCGCTGGTCTGAATGCGCTGCGGCGAATGGGCGGCGAAGTTGATGTGGTTGCGATGCAGGACTTCAACGAAGCGCTTGAAGACAGCCGCGCAACCGTCACTGCGCGTATGGAGGCCGAATATCGCAAGATGCGCGGCGAGCTTAAGAAACGCGCGGTTGAAGCCAATCCGATCGGCTTCTTCGCACCCGACACACTCGAAGCGACCCGTGCCAAAAAGCACGGCGAGGCAGAAGACTGATCGGACCGAACTAAGCGCGGCGCCGCTAGTGCGCAGCGTCCCATGATTGGCCGGTCCCGATATCAATCGCGAGCGGCACGTCGAGCGTGACTGCCGGAAGCGCGGCTTCGGCCATTACCCGTTCTATCACAGGGGATGCGGCGGCGACGTCTCGTTCGGGCAGTTCAAATACCAATTCATCGTGCACTTGCAGCAGCATGCGCACATCGGTGAGGCCCGCTTCCGACAGCGCCGGTAGCATGCGTGCCATGGCGCGCTTAATGATGTCGGCGCTCGTTCCCTGGATCGGCGCGTTGATTGCCGCGCGTTCAGAGCCTTGCCGTTCCGCTTGGTTCTTCGATTGGATCCGCGGGAACCACGTTTTGCGCCCGAAGAGCGTCTCTGAATAGCCTCGCTCTCGCACGGTATCGAGCGTCTCGTGGATGTAGCGCTGAATGCCGGGGAACCGTTTGAAATAGGTGTCGATCATGTCCTGAGCTTCATCCGGCTCGACCTCCAGCCGTCCGGCAAGGCCCCAGCGCGAAATGCCATAGAGGATCGCGAAATTGATGGTCTTGGCACGGGCGCGGGTGTCGCGGGTGACTTCGCCGAACATCTCGGTTGCAGTGCGCGAGTGGATGTCTTCGCCGTTTGCAAAAGCCTCTTTCAGCGTGTCGACTTCAGCCATGTGGGCAGCAAGGCGCAGTTCGATCTGACTGTAGTCAGCTGCAAGCAGGACATTGCCGCTCTCTGGTACGAAGGCCTGTCTAATGGTGCGCCCGATTTCGGTGCGGATCGGGATATTCTGCAAATTGGGATCGGTTGAGGACAGCCTGCCGGTTTGCGCTCCGACGAGCGAATAGCTGGTGTGCACTCGGCCCGTATTGGGGTTGATCTGCGCTTGCAGAGCATCGGTGTAGGTTGATTTGAGCTTTGACAGATGCCGCCATTCGAGCACCTTCTTGGTGATCCCGGCTGCCTCTGGGTCTGCGCTTAATTTCTCAAGTGTTGCCTGGTCAGTTGAGTAGGCTCCGCTCTTGCCTTTGCGACCGCCTTTGAAACCCATTTTGTCGAACAGGATCTCGCCCAATTGTTTTGGGCTGCCAACGGCAAATTCCTGCCCGGCAATCGCGTGGATCTCGCCTTCAAGCTCGGTCGTCTTGGTGGCGAACTCTTCGGAGAGGCGCGCAAGCTGCGCGCGGTCGACCTTGATCCCTTCGCGCTCCATTTGCGCAACCACTGGGATAAGCGGGCGGTCCACGCGCTCATAGATCGAAGAGCCCCCCTCTTCAGCGAGGCGCGGTTTGAGCATGCGGTAAAGCCGCAAGGTCACATCGGCGTCTTCGGCGGCGTATTCGGTCGCGCGGTCGAGGGGAACTTCACCAAATGGGATCGCCTTCTTGCCGGTGCCGCACACTTCCTTGAACGAAAGCGGAGTGTGGCCAAGGTGGCGTTCGGACAGCTCGTCCATTCCATGGCCGCCTCCCATGCCTTCGCCGCGTCCTGCATCAAGGTCAAAGCTCATGACCATCGTGTCTTCGATGGGCGAGACGATAATCCCGACGCGGGCGAGCACGTTGAGGTCGTATTTGCCATTCTGGAAGACCTTGAGCACGCTGTCATCCGCCAGCATCGGCTTGAGCGCCTCCAGCGCATCCTCAGTCGCAATCTGCTCCGGTGTCTCGGCAAGCAGATCGGCGCCACCATGCGCGAGCGGGATGTAGCATGCATCATTGGGGCCGAGCGCGAGGCTTATCCCAACAAGATCCGCTTGCATCGCATCGAGCGAGGAAGTTTCGGTGTCGACCGCGACCAGCCGAGCCGCAGTGGCACGCGCAATCCAGTCCTGCAGCCGTTCCATCGTCTGCACGGTTTCATAGGCGCTGCGGTCAAGTTTGGGCATTTCGGCGATCGGCTGGCGATTGCCCTCAACCGAGCCCTCATCGCTTGCTTTTTCAGCCTTAGCGGGGTTGAGATTGGTCGCGCGCTCCGGACTTCCAGTGCCTGCGCCCAGCCGTTTGAGCAGTGAGGAGAAACCGTGCTTCTCGAGAAATGCGGCGAGCGGTTCAGGCGGGATGCCTTCCAGCTTCATATCTTCGATGGCAACCGGGAGATCGCAATCTTCCTTAAGTGTCACGAGTATCCTCGACATCTCCGCATCCTCGCGGCCTTCGAGGAGCCGTTCTTTCAGCTTCGACTTTTTCATATCGGGCGCTTGATCGAGCGCCGCGGTGAGCGAGCCGTGTTCGGAAATCAGCTTGGAGGCGGTCTTGGGCCCGACGCCATAAATGCCGGGGATGTTGTCGACGCTGTCTCCCATCAGCGCGAGCACATCACCAACCAGATCTGGGGTGACGCCGAATTTCTCCTCGACTTCGGGGATGTAGATGCGCGCGCTTTTCATCGTATCGAGCATATCGATACGCGCTCCGTTCTCTTCCCCTACGAGCTGCATTAAGTCCTTATCTGACGAGACGATCGTGACGTTCCATCCCTTTGCCTGCGCGGCGCGGGCATAGGAGGCGATGAGGTCGTCCGCCTCCAATCCCGCTTCTTCAATGCAAGGCAGGCTGAAGGCACGTGTAGCATCGCGGATCAGCGGGAATTGCGGGCGCAGGTCTTCAGGCGGCTCGGGCCGATTGGCCTTGTATTCGGGATAGATGTCGTTGCGAAAGCTCTTCGAATCCTTGTCGAGAATCACTGCCAGATGGGTCGGACCTTCGGCAGCGTCCAGGTCATCGGCAAGCTTCCACAGCATGGTGGTGTAGCCATAAACCGCACCAACCGGTGTTCCTTCGGGATCAGTGAGCGGGGGGAGCCTATGATAGGCTCGAAAAATATAGGATGATCCGTCGACGAGATAGAGGTGCTGCAGCGTTTCAGACATGCGCGAAGTGCTAGCACTGCTCGCGGTTAGGCGTAAGCTGTTTGCAGTGCTCCATGCCCGGAGATTTGAAACCGGAATTGGCCACTTGAGGTGGGCGCGATGAAGCGGTCTCAAAAAAAGGCGAAATTATGGCAAAAACGTGGCGCATGCGCCTCGAAGTGCCACAATTCGCTTGTCACGCCACATTTCCGCCATTATTTGAACAGCAGAGACGGTGAAAAAAGCCGGCTCTGGTGACTGCTTCCTGGAAGGCAGCGCCCGTTTCATTCGCTGAACTAAGGAATTGAAAACATGCGTAAGATCGTTCTTGCTGCCGCCGTTGCAACTTCGGCTCTGGGCCTCGCTGCTTGCGGCGAAACCGCTGACTCGGCTGGCGACACCGTTGACGCAATGGTTGCTGACACTGAAGCCAACGCTGAAGCTGTCACCGAGGCTGCTGAAGGCGCTGCTGACGCCACTGCTGAGACCGCTGGCGACGTTGCAGACACAGTCGAAGGCGCTGCTGACGAAGTAACCGAAGCTGTCGAAGGCGCTGCTGAAGCTGCTGAAGACATGATGGCTGGCGACTCCGAATAATCGGACGCGCTGACTGCTCCGGCAACGGAGCTATCTTATAAGAAAAGGCGGTGCTCCTCTATGGAGCGCCGCCTTTTTCTTTGCCGCTCAGTGTGCGGATCGTCGCGCCGTTCTCTAGCCGCCGGTGC
Organism: Pseudomonadota bacterium; assembly: GCA_039039885.1. Taxonomy (GTDB): domain Bacteria; phylum Pseudomonadota; class Alphaproteobacteria; order Sphingomonadales; family Sphingomonadaceae; genus Erythrobacter. The sequence continues at coordinate 10,277 of JBCCPG010000005.1, read as the reverse complement.
GCGGGGCGCTTGTCCAATTGCGATTATCCTCAGGGCGGACCGAGAAACCATCATACAGCGCGCGCGCAATGGCTGCGATCCGCGCTTCGCGATTGCGCCGTGTTCCCTGGCCGGTGACATAGATAGCCACTGCAAATGCGCGGCCATCGGGCATTTCTATGATCCCGATATCGCTTGATGTGTTGTTGAGCGAACCGGTTTTGTGGCTCACCCGAGCGTCGGCCGGCATAAAGGCAGGGATACGCCGCCGACCAGTTACCGTGCGGCTCATTGCGCCAAGCAGAACCTGACGGCTCTGATCCGACAGGAAGTCGCCGCGATAAAGACCCTCGAGCAAGCGCACCATCGCGCGCGGAGTTGCGGAATCGCGTGGGTCAATCCATGTCGCCGGATCGTACTCGCCATCGTCTCGCACCAGCGTGGCAATGTCCCGGTCAATCGAGAAGTCCTCGATACCCTGGCGTTCCATCCAGTCATTGACGGCCTCGGGTCCCCCTACCGCTGCAAGCAGGGCGTCAGTCGCAGGGTTGCTCGAACGCGTGATCATGATCTCAATCAGATCAACCGCAGACATCATATTGCCTTCGCGTACGGGCGCGGCGGGCGAGGAGAATTTTCTGGAGCGAACAGGGATCAACAGTGGGAATTCGGACGTGAGCGAATACCGGCCTTGCTCGACCATCTCCAGGTAAGCGGCCGCCACAGCGATCTTGCTGGTGGAGGCCATCGGGAACAATTGGTCGCCCAGCACCGCGACCTGCTCACCGGTCGTCAGGTCAAGCGCCGCAACTCCGATTCGGCCCCGGTCACCATCGGCGAGTTCGGCAATGCGCTGCTCGAACCCTTCAGCGTAGATCGCCTCAAACGTTTCGGGCGAGCGCATTTCTGTGCCGAACGCATCGTCGAAGCTCGCTTGCAGCTCATTGGTCTGCGCCGCAGCAGGAGCAGACATCGAAGCGGCAAGAGCAATCAGCGGAGCGGCCAGAAACGCCAAAGGACGGGATAGGACCGGGAAGCTTGGATGATTTGCCATCTACGAAAGGTACTCTTCTCAAGGTTAGCAGCGACTTAATACGAGAGCCTAGTTGCCCCGGATTCGTCGCGGCAAGCGCTCGATTCGCCGTGTGCGACGAACGGTGCGCCGCGCGCGACCGATTCCGCTTTCCCGCGCGGCTGCGTGTTACAAATGGAACATCTAGAGCGCTAAACGGTTCCATTATTACCTTGGTCGATCACCGAGCGGCATCTCAGGGCAGTGAGCCTTGACTTGACCGTCAAGAGCTTCAGTGATGACCCGGTATTGTTTCAGCAACAGGGACCACCATGACCGCATCACGCAATCTCACTTCATTATCCTCGCGTTCGCTTATTGTCGCCATGATGCTTGGCGGCTCCACCATGGCGATGGCGCAATCGGCGCCGATCGTTCAACCGGGCGCTCCGGGTCAGGCAAGCAAAACGCTGAGCGCTGACGAGGCCTCCGAACTTGCCAAGGCGAGCCACACTGCGGCGGATGTCCGCTTCATGCAGGGCATGATCGTCCACCATCAGCAAGCGGTGGAGATGTCGGAGCTGGTCGAAGACCGGACCAATAACGAAGACGTCGTCACCATTGCCGGCCGCATCCTGTCGAGCCAAGCCGACGAGATCACCTTCATGAACGAATGGCTCGCTGCGCGCGGTGAGAAGACAATTATGGTCGGTGAGATGGATCATTCTGGCCACGATCACTCCGGCCACGATCACTCCGGCCACGATCACTCTGGCCATGGCCATCATGGCCATGACGGCGTCGATCATTCGCAAATGGCTGGCATGGAGACGCCTGAGCAGATGGCGGAGCTCGCCACACTCGAAGGCACCGATTTTGACCGCATGTTTCTGACTTTGATGATTGCGCACCACGAAGGCGCAATCACGATGGTTGATCAGCTGCTTGCACAACCGGGCAGCGCGGCTGATCCGATCCTCTTTCGCTTCATCGGCGATGTGGAGAATGATCAGTCGACCGAGATTGATCGGATGGACGTCATCCTCGCCGGCCTCTCGCAGGATCCTCGCGCTGGCCTGAAGCCCGGTTTTGCCGATGCAGGCGAAGCGATCTGGAACCTGCGCAAGGTCGTCTCGGTGTCCAAGCCCGCTGGCTTCTTTGACCCCGACAACCCTGCTGACCTGCGCCCTGCTGTGCCTGAGCGCGAAGAAGCTGAAAGCGATGAGAGCGAAGAAGAAGCCTCCGAATTGACGCCAGCAGAGCAAGCCGTTGCGGATGCGCAGGCGGCGCTTGAAGAAGCGCAAGCTGCGGCCGCTGCAGAGCGCGGTGACGACGAAGGTGAGAGCCTGACCGAATTTGCCGAGCGTTCGCCATTGCTCGACTTTGCCAACACTGATCTCGCCTTCTTTGACGACATTATGGTGGCTGGTAGCTATCACGGCTTCAACATTTACCGCCTCGGCGAAGACGGCGTGCCAGACTTGGTGAGCTCGGTCGTCTGTCCCGGCGGGCAGGGCGATGTCTCGGTCGCCGGCGACCTTCTGATCATGAGCGTTGAACAGACCCGCGGCCGCGTCGATTGCGGTCTCCAAGGGGTTGAGGGCGATGTGAGCGAAGAGCGTTTCCGCGGCCTTCGCATCTTCGATATCTCCGACCTCACTGCGGTGCGCCAGGTCGGCCAGGTCCAGACCTGCCGCGGCAGCCACACGCACTCGATCGTGAGCGCGGATGACGAAAAGCTGATCGTCTACAATTCGGGCACATCGCGCATCCGCGAACAGGAGGAGCTTGCACGCTGCATCGACAACGCGTCGGATACACGCACCGCTCTGTTCAGCATCGACGTGATCGAGATCCCGGTTGCAGACCCAAGCCAAGCGCGCATCACCAGCAGCCCGCGCGTCTTTGCTGACGCCGAAACGGGTGAGATTGCCGGCCTGTGGATGGGCGGCGAGAGCGAAGAGGGCGCGCAGAACACGCGCCAGACCAATCAGTGCCACGACATCACGGTCTTCCCGTCGCTGAACCTCGCCGCTGGTGCCTGTTCGGGTAACGGGATCCTGATGGACATTTCTGATCCGTATAATCCCGTTCGCACCGACGCCGTATTCGACAAGGGCTTTGCCTATTGGCACTCGGCCACATTCAGCAATGACGGCACCAAAGTCATCTTCACCGATGAGTGGGGCGGCGGCGGTCGTCCGCGTTGCAAGGCGTCTGATCCGATGACTTGGGGCGCGAACGCGATCTACGACATCGTCGATGGCAAGCTCGAATTCCGCAGCCACTACAAGATGCCTGGACCCCAGAGCGACATGGAAAACTGCGTCGCGCATAACGGCTCGATCGTGCCGGTTCCGGGCCGCGACCTGTTCGTCCAGAGCTGGTACCAAGGCGGCATCAGCGTTATGGACTTCACCGACAGCTCCAACCCGGTTGAGATCGCCTATTTCGACCGTGGTCCGATCAGTGACGAGCAGATGGTCGTGGGCGGTTACTGGTCCTCCTATTGGTACAATGGCCGCATTTACGGGACCGAGATCACGCGCGGCATTGACGTGTTTGCACTCGAGCCGAGCGAGTTCCTCAACGCTGCAGAGATCGCAGCGGCAGAGGCAGCCAGCTACGCCAACACCCGCTTCAACCCGCAGACCCAGACGCAAGTGATCTGGTCTGAGGCGGATATCGAAGCCGCTGCAGCAAGCCGCGAAGGCGAGTAAGGGCAAGATTTGGGCGACAAAGGCGACAGCGTGTCGCCTTTGTCCAGCCTGTCTAAGCTCTTGTTAATAAACGGGAAATTTCTCCCCTGCATGCCAAAGGCGACAGATGGCAGGGCGGGGAGTGGCACTCACTCCCCGTTCTTTTTTGGGTTCTCTTGCTCTGAATTATCGGGCGCAAACTCATCGCGGGCCAGGCTCTCACCCCATGCGATGCGGGCTTCGGCTTCATTATCGCTCCACTGAGCCGGACCATGCGCAACCCGGTCGAGCAGGCGGGAGAAGTCGCGTCCGGAAAACTCACCCTCGGCAAAGGGGCGAGGTCGGCTCGCGCTTTGAAGCAATCCTGAAGTGAGCAGCATCGCTGTCAAGCGTTCGTCATAGCGGCGCGAGGTGCCAACCAGCTCGCCCTGCCAGTAATGCGGGACTTCGACCCCGTGGAGCGCGCGATCAAGCGCGGCCTCAAGCAAAGCCTCATGCCCGCCGCGGATCGCCGCCCGCCAGGCCGCCCCAAACGGCGCATCATCCAGCCGCGCGCGCAATTTGTAAGCCGACTGCCGCCCCATCCCGACGCTTTGAGCCGCTGCCGAGACGCTCTGCGTGGTGGCAAGGGTGCGGAGAAATCCAACCTGCTTGGCAGGCGTCCAGCCATCGGGTCGCGGAGTGCGAGTCGGGATGACGGTGACGGAGGAATTCGGATCGGGAGAGAGGTCTGAATGTGCCATATCGGTTCGTTGGCACAGATTGAGGGGTGTAGGAAAGAGCGTCCGGCTGTGAACAAGCTCTCACAAGAAACACACCGTTCGCTCGCCATCCAATTGTGGACCCTCTGTGTCCTCAAACGAAGTCAGCATCACTGAACTTGCTAGAATGAGCGGCCGCGGCGGTTGCGCATCAATTAGTCGATCACTTCGTTCTTTGTAAAAACGACACGTCTGACCCCACCTTCGCGGCTCCCGCGATAGCACTCACGGCAGGAACTGCTGTATTCTGAATCAGCGCGGAAAAAGATGCGGCATCCTTCTGATTGCCTGCCATTCTCATAAGTCACAGTCCAACAAACGCTTCTGTTCTGACGCGTCGTATTGCGAAGTATTGTATAGCCAGAACCGCTGCTGCGCTCACACACCTCCATGTGAACGCCCCGGCCGGCGCTAAACCAGGTTTCATAGCAAGAATTGGAACTCGACGAGCTGGCGAGGGCCGCTTCCGGTTGGGTGTGAACACCAAGCACCATAGCAGACGAGATCCCAATCATAGCCAGCTTATGAAGTGTTTTCATGGATGCCCTCTCCGTTGTTCGTTGGATGATCAATCGCCTCGCAAACCCGCGCGTCAAATTCTGTCAATGAGGATCTGGAACATTGCATTGGCTTCCTCGTTCGACGTACATTGAACATCGCCCTGCGGAGTGAAGGTCCGGCTCCGGACCGTCGTTCTACCCCTGAATCCAGCACTTCTCGGTCGCCGCGTCTCTGATGTGATACACTCATTGCCGCTCTTGCAATTGAAGATCACCCATCTCGACTGAGGATCGTCGAGCTCCACTTCTGAGAGACGAAACGAATGAGTGCGCTGTGCTGCATTCTCGGGCCAGTACTGAAGTTCGACTTCGTAGTCCTGACCCGATCGCCTGATCACCAAATGATGATCCTGGTCGTAATCACCGCAATTGGCCTCTAACCAGTTCCTCGCACCATATGCAGACTGACTGGCAGCCGGGACAGCGACCATGGCAAGTAAGATAGCTACGCCCCAACGCATGTCTTGAAAATGCCCCCTGATCGCTCAAGCCCCTTAAAAAGCTGACCAATTTCCTCGCGTCTGTCAACTGCCAGCAGCCAAAACGCATCAGTTAATCGCGCAGTTTGGAGCCTTGTAGCGAGGGTTTCAGGAGAGTAGCCGCGGATCACTAAGCGAACTTAGCGTCGGCATTCGTCGACTCTGATGACGCAATAAAAAGCCCCGGCGGATCGCTCCACCGGGGCCTTTTTTGTAAGCGTGTGAGCTAGGCTCAGGCTTAGAAGCCCATGCCGCCGCCCATGCCGCCCATGCCGCCCATATCGGGCATGGCTGGGGCGCCAGCTGCCTTGTCTTCCGGAGCGTCGGTGATCGCCGCTTCGGTGGTGATCAGCAGGCCAGCAACCGAAGCTGCGTCCTGCAGAGCGGTGCGGACAACCTTGGTCGGGTCGATCACGCCGGCTTCCACCAGGTTCTCGTAAGTGTCGGTAGCCGCGTTGAAGCCTTGAGTCTCGTCGTCTTCACGCAGCAGGTTGCCCGAGACAACCGCGCCGTCGTGACCGGCGTTTTCAGCGATCTGACGCACTGGCGACATGATCGCACGGCGAACGATGTCGATGCCGCGGGTCTGGTCGTCATTGTCGCCCTTGAGGCCTTCGAGTGCCTTGGTGGCGTAGAGAAGAGCGGTGCCGCCGCCCGACACGATGCCTTCTTCGACAGCAGCGCGGGTTGCGTGGAGAGCGTCGTCGACGCGGTCCTTGCGCTCCTTCACTTCGACTTCTGACGCACCGCCAACCTTGATCACGGCAACGCCGCCAGCGAGCTTAGCGAGACGCTCTTGCAGCTTCTCACGGTCATAGTCGCTGGTGGTGTTGTCGATCTGCGTGCGGATTTCACCGACGCGGGCCTTGATGTCGTCTTCCGAGCCTGCGCCGTCGACGATTGTGGTGTTGTCCTTGTCGATAGTGACGCGCTTGGCTTCGCCGAGCATGCCGAGCGTGACGTTCTCAAGCTTGATGCCAAGGTCTTCGCTGATCATCTCGCCCTTGGTGAGGATCGCGATGTCCTGCAGCATGGCCTTGCGACGATCGCCGAAGCCCGGTGCTTTGACCGCAGCCACTTTCAGGCCGCCGCGCAGCTTGTTCACAACGAGGGTCGCGAGCGCTTCGCCTTCGATGTCTTCTGCGATGATGAGGAGCGGACGACCGCTCTGAACAGCCGCTTCGAGGACCGGCAGCATCGACTGCAGGTTCGACAGCTTCTTCTCGTGGATCAGGATGTACGGGTTTTCGAGTTCGACCGTCATCTTGTCCGGGTTGGTGATGAAGTAGGGCGAGAGATAGCCACGGTCGAACTGCATGCCTTCGACAACGTCGAGCTCAAATTCGAGACCCTTGGCTTCTTCGACGGTGATGACGCCTTCCTTGCCGACCTTGTCCATGGCTTCAGCGATCTTCTCGCCGACTTCCTTGTCGCCATTGGCCGAGATGACGCCGACCTGTGCGATTTCAGCCGAACCAGCGACTTCCTTCGAACGCGACTTGAGGTTCTCAACGACAGCAGCGGTAGCGGTGTCGATGCCGCGCTTGAGGTCCATCGGGTTCATGCCAGCGGCAACGGCGGTCATGCCTTCGCGGACAATCGCCTGACCCAGAACGGTCGAGGTGGTGGTGCCGTCTCCGGCGAGATCGTTGGTCTTCGATGCCACTTCCTTGAGCATCTGCGCGCCCATGTTTTCGAACTTGTCGGTAAGCTCGATTTCCTTGGCAACGGTTACGCCGTCCTTGGTGATGCGCGGTGCGCCGAAGCTCTTGTCGATGACAACGTTGCGGCCTTTCGGGCCAAGCGTAACTTTCACGGCATTGGCGAGTGTGTCGACGCCTTTGAGGATGCCTTCACGTGCTTCGCGGCCGAACTTTACGTCCTTTGCAGCCATTGGTGTTTCTCCTGAGAATTTCTTGGTGAGTTAGAAAGCGTTGGGTTCGTGGTCTGCCCAAAGGGCTCAACCAATAATCCCCATGATGTCGCTTTCCTTCATGATGATCAGGTCTTCGCCGTCGATCTTGACTTCGGTGCCGGACCACTTGCCGAACAGGATGCGATCGCCAGGCTTGACGTCGAGTTCGACAAAAGCGCCGTCTTCGCGGACGCCGGGTCCTACGGATACGACTTCGCCTTCGCTCGGCTTTTCCTGTGCGCTGTCGGGGATGATGATGCCGCCTGCGGTCTTGGTGTCGGCTTCGATGCGACGGACCACTACGCGGTCGTGGAGTGGACGAAATGCCATGTCTATGACCTTTCTTGACTAGGGTTGATACAAGGCAATTGGCACTCTCAACCAAGAGTGCCAGCGGCAGCGCAAATGGTTGCGCAAGGCGCATGAGTCAACCTCAAAAAGCGAGAATTTTTCAGGCGGGCCGCTGCGTCAGTGACAAGCGTTCGCGCGCCATCCAGCGCCACAGCAGCAAAATGGCGGCCACGGTCAGACCGGTGGCAAGCCCGATCCACACTCCTGTGCCTTGCAGGGGGGTGTAGAATCCAAGCCCGATTGCCAAGCCGATCCCCGGCACCCAATAGCTGAAAATCGCGATCCACATCGGCACCCTTGTGTCTTGCAGACCGCGCAGTGCGCCTGCTGCGACCGCCTGAATACCGTCGGCGATCTGGAATGCGGCGGCGAGCACCAGATATTGCAGAGCGAAGGCGACAAGAGCGGCATTGTGCGGCGCATAAGGATCGACATAGATCGACAGCAAGGCCAATGGCGCAAGGAGCATGGCGCTCGCTGTCAGACACATGAAGCCTGCGCCCAATCCCAAGCCGACCCATCCGGCCCGCTTGATCCCCTCTGGATTGCGCGCGCCATAGAAATAGCCGACGCGGATCGTCACCGCTTGGCTCACTCCGAACGGGATTTGGAAGGCGAGCGCTGCAAGTTGCAGCGCGACCGTGTGCCCCGCGAGCTCAGCCGCGCCAAAGCGCCCCATCAGGAATGCTGCTGCTCCGAAGATCCCGGCTTCGGCAGTGACGGTCAGCGCAATCGGTGTCCCAACGCGCAGGATCTGCCAAAAGCGATCCCAGTCAGGCGACCACAACCGGCCAAATACCCGATAACGATGCAGCTTAGGATCACGCCAGATGGCGAGGATGTAGGCACTCAACGTGAACAGGCTGGTTATGATCGTTGCGATGGCTGCGCCTTGCAGGCCGAGCTCGGGCGCGCCAAGATTACCGAAGATAAAGGCATAATTCGCAATTCCATTCACGCCGACCCCCGCCGCCGTGATCGCGGTTGCGAAGAATGCGCGACCCATGGCCGAGACATAATATCGCAGCACGCCTGCAAGCAGCATCGGCACAAGCGAGAAAACAATGACATAATTGTACTCGATAGCGAGCGCGATAATCGTTTCTTGCTGGCCGGTGGCGCGCATGATCGGTTCGAGCAGCAGGCATATCCCCATGCCGATGATGCCCAGGATTACTGCCAGCCACAAAGCCATGCGCACTGAGCGCCGCACAGGGCGCAAAGTCGGCCCGCCGGCTCCAATCGCTTCGGCAATCAGCGGAGCCACCGCTCCGGTCAGCGATGTCATCGCCCACAACACCAGCCCAAACAGCGAGACCGCCAGTGCGGAGGCTGCAAGCGGCTCCTCCCCCAGACGAGCGATGAAGATCACGTCGATCGCATAGGTCAGCATTTGCAGCAGGTTCGCCGCTGCAAGTGGGCCTGCAAGCATGACAGTCGCGCGCAATTCCTGCCCCCAGGTCAGGGTGGTTTTTGCGCTCGCAGCTTGCGGCGTTTGAGAAGAAGTTTGCTCGCTCATCACTCGGTTCCGCCCGCGCGGAAAAGCGAGCCGGCCCGAATAGTCGCGTCAGACGCTCATGCAAAGCGAAATCTTGTCGCGGCTTGAGAAGCCTGTTTCGCGCGAGCCCCAGCATGCTGAGCGATTGCCGTGGGGTTCGCCCAAACAAAAAGGGCGGCGCCATTTCTCGCACCGCCCTTTCCAAAAGCAATAGCTTGAAAGAAGCTTACTTGAGCGAGCCCGTTACTTCAGTTCAACGGTACCGCCGGCTGCTTCGATCTTGCCCTTGATCTCTTCGGCTTCTGCCTTGGCAACGCCTTCCTTGAGAGGCTTCGGTGCGCCTTCGACGAGACCCTTGGCTTCGGTGAGGCCGAGGCCGGTGATGGCACGGACTTCCTTGATGACCTGGATCTTCTTGCCGCCGTCGCCGGTGAGAATGACGTCAAACTCGTCCTTCTCTTCAGCAGCAGCGCCGCCGTCGCCGCCACCGGCCGCCGGGCCAGCAACAGCCACTGCAGCAGCAGCAGAAACGCCCCACTCTTCTTCGAGGGCCTTGGCAAGTTCAGCCGCCTCAAGGACGGTCAGCTTCGAAAGTTCTTCAACAAGCTTGGCAATGTCAGCCATGATGTTCACTCCAAATTATGTGGCGGGGTTCATTTGACCCCAAATGTTTCGTCTCTTGCGAGCAGTCGTCTCAGTTAAGCGGCTTCGCTGGCGCCATAGGCACCAAACACGCGAGCAAGCTTGTTGGCGGGTGCATTAACGACCTGAGCAACCTTGGTCGCCGGTGCGTTGATGAGGCCAACAATGGTGCCGCGCAGCTCATCGAGGCTCGGCATCGAGGCAAGCGCCTTGATCCCAGCTTCGTCGAGCACCTGCGTGCCCATCGAACCACCGACGATTTCCAGCTTGTCGTTCGACTTGGCGAAATCGACAGCGGCCTTGGCAGCCGCGACCGGGTCTTCTGACCAGGCCAGCGCGGTCGGGCCGTTGAGGAAATCCTCGAGCCCGACATAATCGGTG
>JBCCPG010000004.1:0-303351 GCA_039039885.1 Pseudomonadota bacterium | reverse complement strand
GCCTCGCCCGCTTCCTCGGATTGTTTGAAGCGCTCTTCCGCACGGCGCAGGAACGCCTCTTGCGCTTTCCCGAGCACTTGTGCACCGGTGTTCTCAAACTCTTTCAGAAGCTTGTCGCGCGATTCCTCGAGCAAGCGTTTTTGCTCGGCAAAGCCAGCGCGTTCGGCCTTGAAGTCAGCGTTTTCGGCGCGCGCAGCGTCGAGCTCTGTCGCGAGACTGTCCGCTCGCGCTGCTCGTTCGGACATGGTTGCAAGATCGGTGACAGAAGCGCGGAACTTCTCGTCCAGTTCCTTCGCGCTCGCCTCCTGCTCCGCCACGCGCCCCCGCAGATCAGCGACCGGACGCGAGGCGAAAAACCACGCGGCCCCGCCTCCAAGAACGACGCCGACGATCAATACGCCAAGAAGGAGAATCGGTTGTTCCATTTAACACTTATAACACGGAACAAAATAAGAACACCAGTGTTTTGTAGGATTTCCCCGACTTATGCTGCCTGCGAAGCTGCTCGAATATCGCGGAACACGGCTACGAAGCCAAACAGGCTTCCGAGAGCAAAGAGCCCGATGATGTACCAGGGACGCTCATTTGCGTAGGCCGACCATGCTAAATAGGCCCAAGCCGCCGCCGCAATGCCAGCAAAAGCGGCTTCCCTGTAGAGCTCTCCACGAGTGGGAGGGCTATCGTCTGGTTCTTGCTTGCCGATCGAGTGGCCGAGAAAGCCGAAAACCACTGCGAAAACCGCAAGGATCGCGATCATGGGGAACCAAGCCGTAAGGAAACCCTCCAGCCAATCCATGTACTACGCAGCCGCCCTAATCTTCTTCAGCTTTTTCAGCACCATGTTGCGCTTCAGGCGCGAGAGGTGGTCAATGAAGACGATGCCTTCGAGATGGTCCATCTCGTGCTGGATGCAGGTCGCCATCATGCCGGTCATGTCTTCCTCATGCGAGTTTCCGTCCAAGTCCTGATAGCGCACCGTGCAGGTCGCGGGGCGATCAACATCGGCATAGACTTCGGGGACCGAGAGGCAGCCTTCATTGTAGGTCGACTTCTCATCGGCGGGATTGAGAATCTCGGGATTCACAAAGATCCGCGGATTGTTCTTGACCGGCTGACGTTCATTGCCGTCCTCATCCTTAATCGGTTCGGCGTCCATGTCCGGCTCTTGAAGGTCGATGACGAGCAAGCGCTTCGGCACGCCGACCTGGATCGCAGCCAGACCAATTCCGGGCGCGTCGTACATCGTCTCAAACATATCATCGACAAGCGTTTTGAGCTCGTCGTTGAACTCGTCCGGCTCGACCGGAACAGACACGGTTTTGAGCCGGGGATCCGGCACTTCAAGGATTTCGCGAATAGCCATGGGAGGGAAATAATCGCGCTCGGCTGTTTATTCAACAGGCCGCCGCGCCCGTAGCGCCTGCGCCAGAGTGCCTTCATCGAGATAGTCGAGCTCTCCGCCCACTGGCAAGCCATGAGCAAGCTGTGTGATGCGCAGATTGTGCGGCGCCAGCCGTTCGGCAAGGTAATGGGCAGTCGTCTGCCCTTCGAGCGTCGCGTTCATCGCCAGCACAACCTCGTCCACTTCGCTTTGCGCAATCCGGTCCATCAGTGATGCGATGTTGAGGTCTTCGGGCCCGATCCCGTCGAGGGCAGAGAGTTTTCCGCCCAAGACATGATAACGGCCTTGGAACAGCCGAGCCCGGTCGAGCGCCCAGACATCGGCGACATCCTCAACCACACAAAGGCTCTTTGAATCGCGGCGCGGGTCGGAGCAGATGCCGCAAGGGTCGGTGGTATCGACATTGCCGCAGATCGAGCATTCGACGAGCGTTTCGGATACCGCATCGAGCGCCTCCAATAGACCTGGCAATGCCTGCTCGCGGTTCTTGACCAACCACAGCACTGCCCGGCGCGCGCTGCGCGGTCCAAGGCCCGGCAACCGGGCGAGCGCTGCAGAAAGCGCTTCGATCTCTTGCGATGCCATGGGGGGAGAGATAGGGCGATGCGGTCAAATCACAAAGGTTCGCTGCTCACCTTATGCGCATCATCTTTATGGGAACGCCTGATTTTGCGGTGCCGGCGCTCGACGCGCTGCATGGCGCGGGGCATGAGATTGCGTGCGTCTATTCGCAGCCGCCGAGCAGATCAGGGAGAGGCAAGAAGCTGCGCCCTTCACCCGTTCACGCCCGGGCCGAGGATTTGGGGCTGGAGGTGCGTACGCCAAAATCGCTCAAGCCTGATGAAGAGGCCGCGGCCTTCGCAGCGCTTGAGGCCGATGTCGCCGTGGTTGCTGCCTATGGACTGATCCTGCGGCAGAATGTGCTCGATGCGCCCAAGCACGGCTGCATTAACATCCACGCCTCGATCCTGCCGCGCTGGAGAGGCGCTGCTCCGATCCACCGCGCGGTAATGGCGGGCGATGAGGAAACCGGCGTGACGATCATGCAGATGGAGGCGGGGCTCGACACCGGACCCATGCTGCTTGTGGCTCGCACACCCATTGGTGCAAAGACGACCGGCGAGTTGACCGCAGAGCTCGCGCAAATAGGCGCAAAGGCGATGGTCGAGGTGCTGGCGGACCTGGACGCCTACGCACCGCAGGCGCAGGACGATGAGCTCGCCACTTACGCCGCAAAGATCGACAAGGCTGAAGCCAAGATCGACTGGACTCGGCCTGCGGGTGAGTTGGTGCGGCATGCCCATGGTCTTAGCCCATTTCCTGGCGCCTGGTTCGAAATGCCGGGGCCTGATGGATCTGAGCGGGTCAAACTCCTTCAAGCCGTGCATGGGGAAGGTGATGGCCCGCCGGGAACCGTTATCGATGAGTATTTTGGTGTTGCCTGCGGGACCGGAGTTCTGCGCCCCGAGCGCCTCCAACGCGCGGGTAAGCCAGCGATGGATACCGAAGACTTCCTGCGCGGACGGCCCGTCCCAGTTGGGGCCAAGCTGTCTTGACCCGTTACGCCCTCACCATCGAATTTGACGGAACTCCGTTTCAGGGTCTCCAGCGACAGAAGCATGGGCCAAGCGTTCAGCAAAGCATTGAAGAGGCGCTTGAACGCATTACCGGCGAGCAGGTCGTGCTGCACAGCGCGGGGCGGACCGACACCGGCGTCCATGCGCTCGGCATGCGTTCTCACATTGATATCGAGAAGCCGTTCGAGCCCTTCCGCCTGATGGAGGCGATCAACGCGCATTTGCGACCCGATCCGATTGCTGTGACCGCCTGCGAAATTGCGCCGGATGATTGGCATGCGCGCTTTTCCTGCATTGGGCGGCGCTATCTCTACCGTATTACCAATCGGCGAGCGCCGCTTACCCTGGCTCGGGATCGCACCTGGCAGGTCGCGCATGAGCTCGACGTAGAGGCAATGCATCGCGCTGCTCAAGCGCTGGTTGGACGTCATGACTTCACCACCTTCCGCTCTGCTCATTGCCAGGCGAAGGATCCGGTCAAAACGCTCGACCAATTCGACGTTGAGCGAGCGCAGACCGAGTGGGGAGAAGAAATACACATCCACGCCAGCGCGCGCAGCTTCCTCCATCATCAGGTCCGCTCGATGGTGGGCTGCCTTAAACTGGTCGGAGCGGGAACTTGGGAAGAGCAACGCGTTGCGCGGGCACTCGCCGCGCGCGACCGGCAAGAATTAGGGCTTAACGCACCGCCTCAAGGGCTCTACTTCGTGATGGCAAAATATCCAAAACCTGGAGAGGATTCTCAATGACCACCGGAAAACAACTTTTCACTACGCTCACCGCCGACGGCAAGCTCACCCTCGAGGTCAGCGAAGAGAGCTTCCCCGAGCCAACAGGCAACCAGGTTCTGGTCAAGATGGAAGCAGCGCCGATCAACCCATCGGACCTAGCGATTTTGACGAGCGCTGCCGATTTCGAGAACGCAGAATATTCAGCCGGCAAAGTTGTCGCGCCGATGCCCGAACCCTTCCTGAGCGGTCAGAAGAACCGCCACGGACAGCGTCTACCCGCGGGCAATGAGGGCGCCGGCACCGTCGTCGCTACCGGCGACAGCGACATGGCCAAGGCGCTAATGGGCCAACGGGTTGCTTGCGTTCCCGGCAACGCGTTCAGCCAATATGCGATTGCCGATGCAATGATGTGCCTGCCGTTGGGCGAGCACTCCTCCGAGGCTGGCGCATCGAGCTTTGTGAATCCGATGACTGCTCTGGGCTTTGTCGAAACCGCGCGGATAGAGGGTCATGATGCGATCGTGCACCTCGCGGCTGCATCAAACCTTGGCCAGATGCTCAACAAGATCTGTCAGGAAGACGGGATGAAGCTCGTCAACATCGTGCGCCGTCAGGAGCATGTCGACCTACTCAAATCACAAGGCGCGACCCATGTCGTGAATTCATCCGATGATGACTACATGGCGCAACTGCGCGCGGCGATCGCGGAAACCGGCGCGTTTCTAGGTTTTGATCCGATCGGCGGCGGGCAGAGCACTGACGGCGTTCTCAAAGCGATGGAGCAAGTCGCTGCGAGCCAGATGGACGAATATTCTCGCTATGGCTCGAACCAGGACAAGAAGATGTACCAATACGGCCGCCTCAACCTGACCGAGCCGACCATCCTGACGCCAAGCTACGGCCTGCAATGGTGCGTCGCCGGCTGGCTGCTCACCCCATTCCTCGCCAAGGCCGGCATGGAAACCGTAGTGAAGATGCGCACCCGCGTGGCAAGCAACCTAGGTACGACTTTCGCAAGCAGCTACAAGGCCAAGGTTGATCTGGAAGCCATGCTGACCAAGGACGCGATCCTCGACTATCGCCAGATGAAGACCGGCGAGAAGTATCTGGTT
This sequence comes from Pseudomonadota bacterium, assembly GCA_039039885.1. Taxonomy (GTDB): domain Bacteria; phylum Pseudomonadota; class Alphaproteobacteria; order Sphingomonadales; family Sphingomonadaceae; genus Erythrobacter. The sequence goes on along the minus strand of JBCCPG010000004.1, from coordinate 298,529 downwards.
ACGCCCTGGGGGTGATGCGGTAATTCGGTCATGCAGAAGTGGTTTCACAAATGACCGAACTACGGCCAAGCCGCGGGCATATGGATATACACCCGTAGAACGACTGGGGCACAGTACGATATGATGTGCGCTTCGATATCTACTGGGTTCCAGCCGGTTCAGCCAAGCAGCAGCTTTTCTATTGCCCCTGGTGCGGAGAAAAGCTCCCTCCTTCGCAGCGGGATCGATGGTTCGACGAATTGGAAGCAATGGGGATCGATCCCAATGTCGATCCGATCCCCAGCGCTTATCAGTCAGGCGAGTGGCGCGGGGTTTCGGAAGCGGATCCTCCCGAACGGTCGAGAGACGCCATCGAAGGCCGCTACATAGACTTCTTCGACCTGCCAGAAGAGGGAAAAGCAGACGGCTAGACCGACCATTACAGAAGTATTTCGTTATTGGGGTCGATCAAACGCCGCCTGTATCGCACCCGGATCGCTGATCCCGCTCGCCAGCATCACCATGAGCAGCACGCGCGCTTTGGCAGGGCCGAGAGCGCGTGCTGCGATGAAGCCTCGCGCGTCGTCGTCAACCTCGACATTGCGATCGACCATGCCTTCATCGACGCGGGCCGAACGCACCACGGGAATGCCGTCCTTGGCCGCCTGCTCCAATGCGTCGATCACGCTGCGAGGCGCATTGCCCTGCCCCATCCCGGCGAGCACGATCCCTTTGCAGCCAATGCCAAGCAAAGCCTCAACCGGTTTGGCATCCATCCCGGCTCCTGCAATCAGGATTGCCACCCTCGGGAGCGCCTCGGGCCATGGGAACCGCGCGCAGCTGCCTTCGCGGTGAGCGGGGGCGAACCAGTCAAGGTTTGAGGGCGTCACGCGCGCAATCGGGCCTCTGGGAAAGCCTCGAAATGCATCGACGTTAGCGGTTGCAGCTTTCCGCACGTCCGACGCGGCGAAAACCGTGTCGCCCATCACCACCATCACACCGCGATCATGGGCTTCGGGATCGCGCGCCAACCGCACTGCATTGGCAAAATTGCGCATCCCGTCGCTGCCCACGGCATCGGCAGGCCGCATCGCGCCTACCAGCACGACCGGCTTGCCTGCATCAAGCGTCAGGTCGAGCAGGAAAGCGGTCTCCTCTGCCGTGTCTGTCCCGTGGGTTATGATGATCCCGGTGATCCCTTGGTCTGCTTGAGCCTCAAGAACACCTCGATGCAGCGCGTCCCATTCTGCCCAGCCAATATCCTGTGAGCCGATCTGCGCGATGGATGTTGGCACCAGGTCCACATCGAGGCCAAGTCCGCTGACTTCTGCGACAATCGCGTCAATTGTGACTTCGCCTGCGCCATAAGCGTTGCCGGTGGCGGACCGAGCCGCTCCGGCAATCGTGCCTCCAGTGCCTAAAATGAGGAGTTTGGGGGTAGTCATCACTGCCGCGCCTTAGCCGCGCGGATCAAATTCGGCTATATAGCAATTGATTTTGAACTTTTTGGCGCTAGATAGCGCTTCTCCGGTTTACGGATCGGGCGATTAGCTCAGTTGGTAGAGCATCTCGTTTACACCGAGAGGGTCGGCAGTTCGAGCCTGTCATCGCCCACCAGTTTCCCTCACGCAGAACCATCCGGGGGATGGTTTTGGACGGGAAACTCCCGATCGTAAGCGACGGGCTTTTCTCGCGGCAGTTCGTCCAAAGAGTTCTCGAGCTCACGTCCCCGAATGGGCAGCCTAGCCGGCCGACGCGCAGTCGCGCTTGCGACCGCCGCGACATCGTTGGGCGGCTGACATGGGCCCGAGGCCTTAGCCGCCACCCTCTGCAACCGCCTCGGTCACCAGCGCGATCGCTTCTTCGCTATCCCACTCATAGCCGCCCGCAACGCGCAAGATCTCCTTGCCTTCCGAATCGAACAGCACTGTCACCGGCAGCACGCCGCCGTCGGTGAAGGCAACCGCCAGGTCGTTCTGCGGGTCAAGCCATTGTTCCAGGTTGGTAAAGTTGCGCTGAGCAAAGAACGGTTCGACCACCTCTGCCCCGCGCGCATCCTGACTGATAGTAAGAACCTTAAGCTGCCCCTCCATCTCAGATGCGAGATTGTCGAGTGCGGGCATTTCGATGACGCAAGGCGCGCACCACGTCGCCCACAGATTGACCAGCACCGGCTGATCGAGCGAGGCAAGGTCGAGCGTATTGCCTTGCGGGTCCGCGAATGTCAGCGGTGGCAGCTCGGTCCCAGCAAAGGCGCGAACCACCTGCCCTGGCAATTGCGGAGGGGGCGGTGGAGCTTCGCTTGAAGCGCCACTAGCAGCGCTTTCTTGCGCGGCATCGTCTGCGCCACTATCGCAGCCAGCAAGTGCCAACGCGCAGACCGCCACAGACAGACCACCCAAGCGGGCAAAAGAAGAAACCATGAGCGACTCCCAAGATCAGAGCAAAGATTCCGCCAACGCAATGTGGGGCGGACGTTTCGCCGAAGGGCCTAGCGCGATCATGCGCGAAATCAATGCCTCGATCCCGTTCGATAAGGCTTTGTGGCGCGAGGACATCCGCGCATCGCAGGCGCATGTGGCTATGCTGGGCGCTCAGGGGATAGTCTCCGCCAGCGACGCGCAGACCATTACCGAAGGCCTCGACCAGATCGCTGCTGAGTATGAGCGCGACGGCGTGCCTGAGGATTGGGACCTTGAAGATATCCATATGACCGTTGAGGCGCGGCTCACTGAGCTTATTGGGCCTGTTGCAGGGCGATTGCACACCGCGCGCAGCCGCAATGATCAGGTAGCAACTGACTTTAAGCTATGGGTCCGCACCGCCAATGCCCGCGCGCTTGGAGCGCTCACAGCCTTGCGCGGCGCATTGGTTGAGCGGGCAGATGAGCATTCGCGCACAATCATGCCCGGCTTTACGCACCTCCAGACCGCGCAGCCGGTGACCTTAGGCCACCATTTGATGGCCTATTACGAGATGCTCACCCGCGACGCAGCGCGGTTCGAAGCGGCGCAGACGCGACTTGATGAATGTCCATTGGGTTCAGCGGCGCTTGCTGGGACAGGCTTTCCGATTGACCGTGATGCCACGGCTGACGCGCTCGACTTCGCCGCGCCGACGCGCAATTCGCTGGATGCCGTGTCGGACCGGGACTTTGCGCTCGATTATCTGATGGCGGCGAGCCAGTGCGCGATCCATCTCTCGCGCCTTGCTGAAGAGCTGATCCTGTGGGCGAGCCAGCCCTTTGGCTTTGCCTCGCTCCCCGATCAGCTCTCGACCGGCTCCTCGATCATGCCACAAAAGCGCAACCCGGACGCTGCTGAGCTGGTGCGTGGTCACGCGGGCCGCATTGTTGGTGCTTGCACCTCCTTGATGGTGACGATGAAGGGACTGCCGCTCGCCTATTCAAAGGACATGCAAGACGACAAACCCCCGGTATTCGAGGCCGCTGGCCTGTTTGACCTCTCGCTTGCTGCGATGATTGGGATGATCGGCAAGACCACATTCAAGCCCGACCGCATGCGCGCAGCCGCTGCCGCTGGTCATGCGACCGCGACGGACTTGGCAGACTGGCTGGTGCGCGAAGCGGATGTCCCGTTCCGCGAGGCTCACCATATCACCGGCGAAGCGGTCAAGCTCGCAGACTCGCAGAACTGCTCGCTAGAGGAACTCTCGCTGGACGATCTCCAGGCGATCGATGATCGCATCGATGACCGGGTCTATTCCGCCCTTTCCATAGAAGCCTCAGTCGCCAGCCGCGCTTCCTATGGCGGGACCGCGCCTGATCAGGTACAAGCACGCATAGAAGAGGCGCGCGCGCGCCTGATGCAAGAGGCAAGAGCAGAGAATTGATGCAAAAATCCATGAAACTTGGCTTGGCTCCTGCTCTCGTACTCGCTCTGTCCGCTTGCGGTGCAACGGCTCCGCTTGAGCCGGCTTCCGGGAACAGTGCGCCTCCAAGCCCGTTTGGAACGACTGAAAGCCCAGATGCCGAACAATTGCTTGAGCTTGAAGCTCTCGCAGCGCCTGAACGCAGCGTCGAATTGCGTCGTCGCTCTGAAGAACGCGAAGACGACCCCTTCGATCTCCCACCAGAATAGAAGACCAACAAACCTCTCATGGACCATTTTGAGATCAGGAACGGCGTGATGCACGCCGAGGACGTCCCTATGCCGGACATCGCCGACGCGGTTGGAACGCCAGTCTATGTCTATTCGCGCGCCACCTTGGAGCGCCATGCACGCGTGTTTCGCGAGGCTTTGGACGCGGTCCCGAACAAGCTCATCGCCTTCGCGGTGAAGGCCAACCCCAATCTCGCCGTGCTCAGGGTTTTGCAAGGCCAAGGATATGGCGCGGATGTTGTCTCAGTCGGAGAGATGCGCCGCGCTCTGGCAGCTGGCATGGCGCCAGAGAAGATCGTCTTTTCAGGTGTTGGCAAGACCCGAACAGAGCTCGAAGCCGCACTCAAAGCCGGGATCGGTCAATTCAATATTGAAAGCGAGGAAGAGGGGCTGGAGCTTGCTGAACTCGCTGAGGCGATGGGGTTGGAGGCGCGTTGTGCATTGCGGATCAACCCCGATGTTGATGCTGGCACTCACGACAAGATCTCGACCGGCAAAGCGGACAACAAATTCGGCGTTCCCATCAGCGAAGCGGGCCAGATCTTTGGCAAGCTTGCTGGACGTCCCGGTGTGCGCCTGCGCGGCGTCGCCGTGCATATTGGCAGCCAGCTGGGCGAGCTTGCGCCGCTTGAAGCCGCGTTTGAGAAGCTCGGAGAACTGGTCCGGGCGTTGCGCGGCGCGGGTCACACGATCACTCATGTTGACTTAGGTGGAGGGCTCGGCGTGCCTTACCGCAAGGGGGAAAGCCCACCTTCCCCTGCCGAATACGGCGCTATGGTCGCGCGGGTGACTCAGAGCTGGGACGTCAGCCTGATCTTTGAACCTGGCCGAGTGATCGCGGGCAATGCTGGCGTGCTCTTGACCCGCGTGGTGCGGGTGAAGCGAGGGATCAACGACCCCTTTGTGATTGTCGATGCGGCGATGAATGACCTGGCCAGGCCTGCATTGTACGGGGCCTATCACGACTTTGCCGCCGTGGCGCCCGATGGCACGGACATGACCGCCAATATCGTCGGACCGATTTGCGAGACCGGCGACACTTTTGCGATGGGCCGTGAATGCGACGCCCTGCGCGCTGGCGATCTGGCCGTGTTCCGCACCGCTGGAGCTTATGGCGCGACCATGGCCTCCTCTTATAATTCGCGTGGTTTTGTCGCCGAGGTGCTGGTCGATGGCGACAAGTTCGCCGTCGTGGCTGACCGTATTGATGCAGGAGCTATCATGGACGCAGAACGTGTCCCTGACTGGCTTGCCTGACGCATGAAATGAGCGAACTTGGTTCTCTTCCCTTATTTCACCGCCTGGCCGGACAGCAGGTTCTCGTGCTGGGCGAAGGGGAAGCAGCTGAGCCCAAACGTCGTCTGGTGGAGCGTGCAGGCGGGATCATTGTCGATGACCAGCAGCGAGCCATTGATGAAGGCGTGCGTATCGCCTTTGTCGCTTATGAAGACGAAAAGGCATGCGAAGTTGCTGCGATCAATCTTCGCTGTGCGGGGATGCTCGTCAACGTCGTCGACAGACCCGAGCTGTGCGATTTTACCACGCCAAGCATTCTCAATCGCGATCCCCTCTTACTTGCGATCGGCACTGGTGGCGCCTCTGCAGGATTGGCAAAGCATGTGCGCCTACGGCTCGAACGGCTTTTGCCCCAAAGCCTTGGCAAGCTAGCGATGGCGCTTTTTTCCGCGCGGCCGCAATTGCGAGATCGATTTCCAGATGGTGGCGATCGGCGGCGTGCGCTCGACAGTGCTTTGCGCGAGGGCGGGCGGCTAGATGCTCTTGATGGCGCTTCACACGAGCGGGTTAAGGCCTGGCTGGCTGACGGCGGTTCAGCTCCTGTAGCGGCAGAGGAGGTGATCATACTCCGCAGCGCCGACCCAGAGGATCTAACACTGCGCGAGGCTCGCTGGCTGGGTGAAGCAGAAAGGCTGCTTATCGAAGGCGATGTCCCCAGCACGATCCTCGCAAGGGCTCGCGCCGACGCAGAGCGTATACAAGTAACGGCGGCAAGCAGCTCGAAGCAAAGCGGCGCTGCCACGTCGGGGGGCGTGGCAGCGCCGGGGGACAGCTCGGGAGAGACCAAGCATGTTCCCAAGCTGAGCGGGCTAAGCGTGGTGCTGCGCTGGAGCCCTGAGAAGTCGGACTGACACTTCCAATCCTCGCGCTCGACTAGAAAGGCCGCGCACAAGCCGGCGGGTCAGGCCGCCTGCTGCAAGAGCGGCATCTCTACCTCGGCAAAGTAGCGCGCCATCGCTTGTGAGGATTGCTCGCTCAGCGCGATAAAGGCGCGGCGGCGATCCGACGGATCGGCCACTCGGACGAAGATGCCAGTTTCCACCAATTGCTTAATCCATCGCAAGGCCGTGGTTGCAGGCACTTCTGCGGCAATGCAAAGCGAGGTAACCAAGACCTGATTACGCTCCGCTTTGGCTGCGGTTAGGTCGAGCAGCATGTCCCAGGCAGGGTCAGCGAAAAGCTCCCCTTCAAAGAACTTTGAGCGAGCCTGCCGGGTGGCAATGATACGGCGAACGAGGCCTGGTTCAGGAAGCGGCAACGGGTTCGAATTGTAGCGTTGCGGGTCGCCTTGACCAGAGGGCCCCATGCTCAAATGCGCCGTACCATTCGGACCAGCATGCTCGCGTAGTGGTGCATGAGAATCCTTGCTCGCACCCGTGAGGCCTTGCAACTTGGTAGCTATCGCCTCGACCTGGCGTGAAAGGTGGAGCAGACTGAGCCGGTCGTCATCTGTCATCTCACGCACTCGTGCGCTGCCTATGTCCGCGAGCACGCGTCCAACCGCGAGGATTCGGTCTGCTCGGCTCGGTTGAACCAAGATCTGTGGATCGGATTGATCCAGCGCCGCAAAGACCGCGTCGAGCGCATCAATCGAAGTCGTCACAATCAGCTTGGCACCTGCCTGCGCCACTCGCATATCAAGTCGCACCAGCGCTGCCAGAGTGTCACCGCCAAGCACGGGGCAATCGACCATCACAACATCGCCAAGCAGCGCTATGGGGCCATCGAGCAGATTCTTCACTGGCCCACCACCAATAGTGCGAAAACCCGCCCCTTCGAGATCTTCTGCGAACCCTTCGCGGGTTCCGTCGTTGTCTGCAAAGATCGCCACGCGGGCCGGCAGACCGGCGGGACCTTCCGCGGCAACATAGCTGAAATCATCGGTAGTGTTACGGTGTTTGGTATCGAGCTGCGTCATCGAATCACCCCCTGTTGATGAGAACGAGAGTGGAACAAAATAGGATTATGTCAAGATAATTGGACGGAAATGGATGTAATCTTCGGTCAAATTGAACTGTTCAGGGCCGTCGCGCGACCACTGTGTTGAATCGATAGAGATGCGATGAACCATTCCCTTGAACCCTCCCCTGCGCCTCAGTCAGGCGTCCTGTTTGACGAGATGCTCGTTGTGCTGGCACAGAGTGGCGATACGCGCGCGGGAGCACGGCTTTATCGCCGCTGGGCACCGCGTTTGGCGCGCGCGGCGAGGCGTTACTCCGCGGGCGACGATAATGCCCAAGACATTGCTCAAGAATGCTGGCTTGCGATCTGGAAGGGCCTGCCCCGTCTGCGCTCACCCGACAAGTTCCGGTCCTATGCCTTTGCCGTTCTGCATCGACGCGGTGCTGATCATTTGCGACGTGTCATTCGCGACCGAGAGACCATATCGGACAGCGCTTATGAGGGATTATTCGAAAGGGCGGATCATCACGCGGCCAGTTCATCCGAAATGGCGATGATCACCCAGGCCTTTGCGGGCCTTCCACCAGATCAGCGCCTCGCCGCGCACCTACATTTTGTCGAAGGGCTGACCATGACTGAGATCGCAGAGGTTCAACGCATCCCTGAAGGCACGGCGAAGAGTCGCCTGTTCCACGCGCGCCGCAAGTTGAAAGCCGCGCTCGACCCGAGTTACGAAGGAGAATGACCCATGACCGACGCCAAGTCTAACCCCGACGACATCATCCGTGCCGCGCTCGACGAGGACGACAAGGAATGGCTCGCCAGCCTCGACAATAACCGTGGCATTTTCCAGCAGATCGGCGACAGTTGGAAAGGTCCGCTCGGTGGCTGGGCCAAGTTTGCGACCTTCCTGGCGATCATTATCGGGCTCGGCTTGCTCGCAGTGATCTGGCAGGTGGCGAATACACGCGATCCGGTGGAGCATACTTTGTGGGCAATCGCTGCGCTGGCGGTGCTGATTGTTCAGGGATTCCTGAAGGAGTGGCTATGGGCGCGCATGAACATGCTCACCGTCCTTCGTGAAGTGAAGCGCCTGCAAGTGCAGGTTGCGTTACTCTCAGAAGAGAAGCGCGGCTGAGCGCCCCTAGCCTGCGCGTTATTGCCTGATCTCAATCGGCGTGCCGTTCGGAACGATCTGCCACAGGTCTTCGATCTCAGCATTGGACAGCGCAATGCATCCATCGGTCCAGTCCCCACGCATCCGTCCGATCGGCAGCGCGTTAGGCTGGCCGTGGATGAAAATATCCCCGCCAGGCGAGCGCCCATAGCGAGCCGCATAGGCGCGGTCTTGCGCATTCGGGTAAGAGATGTGGAGGCTAAGGTGATAGCGGCTGTTCGGATTACGCCAGTCGATCGTGTAGATCCCCTCCGGCGTTCGCTCATCGCCTTGAAAACGTTTGTGCCCGCTTGGTGCATCGCCGAACTGGATATTGGCATAAGCGCGGATAGGCTCACCGTTGCGATAGGCGACAAGGAGCCGATCCGACTTATCGACCAGCACATAATCGGCGATCAGCGGGCCCGCACCGGGGATCGTGCGACTGGCGAACGAGCCATCAGCGCGGGCATCGACGGGCAAGCCGCTTCCAGCCGCGCCCACAACCTCTTGCGGAGGCCCAGCACAGGCCGCGAGGCACAACGTCAGAATAAGGGCGAATAAGCGCTTCATAAAGGCACTTATAGCAGGGCGAAGCTTACTCGCCCATTGCTCAAGGCAAGCGCTGTTCCGACTAGGGACAGCACCTAGGGACCGACTTAGTCGACGAAAGGATCGCGCATCAGGATCGTGTCGTCGCGCTCTGGACTCGTTGAGACCAGCGCGACCGGGCATTCGATCAGTTCTTGCACACGCTGGATATACTTGATCGCATTGGCCGGAAGATCGGCATAAGTCCGCGCGCCGACCGTGCTTTCAGACCAGCCTTCCATCTCTTCGTAGATCGGCTCAACCGCAGCCTGTTCGGCGGCGTGGCTGGGCAAGTAGTCGAGGACATTTCCGTTCAGCCGGTAGCCGGTGCAAATCTTGACTGTCTCAAGCCCGTCGAGAACGTCGATCTTGGTAAGGGCAATGCCGGTCACGCCGCTGACCGAGCAGGTCTGACGCACCAGCACCGCATCGAACCAACCGACGCGGCGCTGACGCCCGGTGACGGTGCCAAATTCATGTCCACGCTCACCAATGCCCTGGCCAATCTCGTCCTCAAGCTCGGTTGGGAACGGGCCTGAGCCCACGCGCGTCGTGTACGCCTTGACGATGCCGAGCACGAATCCGGTTGCATTGGGACCGAGGCCCGATCCGCTCGCCGCGGTGCCGCTGACGGTGTTTGAGCTGGTGACAAAAGGATAAGTGCCGTGATCGACATCGAGCAAGACGCCTTGCGCGCCTTCAAACAGGACCTTGGCGCCCGCTTTGCGGACCTTCTTGAGCCGCTTCCACACCGGCTGTGCAAAGCGCAGCACAAAGGGAGCAACATCGCGCAACTCTGCCAGTAGCGCTTCACGATCAACCGGCAGTTGGTCAAACCCGGCACGCAAGGCGTCATGATGCGCACACAAGCGATCGAGTTGCGGTTCCAAGTCGTCGAGATGGGCGAGATCGCAAACACGGATCGCGCGGCGGCCAACCTTGTCCTCATAGGCCGGGCCAATCCCGCGACCCGTAGTCCCGATCTTGCCCTTGCCAGCCGCGGTTTCGCGCAAACCGTCAAGGTCACGGTGAAGCGGCAAGATCAATGGGCAATTGTCGGCAACCGCAAGATTGTCAGCCGTAATGCTGACGCCCTGACCTTCTAGCTTCGCAACCTCGTCTCGGAGGGCCCAAGGATCGAGCACAACTCCGTTGCCGATCATGCTCATCGTGCCTGATACAATGCCCGATGGCAGCAGCGAGAGTTTGTAGGTCGTCCCGTCGATCACAAGTGTGTGGCCAGCGTTATGTCCGCCTTGAAAGCGCACCACAGCGTCGGCTCGGCTGGCGAGCCAGTCGACGATCTTGCCTTTGCCCTCATCGCCCCACTGGGCACCGATCACGGTTACGTTTGCCATTGGTCAGAGAATTCCTGCTGAAGCCTCGTATTGAGCCAAAACCGAGGGGGGCGTAGGGTGTTGCTTGCGCTAGAGCAAGAGCGTGTTTGACTGCAGATGTAAAAGAGGCGCTTGGCAGTACTTAACCCTGTCGCGCGCCTCAGCCGCTATTCCATTGTGACGCTGGAGAGATCGCAGACATTGACCGCACGGACACGTATTTCGCGGCCCGCTTCGGTCAGGGCTCGGAAGTCAAACAGGCAAGCGTTCGAGCCATCGGCGACATCGACGTCCCAATCGGAGCCTTGAGCCAGCGTCGAGCCGCCACCAGCAAGCATATCTTCGCCCCACTCGAAGCTGGCTGAGTTTGACCAGAAGATAGAGCTCAGCGCCTCTCCGCTCCGGTTCTGAATGGTGATCGTACGGCCCAGATTGATCTCTTCGCCGATCCCCTTCGCAAAGCCGGGAGCTGCGCCCATGCCATTCCCAGACGCCAAACCGGATGGAGCTGGGCCGCCAGCCCCGGCTATTGCGCCATCAAAGTCGACCGTGAGCAAATTGTAGACGGTGCCAAGATTGCTCACATTGAGCTGGTAATCAGCACAAGCGTCGCCTGGATCGAGAGTGAACTCGGTCACATCGGTTGTGTCGTAGTTTTCGTGAAGGATAAGGCCATCGCTATCGACAACCTCAAAATCGAGATCGGTGTCGCCATCACCTCTCGCCCGGACGTTGGTGACCGCACAGATGCGCATATCCACCTTGGTCGCAAGGCTCGCATTGACGCGGTACTCTCCGGGACCCGCAGTACCGGTGCGGGTAGCAGGATCGACCAGCGCGATCGTGAATTCGTTGTAAACGCCACCCAGATTGTCGACTCTGAGATCGTAAGTCTCGCACTCACCCGCCGGTGCCAGATCGGCAAATGTCACATCTGACAGATCGACATCGTTGTGGATCGGATCTCCGCTCTCATCGCTGACAGTGAAGTCAAGATCGGTGTCTCCATCCCCGCGCACTTCGAGCCTGGTTGCCCCGCACACCGGCAAGTTGACGCGGATAGAGGCGTTGGCTTCAGCTCTGTAAGTCCCAGCACCGCTTCCTTCGGCGAGCGCAGCCGGCCTGGTGTAAGCGTCCTCCAACGAGCCGCCGCCTGCGCTTCCCTCAAAGGCGAGGCTGGTCGAAGGCGCGGTCCCGGCAAAGTCTGGGGTGGTCACTCCGTTGGGTTCGACCGTGACCATCAGGACGTTGAAGATCTCACCCAGATTGACGACGTCCATTTCGAACACTTCGCAATCGCCGAGCAATCCCATCAAATCCGCGGTGGTTTCATCGGTCAGGTCATCATTCTCGTGCACGACGCCTTCATCCGAATTGCGGATGACGAAATCCAAGTCCGTACCCCCATCGCCGCGCGCCTTAACCTCTGCTCCAGTGCCACAAGCCTTGAAATTAACCGTGCGCGATTGGCCGGGTTGGATAATGTGTTTGTAGATCCGAAGCGAGCTCTCGCTGATTGGCTCTACCACCACCGTGAAGTCATTCGGTTCCTCTCCCAGATTGCTGACCCGCAAGTTGTAGGGTTCGCAACCATCAGCATCTTTCTCGACAACCGCGCTGACAAAATCGTCGATCCCTTCATCTGAAAAGATCTGATTGCCATCAGGGTCACGGACATAGAAATCGAGATCGGTATGCGTGGTGCCGCGCACCAACAACTGTGTCTCAGCCGAACAGAGCTCTAACGCGATTGTCACTTCGCTTTGTGCGTCAACGGAATACTCGTCTACCGCCGCCTTGGCTTGCCCGCCTCCCAGCGCCATCGCGCCAATTGCAGTGCATGCCATGAGAGGTATTCGAATATGGATCAATGCCAGCTCCTAAGAGGTGAGTATGAGAGGATACTTCTAGAGATACGTATGGCTATAGGAAACGGCTGCTGAATAACAGTATCATTGTGCAAAGTGGGAGCGTCAGGAAACGAACTGTCGTTCTATGCGGACTTCACGATGTTCGAAGACGGTTCATCTGCATGTCCTATCCATGCGATACAAAGTGCGACCATATGCCGCTTGCGCTGGTGAGCGCTGCGGGCTTCAATCTGCCAACGCACTTTACCTGACAAAAGAGGCGATGATGGCGCTTAAAAAAACTGAATCACGATCGTCGAAATTGCTGGCCATGATTGGCGCGCTTGGCGTCGGGGCTGTCCTGACCACCAGCGCATTTGCCCAGCAGCGCGAGCGCTTGCCACGCGAATGCCGTGCAGAGATTCGCGACCTTTGCGCCTTTGACGGACGCCCCGACCGCGCAGCAATACGGGCATGTCTTCAAGAGAAATTCTCCGAGCTGTCTAACGATTGCGCGTCGCAAATTCGCGATCGTGCTGGCCAGAACCGCCAGCAGAGCGCCAACTCCACTCCCTATGTGGCACCTGCCCAAGTCTCTCGCACGGTCATATATGGCGCGCATCAGCGCCAAGTGGTCGATATTTATGAGCCTGAAGGCGCGGTCGATGCGCTTCCGCTCGTACTGTTCGTCCATGGAGGCGGCTGGAGCATGGGAGATCACAAACGCGTCCAGGCAAAACCCGCGCACTTCAATTCGAACGACTATTACTTCGCATCGACCGGATACCGGTTGCTGCCAGATCATCCGGTCGAAGAGCAGGCCGCAGATATTGGCGCCGCGATTGAAGCGCTGCGCGGCCAAGCATCTGCCATCGGTTTCGATCCAGACCGCATCGTACTTATTGGTCACAGCGCAGGTGCGCATCTCGCAGCGCTCGTCGCGACGGACCCGCGCTATGCCGGTGACAATTTCTCATCGATCAAGGGCGTAATTCTGCTCGATGGAGCGGGATATGACGTTGCAGCAAATATCGCATCTGCAGGTCCGCAGGCCTGGCAGCTCTACACCAATGTTTTTGGCCGTGAGTTGGAGCGGCAACAGGCGCTCTCTCCTATCACCCATGTCGGCGGCGAGGACGCCCCCAATTGGCTGGCGCTCTATGTGGAAGAGCGCGAAGTTGCCCGCTATCAGGCGTTCAACCTCGCGATGGCGCTGAATGAAGCGGGCAGCAAGGCGAGCGCCTATCCGATCTCAGGCACCGATCATGGCCGCATGAACCGCGAGATCGGCATCGAGCCTGGCGCGGCGCAAACGGAAGCGATCGACGCCTTTCTTGAAGCTGTCCTGAGTTAAAGCTCGCGCAAATCGACGCCATCTAGGATATGGCTACACCCTAGCGCTGCGGGATCTTCGCCTTGCGCAAGTTGCGCGATCGTCACCCAGCCCTGATTGCGATATTGCCCTGCTGCCTCACGGTCATGACCAAGCGGAAGGTAGAGCGTTTCAACCGCATGGGGTGCGGGCGCGCCCTCTGCCAATCGGTCGACATAGAGCGTGAAGCCGCTTGCCGCTTCGTCGCTGCCGCCAATCTTATAGGTGCCGCCCCGTCCCGCTGCTCCGCGCACGTCGGTGGCGTAGATCGTGAAGCCAAACCATGATTGGTACTCAAATCCGTGTCGCTCCGTCGGATCAAGCGTGATCCGCGCCGCGTCTCCGATGCGCGCAGCGATCGCCTCCAAGCCATCGAGACGGCTTGCAAGCAGACCATCGCTATCAATCGCGCGCAATTTGTCGATCGCCTCGGCAAATGGCCCCGTCGCATAGAGCAGCGGAAGGAATGCTTCGCCACCGACAGTCTTCAATCCACCTGCATCCTTGGTGTCGAGTTCTTTCCGGATGGCATCGAGCTTCGCAGGCGAATACGCGTCATCTTGACCGCTCAAAGCCTCGACCAAGTCAGGCAGGGTGAAGTCGACAGACAACCCTGTCAGCCCTGCATGGTCGAGCGCTTCCAACGCCACTGCAATGATCTCACCAGCCGCCGCAACGCTGTCGGACCCGATCAGCTCAGCCCCTAGTTGCAGGCGTTCACGGGCAGGGTCCAGCTGGCTCGCGGCGATCACCGCTGTATCGCCGCAATAGGCTAAACGAAGCGGGCGCGGCGCATCGCCCATGCTAGTCGCCGCAATGCGTCCGATCTGCGGCGTGATATCCGACCGCAGTGCCAGTGTTCGCAAGCTTGCCGGATCCGTCATGCGGAAGGTGCGCTCGGTCGAGACACCTTGCATCCTGCTCGCCAAGGAGCTTTCAAACTCCAGCAGAGGTGGACGCACCCGGGCGTAGCCATGCAATTCAAGCACCGTCAGGCAATTGCGCATAGCATTGGTAATGCGCTGCGCACTTGCAGGCAGGCGGTCTTCAAGACCGATGGGCAAAAGGTCGGTGCGTTCGGTTTTTCTGGCAGTCATATCGACGCGGTCCCTAGCGGGTTCGCCACCGCAACGAAAGCCGTGAGATGACGAACTCGCGAGAGATCAGTGCAAGAGACTAGAAGCTCAGGCCCATGACCATTTTCACGCCTTCAACCCCTTCGGCGTTTGCGATCACATCTGACGGGATGGCTTCATCAAGGCTGAGCAGAAGCACCGCTTCCCCTCCCGCGTCGCGGCGGCCAAGGTTGAAAGTGCCGATATTGATACCTTCGGATCCAAGCAGTGTCCCGATCCGGCCGATAAAGCCCGGCTTATCGTCGTTGACAACATAGAGCATGTGGCCGTCGAGCTCGGCTTCGATCCCGATACCGAATATCTCGACCAGACGCGGCGCGTCTTTGCCAAACAATGTCCCGGCAACCGAGCGCGTGCCTTGATCGGTTTCGACTGAAACACGGATCAGTGTGTTGAACGCCCCATCGCGGCTCTGGCGCACTTCGGAGACTTCGAGACCGCGCTCTTTGGCGAGGTAGGGCGCGTTGACCATGTTCACTGTATCGGAATAGCGGCGCATGAAACCTGCCAGCACTGCGCCGGTAATTGGCTTACCGTTGAGCTCTGCCGCCGCGCCTTCGCGTTCAATGCTGATCTTGGTGAGATTGCCATGCGCGAGTTGCCCGACCAGCGAGCCAAGCTTCTCAGCGAGCGCCATGTAAGGTTTTAGCTTGGGCGCTTCCTCAGCCGACAGCGACGGCATATTGAGCGCATTGGTGACACCGCCATTGACGAGATAATCGCTCATCTGTTCTGCGACCTGCAGCGCGACATTGACCTGCGCTTCGGTGGTCGATGCGCCCAAGTGGGGCGTGCAAATGAAGTTGGGTGCGCCGAAAAGCGGATTCTCTTTCGCTGGTTCCTCGGCAAACACGTCCAGAGCTGCGCCGGCGACCTGACCACTTTCAAGGCAATCGCGCAATGCCGCTTCATCGATCAAACCACCGCGCGCGCAATTGACGATGCGGATACCTGGCTTTGCATTTTCCAGACGCTCACGCGAGAGGATGTTGCGGGTCTCGTCGGTCAAAGGCGTGTGGAGCGAGACGAAGTCGGCGCGGCTCAGCAAAGTGTCGAGGTCAACCTTCTCAACGCCAAGTTCAATCGCTCGGTCCTCGGTTAGGAAGGGGTCATAGGCGATGACCTTCATCTTGAGACCCTGCGCGCGGGCGGCGAAGATCGAGCCGATA
This sequence comes from Pseudomonadota bacterium, assembly GCA_039039885.1. Classification (GTDB taxonomy): domain Bacteria; phylum Pseudomonadota; class Alphaproteobacteria; order Sphingomonadales; family Sphingomonadaceae; genus Erythrobacter. The sequence goes on along the minus strand of JBCCPG010000004.1, from coordinate 282,620 downwards.
TTGCCAGCCCCGATCAGGCCGACGGTCTTGCCGGTAACTTCTACGCCCATGAAGTCCTTTTTGGGCCATTCTCCAGCCTGAGTGCGGGCATTGGCTGGCGGGATCATCCGGGCGAGCGCCATAGTCATGGCGATGGCGTGTTCTGCCGTGGTGATTGAGTTGCCGAACGGAGTGTTCATCACCACCACGCCCTTGCCGCTCGCATAAGGGATATCGACGTTGTCGACCCCGATCCCAGCGCGTCCAATGACCTTCAGATTGGTCGCAGCGTCGAGGATATCAGGCGTCACCTTGGTCGAGGAGCGGATCGCAAGACCGTGATATTCGCCAATGCGAGCCTTTAGCTCGTCAGGCGTCTCGCCAGTGATGACATCGACATCGCAGCCACGTTCTTCGAAAATACGCGCGGCATTCGGGTCCATCTTGTCAGAGATGAGTACTTTAGGTTTGGTCATGTTGTATTCCTCACGGCCCACGCGGATTTCACGCGCTGGGCTCGATAAAATGGGTAAGGAGCGGGCGGCGCTTCGATGAGCGGCCGCCCGTCAGTAATCAGCCGTTCTTGACGGACTCGTAAGCCCACTCAATCCACGGCAGGAGACGCTCGATATCCTCGGTCTCCAGCGTGCCACCGCACCAGATGCGCAAGGATGGCGGGGCGTCGCGATAGCCATTGAAGTCGTAACCAACATTGCGCTCTTCGAGTAGCTTGACGATTTTTTTCGGCACCGCAGCCTGGTCTTCAGGTGAGAGGCTTTCGTAGTAGTCGCCCTGGAACATCATACAGACGCCAGTGTTGGTGCGTTTTGCAGGGTCGGCGACCATGTTGCGCAGCCAAGGCTTGGCTTCGATCCAGTCCTTGACGATCTTGGAGTTGGCATCCGCACGCTCAAACATGGCCTTACGGCCACCGATCGACTTCGCCCATTCGAGAGCAGCAATGTAATCCTCGGTCGCTAGCAACGAAGGCGTATTGATTGTCGCGCCTTCGAAAATGCCGCGATTGATCTTGTCGCCCTTCTTCATGCGGAAGAGTTTGGGCAGCGGCCAAGCGGGATCATAGCTTTCGATCCGCTCCACCGCCTTGGGGCTAAGGACCAGCATCCCGTGCTGGGCTTCCGAACCCATCACCTTCTGCCAGCTGTAAGTCGTGGCATCGAGCTTGGGCCAGTCCATCTCCTGAGCGAAGATAGCACTGGTCGCGTCATTGATCGTTACGCCTTCGCGGCCCACTTCGAGCCAATCGGTGTCCGGGATCATCGCGCCAGAGGTGGTGCCGTTCCAAGTGAACACTACGTCGTTGCGCTGCGGAATGGTCGTGAGATCGGGGATCTCGCCATAATCAGCCGAAAGCGTCTGCAGGTTGGGCAGTTTCAGCTGCTTCACCGCATCCTGGATCCAGACATTGCCAAAGCTCTCCCAAGCGGCAACCGTTGCCGGGCGGGCAGGATCGAGCATGGTCCACATCGCCGCTTCCAAAGCGCCGGTGTCAGAGGCAGGCATGATCCCAACGAGGTAATCCTCAGGGATGCCGAGCAGCTCTTTCGACAGGTCGATGGCGTATTTCAGCCGACCTTTTGCATAGGCCGAACGGTGGGAGCGTCCGAGCGACTTGGTCTGAAGCTTGTCGAGGGACCATCCGGGGAACTTTACAGTTGGCCCGGAGGAAAATTGGGGGCGCTCAGGTTTGAGCGTCGGCTCGTGCTTGAGCCCACGTACGTAGTCAGTCATTTCAATCTCTCCTTACAGAGAGCACGCGCGGCGTTGGGACCGCGTGGCCCACGCGCGGCATTAGAGATGGGCTGGGGAGAGTCAATGATTGTTTGTGTGAGCATCCCCATCCGGGGATGCATCCGCGCTATGCATCCTCTGCTTGCGCTGCGGACCGGCTGCGGGCAGCTGGTCGGCCTTTGACTGCCGTGACCAAGGTTCTGACGCACCATATTCGCTCGCCGACTAGGCGAGCCAGAGCGCGACCGCACGACCGGAGGGGTGGCTCCGAAGGCGTCTGGGCCCCGGAGGATAGTTAAGCGCGCGGATGCGCGCGCCGGCGCCTGAGGCGAACACAAACAAAAACACCCTCCCCAAGCGCCCAATCACCCTCTAAACGGGTCGCTTCATGCAGATTTGCGACCTTCGAATTGCGCTTTTCAGCGGCAACTACAATTACACCAGAGACGGAGCGAATCAGGCGCTCAACCGTCTGGTGCGATCGCTGCTGGACAAAGGTGCTGCGGTGCGAGTTTATTCGCCCAAAGTCGACAATCCCGATTTTGAGCCTACCGGCGACCTTGTTGGCGTTCCCAACATTCCAATGCCGGTAAAAGGGCGCGGCGAGTATCGTCTGCCTTTGCGGCTGGGCAGCGCGGTCAAGCGTGACCTTGCAAAGTTCAAGCCCAATATTGTCCACCTCTCCTCGCCCGATCCAGCGGGTCACGCGGCGCTGAGATGGGCTCAAGATCATGACATCCCAGTGCTTGGCAGCGTCCACACTCGGTTCGAGACCTATCCAAGATATTATGGCCTCGGCTTTACTGAGCCGATGGTGGTCGGGATCCTCAAGCGCTTCTACAATAGCTGCGATGCTCTGGTTGCGCCATCGCAGAGTATGATTGACGAGCTTCTCGCGCAGGAGATGCATGACGATATTGCGCTTTGGTCCCGCGGTGTAGATCGCACTGTGTTCTCCTCTGACCGGCGCGATATGGAATGGCGGCGTTCACTCGGCTTGGCCGATGACGATGTCGCGATCGTTTTCCTCGGGCGGCTTGTCATGGAGAAAGGCCTCGATGTTTTTGCCGAAACGATCGTCCAACTGCGTAAGCGCCAGGTTCAGGCTAAAGTTCTGGTGATCGGCGATGGCCCAGCAAGGCCATGGTTCGAGGATGCCTTACCCGGTGGGATTTTCGCAGGTTTCAAGACTGGGCCTGAGCTCGGCCAAGCGCTTGCTAGCGGTGATATATTCTTCAACCCATCGATTACAGAGACCTTTGGCAATGTGACCTTGGAGGCAATGGCTTGCGGCCTGCCTGTAGTGGCGGCGGGCGCAACTGGCGCGTCGAGCCTCGTCAATGATGGCGTTACTGGGCGCCTTGTCCCACTCATCGGAAAGAAAGGCGCGGAGGCTCCCGATAGCGAGGGACTGGCCGAAGCGATGGCACCATACTGCACCGATCCCGCTTTGCGCATGGCACATGGGCGTGCGGGCGAAGAACGCAGCCTTGAATACGGCTGGGAGGCTATCAACCAGGTAGTCGCCGACACCTATGTCCGCTTGGTCGAAGACCGGCGCGCATTGCAGGCAGCCGAAGCTGCCGAGGCACCTTAATCCGCCACGCACGACTTAGCTTGCGCATCTGACAGAGCAGGAAAACAACGAAGGAAGCGTGTAAGATCGCCGTCAGTGACGATGCTGTGCGTGCGAGCTCCATCCATTCGGCAACCTCATCGCCAGCAAAAGTAGTTTTCTGAGCGCTGCCATAGGGTCAGGAATAAAGCGCTAGCCGATGCTCATTTGAGCAAGCCGAGCGAGCGGATGCGCAGGGTGTAATAGAGGCTCACCTGAGCGATCAGCCAGAGGCTAAGAAATGTCGGGTTGGCATAGAAATCGACAGGCCGACTAGCGAGCACGAACAGGTCGAGCGATGCGGTGAGCACGCCGACCAACGCCACCACCATGGCTTGCACCGCATAGCGCGAACGCATGAGCAGCAAGACGGCGCCGCCAAGACCGCTCCACAGGCAAACGGCAAGCGAGGCCTGTGACAAGAAAGTCGATGTCTGAGCGGCTGAGCCCATAACACCCAATTGGCCAAGCCCAAGCGCGTACCAAATCAACGTCAACGCACCGACAGCCCACATATGCCACCGCAGCGGGGCAATATCTGTCTGGGCAGCAGCAACACCGCTGGCGATCATCGCGAGTGGGTGCGGGCAGACATGCGACGGACCAAGTTGGGCATCTGGGGATTTGGCTAGGGACATTTTCATTCCTTCCAAGGCCGATGGGATGCGCAGCGGAGCCGAATTCATCGGGCATTCCGGCCCCGTAAACGGCTCTAATGCAGAAGAAATGACTAAGCCAAAAAAGGTCAGACCTTACGCTTGGTTAACGCGCAAGGCCCGACCCTTCGATGGCTGACTGAAATGTCCTCGGGAAAGCGACCTAAAGTCGTTCAATCCGCTTGGCGACCTCATCAATAATGTCGACGATTTCGTCGATTGTTTTCTGGTCAAGCTTGCCAGCGCGCGCGCGATTCTTGAGGACGGAGGCAAGGTTACCCATTGCGCGGAAGAGATCGGGGGACTTCTCTTTCACCCGTTCGGCTTGTTCGCCATGCTCGCCCAAGCGGCCCATCAGCTCTTCAACTTCGTCGTCGCGATCTTCGAGCTCAGCCTTGCCAGCCTTTGTCACCTTGAACGGCTTTTTGCTGCTGGTTTCGTCGTCATCAGCAGCCTTCGCCTTTGACTTTGCCTTTACCGGAGCTGGCTTAATCATGCCCTCTTCCTCGAGCATTTGCAGCGTCGGATAGACCGCGCCTGGCGAGGGAGCATAGCTGCCACCCGTCATGTCTTCGATCGCACGGATCAGTTCATATCCATGACGCGGCTCTTCCGCGATCAGCGCGAGCAGAGCCAACCGCAACTCGCCGTTGCCGAACATGCGGCCACGCCGTTTGCGGCGCTTGGGCCCGTCTTGCCAATCGGACTTCATCTTCCAATTGGCCTTGCGACGAGAGCGGCGCTCCCCATCTTCCCATTCATTGGCAGCCGCCGTCGCCATCATGGCGATCATCGGACCAAGCTGATTCCAGCCTCCGCGTCGGTAAGTCATCGTTACTCTCCTTGGTTCATTCACCTTGAGCCCATTCACATAGATAGCTCTTATGACGTGAAAGATATATCTTTGATCTATCACTTCAAGGGTTGATTGCGCTCGACATGGCATTTTCCGACGAGCAGCTTATCTCGGTCCACGAATGGCAGACTTGTTTGCAGATGAACCCGCGCAAGAGCGCAACGCAGATCGGTCGAGGGAAAATGCTCCCTTGGCGGATCGCCTTCGTCCGGGTTCTTTGGATGAGGTTATTGGACAGGAGCATCTCACTGGCCCCGAAGGCGCCATCGGTCGGATGGTCGCCGCCGGAAAGCTGGCGAGTATGGTTCTTTGGGGACCGCCTGGCACGGGTAAAACGAGTATCGCCCGCCTGCTCGCCGATGCAGTGGGGATGCGTTTCGTTGCCATCAGCGCGGTGTTTTCGGGTGTGGCTGACCTAAAGAAAGCTTTCGCTGAGGCCGACCGCATGGCAGATGCGGGCAAGAAGACCCTACTTTTTGTGGACGAGATCCACCGCTTCAACCGCGCGCAGCAAGATGGCTTCTTGCCATTCGTCGAACGCGGGACGGTGACTTTGGTGGGCGCAACGACCGAAAACCCCAGCTTTGCCCTGAACGCCGCTTTGCTGAGCCGCGCGCAAGTCCTGATTCTCGAAAGGCTAGATCATGAGGCCCTTGGCAAGCTCCTCGATCGGGCAGAGGCATTGGAAGGTCCCCTCCCTTTGAGCAGCGATGCGCGCGCCGCGCTGGTTGCCTCGGCCGATGGTGATGGGCGGTTCCTCTTGGGTCAAGCAGAGACGCTCTATAATGCTGGGCTAGAGGCACAGCTCGATCCAGCGGAGCTCGGCCAATTTCTTCAGCGCCGCGTGGCGGTCTACGACAAAGATCGCGACGGGCATTACAATCTGATCAGCGCGCTCCACAAAAGCTTGCGGGGGAGCGATCCGCAGGCTTCGCTCTATTACCTCGCGCGGATGCTGACAGCGGGCGAGGAGCCGCTTTATATCTTGCGTCGACTTGTTCGCTTCGCCTCAGAAGATATCGGCCTTGCTGACCCGCAAGCATTGACCCAATGCCTAGCCGCTAAGGACGCATATCAGTTTCTAGGCAGTCCAGAAGGCGAACTCGCCATCGTCCAAGCCTGCCTCTACCTCGCAACCGCGCCCAAATCGAACGCCGCCTATGCTGCGCAGAAAGCCGCGTTCAAGGCCGCGAAGGAAACCGGCAGCCTGATGCCGCCACCCAATATTCTCAATGCGCCCACTCAACTGATGAAGGATATCGGATACGGCGAAGGCTATTCCTATGACCACGAAGCCGAAGATGGCTTTTCCGGCGACAATTATTGGCCCGAGGAGATGGAGCCGCAGACCTTTTACTCACCGGTCGAGCGCGGCTTCGAACGCAAAGTGCGCGAGCGCATCGCCTATTGGGACAAGTTGAGGGCAGAGCGGTACCTATCCTCAAACATCGAACCGCAAGGACGCAAGGACACATGAGGAAGTGGGATCACTTCCTCGCCATCGATTGGTCGGGCGCCAAAGGAGAGCGTCACAAGGGGATCGCTTTGGCGCTCGCCGACGGCCAAGGCGGACCTCCGGTGCTGGTTGAACCGCCTCAAGGCGGCTGGTCGCGTCCCGAGGTCATGGAGGTCTTGCGCGATGAGCTGCCCGCCAACACTTTGGTTGGCATTGATCTGGGCATCTCGCTGCCTTTCAACGATTGCGGCGCGTTTTTCCCCGGCTGGGACGAAAGCCCGCGCAACGCCAAAAAGCTTTGGGAGTTGATCGACCGGATCAGCGCCGACGACCCTCACCTGGGAGCGCACAGCTTTGTCATGCACCCAGAGGCTTCGCGCTACTTCCGGCACGGCAAGGGCCCCAATAGCCTTGGGGAAGGCGACCGCTTTCACCTGGACCAAGCACCCAGCCGTGAAGGCCGGTTTCGCGAGGCGGAGATCGGCCAGAGAAGGCAAAAGTGTCGCCCGGTCTCCAACTTCAACCTCGTTGGTGCGGCGCAGGTCGGGAAAAGCTCGCTCACCGGCATGCGCATGCTCCACCAATTGCAGGGCGATTTGCCGGTCTGGCCGATGGATCCGATCCCGTCGCGCCGGATCAAACAGGGCGGCTCGATGCTAGTCGAGATTTACACGGGTCTGGCGAGCCGAGAGGCGGCCAATTTGGGAGCGCGGACCAAATTGCTGACATATGCTGACCTCAACGCGGCGCTTACGGCCCTGGGCAGCCCGCCGGTCGACAAGCTAGGTGAAGTGGATGATCATTCTTCGGACGCGCTGCTGACGGCAGCCTGGCTGCGCAAAGTCGCGGATGAGGAGAAGCGCTGGGAGCCCCGTTGTCTCACGGCAGAGATCGCCTGGACCGAAGGATGGACCTTCGGCGCGTTTTAGGGGTGGCTCCTCCGACCTCGGCGGATACGATCAGAAGACCCGGTCGCGGCGCTCTTTCTTATATCCTGTCTGACGCAGATCTTCGAGCATCTCTTGGCGCTTGCGATCAGCATCGGTCATAGGCCGGCGGACTTTTTCGGGGATGTCCTCGCCCTCAGGCTCGCGGGCTAATGGTGCTGCAGACAGCTGTTCACCAGCGACCATCTGAACGACTTCCAGATTCCTCTCGCGCACCATGCCGGGAATCAGGAAGGCATCGACCAACCACCAGGGAATTCCCACCACCAATCCAACGCCGGTCATCGCCAAGATCAACATTGCGATGCCGGTCCCGGTCTTGCCTGAATAAATGCGGTGCACGCCAAACCAACCGAGCAGGAGCCAAAGCAAATAGGCCACTCCCGTCGATTTGCGGTGCTTTTCAATTGTCATATGCTTTTGCAGATCGTTACCCATCGGTCCCTCGGTCCCACCTGTCCATGTCACTAAGATGTATCTTGGGCGTTCAATGCGCAAGGGCCTTGTGCGCCGGCTTCGACCAAATGCGCACTGGGCTCGGCGAACCATAAAAAAGCGCAAAAATCGGAAATCACCATCTGGACGTAGCGGCGTAATCTCGCTAGCTGGCGCGTCTCGAAAGGGCCGGCTTAGCTCAGTTGGTAGAGCAGTTGATTTGTAATCATCAGGCCGCGGGTTCGACTCCTGCAGCCGGCACCATTCTTCTCTGTTTTACTCCAAAGTGATCCCGGCGCTGCAGAGGCTGCACATTTTAGCGCCGGATGCTGGCCTGCGCCCCAGGCTTCGACCTGACGTGCGCTGGCCAAAGCCTTCGCAGCTTGGTTGTCTTCTGACGACGCTGCGTTTGGCATTAATCCGCTTCGGTTCCCGCCTGGGTCTCGCTCTCTGGCACCTCAGCATTCTTCACGTGGTTATCGAACCACTCGAACATTTCATGGAGCGTGTGGAGCACCGATTCCCGCCCGCGATAGCCGTGGTCTTCGTGGGGCAGCATCACAAGGCGCGCTGTGCCACCAGTGCCTTTCACGGCTGCAAACATGCGCTCTGATTGCTGCGGGAAGGTGCCTGAGTTGCTGTCATTATCTCCATGGATGAACAGGATCGGCTCTTTGATCATGTTCGCGGCCATGAAGGGACTGAGGCGGTAATAGGTCTCTGGCGTGTCCCAGAAGATCCGCCGCTCTGCCTGGAACCCAAATGGGGTGAGCGTGCGGTTGTAAGCGCCTGAGCGAGCGATGCCTGCCTTGAACAGGTCGCTTCGGGCGAGCAAGTGCGCGGTCATGAAGGCGCCATAGGAATGCCCCCCAACCCCAACACGCACACCGTCGCCAAAGCCACGCTCCACCGTGAAGTCCACCGCAGCCTGTGCATTGGCAACGACTTGCTCGATGAAAGTGTCGTTGACCGTTTCTGGATCAGAGCCGACCACCGGCATCGAAGCACGGTCAAGCACGGCATAGCCTTGTGTAAGAAAGAACAGGTGCGAATAGCCACCGATGCGGGTGAAACGGTACGGTGAATCGCGGTTCTGGCCGGCTGTGGCCGCATCATTGAACTCACGAGGATAGGCCCAGATCACCACCGGCACCTTCTCGCCTTCGACATAGTCGGTCGGGAGGTAAAGCGTCGCGGTCAGCTCAACACCGTCCTCGCGCGTGTAGCTGACTAGCTCTCGCTGGATGCCGGTCAGCTCGGGATGCGGATCAGGGAAATTGGTCAGGAAGCGGTCCTCGTCGCCTGTGTAGAGTTTGATGTTCCCAGGGTTGGTGGGGCTTTGGTAGTAGGTCAGGAATTCGCTGCCATCGTCCGACACGACATCGATGATCGATTCCAGCTGTTCGCCCGAATTGCGCCAGATTTCAGTTGTCTCCAGCGTGGTGAGGTCAAAGCGATTGAGGAAAGGTCGCAGCCCCTCTGGCGTAGCGCCATTGCCACTCATCAGCAGCGCGCCATCAACCAGTCGTGCCACGCTGCGGCCCCTATCTGTTCGGGTGAAGAGCGGGCTGCCAGGGTCAGCATAGGCGTCCTGGACATTGCGGATGTTAAGCTCGCGCTGGCCATCGGTGCCGGTCACATCGACCAGCGACTGCCGCACTTCGCGCGTATCACGGTCGTATTCGACGACGATCATATCGTCCGTGCCCTCGATCCCAAAACCACCCGCAGCGCGATCCTCAAGTCGCGCAACCACACGCGCTTCGCCATAAAACGGAGCGGAAAGTGCCATGACGTTATCGCGATTGTCGCTTGTCGTTCGCGGATCGCCGCCATCTTGCGCCTCGGTCCACATGATCAGCGAGTCTTCGGTCGGGTGCCATTGAAGGTTGCGCGGGCCGGTAACAACGCCCTGGACGGGTAGATTGTCGGCAAGCGGCTGTTCCGAAAGCACCGCGATCAGTTCCCCGTCTATGGTGTAGACCGCGCTGGTGCTCGAAAAACGGTACCACGGCACCTGGTAGGAGAACGGCTCGTTAAGCCATTCCATCAGGAGATATTGGCCATCGGGCGACGGTGAAACGTTATAATAGATGCGCGGCTCACCGACTGCGCGGTTATTGCTGCCATCGGCATCCATGATCACAGGTTGGCTGGTGGCAAGATAACGGAACATCGCTTCGTCATGCACGTCGGTCAGGAGGTTCTGATAAGTGCGCGTCTGCGCTTCCTCTCCGCCGCTTGCATCTTGGATAGCCGGCCCTTGCGGAGTGAGCGAACGGGTCGGCATCTCGCCGCGATCGTCTGGAATGGTCAACACCATGAGTGAGCCATCAGGCATCCAGGTCGGGTTTTGGAAGATCGGGTTGACCCCGCCCGTCATCAAAGTTGTGACTTCGGCGCTTACGGTGTTGAGGACATGGAGGTCCATCGCATCGGTGCGGGTGTTGGCGAAGACGATCTGCGAGCCATCTGTGGACCACGAAATGTCTGAGATGTCAGCGTTGGCAGGAAGCACGACTTCGCGAATCTCGCCTGTCGCCACGACCTGCAGCGACAGCCCAGTGGTCGCGCGCGTGCCATAACGGTCATTGATGCTCGCATCCAAGCGCAGTCCCGCAAGCTTTTCCATCGGACGAGCCAGATCAGCAACTGGCGGGAGCGATTCGCGCTCCATCAAAAGGATCAAGTCATTGTCAGGTGAAACCGAAACGCGAGGGCTTGGCGGTCGCGTGACGATGTCTGTCACTTCGGGCGGCGGCAATTGATATCCATCTTGCCCTGCTGCGGGAGCTGCAAAGCAGAGGCTGAGTACAACTGCGGTGGTCGCACCCGACGTTTTCAGGCCAGTCATATTCAGGATCGAATGACGCATGGATCTGGGTTTCCTTGTCAATGGACAAAAGCTTTGAAGGCAATGAAGTATCAGTCAGTTACGCCTCTTTCCACCCCTGCACAAACTGGTGGGATCGTGACCTTATCCGCTGTGGCGGCTATGAATGCTGCGGAAGGCCATGAGGAGGGGGATGCCGTGAGCGAATACGACCATCTAGAGGTCAGTGAAACAGATGGGATCGCGACCGTACGTATAGCTCGCGAGGAGGCGCGAAACGCCCTCAACCGTGAACTTATGCTCGAACTGACAGATGTCGCGCGCCGCTATCGCACCGCCGCCGACATACGTGCAGTGGTCTTGCGAGGGAGTGACATTTTTTTCTCAGCTGGCGCTGACATGCGCGCTTTTTCCGATCTTGCGGAGGGAGATCCATCGCTGCTTGAATTACGCGAAATGGTGCTTGCAGGGCCTGACATGTGCAAGGCGTGGGAGGAAATTGAACCCGTAACCATCGCTGCGATCGAAGGGTATTGCGTGGGAGGCGCCGCCGCCTTGGTGCTCACTTGCGACTTTCGCATTGTCGCCAAGTCAGCAATGATGCGGCTGCCTGAAGTGCCGCTTGGTATCAATATGAGTTGGCGCTCGCTCCCGCGGCTTGCGACATTGGCAGGGCCATCAAGGGCCAAACGCTTCGCTATTTTTGGTGAGGCAACCGATGCACAGGCGTTGCTCAATTGGCATATGGTTGATGAAATTGTCGAAGATGGATCGGCGGCTGACACAGCCTTGGAATGGGCACGCAAGCTTGCCGCCCTTCCCCCGATACCGGTGCGCATGACTAAGGAATCGATCAATGCGGCAGCCAACGCCAATCACTATGCGTCCAGCTTCATGGACCGCGATCAGTATCTGCTCACGTTCATGAGCGAGGACTTCAAGGAGGGTGTTCGCGCTTTCCTTGAAAAACGGCAGGGCGAATTCAAGGGACGTTAAAGGGTTAGAAGACGCCTCGCAGCGCGGACGAAAAATGCCGGATGAAACCTTTTGGCTCCACCCGGCATATTTCCGTTTGGCCTGTAAATCAGGCGACCATTTTCAGATCGATCAGAAACCGATGCGGACACTCGCACGTCCAGCGTGAGCATCGTAGCCCGAAGCGTAATCGCCTGAATAGCCAACCTCAATTGTGGCGTTATCCGTCACGTTGAACGCTGCACCAACGGACAGTTCAAAGCGGCTCTGCTCGCGCTCCGCGACGAGGACGTTCAGATTGCCAAGCTCCGTCGAAGAAAGAGCGAAGACACGCTGATCATCTTCGAGATCGTAAGCATAGGCACCAGCGACATAGCCGGTTAGGCCGCTGCCCAGGTCGCCTGCAAGCTCGAGACCACCGCGCAATTCGAGGAAGTCCGCATCGTCCCGGTCAACCGTAAAGCCGAAGCCTCCGGTTTCGCTGACTGTATCGAAGCTGAGATTTGCACCGTTGATGCCAATGGTCGGCGTCACCGAGAAGGCCGAATTATCCAGGATGTCATAGCCAACGACCGCGCGATAGCCGAAGCCGTCGAAGTCAAACGTGGATGCAATAGGGCCAAGGACGCTGGTGCGTGCCTGATCCACTTCACCGGTCAGGTACGACAATTCGACATTGACGAAACCGCGTTCGGCAAACTCAACCCCGCCATAAACGGCGAGCTTGATGCTTTCGACATCGGTGGTCCCGGTTTCAACCCCGCCGCTAAGATCATCGTTCTCGATCTCAGCATAGCTAACGAGCGCACCGACCTTGGCTGCATCGGTAGCCGCAAAGTCGCCACCAGCAGTAAAGATCAACTGCTCGCTTTCATAGCCGCCTGAAGTCAGGCTGCTTGCGTCCTGATCAGCGCCGCGAATGGTCGCTTCACCCCAGATGCCGCTGCCATCAGCAGCAAGATGGCGATCGAGAGCCGCGCTGGCAGTATTAGAGGATTCGAAGATCTCGCGACCTGCGCCCTCGCTCAGTGCTGGAATCGTCTCCGCAACAGCACTTTCTAGAGCTGCCAAATCAGGCAGATCGTTAAGAGCGTTGAACGTCGCATCGCTCAGCGTGCTTCCAGCCAGCGCGGCATCGAAAGCCGTGCTGAACGCCAGGATGTTCGCATCGCTGGAAGTGAGGATCGGATTGGCCGCATTCACTTGAACCGCAACCGAGCCGATCACCACTTCATAGTCGATCAGCAGGTCGTTATCGATCACTTCGATCGTCGCGCCATTATCAGTAAAGGTCGTACCCTCCTGAAGCACGGTCACAGTTTGACCCAACAGCTCAGCGCCCAGAGGCGTTTCAATTGTAACAGTCGAGCCATCTTCGAGCGTCATCGCGCCTGTGCTGGTGAGCGAATCCACGCCAAGACCCAGCGTAACCTGGCCGACCACGGTGACATCGCCATCGACAGTGCGCGCACCGCTGATGACGGCATCATTGAGCGTGTCGCCCAACGTCGAACCAATCTGGAAGGTCTCGAATCCGAGGATGTTGTCCGCATCGAGAGTGCCCGCGATTATTGCCGCGTCCGCGCCCATTCCGCCGAGGACGGAACCGTCGACTGAACTGGCTGTGCCTTCGAGGATAAAGGTGTCATCTCCACCGCCGAGGTCTACGTCCCCGGTTGTTGTAGCACCCGTCCATTGTTGGAATTGATCGACCCCATCACCGAGCTGCGCTGCGGTCCCTGAGGTGCCGGTAAGCGCGCCAAAGTTGGCAACGGTTTGGCCTTGGTCTGAGCCAGCAACGCCGACAAAGCCAGAGAGTGTTCCATTGTTGGTGAGGCTAGATCCATCGCCAAACAAACGAACCGCATCGTTGTTCTGCGACGTGATCGAGCCGCCCTCTGCGTTGGTTACGGTAGCGACACCAAGAACATCCAGACCACGACCCTGTGTGGATGCAATCGAGCCGCTGTTGGTCACATCGGCGTCACCGGTGAGCAAAGCGCCAAACGCGCCGACACCAGTCGCAGAAACCGTACCAGCATTCGAGAATGTACCGTTTCCTTGAACAAAAACACCATGAGCGCCGCCACCAATTGTCGAGATCGCGCTGTCCGACCCAAGCGTGACTTCCGACGCGTCGCGTACGGAAATACCATAGGCATTGTCGCCTTCAGTCGTGATCGAACCGTCACTTTCCACTGTGGAATCGGTACCACCATTGATACCAATCGCCGAAGTGCCAACGGTCGCTACCGAGCCAGTGTTGTTGACCGTGCCCGATTCGAGCATGTCGATACCAATTGCAAATTCACCGTTGGTCTCGATCGTACCACTATTGGTGACCGTGCCGCTTACTGCAGTGACGATCCCAAAGCTGCCATCAGCCTGTGTTGCGATGGAGCCGCTATTCGTGACGACGACATTGTCGCCGGCACCAAAGACCCCGAAGGATTCGCTACCAGAGGTGGTGATCGCTCCGCTGTTCGTAACGCTGCTCCCTTCGCCAACGACCACAGCATCTGAGAAGTTGTCGCCCGAAGTTGCAATGTTGCCGCTGTTGACAACTGTACCGTTCGCGCCGGTCTGGACACCTGCTGAGAACTGGCCAAAGGTCTGAACCAGACCGGCGTTGGTCACGTTTGCTCCGTCCGCAACTGCAATAGCGGCAGATCCGTCATTGCTGGTAACAATCGTCGCAGCAATCGTGTTGTTGATTGTTACCCCATCACCAAACGCAAAGACGCCCTCCGAACTGGCGCCTGAAGTTACGACCAGCTCGTTATTGATGAAGGTCGCACCTTCCGCCAACGCGACACCATCCGCATCATTCCCCGTGGTGGAGATTGTGCCGTTGTTGGTGATCGACGCATTGTCCTCAGTCTCAATACCCGCGGCATTGTTGCCACTGGTGCCGATGAAGCCGTTGACGGTGACATCAGAGTTTGCGCCGACCAACAGGCCGCTTTCAAAGGCGCCGCCTGTGACGATTGCACCATCAACCGCCCCAGTGACCGTGCCGGTGATGATGATCGAGCTTTGGACAACCGAGCCATCTTGCACGTCCAGCGTCAAGGGGTCGCCGCTCGCGTCGAAGAAGCCATCAGCATCCGTTCCCGGCGCGCAAGTAACCGTTCCAGCGACCAGCGCGCACTCCTCGACATTCGCCGGAGGCGTCGGGACAGTCGGAACCGGCGGCGCGGCCAGAGGGTCAGGAGCGCTTTGGGCAAATGCGGGAGTTGCCACAGTTGTGGCGAGCCCTGCAGTCAAAGCGAGCACTGAGGCGCTGCCGATGACACGAAACTTGGTAGACGCTGAAAAGATCATTGTTGGGCCTCTCAAATGGGGGTCTAGGGGTAATCACGTGACAACCGGAGGCACTCACCCGCGCATTGCCCCCTCTGCGGGTGGCGCGCGTATGGGTTTGCGACCCCGAATACGGGAAACGATTAAGCTGCGTTTATTACTTGAAAATGAAAGCAAAAAACTAGTAAGCAAGAACCCGTGTTCTTTTATTAACCAGAGATCTCAAAGTTTAAGTAAGGTTAACATCAAGTCCGCAAGATCGCCGATTAACACTTTGAAATGGGTCAGCCTCGCCCTCGGTAGGGGGCGACACCTTGGTCTGGTAACCAAAGACCCTCTGGAGGCGGTCCTGACTGCCAAAAAACGTCAATCGGGATCCCTCCGCGTGGGTACCAATAGCCGCCAATCCTTAACCAGCGAGGCTGCATTTCCCGGTTTAAACGTTGCCCAATTCCCACAGTCACGTCTTCGTGAAAGCCATTGTGATTGCGGAAGCTGCCAAGGAACAGCTTGAGGCTCTTCGATTCGACAATCGTGTCACCTGGAGCATAGTCGATCACAAGATGCGCGAAATCTGGCTGATCAGTAACCGGGCAAAGTGACGTGAATTCCGGCGCCGTGAAGCGGACCAAGTACAGCTCGCCCTTTCGCGGATTGGACACATAATCCAGTTGGGCTTCCTCTGGCGAGGCCGGAAGCGGAGTTTCCTTGCCCAGAAAAGCGGGCTTTTGCGAGTTCTCAGGTGTGCTTTCCATGCCGCGCTGTTGCCGCGAATGGCATTGGGTTGCAAGTCAGGAACTGGACGCGCGCGTTTTGCGATATATGTCAAAGGTGCAAGTTACCTCCTGAGAGAGTCTGCTTTCGAGCAGGAACCTTTCTCGCCCCTACAGCCGCCTGAGCCAACGAACTAAACATCGATGTCTGCATGACTAACTCCCCCGCCCTCCACAAAATCGGCTTGCGCAAGCGCGCGTGCCTGACAGTGCTGGCAAGCGGCGTGGTCGTCGCCGGGCTGACTGGCGCTATGAGCGGGAGTCTGGCAGCCCAAAGCTCCCCCGGGGGATTTTCGCTCCCTACGCCAGCGCCGACACCCACGTCAGCGCCGCAGGGGCCTGTTGACGAGCGAGCTGGCGTACCCATTGCTCCACGCGTGATACGGCCCCTCCCAACGCCAACGCCAACGCCTACGCCAACGCCAGCCAATACCTCGGCGTCAGCTCCCGCTCCCGCTCCCGCTGAAACGGCGGCAACAACTGCCCAGAATCCGTCGCCAGTCCCTCAGCAGGGGAATCCATCTCAGGCACAAGTTCCTGTACAAGCACAGCAACCAGACCCCACGCGCGGCGGCAATAGCAGCGAGAGAATTTCGCCAGCGCGCACAACTCGACAGGCAACCACCAATACTACCACGCCTACCCAAGTGCCTGACCCGGCCCAATCCACTCTTGAGCCAGTCACGACCGGACCTCAGAACAGCGGGGCGAGCGGCGCGGCGATACGGTTCGGGGGCGCCATCGCTCCTGGATTTGAGAGCCTGCCCAATCCTGGAGAAGAGACTACGCCAGTCGGGCCTGATGGTTGGTACGATGTCGATACAAGCGGGCAGCGCGCAGGACCGGGCAGCAGTGTTGCTGAACCGCTTTCCCCTTCGAGCTTAGCTTCGCCGACGACCTGGAACACCACGCAGAATTGGGTGATCTTAGGCATTGGTCTAGTCGGTTTACTCCTTGCAGCTTTTCTGACTGTTATGTTTCGACGCAATCGGAGTACTGGCGAGGCCGAGCTGGTTCCTGGCGCAAGGCTAACTGCAGGAGTTCGCAATTCGATGGACAATCAGATGCCATCGATCTTGCAAGATGCGCCTGACCGAGCCGAACCCAATCGCAAATCATCCAAGGCCGAACAAGCGCCCCAGCCTGCTGCAGAGCCAGTGTCAGAGCCACAACTCATACCGCGAGACAAAACCGAAGCTCGATCTCGGCCAGAGCCTGAACCTCCAGTCGCTGCGAGCGCCTCACCAACGATCGGCCCCGCGGACGGCAGCGGGGAAGAACCTTCATGGCTCGATCCTAATCTTGAGATTGTGAGCGCCTCTCGAAGCTTTATGATGTTCTCGATCGACTTCCGGCTTGATATCGCTAATCGCTCAGACAAGGCGCTGCGCGCTTTGCATGTCACGACCGCGTTGGCGTGCGCACAAAGTGCCAGAAGTGACATGAAAGTCCTGACTGATGGGCAGCAGCTTCAGACGATTGACCGGATCGGACCGCAGCAAAGCGCGCGAATTGCTGGTCAGATGCAACTGCCATTGGCACAATTTAAAGCTATCAGTCAGGGCACAAAGCCGCTCTTTATACCGCTGATGCATGTGAAGCTTGAAGGGTCAGACCGTCTTGCGTCTAGCTACAGCTTCGTGATCGGCACGCCGAGCGCTACGAGCACCGGCCGGGTCCACCCGCTACCCCTTGATGGCCCTCCTGGAAGCCTCCCGCTCTTACGGGCACAATTGATCCAGCATAACACCGCAGCAGACGCGACCGTCTAAAGTCTGGACGGCAATGCTTGGCGCGGCCCGCGCGGCCCGCTAGCACAATCTGATGGCTCAGACCTTTCCCAGCTTGGTTTCAACCGCTTGGCTTGCCGAAAATTCGGATATGCCTGGATTGGTCGTGCTCGACGCTTCGCGCCATTTGCCAGCCGCCGGGCGCGATCCCCTCGCAGAATACGAAGCTGGCCACATACCCGGCGCGCGCTTCCTCGACTTGGCAAGCCTGACGGACACGGCATCGCCGGTGCCCGCCGCAATACCCGATGCGCAGCAGCTTGCCGAACGGTTAGCCAGCTTGGGCATTCGATTGGGTGACCGGATTGTCCTTTACGATGACAGCGCGCTCAAAACATCTGCTCGCGCTTGGTTCACTTTGATTGCACACGGGGTCGAAAGTGTCGCTGTCTTGGATGGTGGGCTGAAAAAATGGCGCGACGAAGGAAGAGCACTTGAGCAAGGAGCGGCTCAGATCAACATAGTGGCCCCTTACACCCTCGCCGACACCAAACGGGTCGCAAGCAAGGCGGCAATCCTTCATGGCTTGGACCAAGACGAACAGATCCTGGACGCTCGGGCCGCAGACCGTGTGTTTGGCAGCGGTATCGATCCGGTCCATGGCGGGCAGAACGGACGCATTCCCGGTTCGCGCAATGTGCCCTTTGGCGACGTCTTTGCGCCCGATGGAACCTACAAGACACCGGAAGACTTGCGCAGCACCTTCGAGGCAGCGGGAGTCGAGCTGGGACGGCCCGTCACCACCTCTTGCGGAAGTGGGATTACCGCCAGCGTATTGCTGTTCGCGCTTCATCTGGCGGGCCACGACAACACGCGGCTCTATGATGGCAGCTGGCAGGAATGGGAGGCGGATCCCGATACTCCAAAGGAACAAGGACCTGCGTCATGAGCAGCTCTGGCAACGACAAAGACCTCAGGCCCAGCACCCGCGTCACCCGAGCAGGGCGACGAGAGGAATGGACGGGCCCTGTGGTCAACCCGCCAGTATGGCGCGCCTCAACTCACCTCTACGCAAGCGAAGCCGATCGCAAAGCGGCGACCGGATCGAACAAAGACGGTGATTTCTTCTATGGCCGAAGAGGGGCCCCGACCCAGTGGGCGCTCGCGGATGCGCTAACCGCGATCGAGCCGGGCGCCTATGGCACCGTGCTCTATCCCAGCGGGGTCGCTGCGATCATGGGTTGTATGATGGCTGCATTGAAGCCCGGCGACCATCTCTTGATGAGCGACAATTCCTACGATCCGACCCGCGCAATGGCGCTGGGCTTGCTCAAACGCTGGGGCGTGTCGCACAGCTTCTTCGACCCGCTAGACATTGCGTCGTTCGGGTCCCTCTTGGCCGACAGATCGCCGCGCGCAGTCTGGTTCGAAAGCCCGGGCAGCTTGACGATGGAAGTGAGCGACATTCCCGCTCTTGCCCGCCTTGCAAAGAACGCAGGTGCTGTGACCATGATAGACAACACTTGGGCAAGCGGTTTGGGCTTTGCCGCTCTCAAGCATGGCTGCGACATCACCATGCAGAGCCTGTCCAAACATGTTAGCGGGCATTCGGACCTGATGATGGGATCAGCAAGCGCTGGCGAGCAATGGTATGGCCGCTTGCGACGCACTTCACATCAGCTTGGCCAAGTGGTTGCGCCCGATGACGCGGCGCTTGCCGCCCGGGGCCTACGCACAATGGACACAAGGCTAAAGCAATCGACCGCAAGCGCGACGAAGATTGCAGCATGGTTGGCGGACCAGCCTCAAGTCGCACAAGTAATGTGCCCAATGCTCGACACTGATCCGAGCCACGCAATTTGGAAGCGCGATTTTACTGGTGGATGCGGACTCTTCAGCTTTACTCTTGCAAGCGAAGACCAAGCCGCAAGCGGACGTCTTGCAGATACGCTGGAGCTGTTTGGGATAGGGTATTCCTGGGGCGGGTTTGAGAGCCTCGTCCTGCCCATCTTTCCACATGAGCATCGCACGGTAATGTCCTCACCAACGACGCTGGCAGGGGGTGGCACACGGCCTGCCATTCGCCTATCGATTGGTTTGGAAGATCACGACGACCTGATCGCGGACCTCGAGACCGCGCTCAGCGCAATGGAGAGCTGATGACCGCTGCGAGCACACCTGACCTATCCTCGGGAGGGACCGAAGCGCTGGTTGAATCCGCGCCCGAGACGCTTCAACCCGGTCAGCTATGGAGCTTTGCCGAAGAACACACGGTCGAGGACGAAGTCGTCAGCATCGGTGAAGGCTCCAAGGAAGCTATTGCCTCGCAAAGTGAGACTTTGGGGGCGTTTGTTGAACTCCTAGATAGCTGGGCATTCACACTTGGTGACATCAGAATATCGATCTTTGATGTGCTGCTGGTGGTTGCGACAGTTGCACTTGTTATCACAGCCGCCTGGACGCTCACCCGCGTCGCGCGCAACCTGATCAAGAAGGCATCGCGCTTTGACGACACGCAAAAGCTGTTGGCGGAGAAGCTAGCCACGATCGCGATCTGGACGCTCGCCTTTTTTATCACGGTTGATCTCGTCGGTATCGACCTGACCGCGCTTGCCTTTTTCGGTGGCGCATTCGGTCTGGCGATCGGTTTTGGTCTGCAAAAGACCTTCGGCAACCTGATCTCAGGCATCCTCTTGCTACTCGATAAGTCGATCAAGCCGGGCGATGTTATCTCGGTTAGCGATATGGCTGGGAACGAGGCCGTCGGTCAGATCCGCAAGATTGGCATCCGCGCCATCTCCGTGATCACCCGCGATCAGACCGAGCATTTGATCCCGAATGAAAATCTCATGGTCAATCAGGTGGTCAATTGGTCCTATTCATCGAAAGATGTGCGGGTGAAAGCGCCGGTTGGCGTCTCCTATGACAGCGATCTGGAGAAAGTCACGGAGCTGCTCTATCAGGCCGCTGACGAGAGTGACCGTGTTCTCAAACGTCCCAAGCCGAGGGTCAATCTGATGGAATTCGGAGACAACTCGGTCAATTTCGAGCTGCGCTTCTGGATCGAGGACCCCGAAGGCGGCCTCGCGAATATTCGAAGCGACGTCTACATGCGCATCTGGCGGCTGTTTAAGGAAAACGAGATCGAAATCCCGTTCCCGCAGCGCGATCTGCATCTGCGCAGCTCCAAACAGCTCGATCAACTCGTCGAGATAATGAGCGGCGGGAAGGCGTGATTCGACGACTCCGGGAAGCCGCAAAAGCTTTCCTTCGCGCTGCACAATCCATTCTCGCTGGCGAGATGGCGCGGCGTGACGCATCTGGATGCCATGAACATTGGCACCATCTATCTCGTAGGCGCTGGACCGGGTGATCCCGACCTTCTGACCCTGCGTGCAGCAAAGCTGATCGAACGGGCAGAAGTTATCGTCCATGACGGTCTCGTCTCCCCCGCCATCCTCGAAATGGCCTCCCCTCATGCCGAGCTCATTTCGGTCGCGAAGCAGCGCGCGCGCCACACACTTCCGCAGGATCAGATCAACGCTCTACTGATCCGCGAAGCGCTGGCAGGCCGCGACGTGGTCCGCCTCAAGGGCGGCGACCCGCTGATCTTCGGTCGCGGTGGTGAAGAGGCAGAGGATGCCCATGCAGCCGGCGTTCCGGTGGAGATTGTTCCGGGCGTCTCTGCCGCCAATGGAGCCGCTGCCGCAGCGCAAATCGCCCTCACTCACCGTGATGCATCGAGTATTGTCAGCTTTGTCGCTGGCCAATGCAAAGGCCTGTCGGATCAGGACTGGTCGGGCCTCGCTGGTAAGGGGCGCACCCTGGTCATCTATATGGGCGTCAAGACCGCCCCGCAGATCGCTGAGAAGCTGATGGCTGATGGCCTCGCACCTGAAATGCCAGTCGCAGTTATCGAGAACGCCGCGCGCCCGGAGATGCGGGTTGTGCGAGGGTTGTTGGCAGGTCTCCCCGACCTCGTCGACGCCCATGCGATCAAGTCTCCGGCTCTGATTGTGATCGGCGAGGTCACTGCGCGTGAAGATGCAGCAGTGGCTCAACTCGCGGTGGAGGCGCATCAATGAGAGTTCTCACAGGAAACGACCTCAAGACCGGAGATGTCGTGTGGTGGACCGGCGAGGGCTGGTCGCGCCATGTCGATGATGCAGTCGACGCTGGCGAACAAGGTGAGGAAATTCTCGCCACCGAGGAAGCCGCGCGCCGCGTGAATGTGCCCTACATTATCGATGCGACGCGCGAAGCAGACGGCTCAGTCCGTCCCGCTCATATCAAGGACCGTGTGCGTGCGCTTGGCCCAACAGTGCGCCCCGATCTCACGCTCAAGCCCAAAGACCCCGAAGCTCTGGACTGGATTATCTGATGTACCAGTACGACCAATATGACCAGGCGATGGTCGATGCCCGCGTGGAAGAGTTCCGCGACCAGGCGCGCCGTCGGCTTGAAGGCAAGCTGACCGAGGATGAGTTCAAGCCGTTGCGGCTGATGAACGGTCTCTACTTACAGTTGCACGCATATATGCTGCGCGTTGCGATCCCCTATGGTACGCTCAATTCGCGCCAGATGATCGCGCTGGGTGATATCGCGGACAAGTATGATCGCGGCTATGGCCACTTCACCACGCGCCAGAACCTGCAATATAACTGGATCAAGCTGGAGGATGCAGCAGACATCCTCGCTGACCTTGCCAAGGTCGAGATGCACGCCATCCAGACCTCGGGCAACTGCATCCGCAACATCTCTTCGGATCACTTTGCAGGCGCGACGCATGATGAGCTGGTCGACCCGCGCCCCTATGCAGAGCTGCTGCGCCAATGGTCGAGCTTCCACCCCGAATTCACCTACCTTCCGCGTAAGTTCAAGATTGCCGTGATCGCCGCCGAGAAAGACCGTGCGGCAATGCGCCTGCACGATATCGGCATCCAGATCGTCAAAAATGATGCGGGTGAGATTGGCGCACGCTTCTATGTCGGTGGCGGCATGGGCCGCACTCCGATGATCGCTCCGATGATCCGAGATTTCGTCCCGCTTGATCAGCTCATCACCTATGCGGAGGCCTGCCTGCGGGTCTACAATCGCTACGGTCGGCGCGACAACAAGTACAAGGCGCGGATCAAGATCCTCGTCCACGAGCTTGGTGCAGAGGAATACACGCGTCAGGTTGAGGAAGAGTTCGCCCATCTGCTCAGCCAAGGTCTTGAACCGCCACGCGAGGAGCTTGAGCGGATCAAGCCGTTCTTCGCTGATCCTGCTTTCGAAGACGGCCCCAAGCAGGTCGACCGCTCGGACCCAGACTTTGCGCTTTGGGTCGATCGCAACACCCACCGTCACAAGCACGATTCATACGTCTCAGCTGTGATTTCGCTTAAGCCGGTCGGCGGCATTCCCGGGGATGCGAGTGGCGAGCAAATGCGGACTATGGCGCGACTCGCCAAGCAATACAGCTTTGATGAGCTGCGCATCATGCATACGCAAAACGTTGTTCTACCGCATGTGAAGATCGGCGACCTCCACGCGCTTTGGACCGAGCTGGATGCCGCGGGTTTGGGCGCGCCGAACATGGATTCAATCGAAGACATGATCGCTTGCCCCGGCTTGGATTATTGCGCGCTCGCCAATGCGCGTTCGATCCCGCTGGCCCAACGCATTTCCGAGCGCTTTGATGAGAGCGGCAAAACTGGGAAACTAGGCGAACTCAAGCTCAAGATCTCTGGTTGCATCAATGCCTGCGGACACCATCACGCAGGTCATATCGGGATCCTCGGCGTCGACCGCAAAGGGGTGGAGAATTATCAGCTCTCGCTTGGCGGTTCAGAGGCTGAAGACACCTCGCTCGCCAAGATCACCGGTCCGGGTTTCACCGAGGACGGCGTGATCGAGGCGGTCGAGAAAGTCACCGACGTCTATCTCGAACAAAAGGAAGGCGAAGAGCGTTTCCTCGATACCTATCGCCGGATCGGCATGGCTCCGTTCAAGGAGGCGCTTTATGGTTGAGCAACCCGCCACCGACCTCGGCACCAGCCCCGACGAAGTGCAGTTCCGTTTTCGCGATGACGAGGTTGTCGATCATGGCACTGTGACGGTCGATGCCTGCTGCGACCAGACCAACGCCACCGCCGTTCGAATTGAGCCGGGCGACGATGCGCGCGCATTGGTACCCTTTCTAGACCGGATTGCACTGGTCGAAGTGAACTTCCCCGTCTTCGGTGATGGCCGCGGCTATTCCGCTGCTCGCATCCTACGCGAGGCTGGCTACACTGGTGAGTTGCGCGCGGTCGGCGATGTTGGGATCGACCAGCTTTCGCATATGCGCCGCTGCGGGTTTGACGCCTTTGCGCCGGACAAACGCCTCAATGAAGAGGACGCCGCCCGTGCCTTTGCGACGTGGGAAAACGTCTATCAGCGCACGATTGATGGGCGCCAAACCATCGCTCAGTTGCGCCATGGAGCTGAACAATGAACGAAGTCCGCAAGATTGACCGGCTCGATGCCTCCCCGCGCTTTACGGAGCATGACGCAGTACGTCTCAATCGGATGTTCCGCGGCTCCTCAACGCAGGAGATGCTCTCCGCTGTCATCCGCGATAATCTCGCCGGTGACGTCGCGGTCGTCTCCAGCTTTGGCGCAGAGAGCGTGGTTCTTCTGCACCTCTTGGCTGAAGTTGATCCGAATATCCCGGTCCTGTTCCTGGACACTGGCAAGCACTTTGCCGAAACTCTCGCCTACCGCGATGAAGTGGTCGGTCGGCTTGGGCTGACCAATCTTCAAATTCTCACACCTGATGAAGCCGAACTCGCCAAGAAGGATGAGAGCGGCCTGCGGTGGTCATACGATCCCGATGGATGCTGCGAAATCCGCAAGGTCAAGCCACTTGCGAAAGCACTTCAAGACATTGATGCGAGCTTCACTGGACGCAAGGCATTCCAGTCTGCGACACGCGCAAATCTGCCACGTTTCGAAGTGGACACCGCAGATGCGCAAGGGCGGCTCAAGATCAACCCACTGATCGATTGGACCGCTGAGGATATCGCGGCCTATTTCGAACAGCACGATCTGCCCCGTCATCCACTGGTTGCGCGCGGCTTTCCTTCGATCGGCTGTGAACCATGCACCCACAAGGTCGCGCCGGGAGAAGACCCCCGCTCGGGCCGCTGGAAAGGCTGGGACAAGACCGAATGCGGCATCCACAAGCCCGGTGAGGAACCGTTCCTTTAAAGCCAGCCCTCAGACCGGTACCATTCTGCGGTGGCCTTAAGCCCTTGCTCGCCCCTAATCTTGGGCATCCATATGTCTGCTGGAACCTTTCGGTCTGATCGCGCGACCCAGTTCGGGTGAGCCATGTAGCCAACCCGATCTGAAGTGAGTTTGGCCTTGTCACCGCGCAGAAGCCGGTCCGCGCTCGCCGCCGCGCTCAATACACCTTTGGGCAGATGCGGCGCGAAGACACTCCGCTTACCCACCGCGCGCCCGATGGCTTGAGCAAGCTCCTTATGGCTGTAGCCCCCTTCGCGCCCATCGTCAGGCTCATAGAGTTTCTTCAGGGATTTGCGAGTTGCGAGCTCAACCAGAAGGGCGGCTAGGTCGTCTGCATGGATGATCGAGGTGGCCCCGCCCGGCGGCAGCGGAACCACGCCCATCTTGGCTGACCGGAAAAGCTCGAACATATCGACGTCGCGAGGACCATAGACCGCTGGCGGCCGCACGATGGTCCAATCAAGCTTGGAAGCCTGCACCAATTCTTCCGCCTTTGCCTTGGACGCGCCATAGGACGATAGCTGCGGTTCGCGCGCTGAAAGCGATGAGACGAAGACAAAGCGTTTCACCTTGGCCTTCTTCGCCGCCGCAATGATGTTGGCGGTGCCGGTGACATTGGCGGTTTCGAACTCGGCTGGGTCGGGCGTGTTAGTAAGACCGGCGACGTGAATGACAGCATCTGCGTGCTTGCATAAAGCATCGAGGATTTGAGGCTCCTCAAGTGTTCCCTTCACCCATGTGATCTGGTCACTCGCTGGCTGTTCGCGTCTGGTTAGCGCAATCAGATGCATCTCGCGTTCCAGAGCTGCGCTTAGAACGGCGGAACCTACAAAGCCAGTCGCTCCAGTGATCGCAATGCGAAGATACTCACTCATCCCCTCACCATATGGTCGCGGTGAACGACTGCGGCGCGCGGCGCGTAGCCAAGCTCGGCCTCCTGCTCCGATTGTTTTAGACCTGCAATCGCTCGGCACTCTTGAGCAGAATATTCGACGAGACCCTGTCCCAAACGCTCTCCCTTGGGACCGTGCAGGCTAACAAGGGCACCGCGCTGGAATTCGCCTTCGACCCCCATGAGACCAGGGGCAAGCAGACTAGCGCCCTCGGCAAGCGCAGCGACACAGCCCGCATCAACCGTCAGCACACCCTCTGGCGCCAGCCGGCCGCCCAGCCAACTCTTACGTGCATTGTCGCTGCGCACGGGCAGGAACACGGTTCCTCGCGCTGCGCTGGCTGCATGACTGATAGGGCGATCGCCCGTGCCATTTATGATGCCCAGAACGATTCCAGCACGTTCTGCAATCCGCGCTGCCTGGAGCTTGGCCTTCATCCCACCTGTGCCGACGCCAGAGGATGATTCCTCGCCAGCCATAGCAATGACCTCAGGTGTGACGCCTTCAACTTTATCGATCAGCACCGCGCCCACTTCCTGAGGAGGCCGATCATACAGGCCGTCGACATCAGACAGGATTACCACGCCGTCGGCATTGGCGGCTTGCGCAACACGGGCGGCAAGACGATCGTTATCGCCGAACCGAATTTCCTCGGTCGCTACGCTGTCATTTTCATTGATGACAGGGACAGCCCCAGCCTGAAGCAATCGCTCTATAGTCGCAGAGGCGTTGAGGTAACGCCGACGGTCTTCTAGGTCATCCAAGGTCACGAGCATTTGCGCTGCTGTAATCCCGCAACGACCTAGCGCAGCCGCCCATAACTGCGCCAGCGCCACCTGCCCGACAGATGCCGCAGCTTGTGCGTCGGCGAGACTGGCCCGTCCACCTTTGGCAAGGCCCAGCCGCCCGGCCCCCAAAGCAATCGCGCCGGAGCTGACGATAATGACCTCCCCGCCATTTGCTCGCCAATCTTGCAGATCGAGCGCAAGGGCATCGAGCCAAGCACGCGCAGGCTCGCCCTCCTGAACCAGCAGTGCAGACCCGATCTTGACCACAAGACGCTTTGTATCTTCTGGATTAAGGAGTGACTTCAGATCGGCGACCATTCGCCGCTATCCTCTTCTTCGTCGACGATTTCGACCGTATTGGTCTCAGTCGAGGTGCGGTCAGGGAGATAAGAAAGGACGGCGTCCATCAACTCCTCAATCCCTTCACCGCTTGCACCGGAAACCGCGAAGACACGGGCAGCGCCCTGTTTCTTGAGCTCATCTGCAAATGCTTCGCCCAATTCGTCGTCGGCCAGATCTAGCTTGTTGAGCGCAATCAACTGCGGCTTATCTTCGAGACCAGCTCCATAAGCCAAGAGTTCGTCCTCAACGATGCGCATCGCCTCAGCCGGGTCGTCGCCCGCAATGTCGATCAAGTGGATGAGCACTCGGCAGCGCTCGATATGCCCAAGGAACCGGTCGCCAATCCCAGCGCCTTCCGCAGCGCCTTCGATAAGACCTGGAATGTCAGCTAGGACAAATTCGCGTCCCTTATGTCGCACCACGCCGAGCTTTGGTACCAATGTCGTGAAGGCATAGTGACCGACCTTGGCCTTCGCGTTCGAAACCGCGTTGATGAAGGTCGATTTTCCAGCATTGGGAAGGCCAACAAGGCCGACATCGGCTAGCAATTTCAATCGGAGCCAAACCCATGCCTCATCGCCCGGCTCACCCGGTTGATGCTGGCGAGGCGCGCGGTTAGTGGCGCTTTTATAGGAAGCGTTGCCACGCCCGCCTAACCCGCCCTCTAGGAAGACCATGCGCTGGCCGACTTCGGTGAAGTCAGCGAGAACCTCTTCCTTGTCCTCGGACAAGACTTGCGTGCCAACAGGAACCTTGATGACCAGATCGTCGGCGCCCGCGCCGGTCTTGTCCTTGCCTTGGCCGTGCTGCCCCCGCTTCGCCTTAAAATGTTGCGCATAGCGAAAGTCGATCAGCGTATTGAGGCCAGGGACCGCTTCCAGGATGATATCACCGCCCTTGCCGCCATTGCCGCCATCAGGGCCGCCATATTCGATGTACTTCTCGCGCCGGAATGAGACCGCGCCCGGTCCCCCAGCTCCTGATTTCAGATAGATCTTGGCCTGATCGAGGAAGTGCATGGGTCTCCCCTATGCATTTCCTTGTCAGATTGCGAGTGGAGTCTTTACCGCGCGCCCGCGCCCGTCGATGATAACTCTACATCGCTAGGGAGCCATGCGACGCTATTCAGCTAAGCTGACAAACCCGCTTAGCGACCGCTAGGTGAACCATCCTCTTCCGGACCGGTAGCAATGGGCTGCGTGATGGGCTGTGAGACGAAGTTTTCGTCAACTGGGATAACAGGGACCGCGACACCGGTTTCGGGATCGGTCACAGCCCCTGCAACGCCGGTCGGCTGAGCCAAGGTTGAAACCGGATCGCCGTCGGCTTCTGGCACTTCAGCCTCCTGGGCACGCGCGGCTTGCACCGCGACCCAGCCCGGCTGTGAAGGGCCATATAGGTTCCCGTATTTATCATCCCACTCCGCGGAAGTTCGCTGATAGGCCTCGTATTCCTCGAAGAAGAGTTCGAAGGGCGCTTCCATCAACGCAAAATTGTCCCGCGCGAACTCCAGCGGATCAAGCGGTGGGGCAATGTTGTGGCGGATTGCAATATCTAGGGCTGCCCTGCAAAAGCGCGCGCGCGCCGGGGGTAGTGCGAAGAAATTGTAGACTGACGTCATCTGTTGTTCGCGCGTGATGATCGCATCGCGTCTGGTCTCGGCGCCTTCGCGATAGGTCGCATCGATCCTATCGTTGACCGCGCGCAATGTATCGGCGTGGTCGCTGATATAAACGCCATAGGCGGTCAGGATAGGTTCGTGATGCGTCGCTGTACAATTGAGCGCGGCGACATTCCACGCAGAGCGGAAGTGCCAGACCTTCTCGTCGTCGGAGATCCCGCGATTGATCGTTTGACGCTGGCCGAACAGGTTCTTGCCCGGAATTTCCATCACATACGCCGCGCCCCCGGGCGGGATGGGGCGATAGGGCGTAGTCTCAACCACCACAGGCGGCGGTGGTGGCGGAGGGGGCGGCGGCGGAGGTGGTGGGGGAGGTGGTTTGGCGCAGGCAGCAACGAACGAGACAGCAAGCAAAGCGCAGGTAATCTTGATCGGTGCGGTTGACCGCTTTTCCGCGTCAGGTCCCTTTTCCATGACCTGTACCCTCTCGCCTCTCATTTCTCGACCCTGCTCCCTCAAGCTCCGCTTTTGTTCGCCACGCTTAGGCGTTGATGCCCGAGCAACCCTTGCCCGCAAATGAAGCAGCCTTGGGATCCTCAAATTACTCTGTGTTAGCCTGACACAGACTAGAAGGCAGCGCGCCTCAGGTGCTTCACCTAACCTTTAGCCAAAAGAAAAGCCCAGAGCCTATGGTGAGGCCCCGGGCTTTTCATTGTTTCAACAGTTTGCGCATCTTTCTTAAGCAAGAGGCGCAAGGTCATCAGCGTACAACTATTCGCGGTTACCGAGGAACTGCAGCAGCATGATGAACAGGTTGATGAAATCGAGATACAGGTTGAACGCGCCAAAGATGATCGCACGGCCAATTTCGCTCGTCCCGGCAACATACCGATACTGCTCTTTCAACCGCTGCGTATCGTAGGCAGTGAGACCTGCGAAGATCAGCACGCCAGCCGCGCTCAGCGCCATATGCATCAAGCCCGAGCCGAACACGAAGATGTTCAGCGGGAAGGCCACCATCAGGCCAATCGCGCCGATGATGAGGAAGCTTCCCCAGCCGCTAAGATCCTTCTTCGTGGTGTAGCCCCACAGGCTCAGCCCAGCGAAACCGGCTGCTGCAGAGAAGAACGCTGCGGCGATCGATTCACCAGTGTAGACAGCAAAAATGCCTGAAAGCGAGAGGCCGAAGACGACTGCAAAGCTCCAGAACGCGACGTTGAGCGTTGCTTTGCTGGCTTTCGCCGCACCAAACCACCAGAACAGCAGGAAGGCAAACGGCGCAAGCTTGATCGCCCAGCCCAGACCATTGGCCTGAAGGAAACGACCTTGCGGGGTCTGCACCACTTCAAAAGCCATGCCGAAAAGTGGCGAATTGACAAACAACAGCGCCACGATCCCAGTCAGAAGCACTGCCGAGGCCATGTGATTGTAAATCGAGAGCATGTACTTGCGCAGGCCCTCATCATAAGTTTCACGAACTTCGCCGCCAGCGCGTGGCACTGAGCCAACATTCTGGCCAGTGCGTGGTTCATTCCAATCAGCCATTATGGATCCCTTTCTCCTTCATGGGAGTATCCAAAAGCGGCGCGACCATACGCGCCATTACGTCGCAATATCGGTGTTTTGCGGGTGCAATTCAAGCGAAACCGGAGCGAATTCGACGAAATACGTTCATTTTAATCAATGCTATGCTTAACAGAGTGCTTACTTGTTGCCCGATGAAAGCACTGCTCCCCGATCCGCTGTCGCTTTGAGCGTTTCGGTGAGGAGTTCGATCAGGGTATCATCAGCATCGAGCACGTTCAGCCCTTCGCGCGTCATCCCTCCCGGGCTCGCGACCTGATCGGCGAGAGTGCCTGGAGAGACATCGGCTCTGGCGGCGAGCTCCGAAGCTCCATGGACCATTGCAAGGGCCAGACTGTCGGCCTGCTCTTCATCGAGTCCCAGCCGCTGCGCAGCCTGCGCCAAGCCGTCAATGAAGCGATAGACGAAGCCTGGACCTGATCCTGCAAGCGCAGTGACGAGGTCGTATTTCGCCTCATCCTCAAGCCACACTGCCGTGCCTAGCGCATCGTAGAATGCAAAGGCGGCGCTATGCTCATCCTCTGCCAGCCCCGCTTCAGTCAGAATGATTGGAGATTTGTTCACGCGCGAAGCCAAGTTGGGCATCACTCGGACATGCGCCCTGGCCTTGGGAAAGGCTACCTGAAGTTGTTCAATCGTTATACCGGCAAGCAGCGAGTAAACCGTCACTCCTCCACTGGTAAGCTCCTGATAGTCAGGTGAAAAACTCGTCAGCTGCTGCGGCTTGAACCCCAGCATCACCGCATCGTGCTGATGCGCAGCCTGCGCCTCTGCGACGGTGCGATATAGGGGAATTCCAACGGGCGCTTCCTCTAACGAACGGCTGAGAATAGAAAACCGCTGCGGCGCGATTCCTGCGGCAAGCCACCCGGCCAGCATCGCGCCTGCCATATTGCCGCAGCCAATGATCAGCAGGTGGTTGAGAGCGGACATGTGGGACCCCTTGCGCAGCGTACTCAGACTTAAGCGCAGATGCTCACGCTTCCCCCATCGCGTCAACCATCGCCGCCTCCAACGCATTCCGTGGTGACTTATCGCCCCACAGCACAAATTGGAAAGCTGGGTAAAATCGGTCGCATTCATCGATGGCGTTCTCAACCAATGCCTGCGCTTGGCTGATAGAGAGCATTCCTTCGTCGCCCAACAGGACGCCGTGGCGATAGATCAGCACATCGCCTTGCGACCAGATATCGAAATGACCGAGCCAAACCTGCTCATTTACCAGGCTCAACAGCTCAAAGGCGGAGTGCTTCTTTTCCTTGCTCACGCGGATGTCGGGCAAGCAGAGGAATTGGAGCACGTTGTCCGCAGCGCGCCATATTGCCCGCAGCTGATACTTGGCCCAACTGCCCTGGACCTCCCCCACCATCTCGTCATCAGAGACAATCTCGCTATCCCAGCCGCGCGCCTCGAACAATGCGGCGAGCATTTCGATTGGTGCGGCGTCATCTTCTTCGCGATAATCGCCTTCTTGAGGTCTCATTGACAAGCTCCAGACGCGCGAATGAAAGGGGTTGCGATGATCATTGATGATTGCATGCCCCTCGGCCCTTAGGCTTGGCAATAACGAGCCGTCCGAGTGCTGGGGAGAAGTGCTTTCGCTTGTTCAAAGCTTGTGCACAGATTGCTGTGGAGAGCAGCGCGTTACCTAGTCAAGTGTCTGAATTACTGTGCCTTCTGGGCTGGTATAGGTAAAGGTATCGATGCCCTTGGCTGCCAATGAATTGACAAGCGCGCGCGCATCGGAGCGACTCTCGACCGGCCCAGCTAGCAAACGGTTTGCTCGCCCCCAAGGTGTCACATGCGGTTCGAAATCGCCCAGCAGATCGGGCGCTTGCCGGACAAAGCGTCGCCAGTCGAACCCCAACGCCTCAATGTTGCGCCCAGTCGCGAGCTGGACCCAAATCCGCCGAGGATGCGCTGGCGGCGCAGGCTCTGGGGGAGTTTCAACCTCACGTGGAATCTCGATGGTCGAGATATCGACGGCCTCTCCGCCGACTTGCCGAACAGGAAGGTCACCTGCATCCATATCCGCAAAAGCGTTAGCCACGCTTGCTGGCTCCGTCTCAACTGCGACATCGGGTTCCGCGGCCTGAGTCGGCTCGCCCAATGGCGCACCGGCAGGCTCTAACAGTGCCCCCACCTCACCTTCGCTCGCAAACCGAGCAATGCGCGGATCTTCTCGGCCTATGTCCGCCGCGCGCGGGAAAATCCCAAGATTGGCCGCGGCCGCCTGCTGAGCCGGAGTGAGGCGCGGCATGTAGGCGAGGTAAGGGTTGATCCGGGACGCCAGATCGCGCGGCATTACTGTATCGACAATGGCTTCGGCGCGTTCCTGTTGGCCCAGAATCGCAAGCCCGAAGGCTCGAGCGCGAATTGCAGCTGTGTCGCGTTCCACTATTAGCGGTGCAAGCGCGGACTGAAATCCGGTCTCATCGCCCGAGATGGCGCGGCTTAAAGCGAGACGGCGCCGAGCCTCCCTATCTTCCGGATTAAGCTCAATAGCACGCGCATAGGAGGACTGGGCTGAAGGCTGGTCTCCGACAAGATCGAAAGCCAGGGCTTCGTCGGTGAGAATATCCCGCTCCGAAGCGCCCGAACCTCTCGCAGCGTTGAACAGCGGGATCGCTTCAATCGGACGACCCGAGCGCAAATAAACCCGAGCAAGCCCCAGCGTGACCCTTGAATCGTTCGGCCCAAGCTCCGCCGCGCGGGTTAGGAACCCCAATGCCGCATCCTGGTCGTCAACAGCAAGCGACGCATTTCCCGCTTCGATAAGCGCTGGAATATGATTGGGATCACGCGCCAATTCCATCAACGCACGGTTGAGGCGCTGGACCTGCGGAGATGGAAGCGGCTGGACAACCGCGCGCGACGTTGTGTCTTGCGCGGCGAGGTTACCTGGAGCGTTGGCAAGGGCGAGCGCAGCAAAGGAAATGGTCAGCGTGTTTTTCTTCACAGCTGCCCCGCTAGCGTAGATTCGCCATGATACCAGCCCACTTATGACCGAGCCGGGGCGAACAGCGCATCCTGGGCGACGGGCTGTGACGACATTCGGCTTTTGCTGTCCAAGGCAGTCTACTGGGTTACGCGAGCCGCAATGGAATGTTTACTGGTTGTTCTGACGTCCGAGGAAACGCGGAATCGAGAGCGCTGGCGCGTCGTCCGCTTCGCCATCATCAGCATCCTCTTCCTCTTCGTCCTCCGCCTCAGATCCCGACGAGCGCGAGAGGTTGGCCATGCGTTCGAACAAAGTGCTGCCACCGGCTGCTGCCGCTGCCCCGCTACCAGCTAAGCCCGGCGTGCCAAGACCGGCTCCGGACGGAGCGCCGCTGCTACCGTCTTGCCCGGCTCCTTGCTGAGCGACGCCTTCACCGCCGCTGGGACCTCCACCCATGCCTTCCGCCACTGCGCCTCCTTGTGCCGCGGCATCATCAGACGTGCCAGAGTCCAGAACTTCGTCGCGGCCCGAATTGTCTGAAAGTTCCACGGGTTCGTCACGCTCTACCAGCTGGTCAGCATCGTCGAGCAGCCCATCCGAAGCATCTTCGAAGCCCTCATCCTCTTCAGCGCTTCGAAGACCGGCGAGCGGGTCGATGATCTCATCAACGTCGTCGTCGTGCTCACCCATTTCGTCGCCGGCTTGCATGCCGGTGAGGTCGAAAGGCTCGACCAGATTGTCTTCGGTGTCGTCTTCAACTTCTTCTTCTGCGCCGAGCTCCATCGGTTCATCTGAGAAGCTGTCGTCCTCATCCAAGTCAGACAATTCTTCGGTGGAAGGATCGACAGTCAGCGCGTCGCCTTCAGCGGTTTCGAGCGCATCGGTGTCGCCGAATGGTTCCTCGTCTGCAAGATCGTCAAAGCTTGGTACGGCTGGAGGGACGGCAGGCGCTTCCGCACTGCTTTCCTCATCGGAAAGTTCAAGTACAGGCCGCTTGGGCGCGCGGGGCTCGGCCAGAGCCGCTGGGCGCGCCGGAGCGTCGCCATTTGAACTTGCTTCGATCCCTGTGGCGACCACAGAGATGCGGATCTTGTTGTCCATCTCTGGATTGAAGGCGCTACCCCAGATGATGTTCGCATCCTCATCCACCAGATCGCGGATGTAGTTGGCTGCTTCATCAAGCTCCATCAGAGTCATGTCTTCGCCGCCGATGATCGAGATGATCACGCCTTTCGCGCCTTGCATGCTGACGCCGTCGAGTAGAGGGTTAGCGATCGCTTGTTCGGCTGCGAACAGAGCGCGGTTCTCGCCCTCGCCCTCGCCCGTGCCCATCATCGCCTTGCCCATCTCGCTCATCACTGCGCGAATGTCCGCAAAGTCGAGATTGATAAGCCCCGGATTAACGATCAGATCGGTGATCGATCGCACACCTTGCTGAAGCACTTCATCAGCTAGCTGGAAGGCTTCCTTAAAGGTCGTTTCGGGCTTGGCGACGAGGAATAGGTTTTGATTGGGAATCACGATCAGCGTGTCGACGTGGTCCTGCAGCTCGATGATGCCAGCCTCAGCAGCGCGCATCCGACGCGTGCCTTCGAACAAGAATGGTTTGGTCACTACGCCCACGGTCAGCACGCCTTTGCGCCGTGCTGCTTCGGCGATAACCGGGGCCGCCCCAGTGCCTGTGCCGCCGCCCATGCCAGCAGCAATGAAAACCATGTTCACCCCATCGAGCATGTCTTCGATCTCAGCCACGGTCTCTTCAGCCGCAGCCTTGCCCACTTCGGGCCGAGCGCCTGCGCCAAGGCCGCCAGTGATGTCGGGACCCAGTTGGATGCGCTTTTCAGCCGGTGAGGAAGCGAGCGCCTGAGCATCGGTGTTGGCGACGATAAAGTCGACGCCTTCGATCTCGGAATCGATCATGTTGGCGATTGCGTTGCCGCCTGCCCCGCCGATACCAACCACGGTAATCTTCGGGCGAAGATCTTCAGTTGCTGGTGGTCCGATATTGATGCTCATCGTTATTCCCTCCAGATGCGCGCTTGCTTTTATCGGGGTCTGAACGTCTAGGCGCACGCATCTTCATTACACCGGTTCATCTCTGACACATTAGAGATAGACCCGTTATACCGTACAAATCCTTATCCACAGGAGCCACGAGCACGTTTTGCAGCTGTGATCAGCTGAAATGCAGCCGCCGCGCGACCAAGTGATGCCCAGCAAGGCACTAAAACTCTTCCCGCAATGCCCGCCACCACCGGATTGCAGCGGCAAAGGGGTTGAGCGAGCCACCAAAGTCGCGTGACTGGGTAAAGCGTGCGTCAATCGCACGGATGTCAACCGGATCATCGGCTGCGTACAGGCACAGCCCGACCAGCCCAGCGAAACCTGGCGTTGCATGCGCCTCAGGCAGCGCGCTCAGCTTTGGGATCCGTCCAATCCGCACGGGCATCGCGAGTGCGCTCTGGGAAAACTCAGCGAGGCCAGCGAGCTCAGCGCCGCCGCCAGTGAGCACAACCTGCCCTGCTCTCGGCCCAACGAAGCCCATCTCTTTGAGAGCCTTACCAATCTCTGTAGTGAGCTGTGACTGGCTCTGAGTGATGACCGCAATCAGTTCGGCGCGTGCAATCCGGTTGTTGTCATCGGCACCACGCGCTGCAGGGCTTGCCGCTTCGTCGGCATCGCCTTCATTGGGTCCATGCACAGGTATCATTTCGCGGTGGTCGCTCGGTGAAGCAATGGCTGAACCTGAGACGCACTTTAGACGTTCCGCTTGAAACCGTCGGATGCCAAAGGCGCTTGCGACTGCGTCAGTAATATCGCCGGAGCCCATCGGGATGGCTCTTAGGCCGAGCAGCATTCCAGCCGCAAAGACCGACACATTTGTGACATCTGCGCCAATCTCGACAAGGGCGACGCCCAATTCGCGCTCTTCCTCGGTGAGGCAGGCATAGCCAGACGCCAACGGCGCAGCGACGACCGCTTCGACTTCAAGGTGAGCATTCTGCACCGCTTCCATCAGATTGCGCACCGGAGCACCATCCGCGAGCATCACGTGAACATCGACGCCCAATCGCTCAGCATGAAGCCCGCGCGGATTGGCGACACCATGCGCACCGTCGAGCGTGTAGTGCGCTGGGATAGCATGGAGGACCGTGCGCCCATCCGGTCTGATCATGCCCTGCGCTTCGATCAACAGAGTCTCGACATCCTCTTCCTCGATCCGCCGGCCACCAATATCAATTTCGACCTTGTCGACTGAGCTTTTCAGACCGGCTCCAGCGCAGGCAATCCACACGCTCTGAATGCTGGTTCCTGCATTCTTCTCCGCCCGCTCTACTGCGTCGCGGATGGCGTAGGTCGCCGCTTTCATGTCGGTGATGTAGCCACGCTTGACCCCGGCGCTGGCGCGATGTCCGGAGCCGAGCACCACGAGATCGCCAGTCTCGGTCTCGCCCATGATCATGGCCGAGACCCGGAACGAGCCGACATTGACCGCGCCAAAGACGCGCGCGAGCCGTGGTTTGAGAGCCGCCTTGCTGGCCATCAGTCTGTCGCTTCCTCTGCCGCGTCCTGCGTAGCGGACTGCTCAGCATCCGCTTGTGCCAGCTCAACCTGATCTCCGCGCCCAGGAATGCGCATGTAGATGCGAGGCGGCGAACGCATGTCGAAAGCGGCCACGTCACCGCCTATCAGACGGTTCTGGCCGTCAAGTCGAGCAAACTTCACGAGGGAGCTTGCCGACTGATCGGCACCTTCAGGCAAAGCTAAAACCTGACCAGTCTTGAAAGTGATGTTCCATCGGCGATTGCCAACCCATTCGGCGGCCTCCACCTGCGGCATCAGCGCAGGGGCAGCAGCGAGCAGCTTGTCCAGCGGGGCAACTTGCATCGCGGCACCCGGACCCGAGATATGCAACATCCCGTCCGCGGCCTCACGTCCAATCGGTTCCAGCTCCGCACCCTCTGCATCGACTAGCATCAAACGGTCCGGCTTCTGGAGCACCGCATGCGGCTCTCGCTCGACGATATCGATTGCGAGGGTAGATGGCAGCTGAATAGAAACCCGCGCATCCTTGACCCATGGCAATTCCATAAGGTCGCTGCGCAGCGCTTCGAGTTCCACTTGCGGCATCGCTCGATCGCTCTCAGCAAAGGCGCGCGCATAGACATGGCCTTCATCCATTCGGTCTGTGCCGGTCACGTTCACCCGCTTGACCTCAAAACCGGCATCAGATGCCATCGCTGCCACTTGCGCATTGGCCATTGCGGGCACACCGGCAAGATTGGCGATCACGAAGGCAAGGCCGACAGCTCCGCCGATAATAAGCGTGAGCCAGATCGTACCCCACTGGTCCTCGGTAAAGGGCAGCACACCCATCGCACGGTCGAGCAGACCGGTTGTTTTGGCTTTTGCGCGACGCGCGCCAGCGGCACGGCTTTGCGACTTTGCGGCGCGGCGCACGCCCTTCCCGCTCGATCGTTTGATCTTAGCCATGAGCGCACTCCTCCTGAGCATGTCCTGCGTGAACCTTCAAAGCATCGCGCACCAACAGTTCGACCAATTCCGGATAGCTAATGCCGGCGTGTTTCGCTTGCTCGGGCACAAGGCTGAGCGGCGTCATGCCCGGCTGGGTGTTGGTTTCGAGCACAAACAGGCCTTCCTCGCCTTGCTCGTCATCCCAGCGAAAATCGGTGCGGCTCGTCCCATGACAACCAAGCACCTGATGCGCGCGCAAAGCATAATCTTCACACAAGGTCGCGATCTCCGTTGGAATCAGCGCAGGGCAAACATGCTGGGTGCGGCCTTCGGTGTATTTGTGTTCGTAATCGTAGAAGCCATGCTCAATGATCAGCTCAGTAACGCCGAGTGCCTGCGGGCCGTCTTCTGTATCGATCACAGCGGTGGTCAGCTCTCGCCCCTTGATGAAGGGTTCGGCGAGCAGCTCGTCAAACTCCTGCCAGGGGCCCGCTGCCTCGCGCGCAATCGGATTGCCGACATTGCTATCTTCGGTGATGATCGCGACGCCCACAGAAGAGCCCTCATTGGCTGGCTTGAGGACATAGGGGCGCGGCAGGGGATCACGCCTATGCAGCTCTGCCACCTGCACAATCCGCCCACCGGGCATGGGGATGCCGTGCGGGATAAGCGCTTGCTTGGTCAGCTGCTTGTCGATGGCGATGACAGAAGTGGCTAGGCCCGAATGGGTGTAGGCAACACCCATAAGGTCGAGCATCCCCTGCACGCTGCCATCTTCTCCTGGCACTCCGTGGAGCGCGTTGAACACGACATCGGGCGCGGCCTCAGCAATCTTTTGAGCCACATCGCGGCCCATATCGATCGGGGTCACTCGGTGCCCGTTCATCTCCAACGCATCAGCGACGCCAGCGCCAGACATTAGGCTGACCTCGCGCTCATTCGCCCAGCCGCCCATAAGGACGACGACGTGGAGGGGAGCAAGAGCAGTCACGGCCGGCCCACCCGCTTGATTTCCCATTCGAGCTGGACGCCCGAATTGGCGTAAACCTTCTCCCGCACAAGCTCGCCGAGCCCTTCAATGTCGGCGCTACTCGCTGTCCCGGTGTTGATGAGGAAGTTGCAGTGCTTCTCGCTGACCTGCGCGCCGCCATGCTTGTAGCCGCGCAGGCCGGCGTCATCGATCAGCTTCCAGCTCGAATGGCCATCCGGGTTCTTGAAGGTCGATCCGCCTGTCATGCTGCCGATGGGCTGCGACTCTTTGCGCTGAGACGAAATTCGATCCATCTCGGCCTTGATGACCTCGGGATCTCCAGGAAAGCCTTCAAAGCGGCACTCTACCACTACTGCTCCATCGGGCAGCGCGGAGTGGCGATAGGAATATTGCAGGTCGGCGTTGGAGAGCGTTACGAACTGGCCATCGGGCATGATGACATCGCAGTCGGTGAGGACCTGGCAGGTCTCGCGTCCGTAGCATCCACCGTTCATCCGAGTGACGCCGCCAACCGAGCCGGGGATGCCGATAAAGAAGGACAATCCATCGATCCCAGCCTTGCCTGCACGGCGCGCGACCATGCTGACCGGGGCCGCTGCGCCTGCGCGCAGAGTGGTCTCTCCCGTGATTTCAATCTCGGAGAAAGGCTTGCCCAGCTTGATCACCACACCGGGCACACCGCCATCGCGGATGATCATGTTGGAACCGACACCCAGAGCCATGACAGGCATCTGCCCATCGAGCGCCTCGAGAAAGCTCTTAAGGTCGTCAAGATCGGCAGGCTCAAACAGCCAGTCAGCCTTGCCGCCGCTCTTGAACCAAACGTGCTTCGCCAGCGGAGCCTCGCGCGTCAGCCGCCCCCGAATGCCTTCCACAGGCACCGGGGCGGTTGCCGCGCCTTCAACCGTACTGGTCGGGGCAGAGCCATCGTCAAGGTCATTCCAGTCGCCGGGTTGCATAATTGTGCTCATGCTCCCCGCTGTGAATCAATCGCAGCTGCAAGGGTAGCGGCCCACTTGGTGATATCCCCCGCGCCGAGGCATACGATGATGTCTCCAGGAGCGATTTCTTGAGCCAGTGTGGCTGCAAGCGCACTGTGATCAGGGATTGTGCGTGCCGATCGGTGCCCACGCGATTTCAAGCCTGCAACCAAGGCGTCGGCATCCACTCCTTCGATAGGATCTTCTCCAGCCTCGTATACCGGGGTGATGAAGACCACGTCGGCATCGTTGAAGCAGGATTGGAAATCATCCATCAGATCGTTGAGCCGGGTGTAGCGGTGTGGCTGTGCGACGGCGAAGACACGTCCTTCCGGCACGGCCTCTCGCGCGGCTCCGAGCACAGCCTGAATCTCGACCGGGTGGTGCGCGTAGTCGTCGATGATATTGACGTTACCGCCATCAAGCTCAACTGAGCCAACCTTGGTGAAGCGCCGGCGCACGCCCCCAAAGCTGGAGAAGCCACCGCGGATCACCTCGTCCGAGCAGCCCATCTCGATCGCCACCGCAATCGCGGCGAGCGCGTTCTGGACGTTGTGGCGGCCCGGCATGGGTAAGTGTACGCCTTCGATCCGACGATCTTCCTCTCCGCGCTGGCGCACGATCACGTCGAACGTGTTGCCGCCTTCTGCCGAGCGGATGTTGATCCCGCAAATGTCCGCTTGGAGCGAGAAACCATAGGTGACGACCTTGCGGTCGCGCACTTCGCCGATGACAGCTTGCACCTCTGGATGGTCGACGCAAAGGATCGCGGCTCCGTAAAACGGCACGTTGTGAATGAACTCGATGAATGCGCTCTTCACCCCATCAAAGTCGCCGTAATGGTCGAGATGTTCGGGATCGATATTGGTCACAACCGCGATTGTGCCATCGAGCCGCAGGAAGCTCCCATCGCTCTCATCGGCTTCGACCACCATCCAGTCGCTGTCGCCGAGGCGCGCATTTGAGCCATATTGCTCGATAATTCCGCCATTGATGACAGTGGGGTCGACGTCCCCCTTGTCGAGCAAAGCTGCAATCATGCTGGTTGTTGTGGTTTTGCCGTGCGTTCCAGCCACCGCAACGGTTGATTTGAGGCGCATCAGCTCAGCCAGCATTTCAGCTCGGCGTACAACCGGGATCCGCTCTTCGAGCGCAGTGGCGACTTCGGGATTGGTGCGGTGCACCGCGGTCGAAGTGACCACCACGGCGACACCCTCGACATTCTCCTTGGCGTGGCCAATCAGCACTGTGATCCCGCGCGCGCGAAGGCGTTCTACACTCGCGCCTTCGGCAAGGTCGCTACCCTGCACGCTGTAGCCGAGATTGTGCATCACTTCGGCAATGCCCGACATGCCGATGCCGCCAATCCCGACAAAGTGGATCGTGCCAATATCTGTGGCGACGCCTTTCATTATGCCGCGAGATCCTCTCCCGCTTCACGCGTGGCGGGTTCAGCTTTGGTCGCGCGCGCCGCCTCCTTTGCTGAAGGCTCGCCAACGCGGATGACGTCCATCAAATCGATGCCGCTCATACTCTCAACAAGGTCGGCAAGGTCCTTGGCAGCCTTCGGCCGTCCGCAATTCCAGGCCCCATGCGCTGCGTTTGCAAGGCTGGCCGGATTCTGAGCCATCGCCTGGATCTGCTTGGCGAGTTCCTTGGGTACGAATTTGTCCTGTCGGATCATGCGCGCGCCGCCCGCTTTGACGATCTCGCGCGTATTCGCAGCTTGGTGATCGTCGGTCGCTATCGGCAGCGGAATCAAGATCGCCGGACGGCCAACCGCAGTGAGCTCCGCAATCGTTGAAGCACCAGCCCGCCCGATAAACAGATGTGTTCCAGCGAGCCGTTCGTGCATGTCTTCAAAGTAAGTGCCGAGCTCAGCAGGAATGTCATGGCTGGCATACCGTTCGCGGACCTTCTCGACATCCTCGGGCCGACACTGTTGCGTCACCTGCAGACGGTTGCGCAAAGCTGGTGGAAGCATGGCCAGCCCATCTGGAACGATTTCTGACAGGACGTTCGCGCCCTGCGAGCCGCCGGTGACAAGGACGCGCATCAACCCTTCTTCGGCCAACGCAGGGAAATCCTCATCGCGAAGTCCCAGCACTTCCTCGCGCACTGGGTTGCCAACCAAGTGAACTTTGCCTGCATGCTTGGGCTTTAGCCGCGCGATATCAGGATAGGAGGTTGCGATCGCCTCGACCCTGCCAGCGAGCAGACGGTTCACTCGGCCCAATACCGCGTTCTGTTCGTGCACCACGCTGGGAATCTTGGCCGACGTTGCAGCAAGCAGAGCTGGAAACGCTGGATAGCCGCCAAAGCCAATCACGGCAGATGGTTCAAAGCTCTCAAACAGACGCAGCGCCATGTTGCGCCCCTCAAGCACAGCGCGCAGACCGCCAATCCACTTCAGAGGGTTCTTGCCGAACCGGCCGGCTGGCAGAATATGCGCGGTCAAAAAGTCAGGCTTACCCGGGATGTTCGCACCGCGCTCATCAGTTATCAGCGCAACGTGATGCCCGCGCGCATGGAGCTCTGTGGCGAGCGCAAAGGCGGGGATCAGATGGCCACCAGTACCACCCGCAGCGAGAACGTAGTGACGGCTTGCACCCGTCGGCACCTTTGGAGCCTGAGCCATCATCGTTTCGGAGTTCATGCGCGATCCTCCCTTGTCCTGAGAGCCTGACCAGTCAGCGGCTCACCGCGCGACTGGCCCGAAAACAAGTTTCGCAATCCGGGCTTCTCGCGCTCAAGAAACGGATTGCGCCGGGTGATGGCAAGCAACAGCCCGACAGTAAAACACACCGCCAGTGTAGAGGAACCTCCATAGCTCACGAGCGGCAGCGTCATCCCCTTCGAAGGGAACAGCTGCAGGTTTACAGCCATGTTGATGAACGCTTGCCCACCGATTTGGGTAACCAACCCGGCGCCTGCAAGCAGAGCAAACAGATTGTCCTCATCGACCAGACGGATCAGCACGCGGACTATGATGGCGACATAGAGCGCCAGAACCAGTGCGCAGGTTATCAGCCCGAACTCTTCGCCAATGACCGAGAAGATATAATCAGTGTGCGCCTCTGGCAGGCTCATCTTGCGCGTGCCGAGCCACAATCCGGTTCCGTCCCATCCACCATTCAGCAGCGTGCGCTGGGCGAGGAAGACCTGATCATAGGCCGTGCCGCCGCCAAGCCAGCTGTCGATCCGGATGCGAGCATTGTCGTAGAACAGATAGGCCGCGCTAACGCCGCCAATGCCCAGTGCAATCAACGCGCCGATCCTCTGGAATGACACGCCAGACAACAGCACAAGGACAAACCACACGCCGCCAAAAAGGATCGTCGCGCCGAGATTGGGCTGCAACATCAGAAGCGCTGCGATCAGGGCCATTGTTAGCGTCGCATATCCAAGCACAGGCAGGTTTGCATCGCGCAGACGCCAGGACAGCATCCAGGCGAGCAGGATTGCAAAGCCAGGCTTCAGAAACTCGCTCGGCTGCAAGCTCATACCCAGATTAAGCCACCGCTTCGCGCCGTTTACCTCGTGCCCAAAGACCGGCACCAAAAGGAGCAGGCCGAGCATCGCGGTTGCCATCAGGATCCCAAGTCGCCGCGCATTGTCGCGGCTGACAAAGGATACACCGATCAGCAATGCGACCCCCATCATCTGGAAGACGATATGCTTCTGGAAGAAGGCGAATTCGGCTACCTCGTACTGCCTTGCCGCAGCGGGGGAGGCAGCGGCGACCGCGACCGTACCCAGCGCCATCAGCGCAAGCACTAGGCCCAGCAGCCATTTGTCGACTTCGCGCCACCATACGCGCAACTGATCCGTCAACGCGCGCTGGGTCGGGACAGGCGCATGGAATTTGGCTTCCTTACGAGCTCCCGCGGGCCGGTTCCTGGTGTAAGCCGCGCTCATGCTGCGTCATCCTTAAGAAAAACCTCGGGCGAACAATCTGCTCGCTCGGCATAAACGCCGACCAATTGACGGAAATGCTCGCCGCGTTTCTCAAAATTCTCAAACTGGTCAAAGCTGGCGCAAGCCGGCGAGAACAAAACCACATCTCCTGGGCGAGCCGCCTCGCGAGCGCTGCGCAGAGCCTCGGCAAGTAGCTCGCAGCGATGAACCGCCGGGACCCGGCCCTCAAGCGCTTGGGCAAAGCGTGGTCCCGCTTCGCCAATCGTGTAGGCCGCAGCGACATTAGCAAGCTGTGCTTCGCATTCGCCCAGTCCATCTTCCTTCGCAAGGCCGCCTACGATCCAGTGAATGCGCGCGGTGTTGCCGTGGATTTCCGGGCGCGGCGGGAAAGCCGCAAGCGCAGGCGCTGAAGAAGCGGTGTTGGTCGCCTTGCTGTCGTTGATGAAGACAACGCCATCTTCCTCGCACACCAACTCCATACGGTGCGGCAGATTGCGAAAGCGAGGGACTGCATGCTGCCACTGCGCAGGAAGCACGCCAAGCTCTTCGACAATGGCGACTGCGACGGCAACATTCTCGAGATTGTGCGGCCCTTGCAGGCTGGGCCAATCGCGCTGGAGCCTCCGTAAGGCGTCTAGGTCAGCGGCGATCGCGCGGCTTTCACCCCGAACTTCTTTCTGGCGCTGATAGATCGCGCCAGAAGGCTCGTTCAACGAACCGAAGACCGCAAGGTCCTTCGCGCTCTGCATCTCGAACAAGCGCTCTTTTGCACTCGCATAGGCAGCAAAGCTATCATAGCGGTCCAAGTGATCTGGCGTGATATTGGTCAGCGCTGCAACTTCGCAATCGAGCGAGTGTGTAAGGTCAATCTGGTAGCTCGACAGCTCCAGAACGTAGACGCCGACCCCGTTCTCATTGGGTGCCAGCGGCTCCTGACCAAGTATCGGCTCGCCGATGTTGCCACCGAGCAAAGCCGGAATGCCTGCCATTTCTAGGATGTGGTGCACCAAAGCGACGGTCGTTGACTTGCCGTTGGTTCCTGTGATCCCGACGACCTTGTGCGGCAGAAGATCCGCGCGTGCCTGAGCAAACAACTCGATATCGCCGATCACTGGCACGCCGTATTGGGCCGCATGGGGACCAATCGGATGTGTATTGAGCGGCACTCCGGGTGACACAATCACACCGTCATAACCAATCAGGTCGAGCGTCAAAGGATCGGCCATCTCGCACCGGCCTTCAAAGGCTGCACGGGCGTGCTCCGACTTGTCCCAAGCTGTGACTTGGGCTCCGCTCGCCAACAGCGCGTCCACCGTCGCCGCGCCGGACCGCGCGAGCCCGAGGACCGCGTAGCGTTTTCCAGCAAAGGCAGGCGAAGTGATCACTTGAGTGGGATTACCTTAACTTGAGTGTCGCAAGACCGATGATCGCAAGCACGATCGAGATGATCCAGAAACGGATCACCACCTTGCTCTCTGACCATCCCAATTGCTCGAAATGGTGGTGGATCGGCGCCATGCGGAAGACCCGCTTGCCTGTCCGCTTGAACCAGAAAACCTGGATGATCACGCTCGCTGTCTCCGCAACGAACAACCCGCCAACAATCAGCAGAACGACTTCGTGGTGGGCGGCGACTGCAATCGCTCCCAAAGCCCCGCCAAGCGCCAGCGAGCCAGTATCGCCCATAAATACCGCAGCCGGCGGAGCGTTGAACCACAAAAAAGCAAGACCGGCTCCCATGATCGCCGCGCAGAATATCGCAAGCTCGCCTGCACCTTCAACGTAGGGAATGCCGAGATATTCGCTAAAATCCGTCCGCCCTACGAGGTAGG
This sequence comes from Pseudomonadota bacterium, assembly GCA_039039885.1. Lineage (GTDB taxonomy): Bacteria > Pseudomonadota > Alphaproteobacteria > Sphingomonadales > Sphingomonadaceae > Erythrobacter. The sequence goes on along the minus strand of JBCCPG010000004.1, from coordinate 237,672 downwards.
CAATGATTGCAAAGGTGCCTGAGGCGATAATCACCGGCATGATTGCCAACCCGTCGAGCCCGTCGGTCAGGTTCACCGCATTGCCAAAGCCGACGATCACAAAGGCGGCAAAGACGTAATAGAGATTGCCCAGCGGGATCTGCACGTCGGAGAAAAACGGTATGTAGAGGTCGGTGCTGATTTGGCTCACGATCAAATAGCTCGCCACGCCTGCGACAGCGAACTCGGCGAGCAAGCGAACCCGAGCCGAAAGCCCCGCATGACTCGCCTTGGACACCTTGTCGTAATCATCAAGGAAGCCAATGATGCCAAAGCCAATAGTCACAGCCAAACATGCCCAGACAAACTGGCTCTCCAAGTCCATCCAGAGCAGCATCGACAGCGACAAAGCGACAAGGATCATGAGCCCGCCCATCGTTGGCGTTCCCCGCTTGGCCAGGTGCGATTGCGGACCGTCTTCGCGGATCGGCTGACCTTTGCCTTGGCGCACGCTCAACATGCTGATGAACTTTGGCCCGATGATCATCCCAATGATCAACGCCGTCATCAGCGTCGCTCCAAACCGGAAGGTTTGATAGCGCACGAGGTTGAACAAGCCTTCAAAGCCCATCCATTCTGCGAGCAGGTAGAGCATCTAGATCCCCAAGATCCCTGAACCGCACGGCGCGCGCATTACTGCGACCCGTGCGTGAAGTGTTGAACCAATCTGCCCAGACCAACCGAATTGGAGCCTTTGACAAGGACCGCATCGCCATGGGTGAGACCAAACTCATCCAGAGCTGCGATGGCTTCGGCAGGGGTCTCGCAATGCGCGAAGCTGCCGGCAAAGCCAAGCGAATTGGAAGCGATTCTCCCCAGTTCACCGGCCAAAGCGCGCATCTCGTCGCCCACCAGGATCACATGGTCGATTTTCGCCTCGGTCAAGGGCTCTGCAAGCTGCTCGTGGAAGCTCTTCGCAAAATCTCCAAGCTCCATCATGCTGCCGAGCACAGCGACCCGCCGATGGGCGGGCGTTTGCCCGAGCGCACGAAGCGTTGCGCGCATCGACGCGGGGTTGGCATTGTAGCTCTCATCGATCAGCAGGGCCTTCCCACCGTTAGGCCCGCCGATTGCTGGAATATCGAACCGTGCACCGCGCCCTTTAAGACCACCCATTTCTGCAAGAGCGAGGCCAGCGCTCGCCAGATCGCCTCCAGCCGCGCGCACGGCCGCCATGACGGCAAGCGAATTGCTGATCCAGTGCTCACCCGGTTCTGCAATCGAGTAGCAGAGCCGCGTCTCGCCTAGGTCGGCGGTTACGATCGAGCCGCCATTCGCGCCAGGGATGGCATCGAGCAGTCGGACATCAGCATTCTTGCTGCGGCCAAAGGTGACGATCTTAACGTCGAGCATCTTCGCATTGGCAATCATCCGCTGCGTGAATTCGCTGTCAGCCGGAATGACCGCGATTCCGCCCGGTTTCAGCCCGGTGAAGATTTGCGTCTTCTCATCTGCAATCGCCTCCATACTCCCGAGATTCTCGATATGAGCGGGCGCAATGGTGGTGATCAATGCCACATCTGGCTGCACGTGATCGGCAAGCGGAGCGATTTCGCCTGCATGGTTCATACCCATCTCAAACACGCCGTATTTGGCCCGCGCCGGTAATCGAGCGAGACTTAAGGGTACGCCCACGTGATTGTTGTAGCTCCTGACGCTGCGATGAGCAGCGCCCCGGCTCGCGCGGTCGAGCGCTGCGAAAATCGCCTCCTTCACCCCGGTTTTGCCAACTGATCCAGTCACTGCAATCCGCACCGCTGCGCTCCGTTCGCGCGCGGCATGAGCCAGATCGTGGAGCGCCTTGGTCGTGTCCTTGACCAGCACATGGGGGAAGTCGACTGGACGATCCGTGATCGCTGCAACGGCTCCCTTGGCAAAGGCTCCGTCGATGAAATTGTGGCCATCCATCGCCTCGCCCTTCAGCGCGACGAAGACATCGCCTGGACGCACATCGCGGCTGTCCATTTCAACGCCGGAGGCTTGGAAAGCGTGGCTCGCAGTGCCGCCAGTAGCCGCTTCGATAGCCGCAGCGTCCCACAGCGCCAGAGGCAGTGCGTCGCGCGGATCGTTGGGCCATTGGCGCAAGAGTGCATTGGCGGCGCTCATAATGCTGCCCCCTGAGCCAACTCAGCTGCGCATTCGCGCGCGACTTCCACATCGTCGAACGGCAAAATTCGCATGTTTTCTCCTGAACCGATGATCTGCCCCTGCTCATGGCCCTTGCCAGCGATCAGGATGATGTCGTTTGCACCCGCTGCTCTGATCGCAGCGGCGATGGCTTCGCGGCGCCCTTCAATGTCGCTCACGTGATCCGCACCGACTGCTCCGGACAAGACAGCATTGCGGATCGCAGCCGGTTCCTCGCTTCGCGGATTATCGTCGGTGACAATGACAAGATCGGAAGCTTTTGCAGCAACCGCGCCCATAGAAGCACGTTTACCTGGGTCGCGGTCTCCACCTGCGCCGAATACCGTGATCAGTCGTGCTGTAGAACTGTGATCCACATGCGGAAGCAATGCAGCTATCGCCGCCTCAAGCGCGTCGGGCGTGTGAGCATAGTCGACATAGACGGGCGCACCGGTGGGGGTCAGACAGGCTCTCTCCAACCTTCCTCGTACAGGCTGCAAGCGACCAATCGCATCGAACACCTGGCTTGGGCTGGCTCCTGTTGCGAGCGCAAGCCCAGCCGACACCAGCGCATTCGATGCTTGATAGGCCCCGATCAGTGGCAGATTAACCTCACGCTGCTCACCGGCATATTCGAGAGTGAGAACCTGACCCAATTGCGTCGCTTCGCGGCTTACAAGGCGCAAGAAGACGTCATGACGTCCGCCTGCATCGCCGACGATCAGCAATTTAAGCCCGCGTCGATGAGCATGCTCGATAGCGCGAATGGTCCACTCGCACGGCTCGGCCAGATCCCAAATGACCGCCGCGCCTCCATCAATGACCACTTCGTCAAACAGCCGCATCTTGGCGAGGAAATACTCCTCCATCGTGCCGTGATAATCCAAGTGATCGCGGCTGAAATTGGTGAAGGCGCCCGCTGCAACACTCAGCCCTTCATTGCGGTATTGGGATAGGCCATGGCTTGATGCTTCATAAGCAACATGTGTCACGCCTTCGCGCGATAGGCCGCTCATATTGGAAAGGAAAGTGACGATATCCGGGGTGGTCAGTCCGGTCGCGACGCTGCCATCAGGCGTTGTCACACCCAAAGTCCCGATGCTCGCAGCGGGCTCCCCGCACATACGCCAAATCTGCCGGGTCATCTCGACCGTAGAGGTTTTGCCATTGGTCCCAGTCACTGCAACGATATGAGCAGGCACCGGGGTGAAGAACTCAGCGGCCAGCTGCGCAAAGGTTTGGCGAGGCTGCTCGCTGACGATGTGGAGCGCACCTTCGACCACAGCCTCGGGCGAGGAAATGACCGCAGCCGCTCCAGCTTCGATGGCCGCAGGAATGAAGTCTTCGGCGTTGAAACGCGCGCCCTTGAACGCTCCAAAGACAGTGCCAGGCGCGACTTTGCGGTGGTCGATGGCGAAACCTGTGACGGTAACGTCCGCTTCCTCCGCCGCTGCCAAACCGGCGCGGTCCATCAGCGTTGCAAGCTTCACCGGCGCCCCTCGATCAGAGATCGCAAGTCCGAAATATCTACATCGCGCGAAGTGTCAGGGCGCACCCCAAGCATGGGGCCTATCCGAGGGACCAGCTCATTGACGATCGGTGCAGCCGTGAAAGAGGCTGTACGCTGACCGCTGCTGGCACGCGTGCCGCGCGGCTCATCCAGCATTGCAACCACGACATAGCGGGGCCGGTCCATTGGAAAAGCCGCTGCGAAGTTGGAGATAAGAGCGGTCTCTCGGTAGGCGCCTACTCCCGCTTTCTCAGCTGAGCCGGTCTTGCCGCCGATCCGGTATCCCGGAGCATCAGCGCTGCGACCGGTTCCGTAGATCGAGATCATGCGCAAAAGCTGGCGCATGCGCTGCGAGGTCGAAGCCTTGAACACCCGTTTCCCGCGCGGGGCCGTGCCGGGCTCAATCTTCTGCAATGTCGCAGGACGCAGAAACCCGCCATTTACCAGTGCGGCATAGGCATTCGCCATATGCAGCGTCGTCACTGCAAGGCCGTGGCCATAGCTGACGGTCATATTGGTCAGGCGCGACCAACTATTGTCGCTACGCGTTTCGGGCCATTGCGGGACCCCGCGCGAATAGTGATCAATCTCCGGCCGATCTCGCATGCCGAGACTTTCAACGACTTCGCGAAAGCGCGCTTCACCCAGCTCGTCTGCGATCCGCATAGTGACGGTGTTGGAGGAATAGGCGAGCGCCTCTGCTACATTGAGCGTATCGCCCTTCGGCTTGTGGTCTTCGAATAGGCGGCCCGACATTTCGACCGGCGTTGCATCCCATTCCTGCGAGAGATTTGTCACCACACCAGCGTCGATTGCAGCCGCTATCGTGATCGGCTTGAAGGTCGATCCCAGTTCATAGGTCGCATTCGTCGCCCGGCTGTAAAAATTTGGAGATTTGGCAACATCTGAACGATTGGGGTCAAAGGATGGCAAAGACGCCATTGCCAGCACTTCTCCGGTGTCGACATCGAGCACGATGCCAGCTGCACCTTTGGCCTGGGTGGCGAGCATCTTCTTGCCTAGCTCATCTTCGAGCGCTCCCTGCACCCTCAGGTCAATCGACAAGGCCACTGGCTCACCACGCAGCTCGCGATCAGCAAGTCTGTCGTCAAAAACCTGTTCCATCCCATACTGGCCCTGCAAACGGCCATCTTCATTCTCTTGGACATAGCCCAGAATATGCGCGCCTAATGATCCTTGCGGGTAGTGGCGATCATATTCGCGCGGCAATTCAAGCGCGACTTCGCCAAGTTCAAACACTCGATTGGCATCTTCGGGCAGGACTCGGCGCATGAGATATCCACCGCGATCCGAGGCGAGCAAGCGTTGAGTTCGCTCAAGATCGAGATCTGGGAAAATCTGCTTCAGTTTTTCAGAAACTTCAGCGGGATCACCGATTAAAGGAGAACCTTCATCTCCCATCGCATTGGGATTGAACCATAGGGCGTAGGCAGGGAAGGTTCGCGCCAAAGGAGTGCCATTACGATCGGTTATTTCTCCGCGCGGAGGGAGGAGCGCGTCAGCAAGATTGGTGGTGTTGGGCGTTGCTCCAACAATTCCAAGATATCCAATCCGCAACACACCCACCGAAGCCGCAAGAACGAAGCACGCGACCAATAGAAACAGCCTTAACCGAGCAGCCGACAACAGGCTGTAGCGGCGGTGCACGGCGTGAACGCGCCCAACTGGGAGAGCCGGGCGCGTTCTGCGTTGGAACGATGCCTTGGTGTTGTTCGAGGCTGGGAGACTGGTCGGCGCTGCCTTCCCCGGTTGTATATCCGCCGGGTCCCTTGGATCTGGCCTTCTGGCCGTTCTAGTTGATCCACCAAGCGCGAAAGCGGTCATTCGATCCCCTCACTGCTTAGATACGCCGTCTCTGTTGAACCGCCTGTGGTCTGCGCATTGGCTGCACGAATGGGCGAGGCTTCGATCAGGAAATCGCCAAAGGCCTCAGTGAACATTGCGCCGGCATCTTCCTGAGCGGCGAGGGATGCAAGAGTGACCGGAGCGCCCGTTACCGGTGAGACCATTTCGCGCGATTGCGCATCGGGTCCAGTAAGGTCATTTCGCGCTACGCGGATAGGTTGCGGAGCATTGGGCCCCGAAGGCACACCCAATTGTGCCAATTGCCGCTCATTATCGAGATATTGGTCGGCGCGTGGCGCGATGTACCCGAACTCGACCGTGTTCCACTCGGCCAGCTGACGCTGGCTGGCTCGGGTCTGGAATTCGGTTTCGAGCATCTGCGTCTCTCGCTCGAGAGCAATGATCTGACGCTCTGATAGCAAGACCTCGCTGCGCACGGTCTGCACCTGAAAGCTCAAGAGCGCGAACAAGGCAACGCATGCCGCCAGTGCAGCGACCCAACCGATTTGGCGAATGCGGGATCCGGTGTCGATCATGGCTGTGTCCTTGCTTGAGCGGCATTTTGTGCGGGGGCAGCGGTGCGAGTGGCGTGGCGCAGGATCGAAGAGCGCGCGCGCGGATTGCGTTCGATCTCGGCTTCGGACGGTCGGATCGCCTTGGAAGCCTTGGTGAAGGTCGGAGCGGGTCCTGGGATTTCTCCTGGAAGGTGGCGCGAAACCGCGCGGCCTGCACCAGATGCTTGCTTCAAAAAACGCTTCACGATGCGGTCTTCGAGGCTGTGGAAGCTAACCACCGCGAGAATGCCGCCTTCCTTGAGCAGCAGCTCTGCTGCTGCAAGACCGGCATTCAGCTCACCCAACTCATCATTCACATAGATGCGCACCGCCTGGAAAGATCGGGTCGCAGGGTCCTTTTTGTCGTGAGGCTTGTGACCGAGCGCACGGCGAACGACGCGGGCAAACTCGCCAGTCGTCTCAAGCGGCCGCGCAGCAACGATGGCCCGTGCAACGCGGCGCGACTGACGCTCTTCCCCATATTGGTAGAGCACATCGGCAATCACCGCTTCATCAGCCGTATTCAAGAAGTCCTCGGCGCTTTCGCCTCTCTGACTCATGCGCATGTCGAGCGGGCCATCATGGCTGAAGGCAAAGCCGCGCTCACCCCGATCGAGCTGCATTGACGAAACGCCGATATCCATCACAACCGCATCAACCTGCGGAAAGCCGATGCGGACCATTTCCTCGCGCATGGCGGAAAAGCGTTCGGGATGCAGCGAGAGCTGGCCAGCAAATTCGCCGACCATCGCTTCGCCAGCCGCAATTGCATCAGGATCACGGTCAAATGCGAAGACGCGAGCGCCGCGCTCAAGCAAAGCACGCGAATACCCGCCGGCCCCGAAGGTCGCGTCGATCACTTGCTTGCCGGCTTCAGGGCCAACTGCCTCGACGACTTCATCGAGCAGAACCGGAATATGAGGCGCATCAGAGGTAAAGCTGGTTGCAAGGGTCATTTGCCAGCCCCTTTCTTTGTCGCTTTCGCCATTTGCGCGCGGCAACTTGCCTGCGCTCCGCGAAAGGCGGAGCCCATCTCAGCAAGTTGATCGGGATTCCAGACGAAGAAGAATTTGCCCGCGCCGTGGAAGTAGAGACCTTCCTCGACAAAGCCGAGTTCCTTCAGATGCTCAGGCATGACGAAGCGGCCACTGTCGTCGAACGGGATTTGCTCAAAGCCGAACAATTGACCCGCGCGCGCATCGGCGTCGAAATCGTCCTGGCTCAGGCGGACCGCGCGCTCTTCCTCTTTTTCAAGCTGAGCGTGAAGTTCAGGAATGCGTGAAAGGCCAAAGCCAATCAGGCAGTCATATTTGTCGTGGACCGCAAGGCACAGGGTTTTGGCTCCGTCGGAGCTGGCCTTCACCGCTTTGCGGAAGGCGGGCGGCAGGACAAAGCGACCCTTGTCGCTCATGACCGTATAGGCCTGTCCGTTATATTCGCCCAGCGCAGACACGCGTCGAATCCCTTCCCCGATTAGCGAGCCCCGGCCCGCATTCCTCACCTCACCAAGCTCTCGATATGCACATCTTCAACGACACAACTTGCCCGGCGCTGACCCCGCGCGAGCGAGGACAGCGCGCCAACTTGGACAGGTGACGCGAGATCAGACGGCATGCTTGATGGCCCCCAGTAATATCGGGGAAGCAGCCGAGTGGCTAGGGTTTTTCTAGGAAAATCTAGGGATTATATGATAAACATTTGATTTAGATTAATTTTCTAAGAGCACTTAAGGTCATTTCGATCCAGCTATAGCCTGTAAATGCCGCAATATCCCCAGGAAACACCTCTGAAATGGAGCAGAATCCCGGAAAATCCCAGAACCGAGTCCCATTTCTGCCTCTGATCCCCTCATTTTCCCTCTGCTGCCTGTTTGGTGAAGTCTCTGGATTCAGCGCTCGCAAGCTTCCCTATCGAAAGGGATGCCTCAAACCGGTTCTCGAAGACCGTAGCGTTGCCGGCAAGATTCATTTGCCCGCGGCCAATTAAGCAGAGTGCTACCCCTCTGCGTCGTCGCCTTCAACGGGTTCCGGATCGTCGATCACTGGATCGGGCAGATCTTCGACTTGCCCCTCATCCTCGGATGGCTCGGGTTCAACGGGAATGTCTGGCAGGATACCTGCGTCAGCGAGCGGGTCACGCTGCGGTGGAGCCTCGGTCGGCTCGGTCGTCGGTGCGGCTTCAGGAACTGCGCTTTCCTGCGTGCGGTCGGCCTGATTGCCAATAATGCTTGCAAGACCCACCAGCAGGATCATGGCGCCGATCCCGAAAAATCCCACCTGCAAGCGCTGGTTCGCTTCTGCACGAGACCCGCCAAACGGCACTCCATCAGGTGGAAATTCGCCTTCTCCGGGGTGGAGTTGCTGAGAAAGATTATCACCCTTCATGTGGTGAGAGTTAGCGCGCAAAGACTGGCCTGTCGATTAACGAATCCGTGGTCAGCCGTCGCTGTCGTTCTCAAGCCAGTCGAACACCGGGAGGTCCTTCGATGCGAGCCAGTCGGCGTTGTAGAGGGTTGAGAGGTAGCGGAAGCCTGTGTCGCACAAGATCGTCGCCACTTGCGGGGTCTCGACCCCGTCAGCGACCAATTGTTTGCCCAGCGCAATTGCTCCAGCGACGTTGATCCCGCTCGACAAACCTAGGCAAAGCCCCTCCTCACGAAGCAATTTCTCAACCCAGACGAGTCCTTCCTCGTCCGAGATGCGAAACTGCGTGTCGATTGGCGCGCCTTCCAAATTGGCGGTGATGCGGCCCTGGCCGATCCCCTCTGCGACGGATGACCCTTCGCCCTTCAATTCGCCATGAGCATAGTAATTATAGAGCGCCGCGCCGTGCGGATCGGTGAGCGCGATGCGGATGTCGGGGTTCTTCTCCTTAAGAGCCATACCAACGCCCGCAATCGTTCCGCCCGTGCCGGCAGCGCAGGTAAAGCCCGAAATCTTGCCTTGCGTTTGCTTCCACAGCTCTTGGGCGGTGCCTTCGATATGCGCGCGGCGGTTGGCGACATTGTCAAACTGTCCGGCCCAGATCGCGCCTTCTGTTTCCTCAGCCATGCGGCGAGAGACGTGTTGGAAATGGCACGGATCGGCATATTTGGTCGGAGGAACCAGAACCAGCTGAGCGCCAAGCGCGCGCAGAGTGTCCATCTTCTCCTTCGACTGATTGTCCGGCATGACGATAATAGTCTTGTAGCCGAGCGCATTGGCAACCAGCGCGATGCCGATACCCGTGTTGCCCGCCGTACCTTCGATCACAGTTCCACCGGGCTTTAGCTCGCCGCGCTCTTCCGCGTCGCGGATCATGTAGAGCGCTGCGCGGTCCTTCACGCTTGAGCCGGGGTTGGCAAATTCGCATTTGCCCCAAATGTCGCAACCCGCCGCATCGCTCGGGCCCTCAAGGCGCACCAGCGGTGTATTGCCAATCAAGGCGAGCGTATCGCCAATAGGTTGAGTGATGTTCATGGCAAGCGAATTAGGCGCTCTGCTCGCAGGCGGCAATGCAGATCGCCTTTATCACCCCAAAAACTGGCTTTGCCTGATCGAAAACGATCAGTCCTCGGGTGCAAGTGTGACCTTCAATCCGTCCAGCTCCGCCGTCAACGGGACCTGGCAAGAGAGACGCGACGTTTCCTTGCGGTGGTCAGAGGATTCGAGCAGGTCGTCTTCGTCCTCGCTCATTTCCGGAAGGCCCGAGGCGTCCGCATCGACATAGACGTGGCACGTCGCGCAAGAACAGCAACCGCCGCACAAAGCCAGGAGTTCGTCAAAGCCATTGTCGCGGATGGCTTCCATAACGGTCAGGCCATCTTCGACCTCAATTTCCGATGTTTCACCTTCGCGATTGGTAACAACCAATGTGGGCATGGGCTTTACAGTCCTTTTCAAGCGGTTTGCACTCAATGTCGTTTTCGATCTTAGAGCGTTTGGAAAAACTCAAAGGTCAGCTAGGGGTTCCCATTGCAGATGGCAACCTAGAGGAATGAACCGTGGGTCTGACAGCCGAAATTCTCCGCGCGGAACTCGACGCGCTTGGGGCGAAAGACACGCAGGTAGGCAAAGAGCTTGCCCGCATAGGCTATCCCGAAGCCCGCATGCGCGATCGCGGCTACAAGACGCTTTTACGCACCATTGTTGGCCAGCAAGTCTCCGTCGCGGCGGCCACATCGATGTGGAACAGGCTCGAGGCAGAGCTCGGCCCCGATTTCACTCCCAGTTGCGTGCTAGAGCGTGATTTCGAAACGCTGCGCGCATGCGGATTGTCGCGCCAGAAACAGGGCTATGCGAGGAGCTTGTGCGAGCTTGTCGATGCCGGCGAGCTTAACTTTGACGCGCTGCCAGAAGATGACGAGGAGGCTATCGAGGAACTGACTCGGATCAAAGGGATCGGTCGCTGGTCAGCCGAGATTTACCTGCTATTCGCGGAAGGTCGCACCAACATCTGGCCCGCCGGAGATCTTGCCGTGCAAGAGGGCGTCAAACGCCTGCTCGACATGGAGGAACGCCCCAAGGAAAAGGAAACACGCGAGCTTGGACACCGCTGGTCCCCTCACCGAGGCGCAATGGCAATCTTTACCTGGCACTTCTATGCCAACCCTGCGCTTTAGTGTAGGCTCACAGCCATGAGTCAAACCTCCATCCTGTGGACGTTCACGGCTTCTCTGGTCCTGTGCATTGGCACGGTCGCCGGAGCGTCAGGCCCTTCCGAGGATCAAACGAACCAACTTCCTTTGGCGAGCCTGATCAATGCTCAGGAGCTTGGGGAGCAGATGATTGCAGTCTTTCCCAGCGCTCCGATCCGGCAAGACATAAGCGGTGCTGTGAAAGTCCAAGTAAAAGTGACGCCAGACGGCAGGGCTATCGAGTGCCAAGTCGTCGAAAGCAGCGGCAGCATGATTATCGACAGATGGGCCTGCCGAGGCACTGAACGCTACGCGCGGTTTGAACCCGGTACCGATGCGGAAGGTCATGCAATCGAAAGCCGCTGGTCTAGTACGATGTCTTTCAACGCAGGCCCATCCGGCTCAGAAACAATCACGGCTGCTCCTTAGCAGACCGCGCTGCCCCCGCCCAAACGCCTCTCCCACTCGACGAAGCGCCCTTGCTCCTCCGCCTTGCTGGTGTATTGAAGGCGCAACACACCACCTCCAGTTAGGTCTGACAATTGAGAGAAGACATCGACCCGTGACTCTTTATTCCAAGCCTGCCCGCCTGCCCAAGCGACTTTTGGCGACCGCCAATGCTGTGGGATTACTCACCTTTGCCGGGCCATCGCTTCCCAGTTCAATCAGCGCCTAAGCCGCGCCTGATCACTATACTCAAGCCAACGGACACTCTATGACCGATCACCAGACCGACGCCCCCTTGATCTCGCGCGAAGCCCTGTTCGGCAACCCGACCAAGGCGCAGGGTCGCCTGAGCCCGGATGGCGCATATCTGAGCTGGCTCGCGCCGAAGGATGATGTGCTCAACATTTACCTTGCGCCGCGCGATGATCTGGATGCAGCGAAGGCCATCACCAGCTCCACCGACCGTCCGATCCGCAGCCACTTCTGGGCACCCGACGGCAAGAGCGTTCTCTATATTCAGGACAAGGGCGGGGATGAGAACTTCCTACTCTACTCGATCGAGGTTGCGACCGGTGAAGAGACGACGCTGACGCCGTTCGAAAACACGCGGGTGCAGATCGTCGGCACCTCAGAGACGATCAAGGACAAGATGCTGATCGGTGTGAACAACCGCGATCCGCAGTTCCACGACATCCACATGCTCGACCTCAACACCGGCGAGCTGGAGCTGGTTTACGAAAACAACGGCTATGCAGGCTTCATGGCCGACGACACGCTGACGGTCCGCATGGCGATGCGCCAGAACGCAGAAGGCGGCACCGATTATTTTCGCGTCAATGACAATGTGGTCGAAGAAGAGCCGTTTGAAACGACCGGCATGGAAGATTCGCTGACAACCAGTCCAGCGGGCTACACCACCGATGGTTCAATCCTCTATTGGCTCGACAGCCGCGACCGCAACACCGCAGCGCTCTATGCACAGGACACATCAACCGGTGAGCGCACTCTGATTGCAGAGGACGACAAGGCGGATCTCGGTGGCACGATCCGCGATCCCAAGACCGGGGTGGTTGAGGCATACTCTGTCAACTATCTGCGCAATGAATGGACTGCGATTGACGAAGAGCTTGGCACTACGCTCAATTGGCTCGACGAGCGCTTCGAAGGCGAGTTTGGCATCTCCAGCCGAACGGACGATGATCAGACGTGGATCGTTTGGAACGAGCCGCTGACCGCGCCGACCACGACCTACATCTTTGATCGTCAGGCCGAAACGCTCACCCCGTTCTACACCAGCCGACCCGAGCTCGATGGTGCGCCGCTTCAGCCGATGCACCCAATTGAGATCACGAGCCGCGATGGCCTCACTTTGCCGTCCTACCTCACCCTTCCAGTAGGCAGCGACAGCGATGGCGACGGGCATCCAGACGAAGCGGTGCCGATGGTGCTTCTGGTCCATGGGGGCCCTTGGGCCCGCGATGACTATGGGTTCAATCCGTATCACCAGATGCTCGCCAATCGCGGCTATGCCGTGCTGTCAGTGAACTTCCGCGGTTCAACCGGCTTTGGCAAAGACTTCCTCAATGCAGGCAATCTGCAATGGGGCCTCAAGATGCATGACGACCTGATCGATGCCACCAATTGGGCGATCGAGGAAGGCGTCGCGATCGAAGACAGGGTGGCGATCATGGGCGGCTCATATGGTGGCTATGCAACCCTTGCTGGCCTTACCTTCACGCCTGAAGTCTTTGCCTGCGGTGTCGACATTGTTGGCCCGTCCAACCTCGAAACCCTGCTCAGCACGATCCCGCCTTACTGGGCGCCAGTGGTGAAGATCTTCCATGAACGGATGGGCGACCCCAACACCGAGGAAGGTCTCGCGCTACTGCGGGCGGCAAGCCCGCTCTACAAGGCAGACCAGATCGTGCGTCCACTGCTGATCGCGCAAGGGGCCAATGACCCGCGCGTCAAACAGGCGGAGAGCGATCAGATCGTCGGGGCAATGATGGAGGCTGGGATCCCTGTCACCTATGTGCTCTATCCCGATGAGGGCCACGGTTTTGCCAAGCCTTCGAACAACATCTCTTTCGTCGCGATCACGGAGAATTTCCTCTCCGAATGCATCGGCGGGCGCGCGGAGCCGATTGGCGATGTGCTCGAACCCTCTACCGCGGAGATTGTTGAAGGCGCTGAGCATGTTGCCGGCCTTGAAGAAGCAATCGGCGACTGATCGGAGAAGGATCGACGGAAAACTGCACAATCAGTTGCTGACAGAAATGTAAGTGACTGGCATACCCTCTCTCGAACTTGCATCGGCTAAAGAGCTGATGTGAATTTGGGAGAGGGTTTCTCATGTCTTCAAGCGAGGCGGGTGCACGCCGTCATATCTTCATCACTGGCGGCGCATCGGGCATCGGCCGAGCAGTTGCGCGTTACTTCGCCGAGCGCGGCTGGTTCGTCACGATTGCCGACGTCAATGTCGAAGGCATGGCTGACACGCTTGGCCTGATCGAGGGCGGATTCAAATATTCGCATGAGCTCGACGTGCGCGACCGTGAGGCATGGACCGTTGCACTTGAAACGGCGGCAACGGCGGCCGGCGGACGCATCGACGTGGTGGTCAACAATGCCGGGATTGGCACGGGCGGACCGATTGATGAGCTCGAAGTCGAAGAGATCGACCGCTGCCTCGATATCAATATTCGCGGCGTGCTTTATGGCGCCCAAGCCGCCTATCCGCATCTTGCAAAGACCGCACCGGGATCTGCGCTTGTAAATGTTGCTAGCGCTGCAGGAATCGCTGGCGGATCGGGAATGAGCGTCTACAGCGCCTCGAAATTTGCCGTGCGAGGTATTGCCGAGAGCCTTGACGCTGAATGGACCGCGGACCGGATCAAAGTGTCCTCAATCTGCCCCAGCTTTATCGAAACCCCGCTGCTTGAAGGAACCGGCAGCCGCAAGTCGAATGAAACGGTGCGATCCCGGGTGGTTGAAGCGGGGCTCGAAATTACCCCGGTTGAGGAAGTTGCTGAGACGGTCTGGGACGCAGTGCATGGCGATGACCTTCACTATCTCGTAGGCAAAACCGCGAGGAAGCTTAATTTCGCCAAACGCTGGATGCCAGGACGCGTGCGCAAGCAGCAAAAGGACTCCGCCGGCCTACTTGGTCGATAAGGAACGAGCCGCATGACTGCATCTAACGAGAATCGCGCGATCTTCATCACCGGTGGCGCGTCTGGAATCGGCCGAGCGGTCGCGATCTTCTTCGCGCAGCGCGGTTGGTATGTCGGGATTTCCGACGTTGATATGAACGGTATGGAAGAAACGCTGCGTCTGATCGGCAATGATCGCGCGACCAGCTACCCCCTTGACGTGCGCGACCGGCAGCAATGGGACACTGCGCTCGCTGGATTTGCCGAGGCGACTGGCGGGCGGATCGATGTCGTCTTCAACAATGCCGGGATCGGCAATGGCGGCCCTTTGGTCGAGCAGCCGGAGGACGAGCTGACCTCGATGCTCGATATCAATATGAAAGGCGTGATCTTTGGCGCTCAGGCGAGCCATAAGTATCTGGCAGCTAGCGCTCCTGGGTCGGTTCTGCTCAACACCGCGAGCCTTGCCGGGATTATCGGTGCGCCGGGTCTGGCTGCCTATTGCGCGACCAAATGGGGCGTGCGCGGCCTGACCGAGAGTTTGGACGCGGAATGGACCGAAGACGGGATCAAGGTCGCGGCTTTGTGCCCCGGCTTCATCGACACGCCGATCATCGAAACGACACAAGGCGATTCCAACCAGACGGTGAAGGAACAGCTGATCGAAAACGGGGTGGAAGTTTTGCCCGTTGAAACCGTGCCAGAGATCGTCTGGCAAGCCATCCACGGCGATGATCTCCACTACACCGTGGGCAAGACCGCCAGCCGTCTACGCTTCCTTCAACGCTGGATGCCGGGCCTCGTGCGCAAACAGATGCGCGCGCAAAGCGCAGACGAGATCAAGATTTAGGCTTTACACCAATCCATCAATCGCGCGGGCAAGTTTCACATCGCGATAGGACAGCCCGCCGCTGGATCCGGCGTCATGCGTGGTCAGTGTGATCTCGACTTTGGCGTAAACGTTGAACCATTCGGGGTGGTGATCCTGACTGTCGGCGAGCAGAGCAACACGGCTCATAAAGCCCCAGGCCTCTGAAAAGTCACCAAATTGGAAGGTCCGCTCGATCGCCTTACCATCCCGAGCCAATGCCCAGTCCGGATGGTCACTCAGCAACTGGTCACGCTCATCTTCGGTAAGTTCGGAAACGTTGGGCATTGGGGCGGGTCCTTCATGCAAACAGTTGTGACAGACAGCGCTTTTGCCTAACGCTGCGCGCGATGCAAGCCCGTCTCTCAGCCTCCAACATCGCCTGCCGCCGCGGCGACCGCTTGCTTTTCCGCGGCGTGTCGTTCGAGCTTGGCATGGGCGAGGCGCTGCATCTCACCGGAGCAAATGGGATCGGCAAGACGACGTTGATCCGCGCACTGGCTGGTTTGACAACGCCTTTTGCCGGCGAAGTGTCACGCGAAGGGGAGCTTGGCCTGGTGGACGAAAGACCTGCGCTCGATCTTGACTTGCCACTGGGCAAGGCACTCGCCTTCTGGGAACGTGTGGACGCGTGCGGTGATCCTTCCAAGGCGCTCAAGGAGCTTGGACTGAAACCGCTTCTCGATGTTCCGGTGCGCTATCTCTCCACCGGCCAACGCAAACGCGCAGCTCTTGCTGCGTTGCTCAATCGCGATGTGCCAATCTGGCTGCTCGACGAGCCATTGTCGGGCCTCGATACGCGCGCAATCGAGCAAGTTGGGACGCTTATTGACCAGCATCTTCGCGGAGGAGGAATTGCGCTGATCGCCTCGCACCAGCCGGTTGCAGTCGAGGCGCTACGCCCGCTTGCCCTCGAAGATTTTGTGCCGGCGCCAGAGCCGCTGGAAGAGGACAATTAGGCGATGGTCCTCACCCTTTTGCAGCGCGACCTTGGCAAATTCTTCCCTTTCGCAGGCGGAGGCGCGGCACTGCCGGTGGTTTTCTTCGTCGCGGTTGCGATGCTCTATCCCTTTGCCGTTGGCCCGGACATCAACCTGCTTTCGCGCACTGGCGGAGGAGTCGTTTGGATCGCAGCTTTGCTCGCCGCAATCTTGCCGCTCGAGAAACTAGTTGCCCAAGACATAGAGCTGGGTTTGTTCGATCAGCTGCGGCTGCGCGGTGTCACAGAGGAGGTCATGATGGCGGTGCGCTTGCTTGCCCATTGGTTGAGCTTTGGGCCGCCCCTGGTCGTCGCGACCCTCCCAGCTGCGGCGCTTTTGGCGATTGATGGCTCGACCTTGTACTTGCTTTTGCTCGGACTCCTCGCTGGCACACCCGGCCTTGCAGCCATCGGCCTGATGATCGCCGCGCTGACAGCATCCTTGCGTGCAGGGGCAGCCTTGTCGGGCCTGCTCCTCATCCCGCTCGCATTGCCGATCCTGATCTTCGGCGCAGGAGCCTTAGCGCGTTCGGATGCGGCCAGCATCGGCTTTGTGGCAGCGATCAGTCTATTGTTGGTCGCCATCGCTCCCTTTGCGGCAGGGGCGGCCATCCGGGCTGCGCGAGAAGTCTGACACGCGCGATGAAATCAGCCGGGGAAGCCAATACCTTTTTGGGTCGGATCGCGCTCGCCTTGTTGGTGTTTACTATCAGTGCATTCGGCCTCAAGGTGGCGGTTCAGCCCGAAACGTTCGAACGCTATACGCCAATTGTGATTTTCCATGCGGTCGCGATGATTGCTTGGCTCTCATTGCTTGCAAGTCAGTCCTATCTCGCTGCACGTGGATCTTTTGAGCTGCACCGTGCCTTTGGGCGTGCCTCTCCGTTCTTGGTGCTGGCGATGGTGGGAAGCGGAGTGCTTATCTCTTTTGGTATCGGAGCGGAGCTGGGCCGCTACGAGGTGACAGTCGTGAACGTCGCCGCTTTCGTCACTTTCACCCCGCTTTACTTGGTGGCGGTGCATTTCGCCCGCCAGGGTAAGATCCACATCCACCGCCAAGCCATGCTGATCGGGACGCTGGCCCTGATGACCCCTGCTTATGCAAGAATAGTGCAGGTGGCAGGCCTGCCCGACCCTCTCGCGATCGTGATGCAATTGCCGATTACAATAGCGCTTGCGTCCTGGTTCGACTGGAAAGTGCTGGGACGCATCTCCAAACCAGTGCTGGCAATGCTGGCCTTCTCCATCGCTGTGATCGGGGCAATGGGTGCGGTCTTGGTGGTGTTCTTCCTACCGGCGCTTATTGCGCAGATCGAGGCAGCTTCAGCTTAAGCCTCAGCCGCTTGCTTTGGCATCGGAGCAGGCTTTTTCGGCTGCTGAACACGAGCGCGCTCTTGCTCTTGAATAGTTGCAGCGACGCGTTCCATCTCGCGCTTGGCTACGATGAAGGAGTAGATCAATGCGACCACGAGGATCAGCCCGCTCACGCCTGTGGCGAAAGGCACATTGAGATAAGACCCCAAAGTGACAAGCCCGATTGCTGCGAACAGGATTGCTATAGAGATTTTCGACATTTGCTGTCTTCCGCGACCATTTCTTCAAATTCAGGTCGCCGGAAAGTGACAGCAAGATCTGTGAATTGGGTTAACGTTAAGCCTTACTGAGGGGTTTCCCCTAGTGTGCTCGCGGGCCTAATTGGCACGACCTACGACGGGGATCGAACCCGTACCCGCTGCGCATCAAGCGCCCAGGACTATTTGTATAGTGCGTCTACCAATTCCGCCACGCAGGACCCAGTTAGATAACCGGACCGAGCTCGATTAGTATGGAGGTTTGTCCTTGCCTGTCGGGCTCTTTGTGAAGATCTCGTTCCCATCTTCGGTGATCGCGATCGAGTGTTCGAATTGGGCTGACAGGCTGCGGTCGCGGGTAACCGCGGTCCAACCATCGCCCAGCACCTTTGCCCATGGTTTGCCGAGATTGATCATGGGTTCGATCGTGAAGAACATACCAGGCTTGAGCTCGGGTCCCGTGCCAGCCTTTGAGGCGTGAACGACTTCAGGTGCGTCATGAAACAGCCGTCCCAGACCGTGCCCGCAAAACTCACGCACCACACCATAACGGAATTGACGCGCATGAGCTTCGATAGCGGCGCCAATATCTCCCAACCGCGCGCCCGGTTGTGCGGCCTCGATCCCGAGCATCATGCATTCATGCGTCACATCGACAAGCTTCTTCGCCTTGATCGAAGGTTCGCCAGCAAAGAACATGCGGCTCGTGTCGCCGTGCCAACCATCAAGCAATGGGGTCACATCAACATTGAGAATATCGCCTTCCTTTAGCACTTTGGGACCAGGAATGCCGTGGCAGATCACATGATTGA
Source organism: Pseudomonadota bacterium (assembly GCA_039039885.1). Lineage (GTDB taxonomy): Bacteria > Pseudomonadota > Alphaproteobacteria > Sphingomonadales > Sphingomonadaceae > Erythrobacter. Next base: position 219,132 of record JBCCPG010000004.1, on the reverse strand, counting down.
TCGAAATGCAGCACGAATGGGCATAGCCGCGATAGCCGAGCGTTGCGGGAACCGCGCCTGCATCCAACATCATGTTCCGCACCGCGTCATCGATGCTCGCCGTGGTGATCCCTGGCTCCACCAAATTGGCCACTTCATCCAGAATAGTCGCCGCAAGCCTTCCGGCTTTGCGCATCCCTTCGAAGCCCTCTTCGGTGTGGAGCTTGATCGTGCCGTCGCGCACGACGGTCTGATCTTTGTCGATGATTTGGTATTCAGTCATGGGGCGCAATATAGCGACACCTCTTAAGGATTGCGAGTGTCTCCCGCAGCACCACTTAATGTCCCGCGTCGCGCATTTGATGCGTGACAAGCTTGCGCCCCTCATTAAGGACGGTGAACATGACTGATTTCAAAGACCTGATCCAGCCCGACCGCGGACAAGACGCGACCGCCATTCACCTCGTCACAAAACCTGGTTTTGAGAATTTTGCAAAAGGCCTAAGCGCCGGACAGCGCGCAAGCCTTGCGGCGCAGAAGTTTGACGGCGCGCCCGGTTCGGTCGGGATTGTGCCGGACGGCGATGGCTTTTTCGCGGCGGGCGGTGTCAGCGATCCGGACGCCCTTGGTAGCTATGACCTCGCCGCCCTTGCCCAACGTCTGCCGGAAGGCACTTATCGCTTGGCCGAGCACCAGCCGGGCGCTGCGATGTTTGGTTGGCTGACCGCGCATTACCGCTTCACGCGCTATAAGGAAGAAGAGTCTCCGATTGGACCCCGCATTCTCTTGACCGAGCAGGTTGGACGGCTGCCGGGCTACGTCGCCGAAGCCGAAGCAGAAATGCTGGTTCGGGACCTCGTCAACACGCCGGCTGAAGATATGGGACCAGCCGCGCTTGAAAGCGAATTCAAGCGGCTCGCCAAAGACTATGGTGGTGAGCTGAATGTCACCAAGGGTGACGCGCTTGAGCAGAACTACCCAATGGTTCACGCGGTCGGCCGTGCAGCAGATCGCAAACATGCGCCCCGGTTGCTCCATATTGAGTGGGGTTCAAAAGACGATCCTGTGCTCGCGATTGTAGGCAAAGGCGTCTGCTTCGACAGCGGCGGGCTCGATATCAAGCCAGCTGCGGGCATGCGGCTGATGAAAAAGGATATGGGCGGCGCTGCCCACGCGATTGCCTTGGGCGAGCTGATTATGGCAGCAGGTTTGAAAGTGCGTCTCCATTTGCTTGTTCCAGCAGTTGAGAACGCCATCTCTGGCCCCGCCTTCCGTCCCGGCGACGTGCTAGCAACGCGCAAGGGGCTTACAGTCGAGATCCACAACACCGATGCAGAAGGGCGACTGATCCTTGGCGATGCGCTGACCCGCGCCAGCGAAGAAGAGCCTGAACTGATTATCGACTTTGCCACGTTAACCGGCGCAGCTCGGATTGCACTTGGTCCTGACTATGCCGCGATGATGGCGCGCCAAGACGACACCGCGACAGACCTGATCGATGCAGGCAAAGCAAACGATGATGAGCCATGGCGCTTGCCGCTGCCTGAAGCTTATCGGGAATATCTAAAGTCCGACATTGCCGACATCTCCAACGCGCACACCAACCCGTATGCAGGCGCTAGTGTCGCAGGACTATTCCTCGACCGCTTCGTTGCTGAGGGCATTGACTGGGTCCACTTCGACACCTTCGCCTGGCGCCCCTTCCCCAAGCCGGGCCGCTCCAAAGGCGGGACCGCCTATGGCCTTCGCGCCGCCTGGCACATGCTCAAGGGGCGCTACGGCAGTTGAGGCAAACTGGCGTCTTCTTTCGAAACGGCAGCGTGTGGCCAGCTTGCTCCCCCCGTCGCGAGCGGCTAAGCGCGCGGTCAAGGAAACGCGCCCAGATCGGCGCACAAGGAATTGAGCGAGAATGAGCGGCTCTGGCAGCCAGAATCACGACTATAGAGTGCCGGAGGGCGTACTCGGTCTGCTCGGGCCGGTGGCGAAGCCTGCGCCCGGCACCCTGCCCTTGCGCGGGGACTTGGCTCATATCGCCCTCGCCGGCGTCCATCTCGCAGCGCATTATGTAATCCCGCAAATTCACGTGATCGGGCCTGATGGTGCGGACGTGATGGAGAACACGCGCGATGATTCTCCCGTGATCACCCATTTCGAGGCAGGGGCAGAGATCGAAGTTCTCGACGTGGCTGGCGAGTGGATCTGGGGATGCCTTGGCCCTGAAGGCCCGAGCGGCTACATGAAAGCGAGCGCGCTGGCCGATTAAGCCAGACGCGTTTGAGATACACCATGCCTCACCGCATCTTCATCGACGGAGCCGCCGGAACAACCGGTCTCGAAATCCGCGACCGGCTTGCTGGACGCGACGAGTTTGAGCTGATGGTGCTCGACGACGCGCAGCGCAAGAATGTGGCAGCACGAAAAGAGGCTCTGCACGAAGCAGACGTTGCAATCCTGTGCTTGCCCGACGACGCGGCGAAAGAGGCGGTGAAGCTGGCGGAAGGGTCGGACACGCGGATCATCGACGCTTCCTCCGCGCACCGCGTCGCAGATGGCTGGACCTATGGCTTTCCTGAGATCATTGGGCACGACAAGATTGCCGAAGCGCAATTCGTCAGCAATCCGGGTTGCTATCCGACTGGTTTTTTGGCGTTGATTGCACCGCTTGTCAGGCAGGGAGTACTGCCGGCAGACTGGCCCTATACCGTCAATGCGGTCAGTGGTTACTCAGGCGGGGGAAATGCACTGATCGACCGGTTTGAGACTGAGAAAGACCTCGCGTTTCGTGCTTACGGGCTCGGGCTAGGACACAAACATCTTCCAGAGATGCAGAAGTTTGCTGGCCTCAAGCAAGCCCCGATATTCTCGCCGAGTGTCGTTAGCGCGCATCGGGGCATGATCGTAGATGTTCCGATCCCCCTCGAAGCTTTGGGTGCGAAGAATCCTCATCTTCTTTATCGGGAGATTGAAGAGGATTACCATCACAGCGTGGATGTCGTTCGTGTTGCGGATTTTGGTGAGAAGCCAAGTGAGATTTTGCTCCGCAAGGATGCTGATCCCTGGGACGGGATCGAGCTCTTCGTGTTCTCCGATGCCGGTGAAAACGCCCCATACGAAGCAACTCAAGCCCGCCTCATCGCGCGGCTCGACAACTTGGGCAAAGGCGCAAGCGGCGCCGCGATCCAGAACCTCAACATCATGTGCGGCCTGCCGGAGACGACCGGGCTTCGGCTCTAAGTGCGGCGTTGATATCGCCGCGTACGGCACCTCTAATACCCTCTGCATTAGCCCCTACTGCCCAATTTTTAGGCAGCATCCGCCAAACGGTTAAGCACGGTTGCGACTCGCCACTCAATATTGCTACTCGATTAGGCATGCGGACTGATTCTTGCGCCACGGCACGGATCAGCTATCGCTGCGGTGCAGAGATTGGCACGATTCTTGTTCTGATTTTGCCACATCTCAGTCGCTGCTTTTCGGGGAAAGCGAGTTCACGTGAAGAAGATCGAAGCGATCATCAAACCCTTCAAACTCGATGAAGTGAAGGAGGCGCTCCACGAAATCGGCGTGTCTGGCATCACCGTCACAGAAGCGCGCGGCTTTGGCCGGCAGAAGGGCCACACCGAACTCTATCGCGGCGCCGAATATGTCGTCGATTTTCTGCCTAAGGTGAAACTCGAAGTCGTCGTGGCCGACGATCAGATGGACCGTGTGGTAGAGGCTGTTGCCGCTGCCGCACAGACCGGACGGATCGGCGACGGCAAGATCTTCGTCTCTCCCATCGAACGCGCTTTGCGCATTCGCACAGGCGAGACGAACGAAGACGCAATCTGACCTTTTCAATAGTCCGCGAGCACAAGCGGGCCCTCTCAAACAACACTACTGAAGCTGGAGAAAACAAAAATGGCTAGCGCTAAAGAGATTGTACAACGCATTAAGGACGAAGAGATCGAGTGGGTCGACCTGCGCTTCACCGATCCCAAGGGTAAATGGCAGCACCTTTCGATGTCGTCGGCTGTCATGGACGAGGATGCGCTCGAAGACGGCCTGATGTTCGACGGTTCGTCGATTGCGGGTTGGAAGGACATCAACGAATCCGACATGATCCTGAAGCCCGACCTCGACGCCGTTTACTCTGACCCGTTCAGTGCGACGCCGATGATCTCGATCTTCTGCAACATTATCGAGCCTTCCGATGGCCAGCTCTATGGCCGCGACCCTCGTTCGACCGCCAAGCGCGCCGAGGCCTATCTCGCTTCAACCGGCATTGGCGACACCGTCTATGTCGGGCCAGAGCCTGAGTTCTTCATGTTCGACGATGTTCGCTTTGAAGATGGCTATGCGGGTTCTGGCTTTGCCATTGATGACGTCGAGCTGCCGACCAACACTGGCAAAGAATACGAGATGGGCAATATGGGCCATCGCCCGCGCGCAACGGGTGGTTACTTCCCCGTAGCTCCGGTCGACAGCGCGATGGACATTCGCGGCGAGATGGTCTCGACCATGATGGAAATCGGCCTGCCGATGGACAAGCACCACCACGAGGTGGCTGCTGCCCAGCACGAGCTTGGCATTACCTTTGCCTCGCTGACCAAGTCCGCTGACCACGTTCAGATCTACAAGTATGTCGTGGCACAGGTGGCGCATGCTTACGGCAAGACCGCAACCTTTATGCCCAAGCCGATCAAGGAAGATAACGGCTCTGGCATGCACAGCCACATGTCGATCTGGAAAGACGGCAAGCCGACTTTCGCCGGCAACGAATATGCCGGCCTTTCGGAAACCTGCCTCTATTACATTGGCGGTGTCATCAAGCATGCGAAGGCACTGAACGCTTTCACCAACCCGACCACCAACAGCTACAAGCGTCTGGTGCCAGGCTTTGAGGCGCCGGTGCTGCTGGCCTACTCAGCGCGCAACCGTTCGGCATCGTGCCGTATTCCGTACGGCGCGGGTGAGAAAGCCAAGCGTGTTGAGTTCCGCTTCCCGGACGCCCTAGCGAACCCGTACCTCGCCTTCTCGGCGCTGCTGATGGCGGGTCTCGACGGGATCGAGAACAAGATCCACCCAGGCGAGGCGATGGACAAGAACCTCTACGACCTGCCGCCGGCAGAGCTCGCTCAGGTTCCGACCGTCTGCGGTTCGCTGCGCGAAGCATTGGAAGCGCTCGAAGCCGATCACGACTTCCTGCTCAAAGGCGACGTCTTCTCGAAAGACCAGATTGAAGCCTATGCCGAGCTCAAGTGGGAAGAAGTGATGCGCATGGAAACAACGCCATGCCCGGTTGAATACGACATGTATTACAGCAGCTAAGACACTGCTGACTGAGTGAGTTGAAAGGCCCGCCGGGAGCATTCCAGGCGGGCCTTTTTGTGATTGCCCCACTTTCTCTTTGCCGCCGCCGAACCTTTTCCAGCGTAGTGGTCGGCTCATGTTTCTTTTGTAGAGTGCTGAGCATACGCTTTAACACTTTGGCTTCTTTGTGATTGGTGTCTGTTATGCCAAAACCTCAAGAGTTGCCCGCCACGCTCTTGGCAGAGCTAGGCTATATCATCACTTCTTGGGCAAGCATCGAGCAAAACCTCATTTTGCAGTCTAGTGCAATGGCCGCCGTCCACACGGACGGAAAGCCAGAAGAGTACCTCCGGATGGACTTCAAGCGACTACGCAAGAAGTGGTTCAGTCTGTGTCGCGATGCGTTCCCAAGAGATGTGATCGACACCACAGTAAATCCACTTAACTCCAATCTAGCTAAGTTATCTCTGGAGCGAGGGTACTACGTGCATGGTACCTGGAAGCGTGTTGGTAGAGGTCGATACAGGCTAAGCTGTTGGGAGCAGAAGGACTCCCTGCGGCTTCTCGAGGGAGAGCTAGAACTCGACCAAATCCGCAGGTTCTCGGCAGCGTGCAGGCGAACCAGCTTTGATGTTTCAAACTTTGCCAGCAACAAACATAGCGACGAAAACCGCTTTCGCGCCGTCGGAGAAATCACGATCCCCCTCGTACCAATTAACAAGGGCTAGCCGCCCAGCCCCAATCATCTCCTAAGTAACTTGAATATCGGCCTTTCGACCAGAAACCTTAGAGTCTGCCATCTGCTTTCTCAGGTATATAATGGCCAGAGCTCTTTACAGGCAAATGCCTTCGTACCGCTCCGCGCCCTTGGCGTTGCAGCAAAACCATTTTCCTACATGATTGTTTTGTGCCTAATCAGATGACCTCGAATTTTGCCCAACCCCACGAGAGCTCACGAGGTATCCCATGTCCCAGTCATTCAACCAGCCGACCCGCAAACCAGCCTTTGGGGCTGTGCGTCGCCTGTTCAGCCGCGCCTTTCAGATGAACCAAGCTAGGCCGTATGAAGACACAAACGACTGTGCCGCCGAAACGGGCCTTGAAACCCGGTCTGAGGCGGCCGAGAAACATTCTCTTCTGGACAGTGTGTCAAGTGTGTCAGGCGTCCCACTGATCGGCCGCAAAAAGCGACAGGTCAGCGCCACTGGCATTGCGCTGATCAAACGCTTCGAAGGCTGCGCGCGGTTGCGCAAGGATGGAAAGGTAGAGGCCTATCCCGACCCAGCTACGGGAGCCGATCCCTGGACCATCGGCTGGGGCGCGACCGGCATCGATGATCAGACCGGCTCTGCTATGTTGAGCGGCAAATCCAAAGAGATCGGCCCGGAAACTGTGTGGACGCAAAAGCAATGCGACGCGAGGCTGGCAAAGGATCTCGTGCGCTATGCCCGTGATGTCGACAAAGCTATCGGCTCAGCCTCGACCAGCCAGAACCAGTTCGATGCCATGGTCAGCTTTCACTACAACACCGGTGCCATTGCCCGCGCAACGCTCACACGCAAGCATATAGCCGGCGATTACGCCGGTGCCGCTGCGGAATTTGCGCGTTGGAATATGGCAGGGGGGCGAGTGCTCAAAGGCCTTGTCAGGCGCCGCGGTGAGGAAACCAAGCTCTACGAAAAATAGGGGTGGCTGCGAAGCCTGATCAGCTGGCCGGGAATTTGACCGGCTGTCCATCTTTGCCGTGCTTGCTAACAGGCTCTGCACCCTTGTCGCGAGGCGCGGTCGCTGCGGCGATCAGCTTGCTCTGCTCGTCGGCATCCATCCTCTGCCAACCTTCTCGGGTCAGCCTTTCCAGCGGCCGATAACGCACTTTGTACTGCATGCGTGGAGAGCCATCGATCCAATAGCCGAGATAGACATACGGCAATCCGCTCCGCGCAGCGCGCTGGATATGATCGAGGATGATGTAGTTACCGAGCCCCGCGCGGCCTTCGTGATCAGGGTCGTAGAACGAATAGATCATCGACAAACCGTCGCCTTGTCGATCAGTCAAACAAGCACCGACCAACTGTCCGGGTGACCCGTCTGTCAGGGGTTCGCGATATTCGACCAAGGTGCTTGTGACGGGAGTGTGCTCAACCATGTCAGCATAGTCGAGCTCATCCATCGTAGACATTCCGCCATCGGGATGACGCGCAGCGAGATATTTGGTCAGCAGTTCGAACTGCTCATCGGTTGCCCAAGGTCGGCATTCGGTAACAATGAGGTCACGATTGCGCTTAATCTCGCGTCTCTGCGTGCTCGAGGGTTTGAACTCCCCTGCCACTACACGGACAGAAACACAGGCCTGGCAGTCGAGGCAGCTGGGGCGATAGGCAACCGTCTGGCTGCGACGAAAACCAATCCTACCCAACGCCTCATTCAGCTGATCCGCATGCGCGCCCTTCAACTCTGTGAACACCTTCCGCTCTTGCCGACCTGGAAGGTACGGACACGGAGCCGGGCTGGTCACAAAGAAACGGGGGAAGCGTATGGGTGCCGTCACGGGTCGGGCTGTATCCTCTGTAGCGAGCTTCATCCCGAGGGATAGCTCAGGGAATCACGATGTCGTTGTTAAGACATTCTTATGCCTTCTTGGCCCCGTCGGTAAAAGACCCTTAACCACAAAACAGGGTGAATAATGGATTACTTTGCACAAGTGGCCGCTTTCAATTGCGCCAGATTGGAGCAATCATTCACAGCCACGCAAGAGCTCGTCGCGCTCTGGGACACGGCAGAGGAGACGGCGTAAGCACAGCGTTTGAGTGCAGGCCATTCCAGCCAGTCCGCCGCCCGGTCAGTGGCCGCGACCCGATCAGTTCAGCTCGACAACCTGCACTTCGTACTTTGCCTCGCGCAAGGCAGCGACCAGCCTCTCCACCTGATCCGCATCGCGCGCCTCACACTCAATGTCTGTGATCAGACCCTTGGCCGGCAAGCTTGTGAAGATCCGCTGGTGGTAGATCTCAATGATGTTAACATTGTGCTGGTCAAACAGCCGCATAACCTTGAACAAGGCGCCCGGACGGTCCTGCAAAGTCACGCGTAAGCGGGCCAAACGCCCTTGCCGAGCCAGATCGCGCAGCAGCACATTTGCAAGCAGTCGGGTGTCGATATTGCCGCCGCACAGGACCAGTCCAACCGACTTGCCGGCAAACCTTTCAGGATTGGCGAGCACGGCCGCAAGCCCAGCAGCGCCTGCACCTTCAACCACGGTCTTTTCGATCTGGAGCAGCAGCGAAACGGCTTTCTCCAAGGCTGGCTCATTAACCAGTAAAATGTCATCAACCCGCTCAGCGATTACTTGAGCAGTGAACTCACCCGGATTTTTGACAGCGATGCCTTCAGCCAACGTATCTCCGCCGCAATCGCGCGCTTCGCCTTTGATGCGCGAGAACATGCTGGGAAACAGGCCGGCCTGCACTCCAACGACTTCGATCTCAGGCTTGAGCGATTTCGCCACGGTGGCCATGCCAGAGATCAACCCGCCACCACCAATCGGGGTAACGAGGCAATCGAGATCGTCCTTCACCTCGAGCATTTCAAGCGCGACGGTACCCTGCCCTGCCGCGATTAGGGGGTCGTCGAAGGGGTGCACAAAAGTAAGCTTGCGTTCGACTTCAAGCTCGCGCGCATAGGCGCTGGCCTCGTCAAAGGTCTCACCGTGAAGCACAACATTGCCGCCCACGCTTTCGGTTTGCATTACCTTCACGGTTGGCGTCGTCTTTGGCATCACTATGGTGACCGGCACGCCGAGCCGGGTCCCGTGATAGGAAAGCCCTTGCGAGTGGTTGCCAGCCGATGCAGCGATCACACCGCGCGCCTTCTGCTCGTCGGAAAGGTGCAGCAAGGCGTTCAGAGCGCCACGCTCCTTATAGGCGGCAGTGAATTGCTGGTTTTCAAACTTCAGCCAAATGTCCGCGCCTGTAATCTCCGACAAGGTGATCGAGCGCATCATCGGCGTTTTTACGACCGCGCCCTCAACCCGGGCAGCGGCCGCACGCACATCTTCGATGGTGAGATCATCAGGAGTCGCGATTGGTGTATTGGCTGTCATAGTGGGCGCGGCGTTAAGGCCCCTTTGACGTAAGGGCAATTCGAAAGGCTGCGAAATTGCCAAGAAATTCTTCTGGCATGCAGGAGTGATGCTTTGGTGAACAGCGCATTGGCAACACCTTCAAGAGGCTTTAGCACAGGCCACAATGAACAATCCTCAGACAATCGCTTTCATTGGCTTGGGTGTGATGGGCGGCCCCATGACCGGCCACCTTGCACAAGCAGGCCACCGCGTAACCGCCTATAATCGTTCACCTGAACGCGCCCAGCGATGGCGCGAAATGTGGGACGAGGAAGGCCTCGCAGTTGCCTTTGCAAATACGCCAGCTGAGGCCGCGCAAGGGGCCGATATCGTTTTCACCTGCGTTGGTAATGACGAAGATTTGACCAGCGTGACACTTGGAGAGAACGGCGTACTTGCCACGCTCGCTCAAGGCGCGATGCTGGTTGATCACACCACGACTTCAGCCGATCTAGCGAGGCGATTGGGTGGGGCGTGCGCCGCCGGTTCCATCGGCTTTGTCGATGCGCCAGTGAGCGGCGGACAAGCCGGTGCAGAGAACGGCCAGCTCGCCATCATGTGCGGTGGCAGCCAAGGAGACATTGCCCGAGCAGGGCCGGTCATGCAGGCCTATGGCAAAGCGATCGTCCATGTTGGCCCAACCGGAGCTGGGCAAACCGCCAAAATGGTCAATCAAATGTGCATTGCAGGCGTGCTCGCAGGGCTGAGCGAAGGCGTGCGGCTTGCCCAGGCTGCGGGGCTCGATCTCAACAAGACCTATGACGCGATTTCCGGAGGCGCCGCGCAAAGCTGGCAGATGGACAATCGCTGGGCCACGATGGCGAAGGATGAGTTTGACTTCGGCTTTGCTATCGACTGGATGCGCAAGGATCTTGGCTATGCGCTCGACGAAGCGACGCGCCTGGGACTCTCCTCACCTATCACTGCTTTGGTAGACCAGTTCTATGCAGAAGTTCAGGCTGCGGGCGGCAGTCGCTATGACACCAGCGCTCTGATCACCCGCCTGCCCATGCCCAAAGCGAACGATGTCGAATGACGCGGTTTTTGTGTGGCCCATTGCTCGCAGCGAGCGCGCTCAGCTTCGCTTCTCCGGCGGTGGCAGACACGCTGGTCTACAACGTCGATGGCATCACGATTGATGAAGACGGTTCAGTAAAACGCTTCACCCAACTCGTCTTCGATGATGAGGGCATAATCACCCATGTCCTCACCCGCGGTGAAGAGCGTCCAGAAGGCATAGACTTCGCCATGGACGGCGAAGGACAAGTCATGCTGCCAGGCATGATCGACGCCCATGTCAACCTGATGGACATAGGCTTTGGAGAGCTGATCCTCGATCTGTCACAAAGCAGCAGCTTGGATAATGCGCTTGGGCGGATCGCCGCCTTCGCAGAAACGAACCAAGGACGTCCCTGGATCTTGGGGCGCGGCTGGGATGATGGCCGGTGGGGACTTGATCGGCTCCCGACCACTGCCGACCTCGACGCGGTTGCCCCCGACCGTCCGATCTGGCTGCTCAGCGCGGATGGCGCATCAGGCTGGGCTAATAGCCTTGCATTGGAACTCGCTGGTCTGGATGTGGAAACTCTCGATCCAGCTGGGGGCCGGATCAGGCGCGACACACAAGGTAATCCGACCGGGATTTTTGTGGGAACTGCCAAAAGCCTGATCGAGGATGTCATTCCTGCCCCACGCCCCGAAGATCGCGCCACCGCCTTCGCTCTTGCCCAAGAAAAGCTGCTTGCGAACGGCGTGACTGCAGTAGCCGATATGGGAACAAGCCTAGTCGAATGGATGACTTACAGGCGCGCTGCCGACCAGGATCAGTTGCGGCTGCGGATCATGGTCTATGCCGATTCGCTCGAAGCAATGGAGCTGATCGGAGGCTCTGGTCCGACCCCCTGGCTGTACGAGGATCGTCTGCGCCTCAACGGAGTCGCGTTCAATCTAGACGGCACTGTAGCTTCTCGTAGCGCCTGGATGCGCGAGCCCTATGCCGATGAAACGGAAAACAGCGGCACCGCGCAGATGAGCGCTGCGCAGTTGCGCAACCGAATGAGCCGAGCAGCGCTGGACAATTTCCAGACAGCGGTTCGGGCCAATGGCGATCTTGCGAATGAGGAATTGTTGCTTGCGATCGAAGAGCTTGCTCTGACCTATCAGGGCGATCGTCGCTGGCGGATTGAAGGCGCAACGATTGTCGCCGAAGCCGATCTTGCACGTTTCGGTGAGAATGGAGCGATCGCCTCAATGCAGCCACTCACATTGCCCGCTGCAAGCGTCGTGGTCGAAGCTCGCATCGGTGAGGAACGGCTGGCCGGGATACATGCGTGGCGCAGCATAAAATCCGCCGGCGGGATCCTTGCTTTCGGATCGAGCGCACCTTCCAACTCAGCCAATCCGTTCCATGGCATTGCTACCGCGATCAGCCGCACCGATGAAGCTGGCGAGCCCTTCGGAGGCTGGCGCCCGCAGGAAAGCGTTACACGAGAACATGCCTTTGCAGCCTTCACTGCGAACGCGGCCTTTGCAGGCTTCGCAGAAGGCCGATTCGGGCGATTGGTGGTTGGCGAGCGGGCCGACTTTCTATTCGTGGACCGCGATCCGCTGCTCTCGTCGCCCGATAACATACGTAATACCCGCGTGATCGAAGTCTGGATTGCGGGACAACGCGTATTCGCGCGCGCAGGACGCTAAAATTCAGCAGCTGAACCCTAGGTAGTGATACCTAGGTGCTTGATTCATAGTGCAAATTTCATAAATTGCTCATCGAAGTCGCCGATTGAGGTGATGTCAGAAACAGTATTGTCCGGCGGGTGAAACTACCCCTTTCAAGCGCAAGACACGGTTTCTGACCGGTCGCTTCCGGCCTGCCACACAGGCAGCTCGCGATGTCGGCCGATAACAGTTTTGAAGCCTGTCGCGCTGCTCCCCCAAGCTGCGCGTGTTTCAATCAAGTTCGGGGAAACGCCAATGCCAGCCCAGCGCGCCAATGATGGTGAGTTCGGCCAAATGCACACTCAAGAAGGAGACGATTTGATGAAGTTTCGCACCATCGCTCTGGCAACTGCAGCGCTCTCGCTCGCAGCTTCGCCAGCCATCGCACAAGCGGTTTTTGACCGTAGCCATGCACCAATCGAGGGCGAGAGTTCCGTCGATGGGGATGGCACACTGCTTCTCGCCGTCTTGGGCGGAGCCGCAGTGATTGGCGGGGTTGTTCTCGCCGCTAGCGGTGGCGACGACGAGCCCACCAGCCCCTAACGGCCAGCACCTAACTGCAAGCCTGACCTTTCGTCGTGGCTTTCAAAGAAGAGAGGCTCCGCAATGCGGGGCCTCTTTCGCTTTTGGGACGGCTGGAGCCGCGGTCAATCGGCGGGAAGGCCGGAATTGCCCTCGCTATCGGAATTGCTGCCCGCATCGCCATCCTTGGCTTTCTCTCCAACCGCCTTGGCGTCAGATTGGTTCTCCGCTTGCGCCGCTAGCTTTGTTCGTTTCTTGCCCCGCTCGGACAAGCGCATCAGCAGCAAAGATCCTTCGAAAAGCAGCAATAGCGGAACCGCAAGAATGATTTGCGTACCTGGATCAGGCGGTGTGACGATTGCGGCCAAAGCCACAATCCCGACAATCACATAGCGCCGAGCTGCGACAAGCTGCTCGTGCCTCACGATCCCCGCGCCGTGAAGCAGCATCAGCAAAACTGGCAGAAGGAATGTCAGCCCAAACGCCAGGATGAACTGCATCACAAGGCCTAGATAATCCCCTGCCGATGGAAGCGCCTCTATCTCGAGGCCACCCGCTTCGCCGCTAAAGCCCAGGAAGAACAGGAAGGCGAGCGGCATGACCACATAATAGGCGAGAGCCGCACCACCGAAGAACAAGATCGGCGTAGCAATAAGGAAGGGCAGGAATGCTTTCTTCTCCTGCGCGTAGAGACCCGGCGCAACGAATGCCCAAAGTTGGTTCGCGATGATCGGGAAGCTGACCATGAAACCGGCGAACAGCCCGATCTTCAGCTCGACGAAGAATACCTCCGGCAGCCTTGTGAAGATCAACTGACCTTCACCTTCAGGAAAGGCATCCTTAAGCGGCTGGACCAAAAATCCGAGGATCGGATCAGCGAAATAGAAACACACGCCAAACCCGATAAGTAGCGCAAAGACCGAACGCACCAACCGCGTGCGCAGCTCAATCAAGTGGTCGAGCAGCGGAGCACGTGTCTCGTCAATATCCTTGATTTCGAATGCCATGACGCGCCTATTCGCTCGTCTTGTTGGTGGCGGCTGAGTCCGCAGCGGTCGGCGGTTTCGGGAAGACTGGCTCGCGCGCTCCGGATTGCGGCGGATCAGGCTTTACAGGCTTGGCCACTTCGCTGGCTGTTTTGGCTTTCGAAGCATCTTCGACCGGAGGCGGTCCGGTCATCACTGGCTCGCCCGCAGCGGTCTCCGTTGAAGCAGCCGAACGGCGCATGATCTCTTCATTCTGCGCCTTCCACTTCTTTTCCATATCTTCGAGCTCTGCCTCGCGGACCATCGCATCGATGCCGGTCCGGAAGTGGGAAGAGACCTTGCGCACCTTACCGATCCAGCGTCCAGCGGTGCGCATGGCAGCGGGCATGTCCTTCGGTCCGATCACGAGGACCGCAACGATGATGATCACCAGCAATTCAGTGGCGGCGATGTCGAACATGCACTTCCTTTTGAACGCGCCATGGACAAGGCCGCGCTCCGCTCAACCGGGGTGGCAAAGGGCGCTCAGCTGGCCGCGTCGCTCTTTTCGCTTGTCTTGGCCTCAGTCGCGTCCTTGGCAGGCGCTTCTATTTGGGCCTTGGAGGTCGAAGATGCGCTCTCTTCCTCGCTCATACCCTTCTTGAAGCTCGAAATGCCTTTGCCAAAATCGCCCATCATCTCCGAAATACGGCCGCGTCCGAACAGCGCTAGGATGACAACTGCCACGATGAGGATCTGCCAGATTCCGATACTACCCATGCGGTTTCTCTCTTAATTGCCCCAAAGCGGGGTAGGTTTCGCGATCAATATAGGCACGAACCGTCCTTCGCGCCAGTCGCTAGAACATTCGCCTTTGCATCAGTGTGTAACGCCACGTCGTCCGCGCGCCCGAGTATTCGTCTGATCTAGCCCGACGCGTTAGCTGTATCGGCTTCATCTGCAGCGGATCGACCTTCAGCTTGAACGGTGTTCTCGTCTGAGTCGGGATTATCCTCGGAACCTGCTCCCATAGCCTCTTCAAACGCATCATCTACCGGGTCAAGCAGGCCTGTGGCCTTGAGTTCGTCCATGCCAGGCAGATCGCGGCGCGATTCCAAGCCGAAGTGGTCGAGAAATTCTGGCGTTGTGGCGTAGATTACCGGGCGACCAGGCACTTCGCGGCGACCAGCGAGCTTGATCCAGCCTGCCTGCATCAACACATCGAGCGTGCCTGAGCTCGTTTGCACGCCGCGGATCGATTCAATCTCTGCACGACTCACCGGCTCGTGATAAGCGATAATCGCAAGGACCTCGGTCGCCGCGCGGCTGAGGCGACGGACCTGCTCCTTCTCCCGGCGAAGCAAATGCGCCATGTCAGCAGCCGTCTCAAAGTGCCATCTCTTGCCCCGTTCAACCAAATGCACGCCGCGGTCTTTGTAATGAGCTGCGAGCCGCTTGAGCCCGTCGCGCACGGCAGACTTCTCGAGTCCGCCTAGATGTGCGGCCAAATCGTCTACGCTCAGCGGCTCTTCAGCGGCGAACAAAGTCGCCTCGAGGCCACGTTCGACCTCGTCGGGTTCAACAGGATTGCTCGATGTTTCACCCTGCTGCGTCATACCGCCGCACCCTCAGTCGTTATCGCAGCACCTTGCTGCGCCGCCGATCGCTTCAGTCGCCGGATCCGCAAAGGAGCAAAAGCCTCTTCCTGATCGATCTCAGCCCTTCCGAGCCGAGCCAACTCCAGCGCTGCAACGAAGCTCGAGGCGAGCGCCGAGCGCTTCAATTCTGGGTCGGCATGGGCAGGAAGAAAATCGCGAATATCCATCCAGTCGAGCGTCACGCCCAGCATCGCTGAAACCCGGTCGAGCGCGCTGTCGAGCGTCATCACGGGGCGGTCCGAGACATGATAGATGCGCGGTGCTGTCCGCGCTTTAACCTGACCATAGGCCTGGATCAGCGAATAGGTGTCTGAGCGCCACATAGTCTTGCGGTTGGTCCGCAGCCCTTCAGGAGCGCCGCGGAGGAATATATCCCGCCCAATCCGATCGCGCCCCATCAAGCGGGCCGCAGCCTCGCGCATTGCACCCAGGCGCTGAAGCCGCAATTGCAGCCTGAGGGCCAGCTCTTCGGGGCTAGGATCCTCTTGCTCATCCTTGGGCAGGAGCAGCGCCGATTTGAGGTAGGCGAGCCATGCCGCCATGACCAAATAGTCGGCGGCCAGCTCCAGCCTTAGGTCTTGAGCACGCTCGATATAAGTCAGGTATTGGTCAACCAATGCAAGGATCGAGATCTGCCTAAGGTCAACCTTTTGTCGACGTGCGAGGTCGAGCAACAGGTCAAGCGGGCCTTCCCAGCCATCAAGCTCAAGATAGAGCGCTTCATCGCCCTTCTTCGCGCCTTGCTTTCCGGCTTCGTCTTCCCAACCGTCGGGCATCTCCGCCGTGGGTTCCAGGGCGCCGGCCGCATCGCCTGTGAGCATGAAACCATCTTCAGCTTGGTCGTGTTCGATGTCGGTCATGCGGCTTCCCCATTCAGCGCCAGCAAGGCATCGCGTTTGGCAAGCAGTTCCGCCTGTTCCTCAGCCAGATTGTCTGCGACCTTTGTGCCCTCTAGCGCACGGTCAAGACGAGCAGAAGTTGTGTCGGTCATGGTCGGAAGAACCTCGCAAATACCCTCCATATCCTCCATCTTGCCCCAGCAATTGAGGATGATGTCACACCCTGCTGCATACGCACGCGCAGAGCGTTCAGGGATTGTCCCGTCGAGCGCTTCCATATCGATATCGTCGGTCAAAAGCAGGCCATCAAAGCCGATCTCACCGCGAATTATCTCTTCGATGATCGTCGGCGAGAGCGTCGCGGGTTGCTCCGAATCCCAGACCGGAAATTTGAGATGGCCCGTCATCCCGATCAGCGCCGATTTCAACGCACGGAATGGTGCAAGGTCTTGCTCAAGTTCCGCCGCAGTTGCGTGGACCGTAGGCATTTCCTTATGCGTGTCGCACATAGAGCGACCATGGCCAGGCATGTGTTTGATGCAGCCAGTCACACCACCCGCTGCTAGCCCGTCAAGGATCGCCCGACCAATCGCTGCGACCTGCATCGGATCAGAACCGAGTGACCGGTCGCCGATTACATCATGCGCACCTGCCTGACGCACATCGAGCGGTGGATGAAAGTCGACTGTGATCCCCATGGCGGAAAGCTCAAGCGCCATCGCCTTAGAACCCGCTCGGGCTGCCTCAATCGCGCTCGCTGGGGCGACGGCATAGAGCTTGTCGAAAGCTTCGCCGGCTGGATACGCTGCCCAGTGCGGCGGCCTGAGGCGAGCGACTCTACCCCCTTCTTGATCGATAGAGATCAATAGCCGCTCGCGTCCCTGCAACGCGCGCAACTCGTCGGTTAGCGCACGCAATTGCTGCGGGTCTTCACAATTGCGGGCAAACAAGATGTATCCGGCAGGGTCAGCGGCGCGGAAAAAGTCGCGTTCTTGATCGGTCAAACAGGGACCGGAGCAGCCGAATATCGCCGGAATCATCCAAGAAATCTTGCAGTGAGAGGGCAATCAGGCAAGCGTGCTAACCACGAGATGACGCGATTTCGGGGGGAAAGCCGCTGATATCCGCTCGATTTTGGCTTTCAGAGCCAAACTTGCGGTCATTTGCTCAGGGTTTGACCTGGCAGTCGATCCCGTCAGCCTTAAGCGCCGCGCACAAGGCATTTGCTGCTGCAATATCGCCAGCAATGGCTTGAAGACGGTAGACGGTGCCGATGTCCACAGTGCCCTGTTCGATCCTGTAGCGCAGTCCATTAAGCGCATTGGTACGCGCGGCGATCTCGCGCCAGCCCTGTTCTGCGCGAGCCCGTGAGCTGTAGGCAGCAAGCTGTACGCCAACACCCGAGGTTGCAGGTGTTGGATCGGTGCTATCCTCCTCGGCGTCTTCATTCGTGGTGTCTGTTGCAATCACGCCTTCGCGTTGCTCACCTTCGGCTACAACCGGAGCGACGTCGCCGGTTCCGTCAAACTCCTTGCCGCCCGGATCATCGGGGCGCTCCTTGATCGGACTAGTGGGCGCCTCGATCACACTGCCATCGGCGACCACTTCAGAGCTGGTGCGCTGGCCGAGGAAATAAACCGTGCCGACAGCTGCGATCAGGATGGCGATGAGGAAAAGCGCGACAACGACGACCTGAGTGGTGTCGACACCGCCTGCATCGTCGTCCTCTTCATCCGCTTCGAGCCACGGAAGACTGTCATCTGCAGACAGGCCGAGTTCTTCGGAGCCCGCTTGGGCACCATCGTCGACTTCCTCATATTCGGCTTCGATAATCACGCCGGATTAACCCCTTACTCCCCGCTTGTTACATGCGGTTAACTGCTTCCACGCCTAATACGCGCAGTCCGTTACGCAACACCTGCCCGATTGCGGCTGCAAGGAAAAGCCGCGCCTGCGACAAAGACGGGTCCTGTTTCACGATGAACCGCTTTTCCGGGTCGGTATTACCCAGACTATAGAAGGCGTTCAGATCGGTTGCGAGGTCATACAGGTAGAAAGCTATCCGATGTGGCTCGCGTGCCTTGGCCGCAGCTTCGATTTCGCGCGGGAACTGGGCTGCGCGCCGGATCAGCGCAACTTCCTCAGCGCCTAGTCGCTCAAGAGCCTCAGCAGAGGGCGCAATACCTTCTTCTTCCAAAGCCTTACGAAGGTTCGACTGGATGCGCGCATGGGCATATTGAACGTACCAGACTTGATTGTCCTTTGACGCCTCCACAACCTTAGCGAAGTCGAACTCCATCTGCGCCTCGGGCTTGCGCGTGAGCATGGTGAAACGCACTACGTCTTTGCCCACTTCCTCGACCATGTCAGCGATCGTGATGAAATTGCCCGAACGTTTCGACATTTTGAGCGGCTCACCGCCGCGCATCAGCTGGACCATTTGGACGAGTTTCACGTCAAACGGGGTCGGATCGCCTTTGCCCTCCGAAAGAGCCGCCACAGCAGCCTTGATCCGCTTGACCGTTCCGGCGTGATCCGCTCCCCAAATGTCGATCAGGGCGTCGGCACTTTCCGCCTTCTGCATGTGATAAGCGAGATCGGCGCCAAAATAGGTCCATTTGCCGTCGGATTTCTTGATCGGGCGGTCCTGATCGTCGCCATATTTGGTCGACCGAAACAGCGGCAGTTCGACCGGCTCCCAATCCTCTGGAGGAGCTTTGCCCTTTGGCGCTTCGAGCACGCCATCGTAAACAAGGTCGTGTTCGCGAAGCCATGCCTCTGCCGCATCGGGCTTGCCAGCCTGATGCAGCGCGGCTTCCGAGGCGAAGACATCGTGCTCAATCCCGAGCAAGGCGAGATCGGCTCGGATGAGGTCCATCATCTTATCGACCGCAGCAGCACGGAAGACGGGCAACCACTCTTCTTCAGGAGCGGACTGGTACCTTTCGCCAAAATCGTTCTTGAGCGCCTCGCCAACCGGGATCAGGTAGTCGCCAGGATAGAAGCCCTCCGGGATCTCTCCGATATCTTCTCCCAGCGCTTCTCGGTAACGCATGTGGGCCGAGCGAGCGAGCGTGTCGACCTGGCTACCAGCATCGTTGATGTAATATTCGCGAGTGACGTCGTGGCCGGCAAATTCGAGCAAGCTGGCCAGCGCGTCGCCAACCACAGCGCCTCGGCAATGGCCCATATGCATCGGGCCGGTCGGATTGGCGCTGACATATTCGACGTTCACTCGCGTGCCAGCGCCCATGGTTGAGCGGCCATATTCATTGCCCAAAGCGTCAATCGCTTGCAATTCAGTCAGCCACGCAGCGGCATCGAGGCGCAGATTGATGAAGCCCGGCCCTGCAATCTCAGCGCTTTCGATGTCTGAGAGCGCTTCGAGTTTGGCGGCAATCGCCTCTGCCAGCGCACGAGGATTGGTCCGAGCCGGCTTTGCCAGCACCATTGCGGCATTGGTCGCCAAATCACCGTGCGAAGGATCGCGCGGCGGCTCCAGCGTCACATTCGCAAAGGAAGTGCCTTCGGGCAACGTGCCATCGCTCACCAGCTCGGCGAGAACAGCGTCGATAATGCCAGCATAAGCGGCGTACAGGGTGGTGGTTTGGGTCATGGTTGTCTCTCGGGCGCGCGCATAGAGCTCTCAGACAAAAGAGGGAAGTGTTCTCGACCAAGTGAGGGGCCAATCGGTCCCTGGGGCGCAAGCCTGACCGGTCGCCCGCAGTGGGTCCATAGCAAAAGCAAAGAACATCCGGCAAATACGCAGCCCGGAAGGGCTACCATTCGATCTAACGCGTTGCGTTGTATCGTAGCTGGTCTTCGGTGAGTTGGAAGCCGACCAACATTTCAAACCGGGTGCGAGCAATCGCAGCGCGCACTTCTGGCGCAGCCAACGGATCAAGCGCAGCCTCTGGGTCACCAGGACGACGGCGCTGGGTGATCCTCTCGCGAATGTCCTCGGGCAGCGAGGCAGCAGCGCGATCCACGAACGAGCCCGCCTTCCCGCTTGCAGTGGCTCGATCCTGTCCGTCGCCAAATGTGAGTGTAACCTCGCCAACCCGCTTGGTCACAACGGCGCTGCCACCTTGGAGAACGGTCACGAAATAGGGCAACGTTACGGTGCGGCTTCCGCGTGTATCGGTCCGGCGCGCGCGCACATCGAAAGTCGCTTCACTGTAGACCCGGTCGCTCGAATCATCGCAAGTCGATCGCAGATTGGTGATTGAAGCGGTGACGTCGAGATTGGCAGACGTCACATCATCAGACGCGCGGAAAGTTGTCACGTCGCCTGTGTAGTCAGGAATTCCAACCGCCGGGCAGCTGCTGAGGACGGAAGTGATACCCAATCCTTGGTCGAAGACCAGTTCGCCTTCTCGCGCACATCCAGCAAGAGCGGCTGCGAGGGCAAGGGCGGGCAAAACTCGATTGCGAAGCTTCATTTGCGGGTGATCCCTCAAGAAATCGTCGTTCAAATAGTCGTTGGGCGTCCAAAAGCAGAGCAAAGCCTTTTCAAACTGAGCTCCATGCACGTTGCCCTAGCGAGCCGTGACGCAAAGCGCTAGAGGGAGGGTTATGAATGCGACATTGCAAACCAGCCAGCCTAACGATGACACGGACACAGGCGCACCGCTCAACCTGCTGATTGCCGCCCCGCGCGGCTTTTGTGCCGGTGTGGACCGTGCAATCGAGATCGTAGAGAAGGCGCTCGAGCGATATGGCGCGCCGGTCTATGTCCGGCACGAAATCGTCCACAATAAATATGTCGTCGAAGGGCTGAAGGCGAAGGGCGCGATCTTCGTCAAAGAGCTCGACGAAGTTCCAACCGACGCACCGGTTGTGTTCAGTGCGCATGGTGTGCCCAAGTCAGTTCCTGCAGAAGCCGAACGCCGCAACATGATTTATGTTGATGCGACCTGTCCGCTCGTCTCAAAAGTGCACCGCCAGGCAGAACGTCAGCTCGAAAAAGGGCGGCACATCATCTTCGTCGGTCACGAGGGCCACCCCGAAGTGATCGGGACAATGGGTCAGGTGGAACCAGGTCAGATGACCCTGGTTGAAAATATCGAGGATGTCGACAAGCTCCCCTTCGATGCAGATGAACCGTTGGCTTACCTGACGCAGACGACTTTGTCGGTCGATGACACACGCGAAGTGATCGAAGCGCTGGAGTGGCGCTATCCCAAGATTGCGGGCCCCAAGGCAGAGGATATTTGCTACGCTACATCGAACCGTCAGGCCGCGGTCAAGGAACTGGCGCAGGATTGCGACCTCGTGCTCGTCGTCGGTGCCCCTAATTCATCAAATTCACTGCGCCTGGTTGAAGTGGCAGAGCGGCTAGGTACGCCGGGCAAGCTCATTCAGCGCGCCGAGGAGATCGATCCAGTCTGGCTCGAAGGGGTCGACACAATCGGTCTGACAGCCGGTGCTTCAGCGCCAGAAGTCCTCGTTCGGGAAGTTGTCGCCGCGCTTGGGAAGCTGCGCCCGCTCAAAGAGCGTGAGATCAAGACCGCTGAAGAAAAGATGGTCTTCAAGCTGCCGCGCCAGTTGACCGAATAGGCAACCCGCAGGGCTGGTGCGATGGCGGTCTACACTCATTTGGGGGCAGAAGACCTCAGCGCATTGATCGCGCACTATGATGTCGGCAAGCTGATTTCAGCCAAGGGCATTGCCGAGGGCGTCTCAAACTCAAACTGGCTGATCGAAACGCGGCACAGCTCGGGGGAGACCACGAGCTTCATTCTCACCATGTATGAGCGCAGGATCGACCTTGATGATCTGCCCTTCTTTCTCGATTTAATGGACCATCTGGCCGCCCAAGGTTGTCCAGTTCCACGCACGATCCACGACCGCAGCGGAGCAAGTGCCCGCGATATGGACGGCAAGAAAGTCGCGTTGATTGAATATCTCCCGGGCGTGTCGGTCGATCATCCGACCGCCGAGCAGGCCCTATCGGTCGGACGTGCGCTAGCGCAGAACCACCTTGCGGTGGCCGACTTTAAGCAGTCGCGTTTCAACGACATGGGGCTGCGCGAATGGGAGGCCACGACGGATCGCTGCGGAGATGCGGCGCTGGCGGATATTCATCCGGAATTGCCCAACATTCTGGCAGACCAGTTGTCAGGATTTGCCGATCAATGGCCGAGCGGTCTTCCCACAGGCGTGGTCCATTGCGACCTTTTCCCTGACAACGTTCTAATGCTGGGTGATGAAGTCAGCGGATTGATCGACTTCTACTTCTCAGCCAGCGACGCGTTTGCCTATGATCTCGCGGTAACCCACGCAGCATGGAGCTTTACCGATGCAGGAGCGCGCTATCGAGCCGAGATCGGCGATGCTCTCCTCGTAGGTTATGAAGATGTGCGGCAATTGACGGGCGGGGAACGTAAGGCGCTGCCAACGCTCGCCCGCGGGGCCTGCATTCGCTTTATCACTAGCCGTGCAGAGGACTGGATTACGACGCCGCCCGATGCGCTGGTAACGCGCAAGGATCCGATGGACTTTGCCCGTCGCTTGCGCTTTTACCAGCAACAGGGCGAAGCGATCTTCGGAGGTGCAGCATGATCGGTGAGACCAAACCGATGAAGCGTGTTTCGGTTTACACTGATGGTGCGTGCAAAGGGAATCCGGGCCCCGGTGGTTGGGGCGCCTTGTTGCGGCTGGGCAAGCACGAAAAGGAGCTGTCTGGCGGCGAAGCCGAGACCACAAACAACCGAATGGAAATGACAGCGGTGATCAGAGGCCTCAGCGCGCTGATCGAACCCTGCCATGTCGATCTCTACTCAGATAGCAAATATGTCCTCGATGGGATGACTAAGTGGATCGACGGCTGGCAGAAGCGCGGCTGGGTCACCGCTAGTAAGAAACCGGTCCGCAATGCCGATCTGTGGCACGAACTGATTGATGTCGCAGGGCGTCACGAAGTTGAATGGCATTGGGTGAAAGGTCACTCGGGCCACCCCGAGAACGATCGCGTCGACCAGCTCGCCAGCGAAGCTGCTGAGAAGATCGCAGCCCAAGGCTAGTCGCTAGAACAGAAAACGGGCGCACCACTGAAAAGTGGCACGCCCGTATCTGTGGTCAGACAAGCCGCGCTTAGCTGTTATCTTCGATCGGCGCATCAGGGCCGTTCTTCTTGATCGAAGCGATCGCGTTTTCAGCCGATGACTTGCTTGAATAGCCTTCGGTCGAGAACATGATCTCGCTGTTATATTTGAAGCGCACGCGGAATTCGCCAGCTTTGTCTTTGTAGATCTCAAAATGGTGAGCCATGGGTGGTCCTCCCTCATCAGTGTTGTGAACTCATCAACCTTCTTACAGATAGAGCGCGCTCTGGCTACCCCATCGCTTGGGCTTTTGTCCGAGCAAAGCGCGCAGGGGCATAGCGATCAGGATCGATCTGCCCGGTGAGCGTATCGGGGGCCTGATCGAGCAATTGCTGCGCAGCGAGGCGCGCGGCAGCCGGCGCGGTCTGAATTCCGAATCCCCCCTGGCCTGCAAACCAGTTAAAGCCTTCACATTCGGGATCACGACCATAGACCGGAAGCCTGTCCGGTGCGAAGCTTCTCAGCCCTGCCCAGCGACGTTCCACCGCTTCGATCCTCCAGTGGGTTGCGCGCTCGAACCGATCGATCGCGAGGGCAACATCCATTTCCTCAGGTGCAGCATCGCAAGGTTGGGTTGGCACCTCGTCGTGGGGACTTACCCATAAGCGGCCGCTGTCGGGCTTGAAGTAAAATTCGCCGGAGATGTCGAGAACCAATGGCAAGTCGTCGGGAACCTCTTGCGTCACTCTTAACTGCGCGACAGTGCGGCGCAACGGGGCGATGCCAAGCGGCTGCGCTCCCGCTCGCTCAGCGATCACATCGGCCCAAGCCCCCGCGGCATTGACGATTTCGCGCGCTCGCCAGGTCTCGCCGCCCTCACTCCCGATGCGCCAGCCACCCGGCTCACGTTCGAAGTGAGCGATTCGAGCACGGCACACGAGTGACGCACCCCAAGCCTTTAGCGTCTTGAGATAATGCTGGTGCAATCCTGCTACATCGATATCAGCGCACACCGCTTCATAGATCGCGTCGCACCATTCAGCGCGCAATTGGGGGACATGCTCGGCAAGGGCGTCGGAACAGAGCCGTTCAATCGTCACGCCGCTTCCTGCAAAAGTCTCGACAAAATCGTCCATCGCTGCACGATCCTGTGCACGGCCTATGTATAAAGCCCCGCGCCGAGTGAGGAAGCCGTGCTCGCGCAGGAACTCACCCGAAGCAAGCGTCAGCGGAACCACTCCAGGCCCGCCATAGCACTCCTCCCAAAATGCCGCCGAACGCCCGGTCGAGTGATAGCCAGGCGCATGCTCCGCTTCGAGAACAAGGACACGCGCATGTGGCGCAAGCTCTGCAGCAATGCTCGCCCCGGCCATGCCAGCGCCAATCACGGCAAAGTCATAAAGGATGTCACTCATGCGTTGGCAGCTCTCGCGGGCACGACCTCATCGAGAAACGCTGCGATCTCTTTCATCATCCGTTCGCGCACGTCATCGACCTCGCGCAGGATTTCGTGCCGGGCTTCTTCTCCAAAGGTAACGAACTTTACATTCGGAAGCCGTTGAGCCGCGCGCACATTGGCGCTGTGACTGACTAGCTTGTCGATGCTCGTCGAGGCGATGAAGACCGGCACTTTCACCGCTTCCATCGCGCCCGCCTCTTCTAGACGGCGCCATGACGCATAGGCGCGCTCGACCCATCTCCAGCTCGCTGGGCCCATTACCAGCTCCGGCCGGTTCTCGCGCCAAACGCTCTCATCTTCATACCGGTCAGGATCGTGCGTCAGCAGATTGACCCGGCCGGCCGGAAGCTCGCCGGGTTTTTCGCTCCATTTCCACGCCGGTCGCGTGGGATCGCCAAGCCAGTTCATCGCCTTGGCAACGAAGTGTAGCACCGGCAGTGGCAATGGCGGACCGTTCATACCGAGCATGGGCGCCGAAAGCACGACCGCATCGGGCTCTAGATCGCCATCAACCAAAGCGCGCATGATCAGATGCCCGCCCATCGAATGACCTGCAAGCACATGCGGGCCAGGGACTTCCTCGATCCATTGCCGCCAGATATGCGCAAGGTCGCCGGTCCAATGCGAGAAATCCTCAATATGCCCGGTAACTGCATCTTTGCCCAAACGGCCTGAGCCTGCCTGACCTCGCCAGTCGCTGGCTGTCACCCGCCAGCCGGCGCGATGCCATTCTTCAAGGCTTTCTAGGTATTTCTCATAGGTATCGCCGCGGCCAGGCATGAACAGGATTGAGCCGCGCGGAGCAGCCACTCCGTCATCGTGCGCACCTGGCCAGTCGATCCGGCGAAGGGCATGGCCGTCTGCGGCATGCCATACACTTACACGCGCGGCAGGCGGGATCGCTCTACGGTCAATTCCTGATGCGACCGTTATTCCCCGACCGGCGAGAGCGGCGGGATCGTGGTTGGGCTCGGGTTTGGTCAAGGCGTCAACTCTGTCGCTAATCGGACCCCTCCGGGTTTGGTTACTATTTGGTAAGCACTCACCTGTAGCACCCCTTCCAGACACGCGAAATCCAGATGGGTTTACCTTCTGTGAAAACCGCGATCCGGGGGCAGATTTGATGATCATTATTCACTACGGACTGCTGGTTGCCTTGGCAATCGCGCTGCTCTTTGCAGCTTACACTGACGTGCGCTCGCGCAAGATCGCAAACTGGCTCAACATCGCCATCGCTGCCGGCGCGCCTGCCTTTTGGTGGGCGAGCGGCCTTTCGCTATGGCCCGACATGGCGTGGCAACTGGGCTTCGCCATAGTCGTCTCTGGCTTGCTTATTGGAGTGGCTTGGATCGGTTACAAGATCGGTGTCGTCATTCTTGGCGGCGGAGATATCAAGCTGTTGGGCGCGCTCGCGCTGTGGCTCACTCCGCTCAACTATGTCGATATGCTTTGGCACATGGCGTTGTGCGGCGGAGCCATAGCGATCTTCTTCCTGCTGCGCCTCATGATCATGAAGCCAAAGACCCGCGGCGTGCTGCCATACGGCGTCGCGATCGCGTTTGGCACATTGTGGGTGCTCTATCCGCAGCTCGCTGCTGTTCCCAATTTGGCATGAGTTTTTTCCGACTGGGCCACGCCAATACAACCGGCGTGAACCCGATCTTAACCAATTGCGCCTTAACGCTTGCAACCATACCCGCCCGCAATTTTTCAGGGCCGACACGAGGGGGCTGATTAGCCATGGATAAGAAGAAGCTTGTTCTGCTGCTTGGAGCACTGGTCGTAGCGATCGGAAGCGCATTCCTTGCACGTAGCATGTTCGCTGGCGACGCAGCGCCTGTCGCTGAAGCCGCAGCACCTGAGCCAGAAGGTCCC
Source organism: Pseudomonadota bacterium (assembly GCA_039039885.1). Taxonomy (GTDB): domain Bacteria; phylum Pseudomonadota; class Alphaproteobacteria; order Sphingomonadales; family Sphingomonadaceae; genus Erythrobacter. The sequence goes on along the minus strand of JBCCPG010000004.1, from coordinate 192,659 downwards.
AAGGTGCTTGTGGCCAATCGCGCTCTGCCCGCAGGCACGATCATCACAGCTGATGCAATGGGCTATCAGGCATGGCCTGAAGAGCTCGTTCAGGATGCGTACTTCATTGAAGGCGAATCCGACATGAGCCAGCTGCTGGGCACGGTTGTTCGTTTCCCGGTCACCGCTGGTGAGCCAGTGACTCAAGGTTCGCTTGTCCGCCCTGGTGACCGTGGCTTCCTTGCTGCGGCGCTTGGCCCAGGCATGCGCGCTGTTACGGTTCCGGTTTCGGCGACCACGGGCGTGGGTGGCTTCATCTTCCCAGGGGACCGCGTTGACCTTGTTCTCACGCAGACCTTCACGGCTGGTCGCGGTGATATCGATGGCGGCGAAACGATCCTCACCAACCTTCGCGTTTTGGCAACGGACCAGTCAACCGAAACGGTTACTGATGAGGAAGGCAAGACTGTTGTCCGCGCCTTCCGCACGGTGACATTCGAAGTGACCCCCGAATATGCTGAGATGATTTCAGTCGCTCAGTCGATGGGTTCGCTCTCGCTCGCTCTGCGTTCGCTTTCGGACAGTCAGGCTGAACTGGAACGTGCCATTGCATCGGGTGACGTTTCGATCCCAGCAAATGCAACGCCGGAAGAGGAAGAGCGTATTCTCCGTTCGGCCATGAGCCGTCCAACTCGAGGCGCCAAGCGCCACATCACCGCGAATGACATCTCGTCCTTCTACCGCGCAAACGCACCGGCCGAGCAAAACAATGGTCGTTCCTCGCAAACCCCTGCTTCGCCAGGAGTTGCCGCAACGACCAACGGGGCGCCGACCTACACCGGTCCGTCGGTCCGAGTGACGCGCGGCAAGGCCACCACTGAAGTGCCCGTCGGAGGCTCCGTCTCGACGGCGGTCGCACCGGGTGCTGGTAGCACGATCCGCTGAGGGGAATGACGATGCGTATCGCACCAAAAGTCACAGAGCTCACTGGGAAATCCACGGGGGAACCCACCATGAAAGTCAAGTCTTACGCAAAGGCCTTGCTGGCCGGTTTGGTCGCGCTGCCAATGGTTGCCGCGCCTACCGGAACGGCAACAGCACAGCAGGTTGTCAGCCCAAGCGACGAGATCGTCCTGTCGATCGGTCGTGGTGAGCTGATCACTGTACCCGGCACGATGGCTGATGTGTTCGTCGCAAACGACACTGTTGCCGACGTTCAGATCAAGTCGCAGCGTCAGCTCTATGTCTTTGGTCGCGCAGGCGGTGAGACGACAATCTATGCTAGCAACGCTCGCGGCGATGTCATCTTCTCGGCAAATGTCCGGGTTGGTTCAAACATTGGTAGCGTCGATCAGATGCTTGCGTTGGCCATGCCAAATGCGAAAGTGAGCGTGGCCACGATGGGCACGAACACTGTGCTTCTGACAGGCACTGTTGCAGCTCCAGAGGACGCAGCGGAGGCAGAACGCCTTGTCGCAGCTTTTCTTGGCGAAGAAGCCAATGTGATAAGCCGCCTCAAGACAGCCACCCCGCTGCAAGTCAATGTGAAGGTCACCTTCGCAGAAGTCAGCCGTAGTCTGGTGCGCGCCATCGGCGGCAACCTGACCACGATCGACGGTACGAGCGGCAGCACGTTCCTCGGTGGCGTAGGCTCGGGCCGCGGTCTGACCGGTGAACAAGGTTTCAACACGGGCGGTCCGCTTAGCGTTGGCCCGAACGCCGGCACGGTCGTAGAAACCCGCTTCGTCCGAGACCTTTTGGGTAACATCGTGACGGACGGTGACGGTGTCCCGCTGGTCGAAGAAATCGCAGGGACCGCCATCACCGGTAACACCAATGGTGGAACTACGATCGGTGGTCTGGGCCGCCTGTTCGGCCTCGATGTCCTCGGCGCGCTTGACCTTTCAGAGCGACTAGGTCTCATCACCACGCTTTCCGAACCAAACCTCACCGCGCTTTCGGGCGAAACGGCAACTTTTCTTGCTGGTGGCGAATTCCCGATCCCAATTTCGCAAGGGCTCGGTAACGTTTCGATCGACTATAAAGAGTTTGGTGTAAGCCTCGCCTACACTCCGACTGTATTGTCGAACGGCCGCATCTCGATGCGGGTGCGCCCAGAGGTTTCCGAGCTTTCGACCCAGGGGTCGATCACGCTCAACGGCTTCCAGGTGCCAGCGTTGACGACACGCCGGACCGAAACGACGATCGAACTCGGTTCGGGCCAGAGCTTCATGATCGCAGGCCTGATGAGCACCAACGCTCAGAACGCCCTCGATAAGGCTCCGGGTCTGGGCGAGATTCCTATCCTCGGCAATCTGTTCCGCAGCCGCGATTTCCGCAAAGGCGAAACCGAATTGGTGATCATTGTGACACCTTATCTGGTGCAGCCTGTCAATGCGCGCGAAATTCGCCTGCCGACCGACGGTTATCACTCGGCAAACGAGTTCCAGCAACTGTTCGGTTATCAGGAAAGCGCCGGAGTGTCGGGTGCACAGCGCCCCGGCCCAACCGCAGCTCAGCCCGATGCTCCAAACCCGGACATCAGCCAGGCTGATCCAGCCGCCATCCTTCCCTCGGCACCTCAGCAAACTGAGCGCCGTGCGGATGATCGCAACACTCGTGGACGGGACCGTCAAGCCGATGCGGCTGCACCCGGCTTCAGCCTCTAATTCGGAAGCGAAAGGTTAGTCGCATGAAACTCGCAAAGAATAGCAAACTGTTTGGCGCTGCATTCCTCTCGCTCGGGCTCACTCTGGGAGCCTGCGGTGGGATGCCGACCAACACCTCGCTCTACAGCACCAAGCAACCGGTGGTGGAACGCACGAACTTCACCTTGGATGTGGACACCAACCGTTCTGGTCTTTCGATCAGTGAGCAGCAACGCCTCAATGGTTGGTTTGAGACTATGGACCTTCGTTACGGTGACCGCATCACCATCGAAGACCCAAGCTTAAACCCGGCGGTCAAGGAAGCGGTTAGCGAACTTGCAGGCCGTTACGGACTGCTGGTCGCTGACGGTGCTCCCACGACGTCAGGCATGATGCAACCAGGCCAAGCACGCGTGGTTATCTCGCGTTCGTCTGCCTCGGTTCCTGACTGCCCCGACTGGTCGGCACGCTCAGACAGCAACTACATGAACGGCACGAGCCCTGGCTTTGGCTGCGCAGTGAATTCCAACATGGCAGCGATGATCGCCAATCCGGAAGATCTGCTCGAAGGCCAAACCGGCACCGGTGAAACCCTGATCGCAACCGGCACACGGGCGATCCAAACCTATCGTGATGCCGAGCCTTCGGGCGCCGGCGGTCTTCAAAGCGCTAACGGCGGAGGTAACTGATCCCATGAATGCTCCTTGGAAATCGGGTCTTCCCGGCAATCGTGATCCGTTTGCCGCCTATATCTGCGACGATGCCGCACTCGACGTGCTGCGTCCGGTCGTGATCGAAATGGGCTGGCAACCGGAGAAGTGCAACAAAGGCGGTTTGCGCAATGCAATCCAGTCGCTCTCTGTCAGCGCCTCACCTGCTATCTTGGTCGTCGACCTTTCGGAAAGCGGTGACCCGCTTAACGACATCAACGCTCTTGCAGAGGTGTGTGAGCCAGGTACGGTTGTGATCGCCATTGGCCAAGTCAATGACGTTCGCCTTTACCGCGATCTGCTTGCCAGCGGAATCCACGACTATCTGCTCAAGCCGCTCAATGCGCAGGCTGTGCACGATGCGCTGAACGGTGCGCTTGCCGTGTTCAACTCGCCCAAGTCGGGCGATGGTGAAGCAGTCAAGCGTCACATCTCGACCGCTGTAGTCGGGACGCGTGGCGGGGTTGGCGCTTCGACGCTGGCAACTTCGCTGGCTTGGCAGTTCTCGGAGCACCACAATGCCCCGACCGCTTTGCTGGATCTCGACGTCCATTTCGGCACGGGCGCACTCGCGCTTGATCTTGAACCGGGCCGCGGCCTGACTGATGCGATCGACAATCCGAGCCGGATTGACGGGCTGTTCATCGAACGTGCCATGATCCGCGCTAGTGACAATCTGTCGATCCTGTCGGCAGAAGCACCAATCAGCCAACCACTGATGACCGACGGCGCTGCCTTCGTTCAACTGGAGGAGGAGTTCCGCCAGGCGTTCGAAATGACGATCATCGATCTGCCGCGCAACATGCTGATCAACTTTCCACACTTGCTTGCAGATGTGAACCTAGTCCTGTTGACCTGCGAACTGACGTTGGCATCGGCACGCGACACGATCCGCATCCTCAGCTGGCTGAAAACCAATGCGGCGCACGCTCACCCAATGATCGTCGCCAACAAGGCTCAGCCTGCCGTGGCAGAAATCAGCAAAGCTGACTTTGAAGCTTCGATTGAGCGCAAAGTCGATTTCATGATCCCCTATGACGCCAAGGCTGCTTCGAACGCAGCCAAGCTGGGCCAGGTCTTCGTCGAGGCGAACAAGTCTTCCAAAGCAACCGCTGCGATCAAGCAAATTGCTGAACGCATTATGGGTGCCAGCGAAGAAGATCTCGCCAGCGTGACCGAAGAGAAGAAATCGCTTTTGGGCGGCTTCGATCTGAAGGGTCTGCTGTCGAAGAAAGAGAAGAACGAGGAGCCCGTTGAGGCTGCTGAATAATCGCCGCTGGGCCGCGCGCAAGGGACCTCTCAAACGCGCGGCCCGACGGATAAAACATGCAACGGGGGCTGACTGTTTCAGCTCCAATCTCTCGGGGCGGCGCCAAGCTGTACCGATTTGATGTAGAGCAAAGAACGAGCAGGACACACGCGCCATGGACTTTATTCAGACCCTGCTGATCACAGCTGCGATCTTTTCTGTACTGGTTGCTGGCTATATTCTTGTAGCTGGCTCTGGCGCGGGCAAGGCGCAGAAACGTCGGCTTGAATCGCTGCGTTACCGCCACTCGGAATCGACCGACGCAAAGGTGGAATCGCAGTTCAAGAAAGCGATCGCCGCGCGTAAGCCAAAGGCGCACAAAGTTGCAGGCTCGGGTTCGCGGGTCGAAGCACTTGAGATGCGTCTTGATCGGACCGGCAAGAACTGGACCGTGTCGAACTATATCTACTCGTCGCTCGCCCTGCTGATCCTTGTCGGCGTGGTCGTTTACCTCCAGTCAGGTCACGCACTGCTGTCGTTGGGTGTAGGCGCTGTGGTTGGGCTAGGCCTACCGCACCTCGTGGTCGGTTTCTTCATCAGCAAACGCACAAACCAGTTTAACGAGAAGTTTCCCGATGGGATCGAGCTGCTCGTCCGCGGCCTGCGCTCTGGTCTGCCAGTAACCGAGACCCTTGGCGTGGTGGCTCAGGAAGTGCCGGGTCCAGTCGGGATCGAGTTCAAGGGCATCGTTGAGCGGATCAAGATCGGTAAGACGATGGAAGATTCGCTGCAGGACACCGCAGACCGTCTGGGCATTCCGGAGTTCAACTTCTTCTGCATTACCCTCGCTATTCAGCGCGAAACCGGTGGTAACTTGGCAGAGACCCTGTCGAACCTCGCCGATGTGTTGCGCAAGCGTTCGCAGATGAAGCTGAAGATCAAAGCGATGAGCTCTGAATCGAAGGCATCAGCCTACATCGTTGGTTCGCTTCCCTTTATTGTGTTTGGTCTGATCTACTGGATTGATCCCGAATACATCGGTGGCTTCTTCTACGAAGACCGGCTGATCGTCGCAGGGCTTGGCGGCCTTGTATGGATGAGCATCGGGGTCTTCATCATGGCCAAAATGGTCAATTTCGAAATCTGATCCGGGGACGAAGAGATGTTTAATCAATCAACCGGCCCCACTCTGCTCGGCTTTGACGTTATGCTCGTCGGGTCGGTCCTGGCAGGGCTCGCCGCATTTGCCATCATGATGGCGATCTATGCGGCGGTCACCATCAAGGACCCGATGGCCAAGCGCGTGAAATCGCTCAATGAGCGGCGCGATGAGTTGAAGGCGGGTATCATCACCTCCGGAACCAAGAAGCGCGCCAGCCTCGTGCGCAAGTCCGAAACGACCGACAAGGTCAAGGACAGCCTTGGCAAGATGAACGTCCTTGAGCAGGGACAGATCCAGGTTGTGCAGCAAAAGCTCGCCTGGGCTGGCTACCGCAACAAGGAACTTGCGGTCATCATCATCGGTTTGCGCATGGTGCTGCCTGTCGTCTTTGGACTGATTGGCTTCGTAGTGTTTTACTGGCTCGACTATTTCGAGTTTGGTGATGGTTCGCTGAAGAAGCTGTTCGGTTTCGCTGCGCTAGTGTTCCTCGGCTACAAAGGGCCGGAAATCTACCTTTCCAACCAAGCGTCGAAGCGCACTGCTGAGATCCAGAAGGGCCTTCCTGACGCGCTCGACCTCTTGGTCATCTGTGCCGAAGCCGGTCTAACAGTGGACGCCGCATTCAACCGCGTCGCCAAGGAATTGGGTCGCGCCTATCCGGAACTCGGCGACGAATTCGCTCTCACTGCGATTGAGCTGTCCTTCCTGAATGAGCGCAAGCAGGCATTCGACAACCTTGCATATCGGGTCAATCTCGAAGCGGTCAAAGGCGTGGTGACGACGATGATCCAAACCGAACGCTACGGTACGCCACTCGCATCTTCGCTGCGCGTCCTGTCGGCCGAGTTCCGTAACGAACGCATGATGCGTGCTGAAGAGAAGGCTGCACGTTTGCCAGCGATCATGACAGTGCCGCTTATTCTATTCATCCTGCCGGTGCTGTTTATCGTTATTCTCGGCCCAGCAGCCTGCGATATCTCGGACGCTCTCATCAAAGAGTAATCCGATCTAGGAACGCCGACACTGGCATCCCTAAAACGAGAAACGGGGTCGATCCATAAGGCGCGGATCGGCCCCGTTTTTTCGTCGCCCTAGGTCCCCGGGGTTCTAATCCCCGGCGAGCGCCGCAGCGCGGTTGCGCATCCGCTCCAGCATTGCCCGCAAGGCCGTCTGTTCCTGAGGTTTAAAGCCTTCGAACAGCTCGCGCTCGGTAGCCTTGGCAAGCGGCATGACCTCATGATGGATAGATTGCCCCTCCGCCGTCAAAGCGAGCAGATGGGAACGACCATCGGATTCATTGACTGCGCGCGCGACCAGGCCGCGTTCCTCCAGAACTTTGCACGCCCGATTAACCGCGACCTTATCCATCAGCGTCAGCTCGGTAAGGTCGCGCTGAGTCAGGCCGTTCTGCCTTCCAGAACCCTGTTTTGCAGCTGCATCCCCAAGCACCGCCATTACCCGCCATTCAGTGACTTTGAGACCAAATCGCTTGCGATAGCGCTCCGCAATCAGATCGCTGACTGCATTGGATGCGATAGAGAGCTGATAGGGCAGGAATCCTGCTAGTTCATAGTCGCCCGCAGCGTCTTGTGACGCTGGGAGAGCATTAGAGTGAAGTTTCGTCGCCATGCAAAGTGGTTTCCCATGAAACCATCTCACATGCAAGACCCGCCGGTCGTTTAGCAGCTCTAGCCAGCCAGGGGCTATTCGTAGGCGCGCGCCTCCCACCAGGGATAGAAGTCGGGCATGTCTTCGCTGACCTTGCCCGGATACATCGGCTTGCGCTTTTCAAGGAAGCTCGCAATCCCTTCGGCTGCATCCTTGCCGCGGCTGAGGCGATAGATAGCACGGCTGTCGATCTTGTGCGCTTCCATCGGGTGGTCGGCATTCATCATTCGCCACATCATCGCGCGGGTCATCGCGACAGAAACTGCAGACGTGTTGTCTGCGATCTCGCGCGCAAGTTCGCCTGCCCGGAAAAGTAACTCATCCGGCGCATGGATCGAACGGACAAGACCTCCCTCCTTCGCTTCCTCAGCGTCAAAGACGCGCCCCGAATAGCACCATTCAAGCGCCTGAGAGATCCCTACAATGCGCGGCAGAAACCAGCTCGATGCGGCCTCTGGCACGATCCCGCGCCGGGCAAAAACGAAGCCATAGCGCGCTGTTGAGCTCGCCAGCCGAATGTCCATTGCCAGTTGCATGGTAGCGCCCACACCAACCGCCACGCCGTTACAGGCGCTGATCAGCGGCTTTTGCGATTCGAACAACCGCAAGGTGAGCCGCCCTCCCCCGTCGCGAACGCGCTCATCGGAGAGGCTCTTTACCTCAGCACCGTCAGAGAATATCTGCCCGCCGTCGTCCGGTGTCAGGTCGGCACCTGCGCAAAAAGCGCGCTCCCCGCTGCCGGTGAAGATCACAGCGCGCACATCGTCATCGGCGTCGATATCATCCATGGCCGAGATGATCTCTGCCCCCATGGTGCGGGTATAGGCATTCATCTTTTCAGGTCTGTTGAGCGTGATCGTTGCGATCCCGTCGGCCTTCTCGACTAGAATTTGCGTAAAGTCATTCATTCTATCTCTCCCCGCTAACTCGGTCTGGCGCAAACAAAAGGGCGGGAGCGATAAAACACTCCCGCCCTTATCGTGCTGTTAGAGTATCGCAGCGATCACTCGCTGTCTTCCTCGCTCGCTTCTTCAACCAACCCGAGCGATTCCAGCATATACTTCACATCCGGATCGCGCCCGGCGAAATTACGATAGACCACATCGTAATCCATCGTTCCGCCCCGGCTCAGAACCAGTTCACGCATCCGCTGTCCGTTTTCACGGGTCAGGCCACCATTGGCGTTGATCCAGTCGCGGCTGTCATGGTCGAGCATCTGCGTCCACAAGTAGCTGTAGTAGCCTGCCGAATACCCAGTTGAGCTGGAGAAGATGTGGTTGAAATAGCTGCCGAAATAGCGCGGCGGGACGTTCTCGACGGCAAGGCCGAGTTCAGACAGCGCCTGCTTTTCAAAGGCGGTTACCTTCTCCGGCGTGTCGATCGCGGCGGCTTCCTCTGCCGAAAGCGAATGCCACTTCATGTCGAGCAGCGCGGCTTCCATCACCTCGCCAAAGTCGTAGCCCTGGTTCCATTTTGACGCGGCATCGATCCGCGCGAGCAGTTCGGCCGGCATAGGCTCACCGGTTTCGATGTGCGCCGTGTAGTTTGCGATCATCTGCGGGTGATCGCGCCACATCTCATGCACCTGCGCAGGATATTCAACAAAGTCGCGCGGCGTGGCGGTTCCGGACAGGCTTGGGAACTTCTGCTCTGCAAACAGACCGTGAAGCGCATGGCCGAATTCATGGAACGTCGTGTTGACCCAGTAAAAGCTCATGGTCTGAACTTCGCCTTCGGGTGCTTTGGGCACGTTCAGCGAGTTGTGAATGACCGGCTTCTCGCCCCACAGATAATTCTGGGCGGTAAAGGCACCCATCCACGCACCACCGCGCTTTGATGGGCGCTGGAACGGATCGAAGTAGAACAACGCAAGCTCGCTGCCGTCAGCGTCAAAGATCGTGTAGACTGTTACATCTGGGTGATAGACCGGGATGTCGTCGCGCTTCTCAAACGTCAGGCCATAAAGCTGGTTCGCCATGTAGAAGACGCCATCCTCCAGCACCTTGTCGAGCGGCAGATACTGCGTGACCTCGTCGTCGCTGTAACTGAACTGCTCTTCGCGCACCATGTTGGCAAAGCGGTACCAGTCCCACGGGGCGACTTCGAAATCACCTCCCTCCTCAGCGATCTTGGCGTTGAGGATCTCCGCCTCGCGCGCCTGTGTTGCGGCGAGCGCAGGGACCATCTGCTCCATGAACTCGAGCGCCTTTTGCGGCTCATCTGCCATGTTGCGATACATGGTATAGCTCGCCCAGTTGGGCTCACCGAACAGAGCTGCCTTTTCAGCCCGCAGCGCAGAAATCCTCGCGACCAGCATGCGGGTGTCGTATTCCGGATTGGTGCCGTCAGCGCGGTGGATCGAAAGCTTCAAGAACGCCTCGCGCGTCGCGCGGTTTTCGAGCAGCGGTATCTGCGGCTGCTGCGTGGTGTTCTGGAGGACCAACGCGAACTTGCCCGGATGACCAAACTCAGCCGCACGGGTGGCAGCAGTTTCGATCGCGCTTTCGGATAGGCCAGCCAGCTCTTCCCGCGTATCGAGGATCAGCGGTTGGTTGTTGGTCGCATTGCGCACGGTCTGGGCAAATTCGGTTGTCAGCGACGACATCTCAGAATTGATTTCCTTGACCCGCTGGCGCTCTTCTTCGCTAAGCAGCGCCCCTGCGTGCACCATGCCTTCATAGGTGTTTGAAAGAAGCTTCGCCTCTTCAAGGCTCAGCGTGAGCGTGTCGCGCGCGTCATAGACTGACTTTACCCGCGCAAACAGCTCTGGGTTCAGCGAGATGCTGGTTGAATGAAGCGACAGCTTTGGGCTCGTCTCAGTTCGGATTTCGTCGATCCGATCATTGGTGTTCGCACCGGCAACCTGACCAAATACGCGCAACACGCGAGTTAGCATACGGCCCGACTTCTCGAGCTCGACAATCGTATTTTCGAAGGTCGGTGCAGCCGGATTATCAATGATCGCCTGAACTTCTGCGTTCTGGATCTCCATACCCTGCATAATCCCATCGAGATAGTCATCCTCGGTAATGCGGGCGAAGTCCGGCGCCGCGAAGGGCAGCGTGCTAGGCTGAGCGAAATATCCGGTGCCTTGAGGGATAACCGGGTTGTATTCGGCAGTCGTCTCGACCGGTGCAGGGGTCGAAGCAAGGCTGCTGTCGCTTGAATAGGCTGAGCAGCCCGCGAGCAAGGCAAGCGCTGAAACGGAGGCGAAAATGGGGGCTGGTTTGAAGGTCATTGTGGTCCTGTTTCCAGTTGGTGGGGCGTAGGCGCGAGTGATGCGCCTTGTGCAAAAGGATTGTGAGAATGTTTCCTATGGAGTTTGTTACGAAGGCGAGAGCGGGTTGCAAGTGCATTCGCGGCAATTACCCGCTCAGCTCGCGCAAACCCCTTATCGTGTGAAACAAAAAGGGCCCCCGCAGCGCGAGAGCCCTAATATTGTTTCAAGGGTGATTGCTTAGCGCGGCGCCATCCGAATCCCGCCATCAAGCCGCACATCTTCGCCGTTGAAATAGCCGGTCTCGATCATGCACATAGCGAGCTTGGCATATTCCTCCGGAATGCCCAGACGCTTGGGAAATGGCACCGATGCAGCGAGCGCGTCGCGCACATTTTGCGGCGCGGCTGCGAGCAGCGGCGTGTCGAAGATGCCCGGCAGGATCGTGTTCACTCGGACGCCTTCGTTCATCAGGTCGCGGGCAATCGGCAGGGTCATGCCGATGACGCCAGCCTTGGAAGCCGAGTAAGCCGCCTGGCCGATCTGACCGTCTTCGCCTGCAACTGATGCGGTGTTAACGATCGCGCCGCGGTCGCCGTTCTCGCTCATCGGATCAAGCGTCAGCATGCCAGCGGCTGACTTAGTGATGCAGCGGAAGGTGCCAACGAGGTTGACCTGGATGACGAAGTCGAACGCGCTGACCGGAAACTCCTTGATCGAGCCATCTTCCTTCGAACGTTTTGCAGTCTTGATCGCATTACCGATGCCCGCGCAGTTGACGAGAATCCGTTCCTGACCGTGTGCCTCGCGTGCCTTGGCAAAGCCGGCATCGACGTCTTCATCGCTGGTCACATTGACCTTGCAGAAAATGCCGCCGATCTCGGCTGCCATTGCTTCGCCCTTCTCTTCGTTCATGTCGAAGATCGCGACCTTGGCGCCCTTGGCAGCAAGCGCGCGAGCCGTCGCTGCACCGAGACCCGATGCACCGCCAGTGACGACGGCGGGTGTGTTGGATGAAACTTCCATTACTCTCTCTTCCTCTCGAATAGGGGTTTGAATTTATACCGATTCAACGATGGTGACATTGGCAACGCCGCCGCCTTCGCACATCGTTTGCAGACCGTATTTCTTGCCGTGACGCTTAAGCCCGTGGACCAAGGTCGCCATCAGTTTGGTGCCCGATGCACCCAATGGGTGGCCTAGAGCAATCGCGCCGCCATGAACGTTGAGCTTTTCCGGGTCAGCGCCGGTGTGTTTGAGCCATGCAAGCGGAACCGGAGCAAACGCCTCGTTGACCTCGTAAAGGTCGATATCGTCGATCTTCAGGCCAGCGCGCTCCAGCGCCTTGTCGGTCGCAAAGAGCGGCTCTTCGAGCATGATCACTGGGTCGCCAGCGGTCACGGTCAGATTGTGGATGCGCGCCATCGGAGTCAGGTTGTGACGCTTCAGCGCCTCCTCGCTCACAACCAGAACTGCGCTGGATCCGTCGCAGATCTGGCTCGCACTTGCAGCGGTCACCATTCCATTAGGATCGATCAGCTTGACCCCCGCAATGCCTTCGAGCGTCGCGTCAAAACGGATACCTTCATCGAATGTATGCGTGTCGTCACCTTCCGGTGTTTCAATCGCCACTGGCACAATTTCGTCCTCGAACGCGCCCGCTTCAGTGGCTGCCTTGGCCTTTAGGTGACTGTCTAGCGAGAACTGGTCGAGTTCCTCCTTGGTCATGCCATGCTTTTTGGCAATCATTTCAGCGCCCATAAACTGGCTGAATTGGACTTTGGGGTATTTATCTTCGAGCCCCGGAGATTTGTAGTGTCCCAGCCCTTCCTTCATGTGGAACGTCGCGGTTGAGCCCATCGGCACGCGGGTCATACTCTCAACCCCGCTCGCAATCACCACGTCTTGCGTACCGCTCATCACGGCTTGCGCGGCAAACTGGATCGCCTGCTGCGAGGAACCGCACTGGCGGTCAATTGTCACAGCTGGGGTCGACTGAGGCAGTTTGGAAGCAAGCACACCCATGCGGCCCACCTGCATGGCTTGCTCTCCGCCTTGGCTCACACAGCCGGTCACCACATCGTCAATCGCTGCGGGGTCGATCCCGCTGCGATCCACGACCGCATCAAGGCTTTTGGCAAGCAGATCGACCGGATGAACCCCTGCAAGGCGGCCTCCCCGGCGTCCCCCTGCAGTGCGTACGGCGTCGACGATATAGGCTGTTGCCATGGTGTATGCTTCCTTCCCGTTTACGTAAACGTTGTTATTTGCCACTCACCTATGTGAGCCTGAGCAGTGAATCAAGTTTCCAGATCGGGTGAGTGCGATTGCGATCACACCCCTTTATCGAGGCACTGATTTTAAGAGGTCATGCGGCCCTGCACATTGTCTTTGTCATCAGTAGAAGAGGCGGTTGTTGTTTGCAGAGGAAACAGTCATGACAATGTCGGCTGATCTGATTGGGGCATTTATCGGTTTTTGTTGACTAATTCAGTTGCTGGTGGCGCTTTCCACGCCAGCGGCAGAGCGCTCGCATAAACATGCCTAACTTGTCAGACACAGGTGTGTGACATGGATGTTACACACATTGCGGGATTTGCTTGCGGGCCCTGTCTTCCCTTCCCTTTCATCTGCAAATTCGTCAACGCTGAACCATGGAAAGGCTTCTGTAAGGGGTGGAATGTTTTCGTTCACCAGAAGCCGATTCCTCAAATAGGCTTTCCTCTTATTGAGACGCCCCGCGCCTTGGAGGGGAAAGCCGACGAAAAGTAGGGACTTAATATTATGAGAAATATGACTCGTTTGCAGTTGAGCACAGGCTCGATTGCCATTGGTCTGGCTCTCGCAGCCTCTCCGGCTCTCGCGCAAGACCAAGAGAATACCGCAGAGGGAGCATCGACTAGCAACGCGATCATCGTGACGGGTACTCGCGTCAGCAATCCGAACCTCGAACTTTCCAGCCCAGTTGCTGTCGTCGGCGAAGCCGAACTGACACTGCAGCAGACTTCTGGTGTCGAAGAAGTTCTTCGTGAAATTCCAGGTGTCGTAAACAGCATCGGGTCAAACACCAACAACGGTAACGGCGGTTCGACGCTGATCAACCTCCGCGGTATCGGTTCAAACCGTAACATTTCGCTTCTCAACGGAACGCGCGTTACTCCGTCAACGACGACGCTTGAAGTCAACTTGGACATCATCCCGGTTGCCCTTCTTGAGCGTGTTGACGTTCTGACTGGTGGTGCTGGCTCAACTTACGGCGCCGATGCGATCTCTGGTGTGATCAACTTTGTCACCAAGACCGACTTCGAAGGTGCTGAGATCAACGTCACCAACAACATCACTGAGGAAGGCGACGGCAACATTTTCCGCACCGACCTTACCCTTGGTGCAAACCTTGACGGTGGTCGCGGCAACGTTGTCATGAGCGTGGGTTACACCAACCGCGATCCTCTGCGTCAGGGTCAGCGTTCGTTCTCTGAATTCAACATCAGTTCGGTCAGCGGTAACCCCGGGGGTTCGCCTACAACCACCCCAATCCGTATCTCGGCAGCAGGCGGCGCAAGCGGCCTCTTGAACAACATCACTGTTGATCCGGATACAGGCGCTGAAAGCAACACTGGTTTTGTTCAGCTCGACCCAAGTTCGGGTACGCTGCAGCCAGGCTTTACGCCGTTTAACTTCAACCCGTTCAACTACTTCCAGACTCCTCTGGAACAGTATCGTATCTTCACCCAAGGTAACTACGAAGTGAACTCATCACTCGAGTTCTTCGGTGAAGCAATGTACGTGAACAGCACGGTTGAAACCAACGGTGCACCTTCGGGTACCTTCGGTGTTACTGCACCGATCCCGCTTTCGAACCCGTTCCTGCCCGATGCACTGGTCGACCAGCTGTGTGCCCGTGATACGCAGCTCTTCCAGCCTGCAACTATGACGACCCCAGCGGTTAGTGCCCCGGGCGTTGTGGAACCGTTCCTCGATCCAACCGCTTGTGCCGCAGCGCGCGCTGCAGTCGATCCGAGCGATCCGAACTTCACCACTGTCGACCTGACACTGGGTCGTCGTCTCGTGGAATTCGGTGAGCGTCTGTCGGTTCGCGAAAGCGACGTTTGGCAGATCAAGGTTGGTGCTCGAGGTGATATCACTGACACCATTCAGTACGAAGTGTTTGGTGCATATGGTGAAAGTGAGCGTGTACGTCGTCAGTCCGGTAACGGCCTGCGTTCGCGCCTGCTGCAGTCGCTTAACGCGACCAGCACGACCACTTGTATCGATCCAAGCGGTGGCTGCTTCCCGATTAACATCTTTGGCGACACCGGTACGGTGCAGCCAGAAGCAATCGCTTTCATCGACACTGGTAACCAGCAGTCAAACTTCAACGAGCTGCTTCAGCTTGGTGGCTACATCACTGGTGAGCCTGGCCTGACTCTGCCTTGGGCAGAAACGGGCGTGAACGTTGTGCTTGGCGTTGAGCATCGTGATTACACTGCCGGAACGACTTCGGATCTGCTTTCGCAGACTCCTTCGGAAGTTCTGGGTAACGGTGCAGCACAGCCTGACTTCGTCGGTCAGTACGATGTTTCGGAAGTCTTCTCCGAACTCGTTATTCCGATCGTTGAAGGTGCCTCATTTGCTGACGAGCTTACGCTGCAGCTCGGTGGTCGTATTTCCGACTACTCGACAACCGGCACCGAATACACTTGGAAAGTTGGCGGTACTTGGTCACCAGTTCCGTCGTTGCAGTTCCGCGGAAACTTCCAGCGTGTGACCCGTGCGCCGAACACTTTCGAGCTGTTCTCGCCGCAGGTCACCGGTCTTGCAAACTTCTCTGCCGATCCGTGCGCAGGCACCGCTCCGACAGCTAACGCTGATCTGCGGGCCGTCTGCCTTGCACAGATCCCAGGGACTGCTGGTCCTGGTCTGATTGGTTCGATCATCGTCGACCCTGCCGGACAGGTTAACCAAACCAGCGGCGGCAACCCGAACCTTGATTCGGAAGACGCTGATACCTGGACCCTTGGTGCCGTATGGCAGCCGGACTTTGCTCCGGGCCTCGTGATGACAGTTGACTACTACAACATCACTGTCACCGGAGCGATCACCACGCCAACGGAAGACGACGTCTTCCAGAGCTGCTTCGGTCCGGACTATGCGCAGGGCAACTTCACGATTGACTCGTCTTCGGCGACCGATCCAGCTTGCACCGGCATCCTTCGTAACCCGGCCACCGGTAACCTGTTCGGCGAGCTGTCGACCACGCCTGGTCTGCCGCTGTTCCGTACCAACCAGGGTCGGATCTTCACGGACGGTATCGACCTGACTGTCAGCTACAACACTGACATTTCAGCTGATATCCAGTGGACTTCGTCTTTCGCCGGTAACTGGACCAACAACGAAGAGTTCCAGTCTTCACCAAGCGGTGTAAACCGTGAGTGTGTTGGCTTCTACTCAACCAACTGCGGTGGTGTTGGCTCGGGCGCTTTGAACCCAGAGTTCTCATGGAACTGGCGGAACACTCTGTCGTACGACATCTTCGATTTCTCGCTTAACTGGCGTTACATCGATAGCTTCGAAATTGAGCCGGCACAGGCAGGTAACTTCCAGCCTGAGTTCGAATCAATCGACGCGTTCAGCTACTTCGACTTCACGATCCGTGCCGAGCTTGAGCCGGTTACTCTGGTCCTTGGCGTCCAGAACCTGCTCGACAAGTCACCACCGATCGTCGGCTCGAACATTGGCTCAACCGCCAACAACTCGGGTAACACCTTCCCGAACGTCTACGACATTCGTGGTCGTTCGTACGCTGGTACCGTGCAGTTCTCATTCTAAGAGAACCTGACAAAAAACGCAGAAGGGGCGGGCTTCGGTCCGCCCCTTTTTTTGTCCTACCAGGACAGATTGCAGAGGCCACAGCGTCTCTAGGCGGCCTCCGCTCTACGCGATTCCATGGAGAATGATTGGCGTCCAGTCGCCTGTGCGTCAGGGCCTCGCCGCTGTACGATCAATCCGACGCTATTGCTCAGGTTGACAATTTTCTCAGTCCGGCAGCCAGGACACAGCGAGTAGACTCTCGGCGCAACTGGCTCTGTTCATTCGCGACAAGACCATGGTGCTGCATTTCTTGGACCCTTCACAAGCGACATGGAGGCGACCTCACTCTCTGTGTTAATCCTCCTGTCCGTACCCTGCCCCGCACGCTTGATGGCGCTGGTCAGCACCTTGAAGATCTACGACTGTTCTAGCAGTAAGAAAGGGGTCGGCACCTATAGCGGGGCCAACCGGTCAAAGAAGGTCGGCCAGCGCGACCCATGGAGCATCGAGACTGACATGTAGCTGCGGTAGAACTCTGAGCAGGGGCGCCGTTTGAAAGTTGGGATGGAACCCGCAAGGTCCTCTTTGTGCTCAACTCCGGTGTCTTCACACAATAGCAACCCGACCCAGTCTGGTTGCCACTCCTGCGTCAGGCCGAAGATGTACGCGGTCGACCGCTCCTTGCCGATGACTGGATCATTATGGCTGATTGGGACATGTCCGAGAGTGCGGAGCGTAGCCCGGGTATCACACAGAGAAATCTCCTACCCTCCGGTGGCTGACCGCATCAGTTCGAGTTCCTCTGATGAGTCCATGAAGTCGGTGAAGGCGTCTAACACCGGTTCAGCGCCCTTGCTTACGACGTCAGGTTCTGGTGCACGGATTGAGCGGTAGCGATATTGCAGTCCTTCTCGCGCCTGGCAGCATACGAGAGTATCCAGTCTAGAAAGCTGTTCCTCTAAAGGATCTTCGAACGCCAGATCAGTGACTTCATAGATAGTCCGATCAATGCGACCTGCAGCTAAGCGCCACTCTCGGCCATGGCCTGCCCCAAGCCTTCTGCTTGTTCTTAAGGCAGGAAGTCACGGATCGTAGCGCGTTCGTCGCGCGCTTAGGTTTGGGCTAAGTCGGCAAGGTCGCTGCGCTCAACGAGTGCAAACTTCATGACAGGTTGTATCCACAAGGCTGTGACTTAGTTCCAGCCCAAAAAGATGGGCCGCCGATAGCCCAAGGACTGCCGGCGGCCCATTCTAAATTTGAGTCAGCCAAAGCTGACGCGAAAGCTCTACAGTCCGCCTGGACCGCAATCGTTCGCAAGGTAGTCAAACATCTTGGTGTAGAGCTGCTGTTGGTGGTTGAACATTTGCGTAGCACCAAAGTGATCAGCGCCAACCAGTGTAACAAACTCACCAGTCTTACCAGCAGCTTCAAACGCTTTCTGGTAATCCTCAAAGTGATAGTAGAGGACGCGACGATCGACGCTTCCATGCACCATAAGCAGTGGAATGTTGACCTTATCTACTTCTGCAATCGGGTTGATCCCAATTGATCCGCGGCGCTCGGCCCAGTCGATAAAGGCCTTCGCAGCGCCGCTCCCGGCGCGGCCAGCACCCAAACGGAAGCTCTTGGCAGGGTCCGCCACCGCGTTGATGGCGATCGCGCACTGATACAGCTGCTCTTCACGACTCAACGCGACAAGCGCGGCATAGCCGCCATAAGACCAACCCCAGAAGGCGACACGGTCGGGATCAACCAAGCCCTGCTCGATCAGGTACTTAACGCCGTCATCCTTGTCGTCCTGCATAGCGAGCCCGTGCTCACCATAGCCGGCATCAAAGTGCTGCTTGCCCCATCCGGTCGAAATCCGGTTTTGAGGATAGAGAACCATGTAGCCCGCGCTTGCGAACATCTGGCCAAACTCGGAATAGCCCTGGACAGCGTTTACGTGCGGTCCACCATTGTGCTGCACGATGAGTGGGAACGGTCCCTCGCCCTTCGGGATTGTTACATAGCCCGGGATCATGAGTTTGCCGTCACGGGATGGATAGCGGATGTATTTCACATCAGCCAGCGCATCTTGATTGAGAAGCGGGTTACGGCTTCCAAGCTTGGCCAGTTGCCCGTCCTTCACAAGCCAGAACGAACCGGGATCTTTCGGTCCAGAATTGGTAACCACCATCGTCCGACCGTCATAAGACCGGCTCGAGATCCTTACCTGATGCGCATAGGGAATCTGCGATTCCAGAGCTGCATAAAGCGCAGCCTCATCTTCGTCGAAGAAGTGCATTTCACGCTTGGCCCCCGGATACATCGCCCAAGCAAGCTTGTTGTTGCCTGGGATCGAGTGCAGGCCAATGCCCATGACGTCGGATTCCTCCGACTTGAAAAGTTCCCGGCCATATTGCCCGGTCTCGAAGTTGAATTCCCAGAGCGATGCCTTGTCGGCGCCATTTCGGGTTTCGATCAGATAACCAATATTGGTGTTCTCGTGATCGAAGCCCCAAAAACCCTGGAAGCGGCTCAGGAACCGGTAAAGATTTGTATGATCGTTTTGGTCGTATTCAGGGCCGAACTGAGTCCAAGATCCGTCCCCTGGCTTACGATAGTAAGTCTTTACCTTGTTGCCATCGATGCCTTCCGCATAACGGGGATTGCCGTCATTATCGAACTGAATTCGGCCATATTTACTGGTCCCTCGGATCACCAAACTCTTGGAGCCAGTACGCAGGTTCAGCTTGTAGAATGAACGCGGACGGAAAGCCTGGAACGGATCAACGCCTAAAGAGGCATTGGCTTCAGGCGCTGCAACCAACACACGATCTGGTTCATTAGGCAAAGTGTTAACGACAACTAGGTTGTCAGAGACTTGGCTAAACTTGTTGGCTTCGAGGTTGTAGAAATAAGTCGCATAGTTGCGTGTGTCATCTTCCTGACGACGGACGCGTGTACGCTTTTGCTCCCAAGCCCGGCCAACAATGACATTGTCGCTTACCCACCGTGCGGTGAAGATCTCCATCGGATCGGCATTCAGGGTCCGATAAGGCGTCGACATATCGTCGACCTTGTAAATCTGAAGCAGATACTCGCCTTCACGGCTTGGATTGATGTGGACCAACAGGTGTTTGCCGTCTGGTGACAGATCGACTGTGTTGACGACGTCACGCAACGCCCAAACATCAATTGGAACCGCGGGCGTTGCCTGCGTTTCGGAGGGGGCAGCAACACTCAGACCTAATACTGAAGTGCCAAGCACGGCTGCCATCAACGGTGCTTTAAGGAATTTCATTTTGCGAACTCTCACTCGTTTTAAGATTTACCCCAAGAAATCTACATTGCCTCCAACTCAGCAGATTCTCGTGGCAGTTTAAGCAAAAAGGCGACTGTCCCGCAAGAGCCGGACAGCCGCCTTTCTTATTTCTTCGTTGCGCTTTCGCTAGCGATTAGAATTCAAACTGGACCGAAGCAAAGAACTCGCGTCCGTCGTAATCGTAGCCGAGACCAATTGCGGTGTTGGCAACAGACGTAACTTCAGTTGAATCCACCTGCGGCGGTGCGGTGTTGAAGATGTTATCGACACCGACCAACACAGTGAAGTTAGGACCGCGATAACGGATCGATGCCGTGTGCAAGAACTGCTCATCAGCGAAGCCAACGTCGCGGCAGAACACTCCGTCACCGGCAACAACTGCCGAACCGGCGCCTAGGCACGTGTCACTGAACTGGTTTGGTGCGTTAAGCCCAGTCTCAGTTACAGGAACACCCCCGTCAGGACCATTGCGGAATGCGTCGGCAAACGCGTCAATGCCATCAATGTCCTGCTCAACCGATCCTGTGTAACGGATCTGCCAGGTAGCAAGCCAATCCTTGTAGCCAGCGGTAATCAGAGCACGACCGGTCCACTTTGGCAGGCCGAATTCACCTTGGTCTTCGTCGCTTGTAACGTTGCCGTTATCGTCGATGAACACCGTGCTACGCTCAATCAGACGGTTAGCGCGCAGATCGAGACCAACGTCGATAACCTCGCCACCAATCGTGATGTCTTTACCGAACGAAGTGTTGATATCCAAACCGCGCACCGATTCGGTGTCGAAGTTTAGGAAGTCGTTCTGAATCCCGTTAATCAAACCACGGTCAGTACCATTTACTACACCGTTAAGTGGGTCAAAGGTAATACGATCACAGAAGGCGCTGCGATTGCCATCATCACGCGTAAAGCAGTCAAAGATGATGAATTGAGCATTCGCTTCAACAATCGCGTTGCGAACCTTGATATCGTAGTAGTTCACGTTGATCGAAACATCGAACCCATCACCAATCTGTTCTTCGAACGCGAAGCCGGTTGTGATGGACCGTGAAGTTTCAGGATCAATGTCAAACGAACCGCCCGAACGGATCTCAGCGCTGGCCGTCTGCAGAGTGTTCGTGTTGGGCGCAAGACCGACCTGGGTCGGATCACGGCCTTCACGGATGCAGTTTTCGAGCGTCGTCTGAGCACGCGGATCGTTATCAGGGTTGTAGCCCGTTCCACCGAGGAAATCGAACGCTTCGCTGGGAACAGCGCAGGGGTCGAAGATGGTGTTAAAGGCAGTTTGCTGGCGGAGGAAGTTCTCCCGCAGGTTCGGTGCACGGAACGAAGTACCGTAGCTGAACTTCAGGAGCAAAGGAACGACCGGGCGCCAGCCACCTTTCAGCGAGTAGGTCGCGTTGGTTCCGTAGAATTCTTCCTTCGTAATACGGCCAGAAACGTTGACCGTCAGCTCTTCAACCCATGGCTTGCCAGCCACCAAAGGCAGGTCAAGCTCACCAAAGCCTTCGAGAATGTACTTGGAGCCTGCGGCACCTTGGTCGGCGTTAAAGTTGAGGAACAGACCGTTCGAAAAGACCGCGTCTGGCTCGGAGGAGATCGAGTCCTCGCGATATTCAACACCAAGCACAGCCCCAACCGGTCCACCCTGAAGGTCAAACAGGCTACCGGTTACAAACGCCGACAAAACTGTTTGTTCATAAACCGTATCAAAGCCGCGCTCACCAATGAGGTAATCACGCTCAGCTTGGGTCGCGAATTCACCCACAAGTGAGTTGATCAAGCTTGGCGCGAACAGGTTTACCGGAACGCAGCCCTGAGTCAGATCAGGAAGCGCGGCATTTGGATTTGCAAGAGCGCTCGCGTCACAAGGGGTGATACCCGGATTGTTGTAGACTACATTGTCACCAAACTGAACGTTGTCATCATAGTCATCTGCAATACCGTCGCCGGTATTGTCGATCACCCCGTCACCGTTAAAGTCAAGGGTTGGGTCGATGCCCAACGAGAATGCCAGTTTGTCCTCACGCAGACCAAAACGGACAGTTTTACCTTCGGAACGCGAATGGACGAAGGAGGCATCAAAGCGCCAGCTCGGCCCAATAAGTGGGAGGTCGCCACGCAGGCCGAGCACACCACGATACTGTTCCTGAGTGATGTCGACATTGTTGCGGTCACCTTCGACCGAAACAAACGGACGAACCGTCAAATTGACACCGGTTGGACCACGAGCGCCGCCCCAAATAGCGAACGGGCCACCCGTTGCAAAAAACAGGTCGTTGTCCACCTGACGGCAATCGGCACCACCTGTGTCGATATTACAAGGGTTGAAGGCATTATCCGCCGGGACACGAGGGTCGATCCGGAACACACCGAAGTTGTCGTTCAAAATTTCCGCACGGCTGTAATTAGCCTCAAAATAAGCGGTGAGGTTCGCCTCTCCAACAAAGGTGTACTCACCATAAGCCATGGCGTTGAAAAGCTTCTGTTCGCTCAGGAAGACCTGCTCGTCATTTTGACCCGCACCCAGGTAGTTCTGGTTGTCGACATCCTGGAAGCCATTGCCGTCAAGGTCGACAGGGTTCAGGAACTGGTTTTCACGAGTACCAAGACCCGTCAGCCCGAACTGCTCGAGGTTGGCGAAGTCTCCGTTTCGAACGGCGAACACCGAGTTGAGGAAGGTGTTGTCGACGATGAAGCGACCTTGGAAGTCACTCGTGAAGCCAGTGGTCCGGCACTCACCGATTTGGGCGGTGATTGCGCCGCCGCTGTCATCTTCTACGATAGCGCGTGTCCGCACGTTCTGCGTGAAAATATTGCCGTTCTGATCAACTTCCAGATCGGTCGTACAGCCCTCGAAGAAATCACGGTCGTTAAAACGGATCGCGTCACGATAGTCATACTCAACGCCAAGGCCGATAAAACCACGATCGAGGTTGATACCGTAAGCAGCGCTCAGCGTGTAGTCTTCACCCGCACCCTGCGGGTTGATTTCGCCGCGTGCAAACAGCTCAAGACCGTCAAAGTCCTTACGCAGGATAATGTTACCAACACCAGCCACAGCGTCAGAACCGTAGACCGACGATGCACCGTCGAGCAGCAGGTCGAACCGTTCGATCAAAGATCCAGGCAGCAGGTTAATCGATGGGTTCACCGGAGCGCCTTCCACGCCAGCCGGCGCGAGACGACGGCCGTTAACGAGAAGGAGCGTACGGTCAGCACCCAGGCCACGCAGGTTCAGCGTGGCCGAACCCGGACCATTGTCGACAACAAAGCCGGCAAACGTCGCATCGATCTGCTGACCTGCCGCAGCTTCATCACGCTGAAGAATCTGCGAAGGATCAAACAAACCTACAGTCCGCGACTGCTCAGTAGTGATCACCTGGAGTGGTGAAATCGAGCTGTAGGTATCTCGAACAATACGAGACCCGGTGACAGTGATGCCGCCTTGAGGAGGCGCATCAGCTTCCTCGTCGGTCGTCACATCGACCACTTCTTCTTCGTCTTCTTCTGCAGCCTGCTCATCAGCAGCTTCGTCCTGCGCGTTCGCGGGACCCGCGACTACGAAGGCAAGTGCCGACGCTGAAAAGGCGAGCGCCTTCAGCGAATTGTTGGAAAACTTTTTCATGATCACTCCAGTTGAAATAACCAGAACCCGGACCACTCTTTCAGAATGGAGAAATGCAGCTTACCCCCTGCACGTCACCAAAACACCCTGAACGCAGTCCAGCCCCTGCGGTGGTCGGTTTGTGCAATAGCGAAGAGCAAGTGTAAATGTGCCGTTCAGAAAGAACCCACGTTTCTTGCCATAATTTCGCCTTGTGTTGCGCGAATCCCACAATGCAGCGATGGATCAGATTGCCATGCTGCAACGCACTATATTTTTAGTGCACCGATAGACTGCTGAACGCAACATTCTACCAAGTAGGCAAGAATCGCCTTGCTTGGATCGATCCTGAATGAAGCGCTTCTAGGCCACTTCCATCTTCAGCTCGCCGTCGCCCTCGTCAATCTTCAGCGTGATTCCATCGGAAACCTTACCCTCGATCAACATTTCAGCGAGCGGGTCTTGAAGATAGCGTTGCACGGCTCGCTTCAACGGCCGCGCGCCGTAGACCGGGTCGTACCCCACCCGCCCTAGCCAGCGCAAAGCTGCATCTGTTAAGTCGAGCGTGATCTTGCGGTCATCCAACAGCTTCTGCACCCGCTTGACCTGAATTTCGACGATCGGCGCCATGTGCTCCATGGCAAGGCGGTGGAACAGAATGATCTCATCCAGTCGGTTGAGGAATTCGGGTCGAAAGTGGCCGCGCACAACGTCCATCACCTGATCCTCGACATCCTTGACCTTCTGGTCATCGCCAAGGTTCGACAGGAACTGGCTGCCGAGGTTGGAAGTGAGGATGATGAGCGTGTTGGAGAAATCAACCTTGCGCCCCTGACCATCGGTCAAATGCCCGTCGTCGAGCACTTGCAGAAGCACGTTGAACACGTCGGTGTGCGCTTTTTCGACCTCGTCGAACAGCACCACCTGATAGGGACGGCGGCGCACAGCTTCGGTCAGCACCCCGCCTTCGTCATAGCCGACATAGCCCGGAGGCGCGCCAATCAAGCGGGCTACCGAATGCTTCTCCATGAATTCGGACATGTCGATGCGCACCAGTGCCTGGTCATCATCGAACAGGAATCCAGCCAGCGCCTTGGTAAGCTCGGTCTTGCCCACGCCGGTCGGGCCGAGGAACAGGAACGATCCGAGCGGTCGGTTGGGATCTTGCAAGCCAGCCCGCGCGCGGCGCACAGCCTTGGAGACAGCGACTATGGCGTCTTTCTGACCGATCACCCGCCTGCCAAGAATGCTCTCCATTTCAAGCAGCTTCTCGCGCTCGCCTTCCATCATCTTGTCGATCGGAATGCCGGTCCAGCGGCTGACCACGCTGGCGATGTCTTCTTCGGTCACTTCTTCGCGCAGCAGCGCGTCTTCGGTGAGGTCCTCTGCTTCGGCGAGCTTTTTCTCGAGTGCGGGGATGGTGCCGTATGACAACTCCCCTGCTTTGGCGAGGTCGCCCGAACGCTCGGCCTGTTCGAGTTCCAGCCGAGCAGCATCAAGCTCTTCCTTAATCTTGCCCTCGGCTTCGATCTTGTCGCGTTCATTCTGCCAGCGCGTCGTCAGCTCGGACGATTCCTGTTCGACCTGCGCCAATTCCTTGCGCAGGTTCTCGAGCCGCTCTTTGGAGGCAGCATCGTCCTCTTTCTCTAATGCAGATTCCTCGATCTTCATCTGGATGATGCGGCGGTCAAGGACTTCGATTTCTTCGGGCTTGGACTCCACTTCCATACGGATGCGCGAGGCGGCCTCGTCCATCAGGTCGATGGCTTTGTCTGGCAGGAAGCGGTTTTGGATATAGCGGTCGGAAAGTTTCGCCGCCGCTACAATCGCTCCATCGGTAATCCGCACGCCGTGGTGCAGCTCGTACTTGTCCTTGATCCCGCGCAGGATCGAAACCGTGTCCTCGACCGTCGGTTCTTCGATATAAACCGGCTGGAAGCGGCGCTGGAGCGCTGGGTCCTTCTCGACATATTTCTGATATTCATCGAGCGTGGTCGCGCCGATGCAGTGCAGCTCTCCGCGTGATAAAGCTGGCTTGAGCAAGTTAGAGGCATCCATCGACCCTTCGCTCGCGCCCGCTCCGATCAGCGTATGCATCTCATCGATGAATAGGATGATATTGCCATCCGCATGGCGAACCTCGTCAAGGATCGACTTCAACCGCTCTTCAAACTCACCGCGATATTTCGCGCCTGCAATCAGCGCGCCCATATCGAGGCTCATAAGCGTGCGGCCCTTGAGGCTGTCCGGCACATCACCATTGGCGATCCGAAGCGCGAGCCCTTCGGCAATCGCAGTCTTACCTGTGCCGGGTTCACCGATGATGGCTGGATTGTTCTTCGTCCGGCGAGCGAGAATCTGGATTGTGCGGCGGATTTCCTCGTCGCGGCCAATGACCGGATCGAGTTTGCCATCACGCGCCGCTTGCGTCAGGTCGCGGGCAAACTTCTCCATCGCGTCATAAGTGCTTTCAGCGTTTGCGCTGTCCGCCTTTTTGCCGCCGCGCAGGTCTTCGATCGCGGAGTTGAGCGCCTGCGCACTCACCCCGCCCTCTTTCAACGCCTTGCCCGCGTCACCCTGATCCATTGTCAGCGCGGTCAGCATCCGCTCTACGGTGACAAAGCTATCCCCTGCCTTCTCAGCGAGCTGTTCAGCATTGTCGAGCGCTCGGACAAGATCATTGTCCATGCCCGGCGTTGACTGAGCGCCGCTGCCGGTGACGGCAGGGATTTTGGAGAGCCCCAAATCGGTCGCGTTCACCGCTTGCTTCGCATCACCGCCCGCGCGCTGGATTAGGCCTGCAGCCATGCCCTCTTCATCTTCGAGTAACGCCTTGACGAGATGCAGCGGCGTGATCCGCTGATGGTTCATGCGGATCGCGACGGTCTGTGCGCTTTGCAAGAAACCCTTGGCGCGGTCGGTGAACTTCTCGAGATTCATGTTGGCTCCTTTGGCCTGATCCCTAAAGGCAGGAGATAAATAGGTGTGTTACTCAAGTAGGTAGGTCAAAGCCAAGCTTTTGCAAGTGTGCTTGACCTTCACCTCTCCCCCGGCGATTGTCTTCCCCAAGAGAGATATCGAGAGAGACTGCAATCCCCATGAAAATCGTCAAGCTTGCCGTGATCGGCATCGTAGCGCTGCTCGTCACCACTTTCATCGCGCTGGCGACGTGGGAGCCATTCTCTGCCACCACCGCCGAGGCACCGGCATATCGCGAATATTCGGCGGAGATTGTGCGCGACGAATATGGCGTTCCAATGATCTATGGTGAGACTGATGCCGATGTCGCGTTTGGCGTGGCGATTGCTCACTCGCAGGATGATTTTTTCACGTTACAAGACGTCGTTGCGATGTCGCGCGGACGGTATGGCGCGATTGCTGGACAGGCCGGGGCGCCGTTTGATTATGCCTACCACCTGATCGATGCCCGCGGCACGGCGGAGCGCGAATATCCCGGGCTGCCTGAAGACACCCGCGCTTTGCTTGAAGCCTATGCAGCAGGACTCAACCAATACGCAGCAGAGAACCCAGGCGAAGTGAAGCTCGCCAATCTCTTTCCGGTCAATGGCACAGATATCGCGGCCGGTTTCGCTCTGCGTCAGCCATTCTTCTACGGGCTTGGCAATGTCATTGGCCCGCTGGTTGAAGGCGAGCCATTGCGGCGCGAGTTTGGCCCCGACATCCCCGGCTTTCCGCGCCCTGCGCCCGGCATAGATCCAGGCGAGATCAGGCCAAATGGCGAACCGATCGCAGATCAGGCAACTGAGCAAACAGCGCGTCACGGACTGGTCCTGCCCTGGGATGAAGAGGCCGATCACCTCGGCTCAAACGCATGGGCGGTCACGCCGGAGCGAACGGGAGGACCAACAACGCTCATTTCCAACTCGCACCAGCCGCTGCGGGGCGGTGTTGCCTGGTATGAGTTTGGAGTCCAGTCGGGCGAAGGCTGGCACTTCCACGGTGCGAATTTCCCCGGATCGCCCTACCCCTTCCTCGGCCACAACCAGAATCTCGGCTGGACCAATACGGTCAACCGCCCCGATATGGCCGATGTCTACATGCTGAGGGTCAACGAGGATGGCACGCAGTATATGTTCGGCGGGGAATGGCTCGATCTTGAGACCAAAACCGTCACGCTTCCGGTAAAGCTGGGCCCGGTCACACTGCCGATCCGCCGGATGATTTATCGCAGCGTTCATGGGCCGGTGATCAAGAATGACAACGGCTACTTTGCGATCCGTTATGGGGGGATGGGCAAGATTGATCAGCTCGATGCCTATTATCGCATCAACAAGGCGCAAGACTTTGCCGAGTGGGAAGCGCAGATTGCGCGGCTTGCCATCCCTTCAACCAACTTCGTCTACGCCGATCGTGAAGGCAATATCGCCTACATCTACAACGCCGCGATCCCTGATCGCCCTGAAAGCGTGGAGGCCAATTGGCGCAGTATTCTTGACGGCACCGATCCAGCGCTCGTCTGGGAAGGCTCGGTCGATTACGAGGAGATACCCCGCGTGATAAATCCAGCCTCTGGCTGGGTCTATAATTCGAACAACACGCCCTTTACAGCGGCTGGCCAGGGCAGTGATCTCAACCCGGAAGACTTCTCGCCTTTGCTTGGTGTTGAGCTGAAACAAACCAACCGCTCCTGGCGCGCCTACAAGCTGCTTTCCGAATGGGAAGGTCCGCTCGATCGTGTGGCGCTTGAAGCGATGAAGTACGACACCGCCTATGAACGTCGCGGCTACGTCGACCTTATGATGAGCTCGATCGAGGAGTTGGATACCACCGATGCAGCTCCGCTGGTCGGCCGAGCGCGCAATCTGATGCTGAGCTGGGACTACACTTCGGACAATGTCGGCGGTGCAGACGCGCTCGCCTATCTTATTCTGCGCGATTATATGTCGGCAGAGTACGGCAATGCGGGGCGCTATCCGGATACAAGCGAGCACCTTGAGGCAGCCGCCGAACATTTGATGGAGCATTTCGGGCGGCTCGATCCGCCTTTGAGCCACCTCCTGCGCCTGCGCCAGGGTGATGTCGACCTTCCATTGGATGGTGGTTCAGATACGCTTCGTGCGTCGACCACTTGGCGCGTCGAGGAAGACGGGCGTTTGAGCCTTGTCCACGGCGACAGCTTCATTCAATGGGTCGAATGGGTGCCGGGTGAGCGCGTTTCCTCGCGCTCGATCCAGCCATTCGGCGCGGCGACCACCCGTCCAGACAGCCCGCATTACACCGACCAGATGCAGCTTTATATCGACCACCAATTGAAGCCAGTCCGATTCTGGGAAGAGGATGTCCGCGCTTCGGCGGCGAGCACGGAGACTGTGACCAACGCCGAGAGATGATACGAGACATAATGCAAGTGACGCTACGGCTTTCTTGCCCTGCCCGTTTGAGGTTGAACGCCCCCGTCAACCCTGTAAAACCGCCATCAAGCCAAGCCACAGACGAGGGCTGGCGGCGACCACTATTCAAGGGAGATTACACATGTCTGTAGCAGGAACTTACTCAACCACCGTCAAGAGCCCGATGGGCGACCAGGCCGGCACCTTCACCGTCGTCGACAATGGCGACGGCACCTTCTCCGGCAACATGGCTGGCGGCATGGGTTCGATGGATGTCGAAGAAGGCAAGGTCGATGGAAATACGTTAACCTGGAAAATGAACATGACAGTCCCGATGCCGATGACGCTCGATTGTGAAGCGACCATCGACGGCGACACGCTGACCGGCAACGTCAATGCTGGTGCTTTCGGCGCAATGCCCGTGAGTGGCACGCGCGCATAAGCCACGCTCAAAAGCTAACATCGAAAGAGGCCGCTGGAGCAGACGCTCCAGCGGCCCTTTTCATGCGCCTAAGTGCCGGCTTTCAGCAGGCGGTAAACCTGGGCAAAGTACATAGGCTAGCAATAGGGCAGAATTGGCCAACCTAGTTCTAAAGCCCACCTTGTGTGCACTCTCAAGAACCTCGTGGCACTGATCCAGATTCCGATCGCATTGGCTGCGGTCGCGATCAGCGTTTGGTATCCTCAGCCCGACAGCGAGGCCGTTCTGATCGTGCCAGGAGAATTGTCTCCAGCATCGGCGGTCAACTGGGCGCGCGAGCATAATCTGACGTTGGTCGGACTTTCCACCGATGGCCAATATCCGATCGTCCAATTTTCTCCAGAAACAAGCGCATTCGACGCACTGAGCAGCGGGTTCATTCCGGTGAAGACCCAAGTCGCTCTGTGCACTCCTTCGGAGCAGTCACAAAGGCTAACGCTATGAATGATCTCACAGCTATTCGCACCAGCGGTATCCGCTACCTGGCAGCGCTTTGCGTTGTCTCCTTCATTATCACTGCGGTCTGGGGCGTTGTTGCCGATCAGATCATCTTCGGTGTGATTGGGTTTGTGATCATGATCGGCCCCATCTTCTTCGCTTTGACCGGACGCACGGATGCCGTTGCCCGGATCGCGATGGGGGCAATTATCCCGGTCTATGCCGCGCTATTTGTCGCGCTAGCGTCAGATACCGGTTGGATCATCGACATGCATATGACGTTCTTTGCCTTCCTGGCGATTACCGTCGTGCTCGCCGATTGGCGGGCAATCCTGGCCTCCACACTGGTCATTGCTGCGCACCATTTGCTGCTCAATTTCGCCGCGCCCGTCTATGTGTTTGCGAGCGGTCCCGATATCTACCGGGTGCTTTTTCACGCTTTGATCGTCGTGATCGAATCCGCCGCCTTGATGAGCGTTTGTATAGGCCTTGAACGTCTGATGCTCGGCAACGCGGCCGAAAAGGCTAAGCGGGAGGAAGTTGAAGCGGCAACGCAAGCGGAACGCGAAGAGCTGGCTCAGCGCCAACAGCATGTCCTGACTTCCCTCCGCACGCGCCTCTCTGCTCTCGCGCAGGGCAAGCTGAACGCGCGGATCGATGATCCCTTTAGTGATGAGTATGAAGGCATCCGCAAAGCTGTGAACGAAACCTGTCATGATCTGGAACGCCTGGTCGCTGCAGTCGCCATGTCCAGCGATGCCATTGCAATCGGGGCAAGCGAGATCCGCAGCGCCTCTGATGATCTTGCGACGCGCACTGGGCGCGATTCGCTGCGCATCGAGGAGCTGGCCAATACCTCAAACGAGCTGACCGAAGAGCTGCGCGAGGCGACCATGCTCTGCGAGGAGACCAAGGCCATCTCGCAAGAGATCAGAGGCGAAGTCGACAAGGGCAAGAGTGTTATCGGCGACGTGAGCGATGCGATGTCGCGCATTGAAGGACTCGCGGGCAAGATTGGCGACATTATCGATCTCATCGAAGGGATCGCATTCCAGACCAATCTGCTTGCGTTGAATGCCGGCGTCGAAGCCGCCCGCGCAGGCGAAAGCGGCAAAGGCTTCGCCGTTGTCGCCAGCGAGGTTCGCGCTCTTGCTCAGCGCTCAACCGAGGCTGCGTCATCGATCAAGACTCTGATCTCGCAAAGCTCTTCAGACATCGCCAATGGCGCCGACTTGTCACAGCAGATGGGCGGCTTGCTGAGCCTGGTGGTCGAACGCTTCGGCAATATCGATGAACGCATCAACGAGCTCGCCAGCCGGTCAGGGCGCAGCACTCAAAAGTTCAGCGATGTCCACCAGAGTATCGCAGCGATGGGTCAGTCGATGCAACAAAACGCAGCCATGTCCGAACAAAGCAATGCGGCTCAAAACCAGCTGGACGAGCGTGCGGCAGAACTGCGCAGCATGATCGAGCGCTTTGAATACGAAGCTGGCGCACATGCGAGTGGTGGAACTGCCAATGAGAAGGGTCGACAGCAAGCTTCGATAGCGGCTTGAATGAGCCTTGGCCGAAGGCCGAAGGCCGACAGTCCCCTAAAGCTCTTTCAACAGCTCAAATTTCATCAGCAATGTGCGCTGGCTGCCAGAGAAATTGTCGTCGCTGACGATGTAGAGGAAAATGCGGTCTTCCTCTTCACGCACAGCCAGTCCTTCAAAGTTGTCGACAGTGAGTGGCGGCAAGAAGGTAGCGATCTCTCGCCGCGTGCCATCGGGCGAATACGTTGCGATGGCTGCAGCGTTGCCTTCAGCAGGGGAGTAGCTACGGAACAGCACCACAAGCGTATCGTCGCCCAACACATCTGCATCGGTCGGCACACCGCCTCTAGCGCTCAGCTCAGCTGGCGGTTCGACCGAAAAAGGCTCAGGCTCGCTCGAGTGTGTCTCAGCACGCATGCAGTTAGAGCGTGCTGCCGCGGCTTGCCGCTCCACACAATAGAGTTCGACGCGAGTGCCGAAAACTAAAGTCTCTAGCCCTGCGTTCTCTTCCAGCGGACCAAGTGTGGCCTCAGCATCGATAGCAGTTTCAGCAGCAGCGCCATCGAGGGCAACATAGAGCAAGACGCGATGATTGCGCTCAAACCCGATCAGCCAAGCCCCTTTGCCGAGCTGCGTTAAACTCTCACTATCGCCCTGTTCCTTGCCTTGGAGCGGCTCGCCATTGAGGCCCAAGAGCGGCCCGCTCTCGATTTGTTCGAGACCGACTAGCCTGTAGCCATCTTCTTGCAGGTCCAACCACACCCACCGCGCATCATCGGTGATCGCCAGCAAGCGTCCGCTCTCCGCATCCCAGCGCAGGCCCGAAAGCCCGCCGATATTCTGGTCCATGCGGGGAATGTCGAGCCCGCCAAGATACTTCAGATCGCCCACCCTATCGAGTTCGGGCTCCTCTTCGGAAAGCGGAACCTGCAGCAACTCAGTCCCATCGCGCGCAAATGGCTGGTGAATGTAGATGTATCCGCCAGCTAGCAGGGCCGCGATTAGGAGCGGACCCCAAAGAGCGATCCGCTGGAGCATGTTTTAACCCAGCTTGCCTTTCAGCAGCTGGTTCACCACCTGCGGGTTCGCCTTGCCCTGCATCGCCTTCATCGTTTGACCGACGAAGAAACCGAAGAGCTTGTCTTTGCCGCCTTTGTACTGCTCGACCTTGTCGGCGTTGTTCGCGAGGATTTCGTCGATCGCGGCTTCGATCGCTCCGGTGTCGGAGACTTGCTTCAAGCCTTCAGTGTCGGCGATTTCATCGGGTTCGCGGCCGGTTTTGAGGACGATCTCGAAGATTTCCTTCGCCTGACCGCCCGATATCTCGCTCTTGTCCTGCATGGCGAGGATGGCGGCCTGACGCTCAGCGGTCGCGTGCTCGACATTGGCTTCCTCGCCGATGGATTTGATCACGCCCGGAGCCACAGAAAGCGCCCAGTTTGCCACTTGCGTGGCGACTTTTGCCTCGGGCTTATCAATCGCGCCTGCAGCAGCGCTCAGCAGCGTTTCAAAGCGGGCAAAAGTCTCGACCTCTGCGGTCAATTCACGCGCATTGTAGGGCGTGAGCCCAAGCTCGGTCTCATACCGAACGCGTTTGGCGTCGGGTAGTTCGGGAAGCGAGGCGCGGCACTCTTCGAGG
Organism: Pseudomonadota bacterium; assembly: GCA_039039885.1. Taxonomy (GTDB): domain Bacteria; phylum Pseudomonadota; class Alphaproteobacteria; order Sphingomonadales; family Sphingomonadaceae; genus Erythrobacter. The sequence continues at coordinate 159,860 of JBCCPG010000004.1, read as the reverse complement.
AAATCATCCTCCAGCACAAGTGGCAGCAGATCGGGATCAGGGAAGTAGCGATAATCGTGCGCGTCTTCTTTCGAGCGCATGGTCCGCGTCGTGCCAGTCGCAACGTCGAACAATCGCGTTTCCTGATCGACCGTCCCGCCGCTTTCCAGCACATCGACCTGACGGTTCGCCTCGAACTCGATCACCTGCATCACAAAGCGAACAGAGTTCACATTCTTGGTCTCAGTCCGGGTGCCCAGCTCATCCGTGCCTGCCTTGCGCACCGAGACATTAACGTCAGCGCGCATCGAGCCTTCTTCCATGTTCCCGTCGCACGATCCGACATAACGCAGGATGGAACGAAGTTTGCGCACATAGGCGCCCGCCTCAGCAGGTGAGCGCATATCAGGCCTGGAAACGATCTCCATCAAAGCGACGCCCGAACGGTTGAGGTCAACGTAAGACATGGTCGGATGCTGATCGTGCATCAGCTTGCCCGCATCCTGCTCAACGTGAATGCGCTCAATCCCGATGGTCTTATCCTCCGGGATACCGTGTTTCTCGTCCGCCTCGATCAGCAGCGATCCTTCGCCCACAATCGGATGGTAGAGCTGGCTGATCTGATAGCCCTGCGGCAGATCGGCATAGAAGTAATTCTTTCGGTCAAAGCGCGACCATTTGTTGATCTCAGCCTCAATCGCCATACCGGTGCGCACCGCCTGACGGATGCATTCCTGATTGGGGACAGGCAGCATGCCTGGCATGGCTGCGTCCACGAGGCTAACCTGGCTGTTCGGCTCCGCGCCAAAAGCGGTAGAGGCGCCGGAAAACAACTTGGCCTCGCTCGTCACCTGCGCGTGGACTTCGAGGCCGATTACGACCTCCCATTCACCCGTGGCTCCCTGAATGCGATACGTGCTCATACTTATTATCTCTTACTTCTCTCTGCTGCCAAAGTCGGTCTCAGCCGGATCGACGCTCAGCAGGTGATTTTCGACCGCGCGCATCTCGGTCTTGACCATATCGACAAATACTCCGTTGCCGTTGACATTGATCCCTTCGAGCAAGCGGATCGAGGCGTCTTTATATTCGGGATAAGCTTTCAGGTCGCGAATGCAGGCGACCAAAGTCGGCCCGTCGAGCTTGCGCTCCGTCGTCTTCTTGAAGGCGTGTTCAAACTCGCGCATCAATTCAGCATATTGGCGGGCACGGCCCGGAGTGGTGATCACAGTATTTGGCTTACGCCGCGTTACGATGACCGCGAGCGCTACCATCACCCAAAACGGAAGCACAACACCAACAATGATAAGGCCGATAATGGTCCACTCAAACGAGGTCATTGGCTGTCCTTTCTCTTGGCTGGGATGGTCTCTTGCGAGGAGCCCTTGGTTGTATCCGAGATCACCTTTCCCTCCGCGTCAAAGCGCGCCTCGCCATAATCAACATTCTTGCGCACCCAATTGGCAAACATGAAAGTCAGCGGAATGGCGAGCATAATGCCAATACCGGCGAGGATAAGTGGGATGTCGGGTGTCATAAACATGCCTCCAGAAGACCGCGCTTGCACACCCTCTTCTTGCCCCAGTCATAATCGACCAGCGCGCTGTGTCCATCCATCACACACTCGATGTCAGGCAACCGGAAGCCGAGAGCTTTCAGGACTGCGCCGGGTACACCGTACAAGGAATAGAGACGCATCACGCCGCCCTTGCCGATGACGCATCAATACGATCACGCAACGCTCTGGCGGGACGTTCTACCAATCGCATCGATACTTCGGCTGCAAAACACGTTGCTGCCAACGCGAAAGCAGCACCAATCGCGTTGGGTATGGCCATGGCCTTGAACAGCCCCAAAAGCGGGAAGTGCCAAAGATAAACCGCATAGGATCGACTGCCGCCCCATTGCATCGGCGCGATCTGCAGGAGCTTGTGCCATGCCGCTTGTTGCTGCGCGAGATTGCCGACGACTAAGGCGCTAAGTACGCCAGCAATACCGATGCCAGCGGTTAGATAGAAATCGGATTCTGAACCCACAAAAAGGCACCCGCAAAGCAAAGCGGCAAGCGCTGCCAAGGCATAGGATTGCGAGAATTTCACTCGATCTACGAGGAAATACAGCAAGCATCCGATCAACAGCTGGGAGGCCCGTGTGTCCAAACCGTTGTAAATCCGTTCAACCGAAGCGCCGGTTGCGAACAAGACCAGCTGAACAGTCAAGGAGGCAACCAAAAGCACGCTAATCGCCAGCGCCGGTCGCAGTTTGAACGCAATCAGAGCCGCCAGCAAAGCAGGCCAAAGAAGGTAGAATTGTTCTTCAATCGATAGCGACCAGAAATGTCCAAGATACTCGCCTCCGGATGAATCGAAAACGCGCAGCCAGTTCATGAAGCTAAACATCGACGCAACAACATGCAGATTGCTAGCCAGCGAGAACCCCGCTGCGCTGACGAGGAGCACAAACGCGAGGACCGGTAACACCGGCGGAATGATCCGGAAGAAGCGGTGAATGTAGAACCGGCGAAAATCAATGCCATCCCGCATCAATGCGCCCGTGATCACAAAGCCGGAAATTACGAAGAATATATCCACACCCAGAAAACCACCAGGAAGATAGGTGGGAAAAGCATGGTGCACGAAGACAAGCGCAACCGCTACGGCGCGCAAACCGTCCAAGGCCTGAATTCTCTCGCTTACTAGGCCCACGTGCGAATCGTCGCGGTCTCTTTCGCCCTCACCACCACTTCTCCGGTGCGTGGTCGAAGCCGGCGCGCTGCTGGATAGCGAGCCCTGCATTGAGGACGCTTTGCTCATCGAATGGTTTGCCGACAATCTGGAGGCCCAGAGGGAGACCCGCTGAGTTGAGGCCAGCTGGAACGCTCATCGCGGGCAGGCCAGCCAGGCTCGCCGGGACCGCAAAAACGTCGTTCAGATACATCGTCAGCGGATCATCGTTGAGGCTTCCCAAGGGAAAGCTCGCTGTCGGTGTCGTCGGCGCAAGGATGAAGTCGCACTTGGCCCAGGCATTCTCAAAGTCACGCGCGACGAGCGCGCGGACCTTTTGCGCCTGGTTATAATAGGCGTCGTAGAATCCGGCAGAGAGCACATAGGTGCCGATCAAAATCCGGCGCTTTACCTCATCGCCAAAGCCATCATGGCGCGTCTCGGCATACATGTCCTGCAGCCCCGCACCCTCTGGCAGAGAGCGCTGACCATAACGCACGCCATCATAGCGGGCGAGATTGGAGGACGCTTCGGCTGGCGCGATAATGTAATAGGCGGGCAGCGCGTATTTGGTGTGCGGAAGCGAGATGTCGACGATCTCTGCACCTGCATCCTTGAGCCATGCCTTGCCCTGCTCCCAGCTGTCGAGGATCTCCTGATCGGTCCCCTCCATCCGGTACTCTTTGGGAATGCCGACGCGCTTGCCATTGAGGTCCGCGGACAGAGCCGCTTCCCAATCAGGCACATCCATCTGGAGACTGGTCGCGTCCTTGGGATCAAAGCCTGCCATCGCCTCGAGCATGATGGCGCAATCCTCAACCGAGCGCGCCATCGGCCCGGCCTGATCAAGCGAGGAAGCAAACGCCACCACGCCCCAGCGCGAACAGCGACCATAGGTCGGCTTGATTCCGCAAATGCCAGTGAAAGCGGCGGGTTGTCGGATCGAGCCGCCCGTGTCGGTGCCGGTTGCCGCAGGTGCGATCCGAGCCGCAACCGCGCTGGACGAACCGCCCGAAGAGCCGCCAGGGCTCATCGCAGCGTTGGAGCCTTCCTTACGCCATGGAGAAGAGACATTGCCGAAATAGCTCGTCTCGTTTGAAGACCCCATCGCGAACTGGTCGAGGTTCAGTTTTCCCAGCATCCCAGCCCCTGCGTTCCACAGGTTCTCAGACACGGTGCTTTCATATTCAGGTGTGAAGCCTTCGAGGATGTGGCTTGCTGCGGTCGTCTGGACGCCCCGCGTGGCGAACAGGTCCTTCATCCCGATCGGAACGCCCGCCATCTTGCCCAATGTCTTGCCATCAGCGCGCGCTTTATCAGTCGCGTCGGCAGCGACCAAAGCATGCTCAGGGGTCGGCACGATAAATGCGTTGAGCGCGCTCGCTTCGGCGACGGCTGCGTTGAAGCTGTCGGCCACTTCACGCGCGGTGAAATCGCCGCTCGCAACGCCATCGCGGATGGCTTTCACGCCAAGGTTGGTAAGTTCTGACATCTACTCGATCAGCCCTATTCGATGACTTTGGGGACGCCGAAGAAGCCGTGTTCAGCTGCGGGCGCATTGGCGAGGACGTCGTCGCGCTTGCCACCGCCCGTCTTGGGATCGGCATCGACCACATCGTCGCGCAGGCGAAGAGTGTTCGGGATCACCGCCGCCATCGGCTCAACCCCGGTCACATCGACCTCACCCAATTGTTCAACCCATTCGAGGATGTTGGACAGCTCAGGCGCGAGCGCCTCGAGCTCCTCATCGCTCATCTTGATGCGCGCCAAAGAGGCTATCTTGGCGACCGTTGCTTTATCGACTGACATAGCAGTGCGCTTAGCGAGGCTGAGAGGTGCCTTCAAGCGCGAGTTGTGCGGTGCAGCGCATTCCCTTCTCGCAGACCAACTCAAAACCAGCTCTCTGGCCGGAAGTAGACGCAAACTGTGTCGTGTGGACTTCTAAGGAACGGGCGCTGACGGCGGAGGCGCCCCGGGACCGCCTTCAGGCCCACCAGGAGCGCCAAGACCGCCTTGCATGGCGCGCTGCAAGATCATCAGATTACGGTCAAACTCTTCGCTGCTCATAATGCCCATCACCTCGACCTCGAAGATCAGGTCGGCATCGGGGGGAATCGGCGCGCCGGGAGGCGGCTCTGACCCATATGCCATGTCTGAGGGAATATAGAGTTCGTACTGGCCGCCCTCCTGCATCTGCTGAAGGCCTTGGTAGAAACCGGGAATGGTCGCGTCTGCCTCGACCGGGAAGGGGCTACCTTCGGGGAAGATGCCGGGGACCGGAATGGGAATATCCTGCGATTCGTCGAACACCTCGCCAGTGGCAGCAAGAGAGCCGGTATATTTGACAAATACCATATCACCCTCGGCTGCGAAGTCGCCTTCACCTACGACGATCGTGTCGACCGAAAAGCCTTTAGGCACCGCTGCCCAAGCGAGGCCCGCACCGATCAGCATAGCAACAACAACGCCGAGCCAGATCTTTGTCAGCGAGCCCTTGGCGACGGGCTGGAGAGGAACGCGAGTAACTTCGGCCATTGGTGATCCCTAGAAATGCGCCGGCTGCAAAAAGCCAACTGGCTCTCAATAAGCAAAAAAAGGGCGCGGATATAGTCCGCGCCCTGATGGCTTATCCGATCATATGTTTCAAGCGCTCAGAAAGGCGCTTGACCAGCAAACGGGTTACTTGATCCCGTCACGCTCCATCCGCTTACGCTCGAGCTTGCGAGCGCGGCGAACGGCCGCTGCCTTTTCACGGGCGCGCTTTTCGCTGGGCTTTTCGTAGTGCCGACGCAGCTTCATCTCGCGATAGACACCTTCACGCTGCAGCTTCTTCTTGAGCGCGCGCAGGGCCTGATCGACATTGTTATCGCGGACGATGATTTGCATAAACGGCAACTACCTCATTTCACTAAACGCCTGAGCCCGCGAGACAATTTGGCGGGAGAGCGCGTAATTTTGAACGCTGAAAACGGCGCGAATCCCAGTGGGTTCACGCTCAAACTGGGGCGCACATAACCGTGGTCGTGCCAATTGGCAAGGCATAGAGGCCCCGTACTGTAACCTTCTGGCAACGCTTCGCCGCGCCTAGACCTCGTATCAAAGCGACATGGATAGCGGTTGATCACAAGCCTATGCAGCACGCGCGGGCATGGCTAAGGGTGCTTGCCAGTGATGACTTCAACCGCGCTCTCTCCCATTATTGCATCCCTTTATGTCGCGCTGGGCGGAGCGGCGGGATCGCTGCTGCGTTACCAGATCGGTCGCGCAGCGGGCTATTTCGTCGGCCCGGCTTCTGGCTTCCCATGGGCAACGCTGGCGATCAATGTCGTCGGCAGTCTGGCGATGGGAGTGCTGCTTGGTTGGCTCGCGAAATCGAACCAGAGCGCGCCGATGGCGGAGGCCTGGAGATTGGCGGTAGGCGTAGGCGTGCTCGGCGGCTTCACCACTTTCAGCGCCTTCAGCGCCGAGATGGTGACGCTGGTCCACCGCGGAATGATCCTGCAATGCTTTGCCTATGGCGCAAGCTCGCTGCTTGCTGGAATGGCAGCGTTCCTGATTGGCCTCGTTCTGATTCAGAGCGCGCCATGACAAAGGATTCTTCATCCAAATCCTTTGACACTGTGCGCCAGTTTACCGTTGCCGATGACGATGATGGCATTCGCTTGGACCGTTGGTTCAAGCGCAACCTGCCGGTGATCGGTTTCGCGACGATCTCGCGCTGGGCAAGGACCGGTCAAGTCCGGCTCGATGGCGGCAGGGTCAAGCCAGAGGATCGCTTACAAGCAGGCCAGATCATCCGCGTCCCCCCCGGCGGTGAGGATGCCAAACGTCAACCCAAGACACGCCGCCCGCTGACCGAAGACGAGATCGCCGAGGCGCATAATATGGTGATCCGCGAGACGCCGAGCGCCATTGTGCTCAACAAACCCCCGGGGCTCGCAACCCAGGGCGGTTCTAAGACCAACAAGCACGTCGATGGATTGCTAGACGCCTTTGTCCGCTCTGAGGATGACCCCCGCCCGCGCCTCGTCCACCGGCTCGATAAAGATACGTCAGGCGTACTCTTGATCGCGCGGACGCCGGGCGCAGCGGCGAATTATTCCCGGCGCTTTTCTGGCCGTTCGGCGCGCAAAGTCTACTGGGCGCTCGTTGTGGGCGTTCCCGAAGTGCGCGAAGGCACAATCGATGCACCACTCGCCAAGCAACCTGGCACCGGCGGCGAAAAGATGCATGTCGATGAGGAGAGCGGGCAGCCGGCCAAGACTCGCTATCGCATCGTCGAGCGCGCTGGGCAGAGCGCGGCTTGGGTCGAGCTTGAACCGCTCACGGGCCGCACACACCAATTGCGCGTCCACATGGCCGCTATCGGTCACCCGATCGTGGGTGACGGAAAATATGGCGGCAAGGATGCTTTTCTGACCGGTTCGGTCAGCCGCAAGATGCACCTTCATGCACGCCGCCTGATCATAGGGACCCCCGAGAATAAGGGCGCGGCTAAAGGAACCGGCGGCGGCAAGCTCGACGTCACAGCGGAGCTGCCTGCGCACTTTGCCGCGAGCATGGAGGCGCTGGGGTTTGAAGAGGGGCTTTCCGATGCATCTCCCGCTCGCGACGAAGCACCCGAGCGCACTCCAGCAGAGAAGAAGCAGGCAGCGCGCCGCCACGCCAAGCAATACCGCAAGGAGCGCAGAGGCGAACGCCGGACACGGGCAACCTCAAAGGGGACCGCCAAGAAAAAGGCCAAGACACCGATCAAGGGCAAACCCAAAGGCCGTAGGAAATGACCAGCAAGCTCGCAGTGTTCGATTGCGATGGCACTTTGGTCGACGGCCAGGCAGATGTCCTTTGGGCGATGGAACGCGCTTTTGAAAAGGCAGGCCTGATGATGCCCGACCCCAACCAGGTAAGGCGGATGGTGGGATTAAGCCTTCCCGTGGCCATGCGCGAGCTGGTGCCCGAAGCCTCCGAACGAACCCATCGCGCTCTCACGGAGTTCTACAAGAGCTCTTTCCGCGCACGCCGCGAAGAGGGACTATTGTTCGAGCCGTTATACGATGGGATCGAAGATTTGCTGCGCGCCTTGCACGTGGGCGGATGGAAGCTGGCGGTGGCGACCGGCAAATCGGATCGCGGTCTTGCAGGTTGCCTTGCCGAGCACGGCCTCACCGAATTTTTTGTCTCGCTCCAGACAGCTGACCGTCACCCTTCCAAGCCGCATCCCGCCATGCTCGAAGCCGCTTTATTCGAAGCCGCAGTCCAGCCCGAAGACGCGGTGATGATCGGCGATACGAGCTATGACATTCGCATGGCAGCAGCTGCGCAGGTCCGCTCAATCGGTGTCGCCTGGGGCTACCATTCTCCAAGCGAATTGAGCGCCAATGGCGCTGACCTCGTTGTCGATACGGTGGACGAGCTACAAACTGAATTGGAGCGGTGGGCGTGAGCGAGCTTCAAGACCCGAAGAGGACCGATGAAGACATCGCAGCAAAGCGGTACTTCATTTCAGGGCTGGTGCGCATCGGCGCCTTGGTCGCGGTGATGGTCGGGATAATGATCGCGCGCACGGTTATCGAGGCGCCATATGCGATCGGGGTCGTGCTCGCGGTTGGCGGGCTTATCGCGTTCTTCTTTGGCCCGCCAATCCTTGCGAAACGCTGGAAAGCGGGGGATCGCGCCAAACTCGACGGGCCAGAAGAGTGAAACGCTTCTATAAGGATGTAGGCGTGACCCAGGCTGCGGGGGGCTGGCAGGTCACTCTTGATGCGCGCGCGCTCAGGACCGTCGGTGGCGCGCAGCAAATTGTGCCCAGCAAGGCTTTGGCCGAAGCTCTGGCGCAGGAATGGGACGCGCAAGGGGAGAAGATCGATCCCAAGTCGATGCCGCTGCGCGATATGGTCGATTATGCGGTTGATGTGGTCGCCGCCGATCCCGCAGCAGTCATCACAAGCACGCTGGCTTATGGTGACACTGATACGCTGCTCTACCGCGCGGACCCCGATGAGGCGATCTATGCCCAGCAAATCGCAGTGTGGGAGCCGATTGTCGCTCGCTTTGAAGCCGATCGGTCGGTGCAAATGGTGCGGGTGAGCGGGATCGTTCACCGTCCACAATCGCCTGAAACACTGGACATCTTAAGAGGCGAACTTGAGGCGCTTTCGCCATATGAACTGGCTGCAACACAGGCCATGGCAAGCCTAGCTGCCTCGCTGGTGATCGCGCTTTCAGTTAAGGCGGACAAGGACGATCCAGAGGCTTTGTGGCAAGCGGCGAGCCTGGAGGAGGAGTGGCAGGCCGACGAATGGGGGCGCGATGAGGAGGCCGAAGAACGGCGGGCTAAACGCGCGCGCGATTTCTTAAAGTCTTGCGAAATGCTGCGTTTGGCGCGCGGCTGAAGCTGCGGACATAGCCGCAAGGCAAGCGCCTATTCGCCGCCGATCATCCAATCCGCGATTTCCCCCGCAACGCGGTTGGCAACGCTGTTAAGTGCGGGGCCTACAAATTCTGCCTCACCCTCAATGACGCTCTCACGCGCTTCGAACCGGCGCGAAGTTACAACCCCCTCGCCGCTCGTGCGGATCGCTTCAAAACGCACCACGACGTCACCGCTCAAAGCGTCATAGCCCATGTCGAGCAGCGTCCCGCGCACAGACTGGCTCGCCAAGGTCGGCGTGTCGTCGCTGTCGAGCACCAGCACCGCGCCTTCATCGCCTGAACGGGTGCGGAGCGTTTCGCCCAGCAAGCGGCGGAACAGACGCGCTGGCTTCTCAATCCACACAGCATCTTGAAGATAGGCGATCTCGGTATCTGAGACCTGCACGGGAATACGCACCAGATCGAGCTTGGCGGGGACTTCTGGGGTCAGCACGGCGATTGCGCCTGCGCTCCCCTCGGATCCTGTCACCGCGCCCGATCCCGCAGGAGCGGTGGCCGTGGGGGACAATGTCAGCAGCGCATCAGGCGGATCGACATCTGCGCCAAGGCTGACGCATGCCGACAGAGCAAGGCTCGCCGCCAAAAGTGTGCTCAAGGTGCACGCTGATCTCACGCTCTTCGCTCTCATCCTGCCCCTCATTCTGGCTCAAATTCCGGCAGTTCGGGCCCGCCTAAAAGCGAGCCAGCGCCCTGGTTCTCGATCCGCTCTGTGATCGCACGAAGCGACCGGCTGGTGGCGCGAAGGTCCTGCAAGGTCGCCTCTGCTGCTGGCAGAGTGGTCTCGCGCAGCGCGCGCGCGGCCGGCCGTGTATCTTCGAGTGTCGCCGACAGTGCGGTCGCCGCTTCGTTGGCAGCGCGCAATGTGCCGCGCAATTCCTCAGCCAGCTCGGGACCCTCTTCATTCAAGAGCCTGTCTGTCGTCGCGGTCGCTTTTTCAAACGCGTCCAAGGCCTCACCCGCTTCACGCAATGCGATTTCAAGCTCGGCAAAGGTACCCTCCAAACGCGGCGCGGCATCGGCCAATTCGCGCGTCAGGCGGTTAGAGTTTTCAAGGATTCCGGCCAGCTGCTCTTGATTTTCTGGCCCAAGGATTTGGTTCAATTGCTCGGTCAAAGTCGCCAGACGCTCGAGCAGCAGCGGTGCGGTCGAGACGATCTCACCAAAGCCGCCCCGACCCGGTGGGATCACTGGGCGATCCTCAGGACAAGCGGTGGTCTCACAAGTGATTGGCTCGCTTCCCATCCGGCCACCATCCAACAGAATGGTCGAAACACCTGTGAAGCTTGCTTGGATGAAAGCCTCGGTCCCAACCAGGATTGGCACGTCATCACTTACGCGGATGCGCACACGCACAAATTCCGGATTGTCCGCCGATAGCGCGATCTCTTGCACTTGCCCCACAGGCACACCGGCATAGGAAACCTGGCTGCCATTGGCGAGGCCAGCCACCGATTGCTGGTAGAATATGTCGTATTCGTTGACCCCGCCTTGATTAAGCCGCGCGATCCACACAATCGCAGCAGCCAGCAATGCAAGCAACGCCAGCGTGACGAAACCGACCCAGAGGTGATTGGCTCTCGTTTCCATTACCCTACCTTGTTACCGGCGGCCTTATGGGCCTTTTGCGAGACCAAAGTCCAATGAACTGTGCTTTTCATCAAGAGCTTAGTCCCCCCAATCCGCTGCCCTGCGCCCTGCATTGAGCCGATGCGCAGTCATCGCGCCGCGCCCGCGAGGACCGTTGAAATATTCCTCAATCCACGGATGGCGCGTATCAAGCAGCTCTGGAATTGTCCCAACGGCGATGACCTTCTTGTCGGCAAGAACAGCCACACGGTCACAGATCTCATACAGAGTATCGAGGTCGTGCGTGATGAGGAAAACCGTGAGGCCAAGCGTCTCTTTGAGCTCGCGCGTTTGGCGGTCGAACTTGGCTGCACCGATTGGGTCGAGGCCCGCCGTTGGCTCATCGAGAAACAACAGCTCCGGGTCGAGCGCGAGGGCGCGAGCTAGGCCTGCCCGCTTTTTCATCCCACCGGAAAGCTCGGCCGGGTATTTCTCGGCCGCCTCCTCAGGCAATCCTGCTAGCAGAACCTTGTATCGCGCAATCTCGCGCCGCAGATTGTCGTCGATCTCAGGATAGAATTGCTTGAGCGGCACCTCGACATTCTCGCCTACAGTAAGAGTTGAGAACAATGCTCCGCCCTGGAACAGCACACCCCAGCGACACCGCACACCGATATTCTCGTCAGGATCGCCTTCGGTGATGCAACGTCCCAGCACTTCGATCCGTCCCGCCGATGGTGTTTGCAACCCTATAATCGATCGCATGAGAACCGACTTGCCCGTGCCCGATCCACCGACAACACCGATGATCTCGCCGCGATTGACCTCTAGGTCGAGCCCATCATGCACCGCAAAATCGCCGAACCGATTGACCAGCCCCTCGATCACAATCGGCGGCGCTTCTGCAAAGCGTTCATGGTCATCGGGATGCAACTGAGCATTGACCAAGATGGGGTTTGGAGCGGGTTCGGCTGGAGGTTTGGCCATGCTCTTACCCCCAACCCACCGATGAGAAGAACACCGCGAAGAAGGCATCAAGCACGATCACAGCAAAGATCGCTGAGACCACTGCGAGGGTCGTGCGGGTGCCGACTTCTTCCGAATTCCCCTCGACCTGCATGCCGTGATAGCAACCCGCAAGCGCGACAATCAGTCCAAAGACAGGTGCCTTGACCAGCCCAACCCACAGGTCGTGTAGCGGAACAACCTCTTGAATTCGCTCTAGAAACGTGAAGAAAGGAATGCCGAGTGCAAATTGCCCGATCACTGCTCCTCCAATGATCCCGACCACAGAGGAGAAAAAGCCCAAGAGCACCATCATGAACGTGCAGGCTATGATCCGAGGGATCACCAATTGCTCAATCGGAGAAATGCCAATTGTGCGCATAGCATCGACCTCTTCGGTCAGCTTCATCGTGCCGATTTGTGCGGCAAACGCGCTGCCCGAACGCCCGGCAACCATGATGGCGGTCATCAACACGCCCAGCTCGCGAAGGGTAATCCGCCCGACAAGATTGACCGTCAGCGTCTCCGCGCCGAATTGCGACAGCTGAACTGCGCCCTGCTGCGCGATCACGATCCCGATGAGAAAGCTCATCAAGCCAATGATCGGCAAGGCAGACACGCCGACCATTTCCATTTGCCGCACCGTGGCCATTAGCGGAAAGGTGCTGGGCCGGCGGATGAGATGCGCAATGCCAATTAGGATCTGGCCCAGAAAGCCGACAACACCGATGATTCCGGAGCGCACATTGAGAATCTGCTCGCCAAGAGCAATCGGCACACGCTCCCACACCGGCACCCGATCAGGCGCCAAGGCCGCGCCGGTTTCAGCGCCCTCTACCGCGTCAAGCAACCGCTTGGCAGCTGGAGTGGCTCCGGTGATGTCAGCCGAATGGCGCGCGGCGAGGCGGCGAGTCACCCAGGCGCCTACAGTGTCGATCTCAGCCACATCGGACAGATCGATCGCTTTGATTTCGCCGACAATTCCCTCGAGCTTGTGCTCAACCGGACCAATGGTCGAAACCAATAGCGGCCCAGACAGCGCAAGAGTGCTGCTGCCGGCTTCATCGTCGATAAGCGAGAAGGTCACGCCGTCCATTACACACGGGGTATGCGAGCAAAATCGGCCCGGCTCAAGTGTGCAAAATGCAAAGCAGGTGATGAATTGTTGCGCTGCACCGCGAGGGTTGGCAAAGGCGAGTTGAATTTTTCCATGCGGCCGGCACATCCGCACTCACCTAGTGCCGGGTCACCCGCCCGTGAGCGTTAACGAGCCCAGACAATGACACTAAACACCACTTTCGACCCCGCCGCTATCGAAGCGCGCTGGTACAAGCATTGGGAAGAGACTGGCGGTTTCCGACCTGAACGCCCTGGTGCCGAGCCATTCACCATTGTGAACCCCCCGCCCAACGTGACCGGTTCGCTTCATATCGGCCACGCGCTCGACAACACGCTGCAGGACATTGTGATCCGTTATGAGCGCCTGCGCGGCAAGGACGCTTTATGGGTTGTGGGAACCGACCACGCTGGCATCGCCACCCAGATGGTGGTCGAACGCCAGATGGAAGAGCGCCAGGAGAAGCGCACCAATTACTCGCGCGACGAGTTCGTCGACAAAGTGTGGGAATGGAAGGCAGAATCTGGCGGCAAGATCACCCACCAGCTGCGTCGCCTCGGCTGTTCGATGGACTGGTCGCGCGAGCAGTTCACGATGGACCCGCACTTTACCAAGGCGGTGCTCAAGACGTTTGTTGACCTCTACAATGATGGCCTGATCTACCGCGACAAGCGGCTGGTCAACTGGGACCCTAAGCTCAAAACCGCAATCAGCGATCTTGAGGTTGAGCAGCAAACCATCGCTGGCAGCTTCTGGCATTTCAAATACCCGCTTGCCGATGGCGTGACGCTGAATGATGGCCGCGATTATATCGAGGTTGCGACGACGCGGCCTGAGACGATGCTTGCTGATATGGCAGTCGCGGTGCACCCCACGGATGAGCGTTATTCGAGCGTTGTGGGCAAAGAGGTCATCCTCCCGATCACTGGACGCCGCATCCCCATCGTTGCGGACGAGCACGCCGATCCAGAGCTTGGCTCGGGCGCGGTGAAGATCACTCCGGGGCATGACTTCAACGATTTCGAAGTCGGCAAACGCGCAAACATCAGCGCTGGCGAGATGCTCAACATGCTCGATGGGAATGGCGATGTCTGTCAGACCGCTGACGGGTTGGTCCCGGACGAGTTCCTCGGCCTCCACCGTTTCAAACGCGACGGTGTTTCCGGTGCGCGCGAGCTGGTGGTCGAACGCTTGAAGGAGCTCAGCTGTCTCATCCCGCATGTTTCGAAAAACAAGAAGGGCGAAGAGGTCATTTCCGACGCTGAACCGCGTCAGATCGCGACGCCCTTTGGCGACCGCGGCGGCGTGGTGATCGAACCGTGGCTGACCGACCAATGGTATGTCGACGCAGAAAAGCTCGCCGAGAAACCGATCCAGGACGTGCGCGACGGCACGATCGAGATCGTGCCCAAGAGCTGGGAAAAGACCTTCTTCAACTGGATGGAGAACATCCAGCCATGGTGCGTCAGCCGCCAGCTGTGGTGGGGGCACCGGATCCCTGCTTGGTTTGACGAGGATGGCGGCGTTTATGTCGCTACTTCAGAACAAGAAGCGCAGGCACAAGCGGGCGAAGGCGTGACGCTGACGCAGGACCCTGACGTCCTCGACACGTGGTTTTCCTCCGCCCTCTGGCCGTTCGCGACGCTCGGCTGGCCGGAGGACTGCGCGCCGCTGCTCGAAAAACACTTCCCCAACGATCTGCTCATCTCGGGCTTTGACATCCTTTTCTTCTGGGATGCGCGCATGATGATGATGGGGCAGTACAATATGGGCGAGGCCCCGTGGCCACGCCTGTATCTCCACGGCCTTGTCCGAGCCGCCGATGGCGCAAAGATGTCGAAGTCCAAGGGCAACGTCGTCGATCCGCTTGGCCTCATCGACCAGTACGGCGCGGACGCCTTGCGCTTCTTCATGGCCGCGATGGAGAGCCAGGGGCGCGACATCAAAATGGATGAGAAGCGGGTCGAGGGATACCGCAACTTCGCCACCAAGCTGTGGAACGCGACGCGTTTTTGCCAGACCAACGGGATTGGTGCATCGGCCACGCTCAAGGCCCCGACCGCGCGCCTCGCGGCCAACCAATGGATCATCGGCGAGGTTCAGAGCTGCGCCAGGGAGATCGAAGCTGTGATGGCCGACCTGCGCTTCGATGCCGCTGCGAACACGATCTATCAGTTCACTTGGAGCAAATTTTGCGATTGGTATCTTGAACTGATCAAGCCGGTCTTCGCCGATGGCGCAAGCGAGATGGCCGCGACCGAAACCCGCGAGGTGGCCGGATGGGCGCTCGACCAGATCCTTGTTATGCTTCACCCCTTCATGCCGTTTATCACCGAAGAGCTGTGGCACAGTCAGGGCGAGCGCCAATACGATCTCATTACCGCCGCATGGCCCAATCCGCGCGCCGAGGTCTCGAAAGAGGCGACCGATGCGATTGACTGGGTCATCGACCTCACCACCAATGTGCGGTCAGCGAAGAACGAGCTTGGCATCGCCCCGGGCGACAAACTCGCTGCGTTTCTCCCCAAAGCCTCCGCTTTGGCGACGAGCACAATCGAGCGTTCGAGCGCCGCAATCGAGCGCCTCGCGCGCCTGACGCCGGTGACTATTGGCGAGGCCCCCGCTGGTCCCGCCATTCAAGTAACCGCGCAGTGCGACGGAGTGGCGGATGTATTCATCATCCCGCTCGAAGGTATCATCGACATTGACGCGGAGAAGGCCCGCCTCGAAAAGGCTCTCGCCGCCTCGCAAAAGGAAGCCAGAAGCCTCGAAGGGCGCCTGTCGAACGAAAACTTCGTCGCCCGCGCTAAGCCAGAAGCGGTGGAGAAAGCCAAAGCAGACTTCGCGCACCATTCAGCAGAGGTCGCACGGCTCGAAGCGGCATTGGTACGGCTAGGCTAGACGCTTGGGCACTCCCTAGGACCTCTAACAAACCAAGCGAGGCGTCCTTACCTCTAACGGTATGACGCCTTGGCTCGTCCTCCTTGCGCCCGTGCTGATCGGCGGGTGGCTGCTTTACCGTTGGTGGAGCAAAAAGCGAAAGCGCGCGCGGCTGCTCGCGGCGCCGCTTGAGCCTCGTCAGCGCGATATTGTCGAGCAGCTGGTGCCGCTGGTCAGAGGCCTGCCAGGCAAACTGCGACAAGCTCATGAGGGCAAGGTCAACCTGTTCCTAGATCAGGTCACCTTTCGCGGGCAGAACGGCCTCGAAATCACCGAGGAAATGCGGCTCTCTATCGCGGCGCAAGCCTGCCTCCTGATCGTCAACTCGGACATTTGGTACGACACGATCCGCAATGTGCTGATCTACCCCAGCGCTTTCCTCACCCATCGCCCGCACAGCGATGGTTTGCTGGTGCATGAGAACAATCATGTGACCCTGGGCGAGAGCTGGGCGCGCGGGCCGGTGATCCTTTCTTGGGACCACGCTCTGCACGGCGGGCTTGTCACCAATGACGGGCACAATGTGGTGATCCACGAATTCGCGCACCAGCTGGATGGGCTTTCCGGTTACACCAATGGCATTCCACTCCTGAGCAAGGGCCAGAGCTATGCTGGGTGGGAGGCAGCGATGCTTGAAGCCTATGAGCATCAGGTAACACAGGTCCAGCGCGGCGAGGAGACGCTCATCGATCCCTATGGCGCAACCAACCACGAAGAGTTCTTTGCCGAGGCGATCGTGACTTTCTTTGAACGTCCTTACGCCCTTAAGCGCGAAGAACCGGCGCTCTATGCGCAGTTGGCACAGTTGCTCGCGCTCGACCCAGCGGGATGGAATTAGTCGCACATCCCACGCCTCCTTTTCCTACTTGGGCAATTCGTGGCATGGAGGTTCGATGACTGTGTCCGCCTTCTCACTTTTGCAATCGACTGAGACGATCAATACGTCTGCGATTGATCGATCTGATTTCGGCGCTTGGACTGTGTGTCAAGTGTGTCAAACGCCCCTCAGCTGCGATGAGTTGAGGAAGGGCTGGTAGTGGCTGACCTCGTTCTCGCCACCGACGATTCGGGTGATCCCGAGATCTTCGCCTCGCTCCAAGGCGAAGGGCCAAGCGCCGGGCAGCCAGTGGCGTTTATGCGCCTGTCGCGCTGCAACCTCGCCTGTACATGGTGCGACACGGCCTACACTTGGCGGTTTGAAGGAGACAACAGGCCGCACCGCGACGACATCGCCTATGATCGCAAAGCCAATCAGGTGAAGCTCTCGCCGGAGAAAGCCGCGATGAAAGTTGCAAGCCTTGGGCAAAACCGCCTTGTCATCACCGGGGGCGAGCCGCTGATGCAGAGCGGGGCGCTTGCGGACATGCTAGCGATCCTCCCCGATATCGAAGTCGAGATAGAAACCAACGGGACGACCAAGGCGAACTCACATGTCGATATCCGCGTAGATCAGTACAATGTCAGCCCCAAACTCGCCCATTCGGGCAATGCGGCAGAGCTTGCGATCATTCCCGAGCGGATGGACTTCTATGCCAGCGACCCACGCGCTTTCTTCAAATTCGTGATTGCATCACCTGGCGATGTCGATGAAGTGCTGACGCTGCAACGCGAATACCGCATTCCGGCAAAGCGCATCTTCCTAATGCCGGAGGGAACCGACAGCGTTACGCTGCATTTGCGCGAAGAGTGGCTCAGTAAAACATGCCTGGAACACGGCTTTCGCTTGTCGGACAGGCTGCATATCCACCTCTATGGCGACACGCGGGGGACATGAAGCACACCCTGAAACAACGCTAGCTCGAGGTGTTTGGCTCTTGGTAGCTTAGCCTTGGCTCCGCCAACGCAGCACAACGCGGTTGACGATCTCTTCCTCTTCGCCGCCAGTGCTCCACAGCTCGGTAAAGCTGGGGTCTTCGGACGCAGGACGCTTGTGCTCTTCGAGCGTGTCGAAGTTGACGCGGATCGGGATCGCCACACCCTCGCCGCAGACAATGCACTCTCGGTTGCGCAAGGCGGGAATCGAATCGAGGAAGCCACGCGAACCTTCAGGCATGGCCGACCGCACAAAGGCTTGGTCGCGGTCGTTGTTGAGACGCATCGAGATGATCGTACCACACTGCGAAAGCACGCCTTCGGCGAGGTCAGATGGTCGCTGTGTGATGAGGCCCAACGAGATGCCGTATTTACGGCCCTCCTTGGCAATACGGCTGAGAATGCGACCAACCGACGATCCGTCAGCGTGCTTCTCGTTCGGGACGTAGCGGTGCGCCTCTTCGCAGACGAGCAGGATTGGGCGGGTTTTCTCCTCACGTCCCCAGATCGCAAAGTCGAATACGAGCCGCGAAAGGACAGCAACCACAGTCGAAGTGATATCAGACGGCACGCCCGAAACATCGATGATCGAGATCGGCTTGCCTTCGCCCGGCATCCGGAAGACCTTGGAAATGAAGTCCGTCATCGTATCGCCAACCAGCATGCCGGAGAACATGAACTGGTAGCGCGGGTCACCCTTCATTTCCTCAAGCTTGGACTTGATCCGCATGTAAGGAGCCGACGAGGTCGCTTTGTCGAGCTTACCCATTTCATCCTGAATCTTGGTCGACAGGTCCGACAAAAGATAGGGCACGGGCGAATCCACCGTGATCTTGCCCATCGTGTCCGCCAGCCGGTTCTTCGACCGGGCGTGAAGCAGACACTTGGCGAGAATGTCCATATCAACCTGGCGTTCGTTGCCGTCGCTGGTCAGCAGCACTTCGCAGTGCTCTTCAAAGTTCATCAGCCAATAGGGCATTTGAAGATTGGAAACGTCGAGGATTTTACCGGTCTGGCGGAATGCAGCTGAATACTCGCCGTGCGGGTCGATCATGACGATGTGACCTTCGGGCGCGGCCTCACAGATCCGGTGGAGGATCAGCGCAGCGCTGGTCGATTTACCGGTACCGGTCGAGCCCAAAAGCGCAAAGTGCTTACCCAACATCGCATCGATATAAAGACCGGCGCGAATGTCCTTGGTCGGGAAAACGGTTCCAACGGTGATATTGGCGCGGCCATCGCTGGCGTAGATCTGTTCGAGATCCTTAGTGGTGGCTGGATAAACCATGGCACCCGGGACCGGATAACGCGTTACACCACGTTTGAAGCCGTGAATGCGCCCGGTGAGCTTTTCCTCGGCGCCCTCGCCCAGAAAGTCGATATGCGCGATAATGCCGTTGGCAGCGCGGCGATCCTTGCGTTGGTCGCGGACATTGGCAAGCAACCACGAACCGCCGACCCGGATCTTGATCTGACTGCCAACTTGGCCTGCAAGCGCAACCGAACGATCCTTGTCGTCCATGCATTCGCCGAGGCGTTGCAGGTCGAGCGCGATCTGCGATCCAGCGCCCGAAATCTCAAGCACAACGCCAATAGGTAGACGTGAATTGTCGACTTCCTCGCCATTCGCAGCAGCCTGCATTGCAGCGGCTTCTTCCTGGTTCGCAAAATTGTGGTTGCCCATGTCGGTCATGCGCTTTTTCCTGGCCCTTCAAGGTTGTCAAACACCGGTTGCACCCGGCCTGTGGCGGTCATGTTTTCACAGGGGACAGCTATGCGGGAACTCGGTTAAGATCGCGTCAACGCTGCAGGGCGACGCGACTAGCCTTTGGCAGCTCGCACTAGGTGCATTTAGCTACGAGCAAAAAAGCGGCCTGCAATCCAACCCATGCCCAACGACAAGAGGATCGCGCCAAGGCCGTAGAACAGCGACCACCGTTCAGCTGCTTGAACGACTTGGCCTTCAAGTCCCACTTTGACCACTTCGATATCTGCAGTTGCGGTGGCGAGCACGCGGCCATTGGCGATGGCAAAGGTTTCCGCAGTGTATACGCCGGTGGTCACATTCGAGGGAAGTTCGATCCGAGCCTGGTAAAGCACACCTTCGCTGATGCGCACCCCCTCGACATCCTCTTTGTACAGCCCGGCACGCTGCCGCATATCGACCAGCCCTCGGGCAAAACGGGCCTGCTCCTCAGGCTCAATCTGGCCACTCGGGCTAAGCTGGATAAAGTCAGTGCCAAGCTCGTAAATCGCTGCGGTCAGAGGATCAACGATCTCGGTTATGGGCCGCGAGGAGGCAACCGCAAAGAAGGACGGAGCTGAACGGAAGTCGCTCGCGCCTGAATTCATCCAAATGCCGACAATCCGCTCTTTCTCGCGCAGACGGATCGGCTCGGTCGGTCCTTTGAGGACTACCGCAATGTCGTATTGGGTGTTGCTTCTAGCGCCCAACGGATCAATCACTGCGCCATAAAGCAGCAGGTTTGCTCCGGTGAAACCCTGGCGCACCTCGACCCGGTCCTGACTGACCTCAGGAACCAGTACTGGCTCTTGCTGTCCCATCAGGAGCGGCGCCAGCATCATCAAGGCCAAGGCCGGTAGGATTGTATCAAGGCGCTGCTGAAGGCTCACAGCGGGCTGACCGTGTAGATCTCGTCAGGCTGTACACCCAGGCCGTATAGCATCCTCAGGGCGACCGCGATGACGATTGCGGCAAGCACGATACGAAGGATCTCTGGTCGGGCTTTCATCGCGATCTGCGTCCCGAACTGAGCGCCGAGAACCGAGCCCAACAGCAACAATCCAGCAAGCACAATGTCCACTGCCTTGGTCGTCAAAGCGTGGGTCATGGTCGTCACCATGGTGACAAACAGGATCTGGAACAGCGAGGTGCCGACCACGACATTCCCGCTCATCCCCAGAATGTAGAGCATCGCAGGGACAAGAATAAATCCGCCTCCCACACCCATCAGCATGGTTAGGATACCAACGAGGATACCCAGAACCAGTGGAGCGATTGGCGAGATATAGAGACCAGAGGAATAGAACCGGGTGCGGAACGGCAAGCCAGCAACAAGTGGGTGGTGACGCCGTTTGCGAACCGGATTGGCCCCGCTTTGCCCACCTTTTCCGCGAAGTGCGTCAAGCGCCTCGCGCATCATCAATGTACCAATCGTCCCAAGAAGCACGACGTAGAGCACCCCGATAACCACATCAATCTGACCCAACGCTTGAAGCAGGCTGAACAATAATGCTCCTACCAGAGCGCCCAATACACCTCCGCCAACCATCACCAACCCCATGCGATAATCGACGCCTTTGCGTTGGCCATGCGCGATCACGCCCGAAACGCTGGCACCCGTGACCTGCGTCGCAGCGGAGGCGGCAGCGACGGTCGGGGGAATGCCATAGAAAATGAGGAGCGGTGTCGTCAGGAACCCTCCGCCAACCCCAAAAAGGCCGGACAGAATACCCGTCAATCCGCCAAGCAGTACTATGTACAGCCCGTTCACTGACAGATTCGCAATGGGCAAATAGACGTCCATGCTCAGACGATTAGCTGAGCGAAGGTACGCTGGGAAGGCAGGGTTTTTCCCGCCCCTCCGATTGTTGAATTGCAAGAGATCTTAGAACTGAGTGGAGATCGTTGCAGCAAGCCCGGATTCAGGCGCGGCTTCACCCACAACTCGCTCGCGCCAATCGACCGAGATGCGCGCGGGCACGTCGCCAACCTTGAGCTCAACCCGCATTGTGGGACCCACATCAACCCGCTCTGCGCCGCGCTGCGCGCCGCCCCATCCTGCGCCACCTACGCTGATCCGAACGGGAATATTTGTAGGCCCGTTTACGGTGATGACTTCGCGTGTGAGAGCTGCCTGACCATCAGCGAAATATGTGTCTGCTTCCCCTCCGACATATCCTGCAGCGGCATATGTTTCGAGCAAGAAACCTGCCGGCAAGGACTGAGGTGGCAATTCGCTAACGACATAGCCGGCTGGGCGATAATCGGTGCCAACCGGATTCCGCGATACGCGCAACTCGGCTACGGTACGCAATGGAACGCCTGGGATCGGCCTTGCCGAAAGACCCGTAGCGACCTCGGTCTCACCGCCCTCCACAAGCGCCCGATAAGCCCGAACAAAACCCCGCGGATCGAAACCAGATTCCGGAGCGGCGCGATACTGCAAATTGGCTGCGGCTTGGCTTGCCCCGTAGACCGGGACGCGTCCCAGCGAGGTCGAGAGCGAGCCTGATCCCTGACGGAAGAAACCGAACGTATCGAGCGTCCACCGATTGGGCTTGCCTTGACCGCTGAGATCGCCGAGTACCCCTGCAGGTAAAGGCGCGAAGGGAGGCGCTGCCTCGCGTGCGGGGGTTCTGCGGCGAGCCAATTGTGTGTGCCCATCGCCAACTGCTCGCTCGACGTCGGCAGAATGCCAGTCAACTGCAAATCCTCTGATCATAAGTTGTTGATGACCTGCCGCAATCTTGCTCAAAGGCATCGCATCCGGCCTGGCTCGCCAGTTTTTTGATGACGCCTGCGGGGTGAACGGACCGTCATAGGCTTCCCTGTAGGAGCCAATGCCATAGCCAACCCGCCAGGCGCCATCGATAGGGTCGAGCCTGTTCCCAGTCAGCTCATCTTCCGCCTCATTGACAGGTGAAAGTGATCGCGTGCCGTTCTGAGCTGGGTCGACCACGGCCAGATCAATCTCGGGCAGATCAATATTGGGGAGTACAAACGGGCTCTCCCATAACAGGCTGCGCGCGACGCCCCAGCCCAGCAACAAGACCGCCAAGACGGCCAAAGGCCCGCCACGGCGGCCAGCTAGAGGTGTCGAAACGGACTTAACTGTACCCTCACCATTCATGGCCGAGCGCCCTTGGTGCCGCGCGGGGGGATTTGGCCGAAGTCTGGAGTCGCCGGATGACGGCTGTGCGGGGTCTTGTCCCACGTCGTGGCCTCGCCAAGCAGAGTGCGAGCATAGGCTGCCACCGCACGGCGTCCGGCAATTATGGAGATAACATTGGTGACTGGAATGCGCAGAACCGCGAAGACGCCCTCTGCCAAACCATAATTGCGCGCGGTGAACGCGAACCGGAAAGCGGTCCGCCAAACGAAGAAGCCAAGATTAAGTCCAAGCAGAGTAAGCACAAGCGGCGAAAGTGGAGCCGCCTCACCGAGCCCGAAATAAGTGCTGAAGCCAATCAAGAGCGTGACAATTAGCAACGTGTAGCCCAGCGCCAATACCAGCGCGGTCAAAGGCCCTCGCCGATCACGCGCGCGCATCCACGCTTCGACAAGCTTGGAGCCGCCATCGCCCACTGACCAACCGATCCGGTCCCATCCCTGCAATGCGATGCCGTGCACCCAGCGTGTCTTCTGCCGAACGATATCGCCCAACCTGGATGGGAAGAAAGCGCGGGTTGCGACCAGCAGGTCGTCTTCGCCACGAGCGCGCACAAATTCGCAAGTGCCACCACCTGACGCAATCGCCAGGCCAAGTTCATAGTCTTCAGTTAGCGATTCCGGCGCAAAAGGTTGTTCACCTGCACCGCCGGTCGACGGACGCTGAGCCAATTTTTTGAGCGCCTTGCGCGCCACCGCACAGCCAACGCCGGCCGCGGGAAGACCAGCTCCAATTGCATCGCGAACGACCATGGCCTTGCCGTGTGCTTCGGCAAATTCTTCGCAATAGTGACCACCCAGCCAATGGCGTGCGGCTTGCGGCAATGGCTCGACTGGCAACTGAGCAAAGTCCACCCCGCGGGCGATAACAGTATCGAGGAGGCTGAGGCCCGCCGGATCGACCATGTCTTCAGCATCGTGGAAAACCACACAGGCAAACTCAGTTTGGGCGCGGCGTTCGTCATCGCACATCGCCTGGTAAAGCCGATTGAGGCAGTCGGCCTTGGTGCTCGGCCCGTCACGATCATGGATTACAAGGCGCAGCCGTGGATCTCCGCCCGCGCTGCGCATCGCTGCTTCGAGTGTTTTCATGTCATTGCGGTAGATGCCGACATAAATTCGCATCGCGCGGTGCGGCCAAGCCTTGAGCATATGCGATATCGTTTCGCTGATCACCTCGGCCTCCTGCCAGGCTGGGATGAAAATCGCGGCGGGCGCATGAAGCTCTCGATCGCGCAGTTCGGCCCGGCTCACCTCAAGCGGTTTGGCACGTCCAGTCAGTTTGAGCCAAAGCCAGGTGAGGTCAATCGCCAGGTCATCCAGAGCTCCGATTAGGAAGAACACCCCAGCAAACAGCAGCA
This sequence comes from Pseudomonadota bacterium, assembly GCA_039039885.1. Taxonomy (GTDB): domain Bacteria; phylum Pseudomonadota; class Alphaproteobacteria; order Sphingomonadales; family Sphingomonadaceae; genus Erythrobacter. Next base: position 136,013 of record JBCCPG010000004.1, on the reverse strand, counting down.
ATTCGTGCTGGAAAACCACCAGCCAGTGCCAGATCCCCCACTCATGCATTTACGAAGCGACCTTCCTTACGTTTGAGCCTGACCCAACAATTTCCGCGCCTGATTCGCTCTTTCGCCTTGCATAGGCGACGGTTTTTCGGGAAGGGGACCGCGACATGGCCCAAGACCCTTCCTCTGCTTCAACCAAACCTCTTCGTCGTGTTTTTGCTCCCGTGCGTGCTCTGTTTGTCGGCGACGCATCGGCAGGGATACTGCTAATCCTGGTCGCTGCTGCTGCAATGTTGGCGGCAAATTCCCCACTATCTGAAGAGTATAGGTCGCTTTTCTATGGAAAGCTCGATTGGACCCCAATTCCTAAGTTAAAAGACCTTCACTACTGGATAAACGACGGCTTGATGGCGATTTTTTTCTTCGTCGTCGGGCTTGAGGTTAAGCGCCATATCATCTCTGGATCGCTGTCTGACCCGGCTGCGCGAAGGCTACCAATGGTGGCCGCGCTTGCTGGAATGGTCGCCCCGGCTATTGTCTATGTCTCGTTTACTGGCGGCAGCGCTGAATATCTTAATGGTTGGGCCATCCCTGCGGCCACCGACATCGCCTTTGCGATGGGTGTCTTGGGCCTGCTCGGAAATCGCGTTCCAGCCAGTTTGCGGCTGTTTCTACTTACAGTTGCCATTGTCGATGACATAGGAGCGGTGCTTGTGATTGCTGTGTTCTACACCAGCAATCTCGCGACCGAGTGGCTGTTAGCTGCGATCCTCGTGTTCGGACTGATGATGGCCTTGAACCGCTTCAAGGTCTCTGTGTTCTGGCCCTATATCCTGCTTGCGCTCGTGCTGTGGTTCTGTGTCCTTCACTCGGGCGTACACGCCACCATTGCCGGTGTGGTCGCGGCGCTTACTGTTCCGCTCAGAAGGCGTGACGGCAACTCGATGCTAGAGAAGCTCGAGCACGGACTTGCTCCTTGGAGCGCCTATCTCGTTGTTCCGGTGTTTGGCTTTGCCAATGCGGGGGTCTCGCTCGAGGGGATGGGGCCAGAGGCACTGCTTGCCCCGCTTCCGATCGCGATCGCAACAGGATTGGTTCTGGGCAAGCAAGTCGGTATCTTCTCCATCGTCTGGCTCGCAGATAAGACTGGTTTCGCGCCCCGTCCTGATAAAGCTGGATGGGCAGAGATCTGGGGTATCTCGATCCTGTGCGGCATCGGCTTTACAATGAGTATCTTTATCGGCGGGCTCGCTTTCCCCGGCTCCCCGCTTCTGGTCGAAGAGGCCAAGATTGGCATTCTGACCGGCTCAGCCATCTCAGCGATTATGGGTTATTTGGTGCTTCGCCTCACGACCAAGCGCCCTGCTGAAGAGTGCGATGATCAGGGCACACAGCCCGCTTAAAGTGCTGCTACCAGGTGCCTGTATTTTCCATGCTGGCCCATGGCTCCTCTGGCTCAAGTTTACCTTCCTGAAGCAGCTCAACCGAGATCCCATCGGGCGATTTGACGAAAGCCATATGCCCATCGCGAGGTGGGCGGTGGATGGTGTGACCTGCATCCGCAAGCCTCTGGCAAGTTTCGTAGATATTCTCGACCCGGTAGGCGAGGTGACCGAAATTTCGGCCGCCATCATAGACTTCCGCTTCACCCCCATCTTCAGGCGGCCAATTGTAAGTCAGCTCCACTTCCGCAAGGCCTTCTTGACCGGGAGCAGCGAGGAAGATCAGTGTGAACCGCCCGGCTTCCACTTCAAAGCGGCGCACTTCCTGCAATCCGATCAGCTCAAAAAAGGCAATTGTCGCCTCTGGATCGGTGATACGGATCATTGAGTGGAGATATTTGACCATGCCTATCCTCGCTTTTGGGCCGCATAGCTTGCACCCATATCGCATTCAATCTTGCAGTCTTGGTTTGTCAATCAGGGGCGATAGTTCGTCGCAGGCGCGAAAGGCCAGGCAAGACAGGGATCGACAGCCGACATTTCCAGCGCTGGATACCCTTTTGACAAAACCCGTTCAGAAAAAGAGAACGCGGAAGGATCAGCTCAAGCGATCCTCCCGCGTTCCGTTCCTCCTGCTTAGCGCAGGCTATGTTGAATGTCGGTGAAGCTTAGAAGCTTGCCGAGACTGAGAGCACAAAAGTGTCGTCGGTAAACACACGGCCTGGATCAACCAGCTCGTCGCCTTCAACACCGATGTAAGCTCCACTAAAGGTCAGTGGACCTGCCGAGAGATCAGCGCTGACTGACCAGTCAAATGCTTTGCTGTCATCGGTGAAGGTCAGAAAGCCATCGGTATAGCCAAGATGCGCATTCAGCGAGAGTGGCGTATCCGGGATGCCAACTGACAGGTCACCGTAAATATACAAGTTGTCGGTGCTGCCCAACGAATCTTGGTCGGGAGCATAAGCGATACCTGCTGTCAGCGAGCCTGGACCGATCTCTCCGCTCAGCGAGCCATAGAATTCGACATAATCGGTCGGGCTGGCTGCAGTCGGAGCATCCGGATAGAGATATCCGATTACGCCGATATCAGCAGAAAGGCCGCCAAGATCGCCGCTCCAGCCGCCATAGATATCAAGCTCAGTAGAGCCGAACCCGACAGTGTCTTCATCAAGGTTTGATGCCCAGGTTCCTACATAGAAACCGGCCGGCAGGCCGACATCGAAGCCGCCTTGAACCGCAAAGTCACCGCCTGAAAGATCAACACCGCGGAAGCGGTACTCGGTTGCGAAGGTAATATTGGCAGAGAACGAAAACGGCCCTTCTCCGCCAACATCGTTGGCTTTGTTCTCATCGATCGGCTCACCGGCGCGTTCTACGCTGATGCCCTCGACGCGAGTGTTCAGAACGGTTTCGTTTTCATTTGTGGCTTCATTATCGATCGCAACGGTTGCAGCGATCAGTTCTTCGCTGATCGATTCCTTATCAGACGATTCGGCAGCGAAGGCAGGAGCTGCAGTGAACAGCAAACCTGCGGAGAGAGATGCAGCCGTAAGGCCGCGGATGGACGTTAGCATGACAACTTCCTTATTTATGTTGTTGCTTCGTCCCACCTGCACATTCGACGGCCGCAAGTTATTGGTAGCGGTCTCATTCAAATGCGACATAAATGTGCATACTTATGCTGCATAGCACAAGAGAAATTACCCACAGCGTGGGCAGCGCGACCAAAAACGCACAGCAGTGTGGAGATTTTGCATCAGGTCAGTTTTCGCCAATGCGGAGACGTGCACGCTCCGTTAAAGGCTCTTACTCCATTTGCTGTTCATAGGTCTTGCTATTAAAGCCAAGGCTTGTTCCCAAGGCGGATACCGCGCGATTTCATTGAGTCATTTTCGCGGCACACCCGACTGGCCTTACCGCGCTAGTATCTCACAGATTAAGAGTTTCATGTTCAACGCACTGCGCAATCTTTTTCGATCACCTCCTCAACCGCGCCTTGCTTCGGTTCCAGATGGCTCACGCTATTACGTGATCGGCGATATTCATGGACGCCTCGATCTGTTCGAAGCGATGATTGGGGCGATCGAGGCAGATGATCTCGCTCAGCCGGGCGCAGAAACTCAGGTTGTGCTCCTTGGCGACCTTGTTGACCGGGGCCCACAGAGCGCTGGAGTGGTTGCGCGCACTCGCGAATGGCAAGCGCAGCGATCGGTCAGGGTGCTTGCTGGCAATCATGAAGAAATGTTTCTTGGCGCATTTGAGAAGCCTTCGATCCTACGCCATTTCCTTAAGCACGGTGGGCGGGAGACAATCCTGTCTTACGGCTTATCCAAAAAGCAATTCAACACGATGACCCTTGATGAACTGTATGAGAAGCTTCCCAGCCTTATCCCACAGTCAGAGCGCGACTACATTGAAGGCTTCGAGGAAATGATCGTTGCGGGCGATTATCTTTTCGCGCATGCCGGAATCGACCCGACGGTGCCGATCGAAGACCAATCCCGGCAGGATCTGCTTTGGATCCGTGATCGTTTCCTCAGCCATGAAGGTTCGCTCGAGAAGGTGGTGGTGCACGGCCATACGATCTTCAAACGCGTGATGGATTGTGGCAACCGAATTGGGATTGACACTGGCGCTTTTCGCTCAGGTGTGCTTACCGCGCTCGTACTTGAAGCGGACCAGAAAAGAGTGATCCAAGTCTGCCAAGAAGATGACGGCGAGATTGTTGTTTTCCAGGGTGAACGACCAGAATAGAATTTGCGGTGTTTGACCGCGCCTGCATGCCACACAAGGGCGTGCGAGGAATAAGAGAAGGCACACTTTTCCATGAAGATTGCGATGGTGGGTTCTGGCTATGTTGGCCTCGTATCAGGCGCTTGCTTCGCTGATTTCGGGCACGAGGTCGTCTGCATCGACAAGGACCAGGGCAAGATTGACCGCCTACACGAAGGGATCATGCCGATTTATGAGCCTGGCCTCGACGCCTTGGTCGATACGAATGTAAAAGCTGGACGCCTTTTTTTCACGACCTCCCTCGCCGACGGGATCAAGGATGCCTCCGCAATATTCATCGCTGTGGGCACACCCAGCCGACGCGGAGATGGTCATGCTGACCTCTCCTTCGTCTACGCCGTGGCGAAGGAAGTTGGCGCGAGCCTTGCGAATGACGCAGTCGTTGTGACCAAATCGACTGTGCCAGTCGGCACCGGCGATGAGGTGGAACGGATCCTCGAAGACAGTGGCACCGCACACAATGTCTCGGTCGTCTCGAACCCTGAATTCTTGCGCGAAGGCGCAGCGATCGGCGACTTCAAGCGCCCAGACCGGATCGTGATCGGAGCCGAAGATGACTTCGGTCGCGACGTGATGAGCGAGGTTTATCGCCCGCTCTTCCTCAACCAGTCGCCGATTCTCTTCACCTCGCGCCGCACCAGCGAGCTGATCAAGTACGCCGCCAACGCCTTTCTTGCGACCAAGATCACCTTCATCAACGAGATGGCCGATCTGTGCGAGAAGGTCGGAGCCGATGTTCAGGATGTCAGCCGAGGGATCGGGATGGACAACCGCATCGGAGCCAAGTTCCTTCACGCTGGCCCCGGCTATGGCGGATCGTGTTTCCCCAAGGACACGCTCGCCCTCCTTAAGACCGCTGAAGACTATGACAGCCCAACCCGCATCGTGGAGGCAGTGGTCAAGGTCAATGACAGCCGCAAGCGCGCCATGGGCCGCAAGGTTCTCGATGCGCTTGGCGGAGCAGACGCAGCGCGCGGCAAGAAGGCGGCTTTGCTTGGTCTGACCTTCAAACCCAACACCGACGACATGCGCGACAGCCCTGCCATTGCGGTGGCTCAGACCCTGACCGATGCCGGCGTCGAAGTGAGCGCTTACGACCCAGAAGGCATGGAGCTGGCCAAGCCACTTATGCCGCAAGTGACCATGTGCGACGATCCCTACGCTGCCATTCAAGGTGCGGACGCGACCGTTATCGTGACCGAGTGGGACGCTTTCCGCGCGCTCGACCTCACCCGCGTTAAGTCCCAAGCCAAGGCCGCTGTGATGGTCGACCTGCGAAACGTCTACAATCCGGACGACATGCGCGAAGCTGGGTTCGAATATACCAGCGTCGGGCGAGTTTAAGAGGGTATCTCGCTTCTCCCAGCTGGCGCCAGATCAAGTATCAGGGGGCGTCATAAGCCGGGTTCTGTCTCCGCCTGAGTAAGCTCAAGCAGTGGCAGCCATTCATCTGGGCGGCCTGTTGCCAGGCGCGCTCAAGCAGCCAACCCGGGCCTCTGGCGCGAAACACGCCCGCTTTGCCCGAAGGCACAGCACGAGGCCCCTATTTGGCCTTGCTCCGGGTGGGGTTTGCCATGCGGACGCTGTTACCAGAGCCCCGGTGCGCTTTTACCGCACCCTTTCACCCTTGCCTGTGAGGTTTAGCCTCCATCGGCGGTATACTCTCTGTGGCACTTTCCCTGGACTTCGGCCCGAAAGCCTTCGCCCGGCGGGCGTTACCCGCCACCCTTGTTTCGTGGAGCCCGGACTTTCCTCGCATACAAAAGCACACGCGGCTGCCTCGGCCCCCTGATATGAGCCCCTTATACCAGCCGAAACCTGTAGGAAAGGTTGCTCTAGTCCTCAGAGGCTAGAAGGAACTTCCAGATCAAAGCGCCAATGGCGGCTCCGGCCAATGGGGCAACCCAGAACAGCCACAATTGCGGCACCGCTGCCGTATCAGCGTAGAAAGCCACGCTGGTTGAGCGTGCTGGGTTGACGCTGGTGTTGGTGACCGGGATCGAAATCAAGTGAATAAGCGTCAAAGCAAGCCCGATCGCAATCGGCGCAAAGCCTGCAGGGGCCTTATCTGAAGTCGCTCCTAGGATGACGATCAGAAAGCCTGCGGTGAGTACGATCTCAGCCACCAGAGCAGCCGTCATTGAATAGCCGCCCGGTGATAGCTCACCATATCCGTTCGAGGCAAAGCCACCCGCGACGAAGTCTGGCGCTCCGCTGGCGATTACGAACAGCATCCCTGCGGCCACGAAAGACCCAAGCACCTGCGCGCCCCAATAGGGCACCAACTCGCTCCAACTAAAGCGATTGCCCAAGGCAAGGCCAAGCGAAACCGCCGGGTTGAAATGACCCCCTGAAATGCCGCCAACGGCATAGGCCATCGTTAGCACGGTCAGACCAAAGGCGATGCTAACGCCCACGAAGCCGATCCCTAGTTCGGGAAAAGCGGCTGCCAGAATTGCTGAACCGCAGCCTCCAAACACCAGCCAGAATGTGCCGATAAACTCGGCTCCCAGTTTCTTCATCATTTGTGATCCCTCCCCGTGATGCTGTTGTTGAAAATCTACCGCGCTTTCCCCTGATCCCGCTCGAGCAGCAGATGCCACAAGATAGCGCCCAATTGTGCGTCGGGTTTGCCAGTGATTCGTTCGGGCCGCCAGCGGCGCTCAAACGCCTCAATCGTCTTTCGCCCCTCAGTTATGTCATAGCCATATCGCTCAAGCGCGAGGATGAAGGCACCTTCATTGTGGAACGGGTCAGCCTGTTCGAGCTTCGCCGGGCCGGGAAGGCACAGACCGTAGTCAGACAAGCGCTCCCACGGAAACAGTTCGCCTGGATCTGTCTTGCGGATCGGGGCGACATCGGAATGGCCGACCACGTTGGCGCGCGGGATATCGTAATCCTTCACGATCCGCGCCGCGAGCGGGATCAGCGCTTCGATCTGCGCCTCGGTAAAGCCGCGATAGCCGCCATTGGCCTCGTCATGTCCGGGATGGTCCAGCTCAATTCCGATACTTGCGGAATTCACATCCTTGGTCCCGCGCCAGAAGGACGCACCTGCATGCCATGCGCGCTTCGTCTCGGAGACAAGCTGGATCACTTCGCCGTCTTCGGTGATCAGATAGTGCGCGCTCACACCGGCATCCGGATCCGTCAGTCGATCAAGCGCGGTCTCAACCGGCTTCATCTCGGTGTAATGCATGACCAACATGGTGATTGGCAGCTTTCGGTCGCCGTAATTTGGTGACGGGACGACGCGGTGAACAAGCTCGTTCACCTCCATATCGCGCCAATCGGCGGGCGCGCCGGTCCCATCAGCGCCTTGGTCCGTTGGGCTCAACCGATCATGCCCTCCGGCTCGGGCAGCACTGCTCCCAGCACCAAAGCCTCATCAGTCAGCGCATATTGCAACCCGCCGCCCATCTCAGCCGCCAACAGCGCGATCATATGCGCTGCAGCCGTGCGGCTGGTGACATCCTCATCGTCGATATTTCCGTGGAGCGCCTCGCCAATCGTCTCGTCAAAGGCGAGCTTTTCTGCCGTAGCCCGTGCGACCAGCTCGATATTCCCATCGCGCTTCTCCGCCCCGATATCGAGCGTTCCGCCGCGCACCAAAGCATCAAGTGCGATCTGAGCGAGGTTGAGCATCACCTTGACCGCAGGCTTGGGCAGTGAGCTGTCGGCAATGGCCCAATTCAGCTCCACCCGTTTTGCGTCCGCGGCGAGTGCAGCGATCACCTCTTGCGCTTCCTCGACCGGAACATTGTCACCAAATCCACCAGCGGCGCCAAAGGCAAGGCGGAAGAATTTGAGCTTATCGGTGCTGATCCGCGCGCTTTGTTCGAGCAAGCCGATGACATTGGCGCGCATTTCCGCATCGGTCTCATCAGCAAGCAGCTCAAGGCCATTGGACAAGGCCCCGACGGGTGAAAGCATATCATGACACAGCCGCGAGCACAGCAGAGCGGCAAGGTCGGTTTGCGAAGTCATCTAGTGGTTTGTCCCTCTCCGGTCAGAGCCTGTTCTGACACACTTGACACACTGTCTAAGGGCAAAAATGAGGCGGTGCCAATCCCAGATGTAAAACTGGTGCCAATCTGGCGGTAGATAGGTGCGGAGACGCGATACATTGCGTGTCCCTTTTACTCCTCAATGACGGTGTAGGAAAGCGGTTCAAAACCGTCACCCAGATCGCGCCAAAGTGTCACCTTTGGCTCTTCCAAGCCGTCCTTTGTTGCGCAACCGCCAACCGCCCAAATCCGCCCATCACCCGTCGCCATTCTCGCATCGGTCTCGGAAGGGCGCGCGGTGCCATTGGGGTGCGAGTGGAAATAGCCTAGCACCTGCAGTCCGCCTTCACGTTCCGCCCGATGCGCGTCGATCAGTGCCTGAGGATCGATCTCGAAATGGGTTTCGGGGGTGAGATGGACATTCGCGGTAGGCGTGAACGCGGTGATGCGATTGCCCTTACCCAGCAGGATGCCGCAGGCTTCGTGAGGCTGGGCGGAGCGGGCGCACGACAAAAGCCCCTCAACGACAGACCTTGAGAGCAAAACACTCTCAACTCCGTTCGTCCTGAGCTTGTCGAAGGACCGTTTTTCCTTTCTAGCAATAGCCATGCCGTTCTGGACCTACATTCTCCATTGCCGAGGCGGTGCTTTTTACGCCGGTCACACCGATGACTTGGATCATCGCATCGCCCAGCACAAGGCAGGAAAGGGATCGGAGTTTACTCGGGACAAGCTTCCCGTCGAGCTGGTCTGGTCGCAAGAATTCGCCTCCCGTCACGAAGCCTTGGAAAGTGAACGTCAGATCAAAGGGTGGTCGCGGGCGAAGAAACTCGCTCTCATCCGTGGTGATTGGGAGGCCATTTCTGAGCATTCCAAAAACAAGGGCAGTCCTTCGACAGGCTCAGGACGAACGGGGGAGATTCTGGAAGGATCAGTTCTCGCAGCAGCCCGCCTCGACAAGGCGCTGGCTGACGCGACAGAATTGTCGCGCGCTCGTGTGCAGGCTCTGATTGCGGAAAGGAGAGTTGAGGTTGATGGCGCGCTTGCCTCTTCCGCCAGCGCCAAAGTGGCCGAGGGCACCAACTTCCAGATCACCGTCCCCGCCGCAACTGAAGCGGAGGCCAAGCCACAGGACATCCCGCTCGACGTGGCGTTCGAGGACGAGCACCTGATTGTCGTCAACAAGCCCGCCGGCATGGTCGTCCACCCTGCAGCAGGCAATCCCGATGGAACACTGGTCAACGCGCTGCTCCACCACTGCCAGGGGCACCTCTCCGGCATCGGTGGGGTCGCGCGCCCCGGCATCGTCCACCGCATTGACAAGGACACGTCCGGGCTGCTCGTGGTTGCCAAGTCCGATGCAGCGCATGAAGGGCTCGCCGTGCAATTTGCCGAACACTCGGTCCACCGCCGCTATATTGCCGTGTGCGCAGGGCGTCCCAGCCCTGCAGAGGGCACGATCGACGCGCGTTTGGGGCGTTCTGACGCCAATCGAAAGAAAATGGCTGTGCTGGCAAAGAATTCCTCACGCGGGAAACACGCCATAACCCATTATAAGCTCCTTACACCGCTCAACGAGGCGTCGGTGATCGAATGCCGGTTGGAAACTGGTCGAACCCATCAGGTTCGCGTTCACTGTGCGTCAATTGGGCATGCGCTAATAGGAGATCCACTTTACGGTAGAACGCCCAAGTCCCTGAAAACCCTGATTTCCAAGCTTGGATTCGCTCGACAAGCGCTCCATGCGGCCGAATTGGGCTTTTCGCACCCCCTCACTGCCGCGAATCTACGATTTTCTGCGGATTTACCAGAGGATATGAGGGAACTAATCGACGAACTTGGCCGTTCTAATCGATGAAAGTGCCCCCAAATGGGGAATTCTCGCGTATATGTAACCGAGTGGCCTGATCCACCGGATGCCCATCAGGGGTCCGCAAACCCAGGTCGACAAAAGAAAGGTTGGAGTAAAAGTGAGCAAATCCGCAACTGTCCCGGCCCTTAGTGGTGAGCAGAGCCTCAATCGCTATCTGTCGGAAATCAAAAAATACCCCGTGCTGACGGCTGAGCAGGAATATATGCTCGCCAAAGCCTATGCTGAGCACGAAGACCCCGAAGCTGCCTCGCAGCTCGTATCCTCGCACCTGCGCCTCGTGGCCAAGATTGCGATGGGCTATCGCGGCTATGGCCTGCCGGTCAGCGACCTCATCTCTGAAGGTAACGTTGGCCTGATGCAGGGCGTCAAGAAGTTTGAGCCCGATCGCGGCTTCCGCCTCGCCACCTACGCAATGTGGTGGATCAAGGCTTCGATCCAGGAATATATCCTGCGTTCGTGGAGCCTCGTGAAGATGGGCACCACCGCGGCTCAGAAGAAACTGTTCTTCAACCTTCGCCGGATGAAGAAGAACCTCGACGCTTATGAAGACACCGATCTGCATCCCGATGATGTGACGAAGATCGCCACCGATCTGGGCGTGCCAGAGCAGGAAGTCGTCAACATGAACCGCCGGATGATGATGGGCGGCGATGGTTCGCTCAACACGCCGATGCGCGGAGCCGAAGAAGGCTCTGGCGAATGGCAGGATTGGCTGACCGACGAAGGCCCGCTTCAGGACGAGATGGTCGCCGACCAGCAGGAAAAGGAAGTGCGCCACGAAATGCTGGTTGAAGCGATGGACTCGCTCAACGAGCGTGAGCAGCACATCCTGACCGAGCGTCGCCTGACCGAAAAGCCGCAGACTTTGGAAGAACTCTCCCAAGTCTACGACGTGAGCCGCGAACGCATCCGCCAGATCGAAGTGCGCGCCTTTGAAAAGCTGCAGAAAGCGATGCAGCGGATCGCGGGCGAGCGGCTGCTGCCTGGAATGGCGTGACGCGTCAGTTTGACGGTTGAGAATTCGAAGGGTCGGGTGCGAAAGCGTCCGGCCCTTCTTGCTTTGTGAGCGTGCCAAGCGGCGGAAACTCTAACATATCGCTGGCGAGTGCGAGCAATTCTTCGTGTGAGTCAATCGCACAATAGTCCGTGCGATAAGAATCGAGGTTGCGGACACGCAGCAGTCGATCGAATGGACAACGCCGCTGTAGAACGGAGTATTCCTCGCCTCCCGTCTCTCCCGGCAGTTGCGCCAATAGGAGATACTCGCTTCCAGGCCGCGCTCCGAGTTGCAGCACCCAAATCTGGACCAACTCTCCAGATATTTCTCCTTCGCCAATGCGAGCGAAAAAGCCGAGCCGCCCACCCTCATCACGTAGACCCTGTTCATCTTCCTCGAAGACACGAATGCCGCAAGTAAAGATCCCCCTTAGTTCGAACCGCATCGAGTATGGGCGAGCACGCTCGTCAGCTGAGTTGGGTTCAAATCGCCAGTCGCCAATATTGATCGACGCGCACCCGAAGCTATCTTCATCACTGACAGGCTGAGGCCAAAACTCGTCCCAATCAAAACCATAGAGTGGAAGCCGCGAGTGGATTAGGTCATCCGCGAACTCATCCGCTCCCCAACGGGCCTCGTCTTCGTCAGCCCCAGCTTCTGCAATCGCAGAGGTGGACAAGAGTGCGAAAACGGGCGCTAGGAAAGCACCAAGCAGCCGCATCTTCATTCGAACCTCACCTCCTCAACCGACAATAATCCCCCGCAAGCGCCGTATCCAGCACCCCGCGATACTCTTCCGACCGCGCCTCTCCATCTCGGACAAGCCCAAAGAGCGGCTCTTCAATCTGATCCATCGGCACAAACGCGACCGGACACGACACCGGCACCAATTGCGAGCCTTGCCCCACCTGCAGGGTTGAGAGCAGGCCGAACATGCGGCGTTCGCGGGTTGCTCTGCCGAGCATGATCATACGGTACTGCCCCTCTTCCGAGGTCATCAGATAGGTGTGGCCCGACAGATGCGGCATCGAGACAAAGCCCGCTTGCTGGAAGGTCGCGTCCAGCCGGTCGCTCTCGGCAAAGACGAGGTGGCCCTTGGCGGCGCTCCAGCGGATTTCGGTGCGGTAGGCGTAGACCGCGTTTTCCTCGCCAAAGCTGGCGCGCAGGGTCAAATAGTCGCCTTCGATCCAGCGCACAGCGGGGCGGGCGTAGGAGCCCATCTCAGCGGGGGCGAGAGACGGACCAGTTTCGGGCGCGGCGTCCTCGCGTAAAGATGCCCCCAGCGCCTCCTCCAGCCGGACTATCGTTGCGAGGGTAAACCGGCGGCGTCCGGACAGCGCCTTTTCCAAGGTCGAGAGGCTCAGCTTCGCCGCCTCTGCCAGCCCCGCGCGCGACAGGCGCTGGCGGGCGATTTCCTCTCGCAGCCGGAAGGCTACTTCCGCATTGTCAAACTCGCTCATATTGCCCGCATACCCCATTTCATCCTCCTTCGCCTCATATTTTGCGGACAAAACCGCACAAACCCGCACATTTCGGCCCAGTCCCTCCGCCTTGTCCGCTTGCCCGGCGGAAATCGGCCGTTCTTGGCCGTGGCTGGACGCTTCGATTCGTCGCATGAGAGATACGATTTACCGATGAATGGAGGCTTACATGCGACGAATTGCCGGATTTCCAGTGCACTTTCCTGATCGAGACGGGCTGAGCGTGATGCTCATCCTCGGCGTGATAGCGCTCTTTGCTGTCACCGCCGTGGCAATCACACCCGGCGCAGGCGCAAGCCCTTCGGCCAACGCCTCCATTCCCCAGCCCCAGGCGCGCGCAATCCCGCATGAGCCTCCCCGAACACCATCCACCTCATCTGAGGGTGGGTTGATGCTGCGCGCGTCGCTTCCGCCCGCTGATGGGAGTGTCGCAACTTCGGTCCCTGCCATGCGGCTGGGGACTGACATTGTCGCTGATGTCTCTGGCCAGACCGCGCGGGTGACCGTCACCCAGGCCTTCCGCAACACGTCGAGCGAGTGGATGGAGGCGACCTATCTCTATCCTCTGCCAGAAAACGGCGCGGTCGATACGCTGAAGATGGTGGTCGGCGACCGCATCTTCGAAGGCGAGATCAAGCCCAAGGAAGAGGCGCAGCAGATCTACGAGGACGCCAAGGCGAACGGCCAGAAAGCAGGTCTCGTTGAACAACACCGCCCCAACATGTTCCAGAACTCGATCGCCAATGTCGGCCCGGGTGAGACCGTGCTCGTTCAGATCGAGTTTCAGGCCCCGATCCGGCAGGTCGCGGGCGATTACTCGCTGCGCATGCCTTTGGTTGTAGGTCCGCGCTATATCGCCGGGAGCGCCAATGCGGGCGGCTCGCTGTCGCGCGCTGCACTTCTTGCGGGTTCCTCCGACATCCTCGCTCCGACCGCTGATCCCGACATGGTCGCGCGCGCCGGAGGGGGCCTCAACCCGGTCAGCATTACCGTCAATCTCGACCCCGGTTTCGAGATGGGATCCATCTCCAGCCCATATCACAACGTCAACGTCGACGGGGCGGGAACTGCACGCACAGTCACGCTCGCTGACGGAGCCGTGCCTGCCAATCGCGACTTCGAACTGCGCTGGGATGCATCAGGTGAAGCTCCGATGCTCGGACTGTTTAAGCAGCAGCATGGCGCGCTCGACTACGTGATGGCGACGATCACGCCGCCAGCGGCTCAGCGGATCGGAGAGGCGCCGCCGCGGGAGTTGATCTTTGTGATCGACAATTCCGGGTCAATGGCCGGAGATTCGATGCCTGCTGCCCGCCGCAGTTTGCTCTATGCGCTGGAGACCCTGCGCCCGCAGGACAGCTTCAATGTCATCCGCTTCGACGACACGATGACCGAGCTGTTCCCAAACGCGGTGCGAGCCAACCGCCGCAATATCAGCCATGCAAAGAGCTTCACGCATAACCTCCAAGCCGAAGGCGGGACCGAGATGCTCCCTGCTCTGCGCGCGGCGTTGCGCGACAATGCAAGCGAAGGTCGCGTGCGTCAGGTCATCTTCCTTACCGACGGATCGCTGTCGAACGAGGCGGACATGATGCGCGAGATCGAACAGAACCGCGGACGCAGCCGGGTGTTCATGGTCGGGATCGGCTCTGCGCCGAACTCCTACCTCATGCGTCGCATGGCGGAGGCGGGTCGCGGGACCTTCACCCATGTTGGTCTTGGGGCTGAGGCAGAGCCGCAAATGCAACGCTTGCTCGACCGGCTTGCACGGCCAGTGGCGACCAATCTGGAGGCACGCGTGGAAGGCGGCAATATCGACTTCACCCCGCGCGAACTGCCCGACCTTTACGCCGGCGAGCCGCTCGTCCTGCTAGGCCGCACGCGGCACCTCCAGGGCACTGTGGTTGTCAGCGGCACAATCGATGGGGTCACTTGGCAGCGCCGCATCGACCTCGAGAACGCAACCCAAAGCGACGCCGTTGCCAAACTCTGGGCCCGCACTCGCATCGCTGAGGTCGAAGCCGAGCGCTGGTCAGGCGAGACCTCCTACCAACGTGTGGATGAGACAATCGAGGAGCTGGGTATGGATTTTGGCCTCGTCACCAGCCGCACCAGCCTGATCGCGGTCGACGATACGCCTAGCCGCCCAGCAGGTGCGCGGATGGTGCAAGAAGAACTGCCACTGCTGCTCCCGGCTGGTTGGGACTTCGACCATCTGTTCGGCGGGAAATCGGCAAGCGCTGCTGAGTTCGCAGCCTTCCGTGAGCGCCAGAACGAGGCGCTGGAGCATCGCCAGCAGCTCAACCTGCCGAACGGTTCAACCGGCTACGTCCTGACGCTGATCGCGGGGCTCGTGCTCCTCCTGGCTGGCCTCGTGAGCAGCGTGTGGTGGAGGCGCGCGCAGTTGGTCCGATATTTCGGACTCGCCTCCTCCAGCCTCCAGCGGAAGGCGGCCTGATGCCGACCGCTCCCCTCCACCACCAAGCCGAAGGGCGCGGATCCATGAAAGGAGATGTATGCAAGGCCCCAATCCGCGCCCTTCGCACCCACCTGCCCTTGCTGATCATTGCGGCGCTGCTCTTGAGCGGCGCCGCAATGACCGCCAAGGCACTCTACATCCCGATCAAGGCCGAGGTCGCGCAAGTGCTGCTCGCCCGCGCATTCGATCAGAGCGTTGAGCAAGGCCGACCCATCAAACCGTGGAACTGGGCCGACACCGCTCCGGTCGCTCGGATCGCTATTCCTCGGTTGGGGGTCAGCGAGATCGTGCTGTCGGGCGGATCTGGCGAGGCGATGGCATTTGGTCCAACGCAGGTGCTCAATGACCCCGCGCGCGGCATCTCAATCCTCTCTGCCCACCGCGATACGCATTTCGAATTCATCCGCGATCTCGAGGTCGGAGACGAAATCGAGCTGGAACGGATCGATGGCAGCTTGGCCCATTTCCGCGTCACCCGTTTTGAGACAGTCCGCTGGGACGCATTCACCTATGTGAGCAGTGACGAAAACCATACGCAGCTCGCTCTTGCAACTTGCTGGCCGTTCGGCACGCATGTCTCGGGACCTTTGCGGCGAGTTGCCTGGACCGAGGAAATCTAGCCCCACAAGAGTTTCAACGCTGGCAATTGCAGGCGGTGTCAGCTGACCCTATTTGACGCGGCACCATGCTGCGCCGCGCCCCTCGCATTCTTGCCACTCTTCTAGCCAAGGCGATCTTGTCGTTTGTTGTGCTTACGCTTGTGCTGGTTCTTGCCTTCAAATGGATACCCGTGCCGATCACCGCGACGATGGTGCTCGATGAAAATTCGATCACCAAGGATTGGGAAAGCCTCGACAATATCGATCCTAACCTCGTTGCTGCTGTGATTGCTGCCGAAGATTCCAGGTTTTGCGAGCATTCCGGCTTCGACACCGAAGCAATCGAGCAGGCGCTCGAGGAAAATCGGAAGGCTCGCGAAAGCGGCGGCCGCATCCGCGGCGCATCTACGATCAGCCAGCAAACCGCCAAAAATGTGTTTCTGTGGCAGGATGGCGGCTATTTCCGCAAGGGCCTGGAAGCCTGGTTCACCTTCTGGATTGAGCTGATCTGGGGCAAAGAACGGATCATGGAGGTCTATCTCAATGTCGCGGAGACCGGGATTGGTACCTATGGCGCTGAAGCAGGCGCTCAGCGATATTTCGGACATTCAGCCGCGCGCTTGTCGCCCGATGAGGCGAGCCGCATGGCCGCTGCCCTTCCCCAGCCAAAGGCACGTGCGGTGATCAACCCGAGCGGCTGGCTCGCACGTCATGGCAACTCAATCGAGCGCCGCATCGGCGTCGTACAGTCACAAGGGCTAGACGACTGTATCTACGAGTAGCTGTCAACAGTGCCTCGACAAGACCGTCCAAACGCTGGCACGCAGTCAACTGACCATTGACCTAGGCGCTTTGCACCGCCATTTGACGGGGAACGATGCGCTATTCAGTCGATGGGGATCGCGACTAGCACTTTGATAAGGGACCCAAACCAGGTGACCGTTGCAGTTCTAATCCAGACCCCGACCCAGGCTGTATGCTGATGTCCGACGCCTCTGCCCAACCTGCCGACATCGCGCGCGAAGAGCTGCGCGCGGCGATGGTGCGTCTGGGCGAAGGCGATTCACAAGCGCTCGAACAAATCTATGAAGCGACGCGGGTGAAACTGTTTGGAATATGCTTGCGTATCTTGGGTGATCGCAAGGAAGCAGAAGACGCATTGCAAGACGTCTATATCAATCTTTGGCAACGTGCCGACCGATACGACCCGACGCGGGCGAGCCCCATTTCGTGGCTGGCTACTTTTGCGCGCAATCGGGCGATCGACCGTCTGCGCACCGGCAAGGTTCGCGGCGGAGCTGTTCCCGTGGAAGAAGCCGCGCCGCTGCCTGACGAGGCTCCCTTAGCTGACGTGCTGTTGGTTGATGCAGAGCGCACCGCTCAAATCCACGAATGCCTCGGCAAACTGGACGAACGCACTCGCTCCCATATTTCCAGCGCCTTCTTCGACGGCTTCACCTATGCCGAGCTTGCTGAGCGCGCTGACGTGCCGCTCGGCACGATGAAGAGCTGGATCCGCCGCGGCCTTAAACGCCTGCGCGCCTGTCTGGAGGCGAGCGAATGAGCGATCCACAGAACAACGCGCCCGAAACCGAGGACATGAACCAAGGCAACGCTTTGGCGGCTGCGGAGTACTCGCTCGGCCTGCTGGAAGGCGAGGAATTGAAAGCTGCAAAGGAGCGCATGGCTTCTGACGATGGCTTTATGTGGCGCACCGTGTGGTGGGACAATTGGTTCGCTCCGCTCACTGATGATATGAAAGGCGCAGAGCCTGACCCCGCGGTGTGGCAGCGCATTTCTGCGCAAGTCGGCGCGTCAGTGGCAACTTCGCAGGCCAGCAGCGGCGCAGAAGTCATCGACATTTCGGATAAGCTGACTGCTCGCCTGAAGCGTTGGCAAATGACCGCTGGTATTACTTCAGCAGCGGCAGCAGTGCTGGCAGCGGTGATGGTCTTTGGGCCGGGAACGACGCAGCCCGTTCCCGGCACAGGCGACACGCCGCCAATGGCTTCCCTTGATGCGCCTCTGGTTGCTCAAGTGCCGATTGGCGATACGGGCTTGCGTCTCGATGTCACCTATGTGCCTGAAAGCGAGCGTCTTTTGGTGGGTGCTATCGGCCTCACTCCAGACGGTATCCATGACCACGAATTGTGGCTGGTGCCTGCCGATGGCAGCGCGTTGCAATCGCTTGGCGTTGTGAAGCCCGGCGAAGTGCTGATGCAGGACCTCAGCGCCGACATTGCTAGCAATATGGGCGACGGCGTACAGTTGGTGCTGACGCGTGAACCGATTGGTGGCAAGCCTGAAGGCGTCGATGCCGGACCAGTTGTGGCCGAAGGCGCTTTCTCAACCGTCTAAAGGTGACGGATCAGCAGCCTTAGGCGCGCACAACTCAGCTCTCCACAGCATCAATTCAGCGCCAATTCCCCTAGGGAATTCGAACTTTTTGCGAATTTCTCGCATCCGCTGCATCAGCCCTTGCGTAATTCTCCATGCAAGACCGGGAGGGCTTGCGAACAAGGAGAAAAAGTTATGATCCCGACTTCCAAGACCTTCCGTAATGCTGCCCTCGCTGCTGTTGCTGCAACCACTGGCCTTGCCGCTATTGCGACCGTTCCAGCGACCGCTCACCACGCGAGCGCAAGTCAGCAACAGACCCCGAACATCGTTGAAACTGCGCAGAGCACCGGCGTTCACACCACGCTCGTCGCTGCAGTTGTTGCCGCTGATCTCGCTGGTACGCTGTCGAGCCCCGGCCCCTTCACCGTTTTCGCTCCAACCGACACCGCTTTCGCCAAGCTGCCGGATGGCACCGTCGCGACCTTGGTGAAGCCTGAGAATAAGGCAACTCTTACCAACATCCTGACTTACCACGCTGTTGCCGGTCGTGTGACCGCAAGCGATCTGATGGCTCTCATCAAGAGCCATGGTGGCGAAGCGACGATCGATACTGTGTCGGGCGGCAAGCTCACTGCGCGTCTCGCTGGCGACAAGATTATCATCACCGACGCAGCTGGTCGTGCCACCGCTGTAACGATCGCTGACGTCGAAACCTCGAATGGCGTTATTCACGTGACCGACGGAGTGTTCCTCCCGGGCTGAATTTCACCCCTCTTATCAGTTAGCGTCGTTCCCGTTCCCTCCCTCCCAACCCTGAGGAGCGGCGCTTCCCACCGCCCCGTCCGGCTCATCCTCCAAAGAGCCGGGCGGGGTTTTTTGGTTTTAGTCTTGGATTTTGGCTTAGCCTGAAAGAGTAAACTCCACCGCGGCTTCAGCGTGAAGAGCGGTAGTGTCGAAGACGGGCACCGGGCTGTCCGATTGGGACAGCAAGAGGCCAATCTCTGTGCACCCGAAAATCACTCCCTGCGCGCCCTCATCGGCCAGAGTGGCGATGATGTCGCGGTAGATTTCGCGTGAGGGATCGAGCACTTCGCCTGCGATCAGTTCATCATAGATGATGCGGTGGATCTCGGCGCGTGCCTCAGCATCAGGCACCATCACATCGAGGCCGTGATGCTCCTCCAGCCGCTCGCGGTAGAAGGCCTGCTCCATGGTGAAAGCCGTGCCGAGCAGCGCGACCCGCGTGATCCCCTCGGCGCAGACCGCATCGGCAGTGGCATCGGCGATGTGAAGCAGCGGCAAGTCGCTCGCATTCTCCAGCGCGTCGGCGCATTTATGCATCGTGTTGGTGGCAAGCACGAGACACTCCGCCCCGCCCGCCTCGAGCCGCTGGGCGCTCTCAATCAGCATTTCGGCAAGCTGATCCCACTTGCCTTCCGCTTGCAGCGCCGCAACAGGCCCGAAGTCGAGGCTATCCATCAGGATCTTGGCCGAATGCGGAGAGCCAAGCCTATCCCGGACAGCGCGATTGATCAGTGCGTAATATTGCGCCGAGCTCTCCCAGCTCATCCCGCCGATAATGCCGATGGTTTTCATAATCTATGACTTGGGGCGATATCGAAATGCAGCACATCCTCGCGCTCACCCAATTTGGTGTAGAGAGCAATCGGCGGCTCGTCGCCTTGGTCCGCCTGCACAAAGATCGTCCACGCGCCAACTTCATGGGCAATCGGGTGCAGCGCCTCAATCAGGGCCGTTGCAATGCCCCTGCGACGATGTTCCGCATCCACGGCGAGATCATAGATGTATATCTCCGATCGAGCCTGTTCGAACTTGCAAAGTACATAGGCGGTCAAAGCGCCTACGATTTGACCACCGTAGCTAGCCACAAGTTGAATGAAGTCAGGCTTGATCAAGAGATCTCGCAGATATTCGTCACTGGGCTGGTTCTGTAAGTAGTTCTGAGGCTCATCAAAGGCGCGGGAATAGACCTCTAGAGCATCGCGCATCGCTGCGACACCGGTTCCGCTGAGGCGCTTCACTATTGGTGTACACATTCACTGGCTCCGTGCCCAACGAGCCAGAAGCCAAAGGACAAACACCTGCGCACCGATCAGCGTCACGCTGTTGATCAGCGCCCACATAAGCGGACTACCATCGCTATATGCATCCGGGGCCGCAGCCACCACGAAGGTCAAAATGACCAACAGGCAGGAAAAGAGAACCGGCAGCGTCCAGGCCATCGTACGGCGTGGAGCCATGCGCGTGGCGCGTCCACGCACATCATAATGAGCTGGAATCATCGTGAAGCCGCGATAGCGTCGGTCAGTCCACCAGCCGCTGGCTAGCAAGATAAGGACGCTCGCACAGACCAGCACCAGTTCCCCGGTGCCGGGCAGCATTAAGCCGCCTCTTCCTTGGCCTTTTCGCTGCCGTGTACGCGAATGGGGTCTTTCTTACCCTCTACGACGTCCTCATCGATCACGATCTCCGTCACGCCTTCCATGTCGGGAAGATCGAACATCGTATCGAGCAGGATACCTTCAACGATTGAGCGCAGACCGCGAGCACCGGTTCTGCGCTTGATCGCGCGTTCGGCGATGGCCTTGAGAGCCTCTTCGGTGAAGGTCAGGTCAACATCTTCAAGCTCGAACAGCTTGCCATATTGCTTGACCAGCGCGTTCTTCGGCTCTTGCAGGATCGTCACCAACGCATCAACGTCGAGGTCGTGCAGGGTCGCGATCACGGGCAGACGGCCGACAAATTCTGGGATGAGGCCGAATTTGAGGAGATCTTCCGGCTCGCTCTTTTCGAGCAGCTCACCAACCTTGCGCTTCTCCGGATCAGCGACATGCGCGCCAAAGCCGATTGAGCGTTTTTGCAGACGGTCCGCAATGATCTTGTCGAGACCAGCAAAAGCGCCGCCGCAGATGAACAGGATGTTGGTCGTGTCGACCTGGAGGAATTCCTGTTGTGGATGCTTGCGGCCACCCTGCGGCGGAACGGAAGCAGTCGTGCCTTCCATCAGCTTCAGAAGAGCTTGCTGCACACCCTCACCCGACACGTCGCGCGTGATCGAGGGGTTTTCTGCCTTGCGCGTGATCTTGTCGATCTCGTCAATGTAAACGATGCCCTGCTGCGCTTTCTCGACATTGTAGTCGGACGCCTGCAGCAGTTTGAGGATGATGTTCTCAACGTCTTCACCAACATAACCCGCTTCAGTCAGAGTAGTGGCATCTGCCATCGTCCATGGAACGTTGAGCGTGCGCGCCAGTGTCTGTGCAAGCAGGGTCTTACCCGTACCGGTCGGACCGACGAGCAGAATGTTCGACTTTGCCAGCTCTACATCACCGGCTTTGCCTGAATGGTTGAGGCGCTTGTAATGGTTGTGGACCGCGACCGAGAGATTGCGCTTGGCGCTGGTCTGACCGATCACATAATCGTTGAGCGTCGCGAAGATTTCCGAAGGGGTAGGAACCTCACCTTCCTTCTTGCCTGCGATGCCCGCCTTGGTCTCTTCGCGGATGATGTCGTTGCACAACTCAACGCATTCATCGCAGATGAACACGGTGGGGCCAGCGATAAGCTTGCGCACTTCGTGCTGCGACTTCCCACAGAAGCTGCAGTAGAGGGTGCTTTTGCTGTCAGATCCGCTCAATTTGGTCATTCCTAATCATCCTCGAATCCGTCCCCGGCAAGCATGTGCGCGGAATAGCGGATTCGGTAAGTTTATAACGGCGCGCCAATGAATCAAACAAAGAAGACTCAAAATGGGGCCGATTCTGTCTCCGAACAGAGGTTATTACACCACTAGAGGTGCATAGGAGCTTAAACTTGCCCCTGTCTCCCCCCGCATTGGCCCATTATGGGATCGTCCCGCAATGGGCCGCGCAAGGGTTGATGGGTGAAACCTACTCAGTGTCTCACTCTGGAGCGCCGCCCGACCCTTTTTCCTCATCCCCTTCATTTCCGGCCTCTGGGCGGGTCTCGAAAACCTTGTCCACAAGGCCAAATTTCTTGGCTTCTTCGGCTTCGAGGAAGGTGTCTCGGTCCATCGCCTCTTCAATGTCATCAAGGCTTTGCCCTGTATATTTGACGTAGAGGTCGTTCAAACGCGTGCGAATGCGCAGGATCTCGCGCGCCTGGATCTCAATGTCAGAGGCCATACCGCGCGCACCGCCCGAAGGCTGGTGGACCATGATCCGCGCATTGGGAAGCGCGACGCGCATGCCTGGCTCACCCGCGGCCAGCAGGAACGAGCCCATCGAGGCGGCCTGGCCGATACAAACGGTCGACACGCGCGGCTTGATGTACTGCATCGTGTCGTGGATCGCCATGCCGGCGGTCACAACCCCGCCGGGCGAATTGATATACATGCTGATCGGCTTGGAAGGGTTCTCACTTTCAAGGAACAGCAGCTGCGCGACGATCAGCGAGGCCATGTTGTCTTCAACCTGACCGGTCACGAACACGATCCGCTCCCGCAACAAGCGCGAGAAGATGTCGAAGGCACGCTCCCCGCGGCTCGATTGCTCGACAACGGTCGGGACCAAAGCACCGGTTACGGGATCATGGGTAAACTGCCCCTGTGTCCCGTGAGTTTCGCCCGAATTGCCCAGCAGATCGATCATGAGAATTATCCTCGTCCAAATATCATTGCTCAAAAGCTCGAGCGCTTATGTCGGACGCGCGGCTCCATTGTTCAAGGGCATTAACTTTCACCTTGGGGAAAGCGGGCAAAAGTGCGAGTTAGCGGGCATGAAAAACACCGCTTTCGCGCTCGCCGCCGCTGCGGCGATCTCCATCGCCGCTGGCTCTGCTCTCGCCGATAGTCATTCTGACGCTGAAACGCACGACGCCGAGGCCGCTGTCGCCGAGCAGATCGAGCGGATCAGGACTTACGACAGCGGTCCAGATGGGCTCAATTCGGTAATCGTCTACTCGCAAACCGCAGGCTTCAAGGCGCGCGCGCTAGAGAACACCGCACCGCTCTTTGGGCGCACGGTGTTGGTGAAAGACAATATCGAGACCGAGGAATGGGCGACGACCGCTGGCAGCCTTGCGCTTGCTGCCAATTTCACGCGCCGCGACGCGCCGTTGATCGCGAATCTGCGCGCAAATGGCGGCATGGTGCTGGGCAAGACCAATCTGTCCGAATGGGCCAATATCCGGAGCCGCGATTCCACCAGCGGCTGGAGCGCGGTGGGCGGCCTCACGCGCAACCCCCACGCGATCGATCGCAACACTTGCGGATCGTCCTCTGGCAGCGGAGCGGCGATTGCGGCGGGCTTCGCCTGGGGAGCCATCGGGACGGAGACCAACGGTTCGATCACCTGCCCGGCGAGCGTCAACGGGATCGTCGGGTTCAAGCCGAGCGTCGGCCTTGTCAGTCGCACGCATGTCGTGCCGATCTCTTCGACGCAGGACACGGCCGGGCCGATGACCAATACGGTGCGCGATGCCGCATTGCTGCTGAGTGCAATTGCGGGCGAGGACCCGGCGGACGCTGTCACCATGGGCGTACCTCGGGTGGAAGACTACGCGACCGAGCTCGATAGCTATTCGCTTGAGAGCGTGCGGATCGGCGTGATGCGGAACCAAGTCGGCAGCAATGACCAGGTCCGCGACGTGTTCGAGCAAGCGCTCGATGACTTAGAGGCCGCTGGCGCCGTCTTGGTCGATATAGAATTTGATCCCAACCCGCAGATGTACCGCGACAGCTTCACTGTTCTCAAATTCGAACTGCGCGAGGAGATGAGTCGGTATCTCCAAAGCCTGCCTGGCGAGTTCCTACCGCGCACGCTTGGAGATCTCGTCGCGTTCAACAATGCCAATGCAGAGCGCGAGATGCGTTGGTTTGGGCAGGAAATTTTCGAAGAAGCGCGTAAATCAACCGACCGCGAAGCCTACGAAGAGGCCCGCGCCAATGCCTTGCGCATCGCAGGAGCGGAGACGCTCGATCCGCTGCTCGCAGACAACAATGTCCAGTTCCTGGCGGCACCAACCCGTGGCCCTGCATGGATGAGCGATCTTGTGCTCGGTGATCAGTTCAATGGTTCGATCGGCTTCGGCTCGCCCGCCGCTATTGCAGGCTATCCGCACCTTACCGTTCCAATGGGTTCGGTTGAACGCCTACCCGTTGGGATCAGTTTCTTCGGCGCGAAGTGGGCCGATCATGATGTTCTGAAAGTTGGCGCTGCATATGAAAGGGCCCGGACAGCCGTGCTGCCCGAGCCCTCATTCAAGCGCTGGCAACCGGACGAATAGAGCCTGGTTCGCAGCGCTGATCTGAATTCAGCCGCTTACTTCTTTGCAGGAGCTTTCTTGGCAGCTGGCTTTTTCGCCGGTGCCTTCTTCGCCGCTGGCTTTTTCGCTGCTGGCTTTTTCGCTGCTGGCTTCTTGGCAGGCGCCTTTTTCGCAGCAGGCTTGGCATCCGCCTTCGCAGCGGGTTTTTTCGCGGGAGCCTTCTTGGCCGGTGCCTTTTTGGCCGGTGCCTTTTTGGCTGGGGCCTTCTTGGCAGCCGGCTTTTTGGCTGGAGCTTTCTTTTTCGGCGCTGCCTTGGCCTTTTCGGCTTCGGCTTCTTCGTCAGCTTCGATCGCGGCCTGCAGCTCTTCAACGGTCACTTCACGCTCGGTGACTTCGGCCTTATCGAACAGGAAGTCGACGACCTTGTCTTCGTAAAGCGGTGCGCGCAGTTGAGCAGCGGCCATCGGCTCCTGCTGAATATACTGCATGAAACGCTCGCGGTCTTCCTCGCGGTATTGCATCGCAGCCTGCTGGACGAGCATCTGCATTTCTTGTTGGCTCACCTCAACGCCGTTAGCCTGACCGATTTCGGAAAGAAGCAGGCCGAGACGCACGCGGCGCTCTGCAATCGCCTTGTAGTCGTCCTTCTCATCTTCGATTTCTTTGAGGGCGTCCTCAGGATTTTCTTCCTTGGCTGCCTCTTGTTGAAGCTGGGTCCAGATCTGTTCGAACTCGGCGTCAACCATCGTCGAAGGCACTTCGAAATCGTGGCTTCCGGCAAGCTGGTCGAGAAGCTGACGCTTCATCTGCGTGCGAGTTAGGCCAGCGGTCTGCTGTTCGAGCTGACCTTTCATGATCTCCTGCAGCTTCTCTAGGCTGTCGAGGCCAAGATTCTTGGCGAACTCGTCGTCAATCTTGGTTTCGGTTTCGACCTTCACCGCTTTCACGGTGACGTCAAAAGTCGCTTCCTTGCCGGCGAGGTGATCAGCCTGGTAATCTTTTGGGAAGGTGACGTTGATGGTCTTCTCATCGCCCTTCTTGGCACCCACCAACTGCTCTTCAAAGCCTGGGATAAATGCACCCGAACCGATGACGAGCGGCGCGTCTTCAGCCTTGCCACCTTCGAATTCTTCACCGTCGATCTTGCCGACAAAGTCGATAATCAACTGGTTGCCGTCAGCGGCCTTTTTAGTTTTGGCTGCATCCTTGTAGCTCTTGTTCTGGCCCGCGACGCCTGCGATTGACTCTTCGATCTGTTCGTCGCTCACAGGAACGGTCAGCTTCTCGAGCTTAAGGCCATCGGTGCTGGGGGCCTCAACAACCGGCAGAACTTCGAGCTCGACCGTGATTTCAGCGTCTTTGCCTTCCTCATAATCCTCGGAAAGCGCAATCGAAGGCTGCATCGCAGGGCGAAGGTCTTCATCCTTGATCAAGCCATCAACCGCTTCACGAATCGTGTCATTGACGGTCTGCGCGTGGAGCTGCTCACCGTGCATTTTCTTGACCAGATTCGCTGGAACCTTGCCCGGACGGAAGCCCGGCATCTTGACCTGCGGGGCAATTTTCTTGATTTCCGCATCAACTTTCGCCGCGATTTCTTTGGCGGTGAAGGTGATCAAATAGGCCCGTTTGAGGCCTTCGTTGGTGGTCTGCTTGATAGCCATTGGACTTGAACTTTTAGCCTTCTAATGCATTGAATCGAGGGGTTTATAAGCCGGGCGAAGGTGGTGCGGGCGAAGGGACTCGAACCCCCACATCTTGCGATACCAGAACCTAAATCTGGCGCGTCTACCAATTTCGCCACGCCCGCATGCCCGAACGAAGCCGCGCGGGGAAACCCGAAGGCCCCCGCGCGCGTTCCGAGCGCCTCTATAGCTATCGCTCGAAAAGGGCAAGCGCCCTTCGACACACGATGCGCGCTTGTTTCGCTGAGGCACCCCTATTATGGGGCCTCTCCATGAGCGAAGACAAGACCAATGACGTCCCCCCCGATCACCTCAGTGTGAACCCGCGCAGCCCCGCATTTGATGGCGACATCCTTGCGCGCGGCATCGGTATCCGTTTCAAGGATCGAGTGCGCACCGATATCGAAGAATATTCGATCTCTGAAGGCTGGGTGCGTGTCCAGGCAGGCAAGACCGTCGACCGCAGAGGCCAACCGCTGACGATCAAGCTGAGTGGTCCGGTCGAAGCCTGGTTCGAAGATCTCGGCGACAATCCGCCTGTCGCCAAGAAGGAAGGCTAGTCTTTTCTGCGCGGCCACGCCGCCCGCTCCCTCCGCCCTTCCACCCGGATTAACACTCCGGGTTACGATCCGGGTGGAAGGGCGGAGGGAGTGGGTGGCTCGGCATCAAGGCGAACTTGCCAAGTGGCGAGTGAATCGCCACTGCATCTCGGCAAGCAATGAAACCTCAGGTCATCATCATCGGACGTCCCAATGTGGGTAAGTCGACCTTGTTCAACCGCTTGGTTGGCAAGAAGCTCGCGCTGGTGGATGATCAGCCGGGGGTCACGCGTGACCGTCGTATGGGCGATGCCGAGATTGCCGGGCTGCAATTCACAATCGTCGACACCGCCGGTTGGGAGGATGAGGATGACCTCACGCTGCCGGGCCGCATGCGCAAGCAGACCGAGGCCAGCCTTGAAGGGGCTGACGTTGCTTTGTTTGTTATCGACGCGCGCGCTGGTCTGACACCGCTCGATAACGAGATTGCCCGTTATCTGCGCGAGCACGACGTCCCCATTGTTCTGGTCGCCAACAAGGCTGAGGGCGCCGCAGGCGAAGGCGGCGTGCTTGAATCCTATTCGCTCGGCCTTGGTGATCCAGTTGCCTTGTCAGCTGAGCATGGCGAAGGCGTCGCCGACTTGTTCGGTGCCTTGTGGCCGATAATTGGCGAGAAAGCGGATGCAGCCGAAGCCGCGGCGGAACAGGCTGATCTTGAGGAGGATGAAGACGCGCCGCTTGGGCCGCTCAAGCTCGCCATTGTTGGCAGACCCAATGCAGGCAAGTCGACCCTTATCAACCGGCTGCTTGGCGAGGATCGTTTGCTGACCGGACCCGAAGCCGGGATCACACGCGATTCGATCGCGATCGATTGGGAATGGCACGACCCCAAGACCGACACGACGCGCGAGATTCGCCTGATCGACACCGCCGGCATGCGCAAGAAACGCAATGTCACCGAAAAGCTCGAGAAGCTCTCGGTCGCTGATGCTCGCCGCGCGGTTGATTTTGCCGAGGTGGTCGTGCTGCTGCTTGATGCCACTCAAGGGCTCGAGCATCAGGACCTGAAGATCGCTGCTCTCGCGCTCGAAGAAGGGCGCGCGTTGATGGTAGCGATCAACAAATGGGATGTGGCCGAGAACGCCTCCTCCCTGTTCAACGGGATCAAGCAGGCGCTGCATGACGGGCTTGCCCAAGTGCGCGGGCTTCCGGTGTTCGCGGTAAGCGCAAAGACCGGCAAGGGGCTGGACCCAATGCTCTCTGCCGCTTTTGAGCTGCGCGACAGCTGGTCCAAGCGGGTGCCAACAGCCGCGCTCAACCGCTGGTTCGACGACGCGCTAGACGCCAATCCTCCGCCGGCCCCTAATGGTCGCAGGATCAAATTGCGCTATATCACGCAGGCTGGCACACGCCCGCCGCGCTTTGTGGTGTTCGGCACGCGGCTCGAATCGCTCCCGAAGAGCTATGAGCGCTATCTTGTGAATGGCATTCGCGCGAAGCTGGGGTTTGAGGCCGTGCCCGTGCGCCTCATCCTCAAGAGCCCGAAGAACCCCTACAACGCCAATCGTGGCGGAGGCGGCAATTTCAGCGGAGGCGAAGGCAAAACGTGATGCTCGACCTTCTTTCGGCAGGCATTGCGAGCGAGCTGTTTGAACGCACAGCCGATACGCCGCGCGTATTGCGCGCAGTTCAGCTCAGCCTTGCGCCTGCATTTCTTCTGGTCGGGATTGGCAGCATCATGGGCGTGATGATGCAGCGGCTCATATGGATCGCGGGGCGGCTCGAGCGGTTAGGCGACATACCGGCAGAGAACAGCAGGCCAACACATGAAACCGAGCTGGAATGGCTTTGCCGACGCCGCGTCTTAGCGCGCGCGGCAATCAAGTTTTCGACCGCAGCAGCCGTGGTTATCAGTGTTGTGATCGCTCTGCTCTTTGTCTCAGCTTACATCGAAACACGCATCGGCACGTTGGTCGCTGTGCTTTGGGTGCTGACAGTGATGCTATTGATCGTTGGGCTTTTCTCATTTTTGCGAGAAACCCTGCTCGCGGCAGACGGACCAAGAGAGCCGAAATAGCAGTAGTCTGGCCTCGTAGATGCAACACCGATCAGCAAAAAGGGAGAGCGCGACAGCTCCGTCTCGCCCTCCCGCTTTGAGGCTTTTCAGCGTGCGAATTACTCGTCGTCGATCAGTTCGATCTCACGCAGCATGTAAATGCCCTCGATCGAACGGATCTCGTTGTAGAGCTCGATCACCGTCGTGTTGCCTTGGTCGATGTTGGCTTGGCCATACGCCTCGAGGAATTCCTGATAGCGCTCCCGGCTCGGGCCGATTGATTCTGTGTTGGGGAAGACAACCACCAACACCATGTTGAACTCGTTCTCGCCATATGGAACGCCATAAATGCCGTAGTCAGTGATGTGGCCCAGCTCTTTTGCGATCTCATTCGCAGCGACCCAGGTGCCCTTGATGCCTTCCAGATAGGTCTCAAACTGCCCCTCATCGACTTTGACCAGCGTCATCTCGACCACTTGGTCTGATGGCGCATAGTTCTCATACACATTCATCTGTGCTGCCGCAGGAGCAGAAAGCGCCAAGGCCGCAGCCGCGATTCCGCAGCCTGCGGTTTTTAGAAGCGCCGCTTTGTTCCAGATTCCAGTCATATCATTCTCCAGTTGCGTACGCAGACGCCGCTGCCAACGAGGCAACGCCGCTTGCAAGGAGCGACCCGACCGGTGAAGTGGTGATCCAACGTTATTTGAAGTGCAAAACCTGGCTTTTTCGATCAGCCATTATTCCTTGCATTGATCCCCGTTCCCCCACTGACATAGCTGCTCCGGTTGAGGAGAGGAGTCAAGCGCAGGACAAAATCGGGAGGGCTCGCGTGAACACCGACCCAATCGCTTGAGCCCAAAGCAAAAGGGGCAAGACCGCCTGGTCCCGCCCCTTTGTTTGACTGTACCTTTGAGCCAGCAGCTACGCCGACAATTACTCGTCGCCAGCGGCCTTGCTTTGCAGCTGCACGTAGTTTTCGAGGCCCATCCGCTTGATCATATCAAACTGGGTTTCGAGGAAGTCGACATGCTCTTCCTCATTATCGAGGATATGCGCGAACAGATCGCGGCTGACATAGTCGCGCACGCTCTCGCTATGCTCAATCGCATCTCGCAAGAGCGGGATCGCATCTTCTTCAAGCTTCATGTCGGCTTGGAGAATTTCCTCCACCGTCTCTCCGACACGCAGATTGTGGATCGCCTGGAAGTTAGGCAACCCGCCGAGGAACAAAACCCGCTCAGCGAGCTTGTCAGCGTGCTCCATCTCTTCGATCGATTCCTTGCGCTCATAGGCCGCGAGCTTCGCCACGCCCCAATCGTCAAGCACGCGATAGTGCAACCAATATTGGTTGATCGCGGTGAGTTCGTTGGTGAGCGCCTTGTTGAGGAACTCAATTACCTTTGCATCGCCTTTCATGGCCTATGTCATCCCTTACAAAATCATGTAGCGCCCTATCGGACGCGTTGCCCCGTCGAGGGCTATATAGGGGATGGGGGTCAGGCTCGACAAGAGGTGAGCCAGGCTTTTTTCGTTTAAAATCAGCAGTTTGCGATCCGTTCGCAATTGCGAGATTTCAACTTATATTGCGACTTCCTTGCAGGAAGCCAGCTCGCGCTCATGCTCAAGGATTTGCGCTGCCTTTACAAGACATTGGCCGCAATTGGGTTGCTTACCGAGCTTGGCATAAGCTGCCGTCGCATCGCCATCTGTGCTGCGAGCCGTGTCGCGCAGGTCAGTTTCACGGATAGCGTTGCAAATGCAGATATACATGGACGGTCAGAATCACTCTTGAGAAGCGGTTGCAACAAGAACATATGCGAATTAATCGCAATATCAAGGCAATTCGCATGCGCCCCGCTCATATTTCCACTGCCGCGTGGTTTGGTGGTTGGGCTTTTTGAGCAAGGCAAGCCTACGAATCGCATTGCCTCCGATAGCCAAAGCCTTAGACAGGTCGCTGACTTGCAAGGGGGCGGCGCGGGGCGCCCCTGTCGGGGAATAGGAGAGAAATTGGTGGCAATCATGACTTTTCGTACCACCGCCATCCGGACAATCACTCGCGTCCTATTCGCGTGCGGAGCAGCGGCAAGCATCGCCGCCTGCGGATTGAGCCCTGAAGAAGAGGCCGCAGCGATCGAAAAAGGGATCATGCAGAACCCAGAGTCACGAGAACTTTGGAGCACTATCAAGACCGAGTATCCGCAGGACTTTGATGCCTTGATCACGCAAATTCAGGCGCTCGGCATCTCAGGCATGCAAGACGAAGAGCGGGTCAGGGAGGTCTCTTTGCAGTGGCTACAGAACTTCTTTGCCAAGATCGGGCCCGATACTGTCAAAGCTCCCGCCTCAGATCTGCTCGCGATGAGTGCGGCGGAGGCTGAGTTCTTTCAGACGATGCAGACAGCGGCGGTTGAACAATGCGCGGCGATGGCTGTTGGCCAATTTGTATTGGTCGATCCCAACAACGCTATCGCAGCCGGAGCAATGACAGATCGAAACACTGCAATGATCCGCGCTGCAGTCGCTGGCCGCGCTAATCCGCAGACCTACGCCCAGCCAACCGATGCCGAATGGGCGCAATACCAAGCAAGCATCGCGGCAACCGGCGTCGCGCCCTACTTGCAAGCCGCACTAGACTCAGATGAAGAATTGGCAGCACTCAGCACCGACGAGAAGTGCGATTTGGGCGTAGCGGTTTACACAGGCATTGCCGATCTTGATGACGAGGCCGAGCCAGTCATAGCCGCCTATATGCTCGCGCCTTAGAAGTGCATCTCATCGCTTGATCGGAAACAGCTGGCGATAAGTCAGACAGCGCCAAAGCCACTCCAATGGGCCATATCGGAAGCGATCCAGCCATGGCTTCGACCAGGCCAGCATGATGATCCATGTCGCCAACATGACACCGTAGAGCTGCGGGCGATTCAGCTCTCCAAAAAGGCCCAGCGCCCAGCCATGGAATACGAACAGCATCAGGATCGAGGTCCCGAGATAATTGGTGAAGGCTGCCCTTCCCGCGGCTCTGACACGCTCAGCGAGCC
The DNA here is from genome assembly GCA_039039885.1 of Pseudomonadota bacterium. Classification (GTDB taxonomy): domain Bacteria; phylum Pseudomonadota; class Alphaproteobacteria; order Sphingomonadales; family Sphingomonadaceae; genus Erythrobacter. The sequence continues at coordinate 104,444 of JBCCPG010000004.1, read as the reverse complement.
AGCCGGCCCACCTAGGCGAGTAAGCGACTAATAACGACGCAAGGCCGAGCACCATCGCGATGCGCGGTATTGGGCTGAACGACAAGAATGCCGCATTGCCCGCCCAATAGCTGAAGTCTGCCTCCTTTGCGATCAGACCAATCCCTAAACTCGCCGCTCCGCCTGCCACGATGCCGATCCAACCCCACAAGACCATCTTGCTGCGATCCAAAGCACCGCTGAAAAAGCCATGGCGATAGAGCGCCATGCCGATCAGCATCAGTGGCAAAGTCTCAAAGACGAATATAAGGATGTTAAAAGGAAGATACTGGAATTCTTCGCTGATCCGGTGCTCAACGAAGCCGGCATAGTCGCCCGCTTGCTTGAGTTCGGTGCTGGCCCGATCGCCATCCAGTTCCTGCTCGACCTGTGCGACCATTTCGGCGCGGACTTCTTCCATGCCGTCCATCTCGCCAAGAGGCGTGTCGACCACGAAATACGGGAATGCCAGCACTGTGTAGAGCAGCGCGCCGAACAGGTAACCGACAAGCCCCGTCCAAAGCTGCGCCTTGGCCGTCCATCGCATGCAGGCCGCGGCAATGAAGCCGATCACGCCATACATGAACAGGATGTCGCCAATCCAGATGAAGAGAAAATGCACCAGACCAAAACATGCAAGCAGGAACAACCGCCACAATTGCAGCTTGCGCGTAGCTCCACGTGCCCAGGCGCGCTCCATGAACAGGTACATCCCTGCGCCAAACAATAGTGTGAAAAGCCCACGCATCTTACCGTCGACCAGCACAAATTGAGCAATCCACATCCACCCGTCAGGATCGCCGGTAGGAACCAAGAATGCACCGGGATAGATATAGGCGCTGAAAGGCTGGCCAAAGGCAATAATATTGGCAGCCAGAATGCCCATCACAGCGATCCCACGAATGAAATCGAGGCTGTCGATCCGGTCAGCCTTTGAAACCGGACCACCGGTGTCAGCGACGGCTTGGCTCGTATCGCTGCGAATTGGACTTTGCGCCGATGTTGCCATCGCCTTGCTCCCTGATCCCCTAGAGATCAGGTGTCATAGCAAGGCGTCGTCACAATTGAAGCGCCGCGCGACAAAGATCGAACTTTTTTCTGTCGACTCGCGCGATTAGGCTCCGACCCGCAAAATCAGCCGTTCCCGGCAACAATGCATCCCTGGCCTTGACGCTGAAGCGCATTACAGGCTGCCTGCGCGTCGGCCCGCGTAGCAAAACCAACGGCCTGCAAACGCGTTACCCGGCCGCCGGGGACAAGCGCTTTTTGCGTGCCCGCCAACGCAGGATTGCTTGCCAGCCGTTCCCATAGCCGCTCTGCATTGCCCGAGACGCCAAAGGCACCGAGCTGGATCCGCCAATTGCCGCTGACGCGGGTCGGGCGCGAGGTTGCAGGCGGTGGAGACTGACGTGTTTCGGAACGGGCTGCGGTCTGCACAGGGACTGGAACCGGTGCTGGCGCGGCCTCGCTCTGGGCGACTGGCTCAGGCGGTGCGGCGACAAACTGCCTTGCGGGCTGTTGGCGGGAGTCCAGATCATTCGTTGCAAGAGCGGCGCTACGCCGCTGAGTGGCTTGTAGCTCCAATTGTCGTGCAATCGATTGGGCTTGCTGACGCTGAGTAAGCGGAACATATTGGTCCATCTGCTGCAAGGCATTGGCTGCTTGTGGCAGCCCTGCTCCATTGGCAAGCATCAGCAAAGCGTAGGCGCGGACCCAATCCTTGGGCGCATAATCGGCGTTAAAGTGCGCGAGGCCCAGAACATATTGCGCGCGCGGATCGCCGCGTTCTGCAGCATCGCGGATAAGCGGCATCGCCGTGCTCTGCTCGCCCTGTTGGAACAACAGCAGTCCATAATTGTCAGCCGCTTTGATATGACCTTTGCTTGCCGCTTGCGCGTAAAGAGCGCGGGCGCGCGTGATGTCCGGCTCAACCCCGCGCCCAAGGCGATAGGCTTGTGCAAGATTGAACAAGGCATCGGCATCGCCATTGGCTGCTGGCTCAGTCCACTCACTAACCGCGAGCGAGTAATCTCCGGCGCTCCAGGCATCGACCCCAGCCTTGACGTCCGCCATTGCAGGAACAGCGCCGATGGCAAGAGCAGCCACAGCGACAACGACGCCAGCGCTGCTCGAGCAAGCTTTTGTGATTGGGTTAAGGCGATCGGCCATTTGCAAAGCACTCCTGCGTCAAAAATCGCAGCAATTGGTGGCATGCAATGGTTAGTATTTCGTTGCCTTGCTCCCCCTGCAGGCCGCGAAGATAAAAAAGAAGCGGTCGCAAATTCTGACGCCAGCATAGAACCAAACCTAAAGAAGCAGTCGCCTAGACAGCAGCCTCGACAAAAGCCGTTCTGTCAGAACCCGGCCAAGTTACCATTAACCCAAAATTAGGGGTAGTCTGCGAACACGGTTCCGGGAGCCGCAATTGGGCGGTTCATTTTGGTCACAAACCAGGGGGACCGATCGTTGCGTGTACTCGCTTTGGCATCGCAGAAAGGCGGATCGGGGAAAACGACCCTATCCGGGCATCTGGCCGTTCAGGCTCAGCGCGCTGGCGCTGGACCCGTCGTCCTTATCGACATTGACCCACAAGGATCGCTTGCTGATTGGTGGAACGAGCGTGAAGCGGAATATCCTGCTTTCGCACAGACCACCGTATCGCGGTTAGCCAACGATTTGGCAGTTCTTCGTCAGCAGGGCTTCAAGCTCGCCGTCATCGACACACCGCCAGCGATTACCATGGCTATCCAGTCAGTGATCGGTGTCGCTGAGCTCATCGTAGTTCCAACTCGCCCCTCACCTCATGATCTGCGCGCCGTTGGCGCGACCGTTGATCTGTGTGAGCGCGCCGGAAAGCCGCTGGTATTTGTCGTCAACGCGGCAACACCCAAGGCAAAGATCACATCCGAAGCCGCAGTTGCTCTTTCGCAGCACGGCACAGTTGCTCCGATCACGCTGCACCACCGCACTGATTTTGCAGCCTCGATGATCGATGGCCGCACAGTGATGGAAGTTGATCCAGATGGCCGCAGCTCGGCTGAAATCACCGCGCTTTGGAAGTATATCTCCGACCGGCTTGAGAAGAATTTCCGTCGCACTGTCTTTGCTGCGCCAGGCACTGCTTCTGGCGCCGCTCACGCACAAGCCAATGGCGTGCATCGTCCCTCAGGTGGCTTTGGCCGCCGGGTCGCTCAGTAAGAGCTTTAGGTAGGGGAGACGCGCAATGTCCGAAGCCAGCTTCGCCTCGCTTGGACCCACTTTGCTCGCTCGGAAGGGCGGCGCGAAGCCGGCTATGCGTCCGCAACTCGCCCCTCTTCCCGGTGTAGTTCCTCCCGAAGCGGACAAGCTTGAAGATCTGGGCTGGAATGACATGGGCTCAGACGATGCGGGTGCGACGATTGTTTCGATCAATCCGTCCGCTGTCGAGCAAGACAATGACGCAGCCGACGAGACCGCGCAATTCGCCGATCACGGTTCACAAGTTCGCGGGCAGCAGCAGCTGCTCGCTGATCGTATCGTCGAAGAGCTGAAAGCGCCGCTTGCTGAGAAGCTGGTCAAAAAGAAAGCATCGGCTCTAGCAAAACCAAAGCCGGTCAAGAAACCCGTCAAAAAAGCGTCCAAGAAGGCTGCTTCCAACAAGGCTTCCAACAAGAATGCACGTCGCGCCGCGTTTACGCTGCGTCTCGACGCCGACCGTCATCTTAAACTGCGTCTTGCAGCGACCATGAATGGCGTCAGCGCACAGGCTCTCGTGACCGAAGCCTTGGACGCGATGCTCGCCGATATCGACGACCTCGAAGCGATCGCAGAACGCTTCCACGGCAAGCACAAACACAACTGATCTTTTGAAACCCAAGAACCACAACTCAACCAAACCGCACACGAACATGGTTAAATTGAAGGAAACGAAAATGGCCCGCAGTGATCAAAGCCCGATTCAGGCTGAAGCATCCAAAACAGCCCGTAGCCGCCAGTTTGGCCTGCTCGTAGGCACTGCTATTGCAAGCATGGCGCTCGCAGGATGCACAAGCTCGGCTCCTCCGGCAGAGGTCTCCTTTGCCAAGGCGCAGTCAGCGCTCCAAGACGGCAAGACCGACCGCGCTATCCAGCATGGCGAAGAAGCGGTCCTCGCCGATCCGCGCAATGCAAGCTACCGCGCAACCTTGGGCGCTGCCTATCTCGAAGCGGGTCGCTACGAATCTGCTGCGACCGCCTTTGGCGAAGCGCTCGATCTGGGCGACAGCGATCCTCGCACTGTGCTGAGCTTCGCGCTCGCCAAGGTTGCGACCGGTGATCGTCCTGCCGCGCTTGCAGAGCTTTATCGCAATGATGACCGCATTCCAGCTGCTGATCTGGGCCTTGCCTTGGCTCTGGCCGGTCAGCCAGAGCGCGGTGTACAATTCCTCGTCAACGCAGTGCGCGATGGCGAAGCCACTGCCAAAACGCGTCAGAACCTCGCCTATGCCTATGCACTCGCAGGCAACTGGCGTGCAGCGCGCGTAATGGCCGCTGAAGATGTGCCTGCTGATCAACTCGACGCACGTCTTTCGGACTGGGCTGCAATGGCCCGCCCCGAAGACTACCAAAAGCGCGTCGCGAGCCTGCTCGGTATTCCGGTCGCATCGGATGGTGGTCAGCCGCAATATCTCGCTCTTGCAAACTTCCCAAGCCAGCCTGAGCTGGTCGCAGACGCCGCACAATTCGCTGATGCCGAGCCGGTTGAAGCGGAATTCGAACAAGCACCTGTAATGGTGGCTGCGGTTGCGAACGAGCCTGAAAACACTTCAGTGCCTGCTGTCCAGCCAGCGGTTCGCGAGAACCAAATGGCATTTGGCATCGCAGATATCGACACGATCGGCACCGATTCTGAAGGCGAAGTCAGCGCCCCGGCCGCGCCAGCACCTGCTTCTGTCGAGGTGCCTGCCATTGCTGCTGCTCCATCGCGTTCGGTCAGCCGCGCTGCACCGTCCGCGACACCGCGCTTTGTTTCAAATCCGGTTGTCCAAGAAGTTCCAGCTGTTGCACAGCGTGCTGAGAGCCGCCCGGTTCCGGCCGCTCGTCCTGCAGGCGGAAGCTCGCAGGCACGCATGGCCATCGCAACGGGCGCTTCGGCCACGCACCTTGTGCAGCTCGGCAGCTTTGACTCTCGCGCCGTTGCAGAAAGCAAGTGGTCGGAATTCCAGCGCCGCTTCGCAGGCTTGCGCGGCCGCGATGTGGTCATCACCGAAGCACGCGTAAATGGTCGCACGTTCTTCCGTGTTGCTGCGGCTGGCTTTGGTGCCAACACCGCTCGCAACATGTGTTCCACGCTCAAGGCCGGTGGCGCAAGTTGCTTTGCTTATGCTGCATCGACCCCGCCTGCTGGCGCCGTTGATCGCGGCACCCGCATCGCAGCGCGCGGCGAATAAGAGCCAAGCGCTTACCAAAGTTTCCTCCGCTCTTTTTCATCAAGAGCTTCAGCGAAACTCGCCCCGGGGGTCCTTCAGGATTTCCGGGGCTTTTTTATGCGGCAGCGACTTCCCAGAGCTGAATGCCATTGCCTTCGGGATCTTCGAGCGTTGCAAACTTGCCGTGCGGATATTCCTCCAGCGGGCTGACAGCGATGCCGGCAGCGGTGAGCTGAGCGATCATCGCCTCCAGGTTCGCCACGCGGAAGTTGATCATCCAGCTTTTGCCTTCAGGGATCATGCCATTGGTCTTGGGGAAGGGGTCGAACACGGTAAAGCCTGCATCCTGCTGCCACGGCATTCCGCCTGAAAATTGCGGCGCCAAATCGATCCCGAGATGGTCTCGATACCAGTTCCGCAATCCTTCAGGATCCTGAGCAACAAAAAAGAACCCGCCAATTCCGGTGACTTTTTCCATAAGAGCCTCGCTTGATGGAGTGAGAGCGAAGAGAGAGGAAGGCGCGGTGGAGAGCGCTCCGATTGCGCTCGCTCTTGCCGAGAAAGCGCGACGGCTCATCGCGGGCGGTGATCTGTGACCATTTTGCTTAGATTTGGACCTTCGCATTAATGCAGCCCTCCCCTTGCCTGGGCTTGTAGCACAGCCAGCAGGAGATGTTGCGTCAATCAGCGATCCGAACGCCGCCTTTGATCAACGCCTTGACCCGGCCTTGAACGCCCAACCGGTCAAACGGCGTGTTGTCGGCGGTCGCAGCCATCTTGCGGCGGTCAACAATCCATGGAGCATCGGGATCAATGATCGCAATGTCCGCCTCGCGGCCTTGCTCGATCACGCCCGCATTAACGCCAAGCAATTCCGCAGGCTTTTTGGCGAGCAAGTCAAAGGCGCGGATCATATCGATCACATCATCACGCACCAGGCCCAGCACCATCGCAAGCAGCGTCTCGGCCCCCGCCATCCCGGGAGCAGCATCGGCGAAGGGCAAACGCTTGTCCTCTGCTCCGCGCGGGTCATGGCCGCTGGCGATCACATCCACCGTCCCATCGCCAATCGCCTCAAGCGCGGCTTGCCGGTCGGCTTCGCTGCGCAAAGGCGGAGAGAGCCGCGCAAAGGTACGGAAGTCGGCTGTGGCCAGGTCAGAAAGCATGAAATGAGAAGGCGTGATCCCGCAAGTCACCGCCACACCGCGCGCCTTTGCCGCGCGCACGAGGTCAAAGCCCGCAGCGGTCGTCACCTGCCTGATATGGAGCCGCACTCCGCTCATTTCTGCGATGCCAATGTCGCGAGCGATGGCCAAAGTCTCGGCCTCGGCAGGAGCGCTGGGAAGTCCTAGCCGGGTCGCAATCTCGCCCGCGCTGGCCACAGCCTTTGCGGCGAGACCGCCATCTTCGGCATGGGTCACAACCATAAGGTCGAGCATAGCGGCGTATTGGCAAAGCCGCAGCATGACGCCCGAATTGGCAATCCATGACCGCCCCGTAGCAACCCCCTTCCCCCCTGCATCGCGCATCAGGGCAAGCTCGGCGAGCTCGGCGCCTTCCAGCCCTTTGGTCGCCGCGACAAGAGGATGCACCCACAGATCAGGCTTGCCGCTCTTGGCGATGTAATTGACGCGGCTGGGATAATCGAGCGGCGGTGATTGGTCCGGCATCAGCGCGGCACGGGTAATTCCCCCAAAGTGGAAGGCTGGTTTGTCGATCGCAAAGACGCCCAAATCGACGAGGCCGGGGGATATGAGTTTCCCTTTCGCCTGCAGCACATCATCACCGTCCTGAGCGGCAACGTCGGCGCCAAAGCTCTCGATCAGCCCGTCCGCGAGCCTTACCGCACCTTTCACGATGCCGCTCGGCGTAACGATCCCTCCGCCGTTGATGGTGAGAGGACGCGCCTGCTTCATGACTGCACCTCCCACCGGTCAACTCCGCGAGCGGTTCGGGTCAGCACGTCAAGACACGCCATGCGGATCGCGACGCCCATCTCGACCTGCTGGGTGATGATCGATCGGTCGAGCATGTCAGCGACTTCGCTGTCGATCTCAACCCCGCGGTTCATTGGCCCGGGATGCATCACCAATGCATCAGGAGCCGCCCGCTTGAGCCGCGCTTGGGTAAGACCGTAAAGGTGATGGTATTCGCGCTCAGACGGGATGAACTGCCCCGCCATCCGCTCGGACTGCAAGCGCAGCATCATCACGACGTCGCTGCCATCAAGCGCGGCGTCAAAGTCGTGGAAGGGTGAGGCTCCCAGCGCCTCGACGCCCGCTGGCATCAAGGCAGGTGGTGAGCACAATCGAACGCTTGCGCCCAATGCTTGAAGGCACAGTATGTTCGAGCGTGCAACGCGGCTGTGGAGGATGTCGCCGCAGATCGTGATCGTGAGGCCCGTGAAATCCTCACTGGTTTGCCCTCGCCGTTTGAGCGCTTCGCGTAGAGCGAGAGCATCAAGCAAGCCTTGGGTCGGATGTTCGTGGCTGCCGTCGCCAGCATTAAGGACCGGGCAATCGACCTTGTCCGCAATCAATTGTGTTGCGCCAGAAGAACCGTGGCGAATGACAATCGCATCGGCGCGCATAGCATTCAGCGTTATCGCAGTGTCGATCAGCGTCTCGCCCTTCTTCACGCTCGACTGAGCGGCATGCATATTGACCACATCTGCGCCGAGCCTTTTGCCTGCGATCTCGAAGGAAAGCAGCGTGCGGGTCGAGTTCTCAAAGAACGCGTTGATGATGGTCAGACCCGACAAGAGGTCGGTGTGCTTGTCGCGCTGGCGATTGAGCGCCACCCACTGTTCCGCCTGATCAAGGAGGTACAGGATCTCATGTCGTTCCAATTGCCCAATCCCGTTGAGATCGCGATGCGGAAAGGCCAGTCGGCCAACCGGAAAGCGACCTGAATGCACTGATGGCGCGACGTTCTTTTGCGCATATTCGGACATGAACTTGCGCAATTTCTGCGCCGTCTTCCCGCGCAGATCGCGCCCGGCTTTGAGCTGAGCGACAAACGGCTTGTCGTTCATCGCCAGCTCGCCAAAGCGCGTTTCCGACATCCCAAAGCGGCGGCAAAATTGCTCGATTTCAAGGAGAAGGTTCTGCATGGCCAAGCCTCTAGGTTGGATTTAACCAACCGTCCAGTCGAATTCGAAAATTGCCCGCTGATAGCTCTCCTAAATCAAAGGAATTGCGCAACAATGGCACGTTGGACGAATATTATCAGTCGCTCGACCCGTAACTCGAGCGAAACAATTGGCAGTTTTGTCCTTCCGCCTTAGGTAAGCTGCGAAAACAAACGGGAATTGCGATATTATGAGCTTCATCGGCAAAGCGTGGAAAGTCATCGTTGGCATCAAGGACGGTCTCGTCCTGGTCTTTATGCTGCTTTTTTTCCTCGCTCTCTTCTCTATTCTCTCCGCCTCACCCAACCCCGGTCAAGTGCGCGATGGCGCGCTCTTCGTCGACTTATCGGGCTTCGTAGTTGAGGAACGGAGCGAAATCGATCCGATCGAAACTCTCCTTTCGGGCCAGGCGCCTCCGGTCGAATTTCAGGCGCGCGATCTCGTCCGTGCGCTCGATGCCGCCGCAACCGATGAACGGGTCAAGGCTGTCGTCTTCGATATGTCCAGTTTTGCAGGCGGTGGCCAAGTTCACATGCAAGCGATTGGTGAGGCAATGGACCGGGTACGCAAGGCTGACAAGCCGGTGTTTACCTATGCCTTGGCTTATGGCGACGACCACCTGCACCTTGCAGCCCACGCGAGCGAGGTTTGGGTCGATCCGCAGGGTGGCGCACTGATAGCCGGGCCGGGCGGTAGCAACCTTTATTATGCCGAGCTGCTCGAAAAGCTGAACATCAATGTCCGCGTCTACCGCGTGGGCGAGTTCAAATCGGCAGTCGAGCCTTATCTTTTGGATGGCCCCTCCGATGCAGCGCGCGAGAACCGCGCGAGCTTCTACAGTGTGCTCTGGGAGGAGTGGCAGGCCAACGTCTCAAAGGCACGCCCGGCAATCGACATAGAACGCGTAACGACCGACCCAGTGGGCTGGATCGAGGCTTCTTCTGGCGATCTTGCACAAGCGGCTCTGGAAGCAGGGCTTGTTGACCAGCTCGGAAGCCCGGTCGAATTCGGCGAACGCGTCGCCGAAGTTGTCGGAGAGGATGATTGGAGCAATAAGCCAGGCGCTTTCGCCAAGAGCGACTTGCGCCCCTTCCTCGCTGATATCGGCCCGTCAGCCAGCGGTTCGGGCGGTGACATCGCGGTCGTGACGATTGCAGGCGTGATCGTCGACGGCGACGCCGGCCCTGGCACTGCGGGCGGGGCTCGCATAGCCGGGCTGCTCGACACCGCGCTTAGTGATGAGGACATCAAGGGCCTTGTAGTACGGGTCGATTCCCCGGGTGGGTCTGCGCTGGCCTCCGAGGAAATTCGGCGCGCCATCAAACGTTTCCAGGACAAGGAAATTCCTGTTGCCGTCTCTTTCGGCAATGTCGCAGCGAGCGGCGGCTACTGGGTGGCAACCTCAAGCGACCGAATCTTCGCGCAGCCTGAGACGATCACCGGCTCGATTGGTGTCTTCGGGGTGATCCCGACCTTCGAAAATGCGGCGGATGAGATTGGCATTAGCGCAGACGGGTATCGCACCACGCCCCTATCGGGTCAGCCTGATCTAATCGCTGGCTTTACGCCAGAAGTCGATGCGCTTCTCCAAGCCTCGATAACTGACACTTACACGAAGTTTCTCGAACGTGTTGCCTCGGCCCGCGGCATGACCACTGAGCAAGTGGACGCAATCGCACAAGGGCGCGTCTGGGACGGTGGCACGGCGCGTCAGAATGGTCTCGTAGACCAATTTGGCGGGCTAGAGGACGCGGTCGCCTGGGTAGCAGGCGAAGCGGGCATCGCCGAAGGCGAGTGGAATGCACGCTTCCTCGGCTCGAACGTAGACAATTACGATTCGCTGATCCGACAATTGGTCTCCAGTTCGATTAAGGCACCGGCGTCGAGTGGCTCAATGGATCTCTTTGCGATTTCGTCGATGCAGCGCGAATTGATCCTGAGCCAGATTGCACGCGATGTAGAGCGTCTTTCGGGTACACAGGGCGTGCAAGCCTATTGCCTTGCCTGCCCGGTTGAAGCGAATGCACACAGCCAACGCGATGCCCAGATTATGCTGCGCCAGATCAGCGCTCTGGTCAGCCGCTAGGACTTTGCCCGAGCAAAAAACGGACGCTTGCATTAAGGGGAGTGCCACAGTAGACGCGCGCTCCTGTCTGAGGGCGATCCAACGCCCGCTCTTCAAGCACGGATGGGCGCGTAGCTCAGTGGTAGAGCACACCCTTCACACGGGTGGGGTCGCAAGTTCAATCCTTGCCGCGCCCACCATCGTTTTCATTGGTTTTGGCGAGATACGCTGCGCAGAGCCCGCGGATAGCGAGGCCTTGGGGGCACGGCTTGGGAGTTCCTTGGTGAGGCAGGACCGGGGGACAGTGTGATCACTCAAAGCGCAACTCATCTGCGATGCGCGCCCGCGTTTGGGCTTTTGGTGGCATATCGAAGCCACCCCAGCATCCAATTCTGGGCTGTAGGCGCACTGTCGGCTTGTGACTGACCGGAGTTGAAGAGCTGATCCTCTTCTCTCGGCCCATGTGCAGACGAGTTGCACGGGGCTGAGGCTTCATTTCGATCAAATGAACTTAGCACTAAGCTTAACTCATGTTTGGCTCGATCATACAAACCGCTGCGGAAAGCTGTAACTATCCAGACATGCTATAGTTTTTCTGAAGTGGAATAATTCTTCCGGTCAGATAGAACCCTTGATTATCGATCCAAGGCGATCTCTGGAAATAGCCCCTTTGTCAGAGCAACCGGCCAAGGTCTCTTTCGAGCAGGAAAACGAATTATGACATTAAAAACCCTAATCGCAGCGACTTCGGTTGTTGCCTTGGCCTGCGCGAGTGCGGCTCGGGCCGGGGACGTGCCTGCATATGAAGCGGCTCCCAATTGGGTTGAAATTGTCTCTATCGAAGACGCTGACCAACAAGAGGCCAACGATCTGATCGTGTCGGATCGCCAAGTCCGGATCGAACAGGGTCTGCGCTGGGATTATCAGGATAAAGTCTATCGGATCGCGGAAACGACAGACTTGTCGAGGGCTGGAACGCAGACCTTTCAATGGCTCCCTGACAAGGGCGATCTGATCGTTCATGAGATCTCGATCATCCGCGATGGCGAAGTGATCGATGTTCTGGAACAAGGCGCAGAACTCGAAGTGCTCCGCCGAGAGCGTGGGCTTGAGCGAGGCATTCTTGATGGCAGCCTGACAGCAACCATAGCGATCCCGGGACTTGCCGTAGGCGATCAGTTACGGATCCGGCACTCGATTACAACTTCTGATCAAGCGCTGGGGGATGATGTTCAAAGCTGGGTGCCGCTCTGGCGAGACAGACCTGCCACGGCGGGCGTCCGGCTTGGGTTGGCCACGAGCAATCAGGCCGACTTGGCACGGGTGCGCGTGTCATGGCCTGACGACCTCAATGTACGTTACCAGTCCGGACCCAACCATGAGCTTGATGAGCCCGAGGTGCGCGACGGATATCGCTGGCTCGAAGTCGAGATGCCTTTGCCCGAAGCCGATCCGCTCCCACGCGACGCACCTCAGCGCTACCGATTGCCGACCACGTTGCAGGTGGGGACCTTTGCTGACTGGGCCGAAGTTTCGGCAAAGATGGCACCGCTTTATCGAATTGAAGGCAGTCTCGACAGCCTGCCCGACCTGGTCGCGCGAGTGGACGCGATCGCGGCACAGCCGCTCTCCGATCTGAAGAAGGCGGTTGATGCGCTTGAGCTGGTTCAAGAAGACATTCGCTATCTGATGAATGGGCTCGATGGCGGCAACTACATTCCGCAGGACGTCGCCTCCACTTGGGAACTCAAATATGGCGATTGCAAAGCCAAGACCGTGATGCTGCTGGCGCTGCTAGACCATCTCGGGATTGAGGCTGAAGCCGTGCTGGTCTCGACCAATCGCGGCAACGCGGTGCCCGTGTCGCTGCCCATTCCAGGTGCCTTCAATCACGTGCTGGTGCGCGCTGTCATTGATGGCCAGGAATATTTTCTCGACGGGACCAGCTCAGGTGCCAACATCAAGACAGTCGGCAACGTCCCTCCGTTTGAGTACTATCTGCCAATCCAAGATGCCAATGCGTCACTGATCGCTATTGAGCAAACGCTTCCTCGTGTCCCGGAAGGGGAAATGCACTTCACATTCGATGGCTCTGCTGGCGTGGACTTACCAACGATCGGATCGTTTAGGATGGTTGTGATCGGTCCTGGGGCTGTTCGAGCCAATGCGATCCGAGATTCGATTGCAGAACGGCTAAGAGGCGGGGATGCACCTGGCTTCGATGGCCGTTTCCAAGTGACTGACGTCAAGTTCGAGGACAACGAAGACGACAGTGAGATCACCTTCACGATCTCGGGCATTATGCCCGCGATCTTCAGCTTCGACGGCAGACGCGCTGAGCTGGAGCCGAGCTGGTTTGATAAGAGTGCGGATTTCACCCCCGATCGCGCTCGGCGCCAATGGCGCGACATCCCGGTTTCGCTTGGCAGGCCCAGCGCCACCCTCAACACGATGCGCTTAACGCTTCCCTTCGACGTCAACGAGCTTGAAATCGATGGCAACCTGCAGGTTCAGGCCGAAGCGGCGGGTAAGACTTTTTCTCGCAACGTCGAACTGGATGGAAATGAGGTTTTCGTTTTCGAACAAGTGTCGAGCCGTGGCGGCGAAGTTGCGCCCGAAGATATCCTTGAAGAACGTCGCAAGTCACAGCGAATCGCAAGCGAAACACTAACGTTTGTCGCTCCGGAAGGTGTGGAGCGCCGGTGGCGGTTTGCCGGTGACGCCGACCGGAGTATGCTTGAACCGCTAGAGGAAGCGATGGCCAGGGCGATCGAGTTTGACCCTGAGGAATCGCGACCCTATCTCACGCGCGCGCGCTTTCGCAGCCAGACCTATGACTTTGAGGGTTCGCTGGAGGATTTCACCGCCGCGATTGATATCGAGGCAACTGCCGATCTTTTCAAAGAACGGGCCGAGGTATACGCGCAAGTCCGGGATTGGGTGCGGGCCAAGGCTGATTATGAGGAAGCATACGCACTGGACCCCTCGCCAGCTCGCGCGATTGCTTTGGCGAGAGTGATGGAGAATCTGGGCGAAGTGGCCGAAGCCAAGGCGATGCTAGAGCTTGAAAGCGGGGATACGGAAACTCAGCAATTGCTAGCCTTTGCGATCGCGGAACTCGAAGCGTTGCAGGGCAACAAAACAGCCGGCTTGCAAAGGATCGCGGACGAACTTGCTGCCGATCCAAACAACCCAGCGCTGCTCAATGGCAAATGCTGGTTCATCAGCACATGGCAGTACCAGCTAAGTCAAGGTGAAGAAGCCTGCAGGCTCGCTGTTGAACGCGGCGAGAACACCGCGCAGGCGCTCGACAGCCGCGCGATGTACTTAATGCGGGTCGGCGATCTTGATAGGGCGCGTGCGGATATCGAAGAAGCACTTAGCATGGCACCAGGGCAAGAGGCCTCGCTCTTGCTTCGCGGCTTAATCAAGCTTGAGCAAGGGGACGAAACTGGGGAACAGGACGTCCGGGCCGCAATCGAGCGGAGGCCGGGCCTTATGGACACCTACTCGCGCTGGGGCTTCAAGGTCGAACCTCGCTGAGTCCTTACTCTTGGCGGTCCATGAAAAGCAGGGCCATTTAAAGATATGCGCTAGGGCTAGCGCAATTTGGACTTCAGGCTTGCCAAGACCTGCCATCTCGGTGTGCATCCGACGGTTAAGGCAACCAAGATAGCGATCTCTTGGTCATGTCGGGTTCCCGCATACTTGCGTCAGAACAAATCTTGTTATGCAGAGATTCCTCCCGCTTTCGTTTCAGTTCTCTGAGTCACTGCAGAGTCGTTTCACTGGCTGGCCGCAGCCGCCTTGAACGCCGTAGCGAATAGGCTCAGCCCTTCGTCCATCTCAGCGTCAGTGATCGTCAAGGCGGGCAGAAACCTGATGACATTCCCGAACATACCGCAGCTCAGCGCAATCAGACCGTGCCGATAGCACTCACCAATCACAGCCTTCGTCAACGCCGGGTTAGGCGCGCTTCCAGGACCGTCAGAGACAAGCTCCAAGGCCATCATCGCGCCTCGTGAAGTACGGATCTCACCAATTAGCGACGGATGCTCTTCCGACAACTTTCTCAGCGCCACTTCAAAGCGCTTCCCGATTGCAACGGCGCGATCGGCGAGTTGTTCTTCCTCAATCACTTCGAGAACGGCAAGTGCCGCAGCGCAGCCGATGGGCGAACCGGCATAGGTACCCCCGAGGCCTCCCGGGTCGACGGCATCCATTATCTCTGCCTTGCCTACAACTCCAGCAATAGGAAAACCGCCAGCCATGCCCTTGGCGACCGTCATAAGATCGGGTTCAACCCCTGCATGCTCGCTCGCAAACATGCGCCCAGTGCGAGCAAATCCGGTCTGGATCTCGTCGCAAATCAAGATGATCCCATGTTCGTCACAGATCGCTCGCAAGCGTTGTAGCCAGGCGTCTGGGGCTGGGTAAAAACCGCCCTCGCCTTGAACCGGCTCCAAGATGATCGCGGCGCAATCGTGTGGCGGACAGTCCGTACGAAAGATAGCATCAACCGCATCAAGCGATACTTTCTCGGAAACGCCATGTGCTTCGATCGGGAAAGCGGCACGGTAGATCTCGCCCGGGAAAGGACCAAAGCCGGTCTTGTAGGGCACATTCTTGCCCGTAAGGCCCAGCGTCATCATCGTGCGCCCGTGATATCCGCCATCGAAGGCAATGATCCCTCGACGCCCCGTGTGCGAGCGAGCAATCTTTATCGCATTTTCTACCGCTTCGGCCCCGGTGGTCACGAACATCGACTTCTTTGGTGTCTCACCCGGTGCATAGGTGTTGAGCTTCTCAGCCAATTCGACTGCACTTGAGTAGGGGGTCACCATGATGCAGGTGTGGCTGAACTTATCGAGCTGAGCAGAGACAGCAGCCTTCACCTTGGGATGCATGTGACCCGTGTTCGTCACTGCGATCCCAGTTCCGAAATCGAGGAAGCGGCGGCCCTCACAATCCCAAACCTCAGAGCCTTGGGCGCGATCTACATAGATCGGCGCAATGTTCCCTTCTCCGCGGGCTATTGCCGCATCTTTGCGCGCCTGCCAGTCTGCGTTGGTCTGGGAGCCCTGCCGGGCTTCGTCATGCTTGCTAATCGCGTTCATGCTGCCAATCCTCCCATACGGGTGTATTTGATCTCAAGATAATCATCGATGCCGTGGCGAGAGCCCTCGCGGCCCATGCCTGATTGCTTGACCCCACCAAATGGTGCGCCAACTGCGGAGACAATGCCGTCGTTGATGCCAACCATCCCGTAGTCGAGCGCATCGCTCATGCGGAAAGCACGTCCCAGATCCTTTGTGTAGCAATAGGCGGCGAGCCCATACTCGGTCGCGTTCGCAGCGGAGATGACCTCGGCCTCGCTTTCAAACGGTACAATCGGTGCAACAGGGCCGAAAATCTCTTCTTGGATCACGCGGGCCTGTTGAGGGACATCGGTGATGACGGTGGGCTGGAAAAACAAATCACCAATCGCTGATCCGCCCGTCACAAGCTTGGCCCCGCGCTCAATCGCGTCGGCCAGCAGGTCCTGGGTCTTTGCCAGAGCGGCGGCGTTGATCATGGGACCGATTTCTATACCATCTTCTAGGCCATTGCCGATCTTCAAGGTTGCGGCACGCTTCGAAAGCTTCGCTGCGAATTCATCGGCAATGCTCCGCTCGACATAGATGCGGTTGGCGCAGACGCAGGTCTGACCGGCATTGCGGTATTTCGCCGCCATTGCGCCGGTGACGGCAGCATCAAGATCAGCGTCGGCAAAGACGATGAAAGGTGCATTTCCGCCAAGTTCCATCGACGTTCGCTTCACCGTAGGCGCGCATTGTTCGAGCAATCTGCGACCCACTTCAGTTGATCCCGTGAATGAAAGCTTGCGCACAGTTGAACTCGCCGTGAGGGCGCCGCCGACCTCGCCAGGCTTGCTGCATGGCAGGACGCTAAAGACCCCTACTGGCACCCCGGCCTTGAGCGCTATCTCCGCTGCTGCCAACGCAGAGAGCGGCGTGTCTTCGGCAGGCTTAGCCACCATCGTACATCCAGCGGCAAGGGCCGGAGCCACCTTGCGCATCAGCATGGCATTGGGGAAATTCCACGGCGTAATCGCCGCACATACGCCCACAGGACCACGCGTTACCAGCGCCTTGGTGCCGGGTTCGGGCATCGGAATGATCTCGCCATAGATGCGCTCGGCTTCCTCAGCGTAGTATTTGAGGTAGGCCGCGCCATATTTGATCTCGCCGCGCGCCTCGGCAAGCGGCTTACCCATCTCCAGCGTGATTAGGCGAGCAAGCCGCTCTTCATCTGCCAGCATAAGCTCGTACCAACGCCGAAGGATTGCGCCCCGGTCGGCAGCTGAACGGGCACGCCAATCTGTCAGAGCTCGCTCGGCAGCTGCGATGGCACGCTCGGCCTCAGCCGCACCACAATCGGCGACGCGAGCGATCACCTCTCCAGTGGCAGGATTGGTGACATCGAATGTACCTTGCGAGGCCGCTGCGATTGTCTCGCCATCAATAATGGCAGACCATTCCATGACGGCAGTGGGCTTGGTTAGAGTTGTTGAGGCCATGGTGAGATTTTCCAATTTCAGGCGCCCGACCGCTGCGCATCGATGCGCCTCGCGGGCAGCAGCATGACGACCATGCTGATAAGAAGGGTGACAAGCGCGACGTTAAGCAAGGTGGGAAAATCGCCGTTCCCACCGAGCAGAAAGCCAGCCGCAAGCGGGCCTGATGCGAGCCCTATCTTCGAAATAAAGCCCGCCGCAGCAGCAGTCCGCCCTGCGCCATCAAATGAGGACGCCATGGCGAGCAAGTAAGCCATCACCATTCCCCAGGTAATGCCCGTCCCGCAATTGGCGATGAGATAGGCGGCAGGATGCGCGCTCCAGTGGAACAAAGCCGTTCCGCCCAGCGTCAGCAGCATGACGATCGCCAGCGGCCAGAACCGTCCGAAGCGATCGCCCAGCACAATCACCGCCGCCGGGCCAAGCAGCGCAACCCAGGTCGCAACACCGAGCGCAAAGCTGGTATATTCTCGTGCCAAGCCATACTCGACGCCAAGCCTGAAAATGTATGCCAGCAGAGCCATATTTGCCGCTTGGAAGAGGAAGATCGCGCCCATGGTTAGGCTAAGCGGCTGCCAGTCGATCGCCCCTCCTTCGCTCTTCGCGGCGTCGCTCTCGGATTTGGGCGGGTAGGCAGGCAAGAACGGCAGCATGGCCAATGATATGACTCCAAACAGCGCCAGTGCGATGAAGAGAGCTTGCGTCCCGTAGACCGGCACGAGCTGGGGCAAGAACATGACGCCGAGGCCACCCATGCCGAATTGAACAAACAGGAGAATGCCGAAAGTGCGGTCAACCTCAGCCGTGCGGGCGATCACTCCATAGGCGACGCCCACCAGAATGCCCCCTGCCAAACCGTGCAATGCGCGCATGACCAGCAGGGTCGTGAAGTCTGTGACGGGCATCGAAAGGACATCAATCGTGATCAGTGTCGCCAACAGCGCATAGGCGGTGGGTCGCCAGGGCAATTGCTTGATCGCCACCACAGCGAGCAAAGCTCCGAAAGCAGCGCCATAAATATTAACCGATCCAATGAGCCCCGCATCGCTTTCAGACAGGCCCAACCCGACAATCAATCCATCGACGATCGCCGCCATGATGTTGACGTAGAATAGTCCCGCGGTCGCAAGGAAGCTTAAGAAGATCCCGGCGACTAGCCCGTCCGGTGCGACCTTGGGTATCGCTGAACCCTGCGTTGTGGTGGCTGCGCTCTCTAGCACTGCGCCGACACCTGATGGATGGCCGCGATGGCCTTGGCTGAGCGATAAGCAAAGCCGTCACTGACATAATAATAAAGATCGCCCGATGGCAGAAGGGCCGCAGTCAACCCGCCATACCCAGACATAAGCGGAATCCATTGCTCGGTGGGGCAGCCGAGGTACTCGCCCGCATTCCACGCCCAAAAGCCGTGGCGGTAACGCTGATCGCTGCTTACCGCCTCAAGACCGAACGGCGCGGCGCCTTGCTGAAGCGCTTCTGCCAACATGGCGGTGTCGAGGAAATCCTCACCATCGATCTGTCCGCCACGCTGGAGAAAAGCTGTGATGCGGACCAGGTCGCCACGCGTTAGGTACAAACCCCAGCCTGCGAAGGGAATTGCGCTTTCATCATAGGTGCGCCGGGTTTGCGACACTAGCGGGCTTAGCGACAATTGCGCCCACAGGGGGTCGAGAATATCGCGCTGGAGATCCGCTTCAACCGACTGCTTCTCTGTCCGCAAAGCTGCAGTGAGAGCGGTGCCAGTGATGTAAGTGTCAGCAGTGCGGTACACAAATCGCTCGCCCGGATCGGTGCGGCGACTGAAGGCTCGGCAAGCAAGCAGGATCTTGTCGGGGTGTGCCTCGGCTAGGAAGAAACGGCGCATCAGTTCGCCACCTTCATCCACCTCGTGACCGCGATCATTGTAGTGGCCGCTCGTCATGTTGAGCGTGTCTTCGATGGCTACATCGGCCCAGTCATCCTCGCATCCGCCAACATAGGTCTGGATGCTAAGATTGCGTGTGCCAGGATACAGCTTCTCCATCCGCATCGCAGCAATCCCGGCAAAGATCGACTTCGCCCAACTGTAGGATGGCAGAACCATTTCGTCGCAAAATGGATAGAGACCTGCACGCGTCGGGCAGGCTGATACGTAATGGGTTCCATCAAGGACGATGCCGAAGCCGGTAATGGCTTCCGGCTCAACTTCGGATGAACTCGCCAATTGATCGCGAAACGGCAGTTCGCTGATCGGTCGTGTTGGCAGTCTGGCAGTGCGTTCCCTGAGGTCGGCGCGAGTAATAACCTCCGCATCAGGTACGGCTTGCATATCGAAGCTTGCATCCAATTGTGCTGTCATATCGACCTTGAAATAGGCGCATGTTTCGCTCGCAATCTGGAAGTCAGCGGTGGTTTGCGGCTCGTCGAGGGTCAGCGTGAGCAAGCCATTATGCACGCAGTTGGCATTGCGTTCAGTAAGCGCGACGGGCAGCGAGAGGCGCGTCTCTCCACCATCGGTCTCCCAGATCGTGCCAGGCTGTACGATCCATTCCCAATGAATATGGCTGCCTCGGATCGGCCCCCTTTGGACCGGGATCATCCGTGCACCGTCCTGAACCAGTGCGATTTCAAGCGGCGGGATCGTATCAAGATCAAGCGACGCCCGGCGCATGCGGAATAAGTTGGTATTGATGTCGAAATGGTCTGCTTTGCCGCTTTCGACCCGCAAGACACCTGAATGATCATCAGCCGGCACCTGAGGGTCAGCAGGCGGGGCAAAATGGCTCGTCGACCACAGATCGTCCGCATGTGCAGGAGTGGGGACAAGAGCTAGGCCTAAAGCTGAAAGGCCCAGGGCGACAGGGCTGAGGCTGCGGATTTTCATAGCATTCCTGCTTCTTCAAAGCGGTCAGTAATGGGCTTCAGCGCCTCAGCATGGCGCTTCCATGCTCCCACCGAACGCGTGTGCACCGGTTGGCGGACCTGAGCTGCACTGGCTGTGGCTGAAGGGCTCTTCTCACGATGAAATTCCAGGACGCGCGGGTCCCATTCCAGCCCAGCGGAGCTCAACAAGCGGCGCGCCTGGCCTTCGAGGTCCGATACGATGTCTTCATATGTGATCCGCACTATGCGGCCAGGCAGTTGCTCAAACCAATGCTGCATCAGCTGATGTTTGGCGATCATATATTCGGCAATGTCGCTGAGCGAATAGGCAAAGGGATAGCCCATCTGAAACAGCGTTTTGTAAACTGCGAACGCAATATCGCGCGGATCACGCTCGACATGGACTATCGCCGCGTCCGGCAATGCGCGGGCGATCACGCCGATATAAAGGAAGTTGAGCGGGGTCTTGTCGATTGAGCGCTTGTCAGTCCCCACCCTTGCTTCCATCCGCCGCATGTAATTCGCGCCGATTGCCGCCGGATCAGTCACGGCGGACTGCGTGACCAGCTGATCCTTTGAGGCGACCTCTCCCACCTCTTCCATGATCGCAAGCGCCATGTCGTTTACTTCACCCACGCTCACGACGTCAGGGTGGCTGGCAAATACTCGGTCAATCAGCGTGGTGCCAGAACGGGGCATGCCAACAACAAAGATCGGCTCGGCTTTAGAAAACCCCAACGCGTTTGCCTGGTCATCCCCGAAGCTCGCAGCGATTTTCTGCATGGTCGCTGCATCCTCACGCACGTCATAACGCATCCTCTGGCGACGCAGATTGTTTGCGCGCTCAAGCTCACTCCAGCAGGCTTGATGATCACCGCAATCCTCGTGCGCCTTCGCATGTGCAAAGCGAGCGGCCATCTCGGCGGGTTGGCCGGTGATTTGCGGAATTGTGCGCTGCAGCCGCGCAACTGTCGGCGCCTCGCTGTTTTGGCGATTGAGCGTAACGAGATTGTAGAGCGCGTCGCCATCCAGCGGGCGCTTGTCGAGAATGGCTTCAAGCTTCGCTTGCGCTTCGTCCAGCTGGCCCAATGCGACTTTGGCGGCGGCCAGGTTGAAGAGCAGACCGGGGTCGTTCGGCGCGCTTTCGAGAGCCTTCTGCAGCAGCGACACCGCCAGATCATAATCCGCGATCTGCACGGCGCGCTCCGCCAATCGGCCAAGATGTGGAACGTTTGGATCAGCCTGCGCATCTGCCTCGATCCGCGTCTTGGCCTGCCCCAGATCGCCTTTGAGGATCAGCGCTTCCAGTTCCAATTCACGCGCTTGCTCGTTTGTAGGCTGCAGTGATCGAGCAGCCGATGCACTTTCGGCCATACCCGCAAAATCGTTGCGCATTTGCTGAGCCTTGGCCAGCAGCAACCAAGCCATCCCGCCGCCGGATGCCCCGCGCAAAGCGCCACGAAGCAAAGCCTCTGCATCGGCCGCTCGACCGCTCTTCAGCAGGCCAATCGCCGCTTGGGTTGCCTCGGCCAGGCGATCAGCTTCGAGAGGCGAACTGGACATGATGTGGGCTCATAGACTTCGCTCTAGAAGACAAAGGTAGCGGTTGCGCCAACGGTGCGTGGCAGCGAGAGAAACTCTCTGCTGCCGTTGCCGAAATAGCCGACTGCCGGGGCTGTGCCTGCAAATTCCTCTGTGAACACAGCGGTAACACCTTCTTCGTTGAAGATGTTCCTCACCCAGACCGAAACACTTAAAGGCCCATTAGCCAGGGTCGCCGTTCCATTGAAAAAGGCAAATCCTTCCAAGGGCACGTTGAAAGTGTCGCTGACCCCGATCGAGTTTCGCACGCTCGATTGGTAATTGCCATCGGTGCGCAGATAGAGCGACCAAGTGGAACTGACCGGGGTGTCATAGGTGAAAGCCCAGTTGATCATGTGCTTGGGCACACCTGGTAATGCATCACCGTCAGATCCAAGCAGGAAACCTTCGGGCGCAGTGATGTCTCCGGTTAGGTCGGCATTGATATGCGCGTAGCCCAATTGGTAGCGGAAATCGTTCCCGATATAGCCGTCAATAGCTGCTTCGAAGCCGTAGGTTCTGGCCGATGTGCCATTGCGAACCGCAAAAAATGCCGAATTGGTTGTCGCCGTGTTGAGCTGAGGAGCGTCCCAGTCGATGTAGAATGCGCTGACATCGTAAGTGATGTCTCCTGTCCGCCCCTTGACCCCTGCTTCGTAGTTGACGACCGTATCGGCGTCGTAGATTTGCCAATCGGGATCCTCGGCAAAGTTGCCGGCGATCGGAACCGCATTGGTACCGCCACGCCGATACCCCTCTGACACAGTAAGGTAGAGAAGCTGATCATCCGCAAACCGATAAGAGAGGTTTCCCTTAAACAAGATGTCGTTCTCATCGACTTCAAAGGTGACGTCAGTTGGCGCGGACACCGTCACGTAGACCGGCAGGTCGATAAACGTATCGTTGCGCGACGAGTTGTCGAAATATCGGGCGCCAATTGTCAGGTCGAGCGCTTCAGTCACGTGCCAGGTTGCCTCGCCAAACAAGGCTATTTCCTCAAACGCTTCATCGCGGCTGTATTCGAATTGACGGTCCCCCGTCACAAACCCAATCGCAAAGGGGAATGCGGTGTTGAACCAGCGCTCAAAGCCGAACAAATCGGTGCTCTGTGTGGCGAGGAAATCCTGGTCGCGATAGAAGCCGCCGACCACCCAATCGATTGTATCGTTGCCATTGGACACCAACCGAACTTCTTGGACAAAGGCGCTGTCTGAATAGGTTCGAGCCGCCGAGGAAATCGGGCGCGGGTAATTGTAGTAGAACCCTAGGAAGCCAGCCTGCGCGAAGATACCTGTGTTCTCACTGATGCTGCCGCCGCTTGTGTCGTAGTAAGATGTCGCAGAGGTCAGTGTTGCAAACCCAAGGTCGATATTGGCTTCCAGCGCGACAAGGTCGACTTCGCGATCAGACGGTTCGAGCAGGACAGACCCGATCTCGTTGTCCTGATACTCGCGGCCGAACCCGTCAAAGCCGACAGTCTGCGCGCGACGGCCTCCGACTTCATCTTCCTGACGCGAATAGAGCAAACGGATCTGCACATCATCGCTTGGCTCGAACAGCAAGGTGGCACGGATCATATATTGTTCGACCGTGTCAGCATCCTCGACGGACTGGAACGACGCGGTCGGCGCCAAAACACCGTCCGGCGCAACGGGCAAGCCGTCCGCGTCACGCTCGTAAACATTGACGTAATCGGTGATGCCAGGAAAATCATTGTACGACCCGACAAGGCGCAGACCGAGCGTGTCACCGAGTGGGATGTTAAGCGCTCCATCCAAAGAGTAACCGATCGAGGCAGTGCCGTTCACATTGGAAACAGAAGCGGTCGCATAACCGCCATACTCACCAAGCACTGGATCGCGGGTGATGAACCGCACTGTACCGCCAAGCGAGCCCGAACCGTAAAGTGTGCCCTGAGGTCCACGCAGAACCTCAACACGTTCGACATCTCGCAGCAGAAAATTGGAGAACACTGGGGTTTCGTTCACGTAGGTGGAGACGGTTGCGACCGAAGAAGTTGCGAAGTCGCCAAGCGCGTTGCTGTCAACATTGAGCCCGCGGATACGAATCTGGTTGACAGTACCAGCGTTACGAAAGCCGCGATCCACAACCGAAACGCCGGGGATACCGCGGAGCAGTTCATTGTTGTCGAAGATGCGGGCTGCCTCAATCTCGTCACCGCTGATTGAGGTAATATTGTAAGGGACGTCGATGACGCGCTCTTGCCGGCGGGTCGCGGTGACCATGATCACCGGACGATCATCAGCCTCTTCGGCTTCGTTGCCATCTGTCTCGCTATCCTGCGCGATGGCCGGACTTGCGAGCGCTGTGGAGGCGAGCAGAGTGCCCACAACCGAGAGCTTGGAGATGCTGCGTGAAGTGATCATTGGTCGTTCCCCATTGGTAATTCGCCCTTGTCAGGCTTTGTTGCGCGTCTGGCGTTGCCCGGCACCATCTGCGTAGTCTGTGATCTGGATCGGTTCATTTGGACTGTTCGCTGAACCGTCTTTGTTTTCCCCACGGTCACTGGTCGGAATGTTCAGCTCACCCCAATGCGCCATGGCATCGCGGCGGGCGTGAGGACTTTCATGGAACGGAAAGGAAAGCGGCGCATCGCGGAAGCTCTTCATGACTTGCCCAAGACCGTTCCAGCCGTCTTGACGCGCGTCGCGCACTTGCTGCAGGTCGAGCCGGAAAGCTGCAACGTCACGGCTATCGCCGCTTTCATAGATCAGCTCACCACCCGGCCCGTAGAAAACAGAACGCCCATTGCCGAGTGCTCCGGCGCAATTGACGTCGACAAAGAAGCACTGATTTACAGCTGCATTCGCACGGGCGATCGCGAGTTCGACGTCGCGGTCAACGGTGTTTGTGAGGGTGGGCAGCACAATTACCTCAGCTCCCATCGCAGCGAGCGTCCGCATCGCTTCGGGGAACCACATGTCATAGCAAATGGCGAGGCCGACCTTGCCAATCCCAGGTATTTCGAAAACGCAATAATCGCTGCCATTCTCGACCCCCTTTTCATAGGGAAGGAAAGGGTAGAATTTGTCGTGCTGTGCTATGATGGCGCCATCGGGAGCGAACACACTCGCGGTGTTGAACACCTTGTCTGCGCGCTTTACGAAGCTCGAGCCCGGAATAAGATAGAGGCCAGTCTCCTTGGCAAGCTTCGCCATACGACTGTCAAAATCACCGCCCGGCTCCTGCGCGAACTTGGTAGAGACACCATAGGCCGCGAGCTCGGGAAAAACGACCATGTCGAGCCAAGGAAACCGCAAGGCAACCGCACGGGTTTCGCGCTCAATCAAGTCCAGATTGTCGGTCTTTTCGGCAGCAAGCTGCACCGCAGCGATGGCAAGTTTGGACATGAGTGACTCCGATCACCCTTAACTTGCCCGGAAACCCATCGGTTTATAGAGCCAGTTTGATGCGAACTATGGTGCCAGTTTGGAATCCTCGATGACCTTTCCGGTGATGACGGCGCGGTCAACGCGGCGCCCATTATCGTCCAGCCAGAACACCTGATTGCCATCGCACTCAACCCAGAAACGGCCCACTTCGCCATAAGCCCAGTCGGCCCATTGGCGGCACCATTGGCCGCCTTCGACCCACCAGCGACCTTCATCGCGGTCCTCTTGCGCGTAGCCCGCGCGCCCACGCATCGTCCCATCTGCGTGGAGATCAATCGTGCATGGTTCCCCGTAGACCGTCTGATAACTGAGCCGTCTGTCAGCAAACCGATCGCGGATTTCGTCCGCATCTAGCGGCGAGGCCTTGCCTAGAACAGGATG
The DNA here is from genome assembly GCA_039039885.1 of Pseudomonadota bacterium. GTDB lineage: Bacteria > Pseudomonadota > Alphaproteobacteria > Sphingomonadales > Sphingomonadaceae > Erythrobacter. The sequence continues at coordinate 79,030 of JBCCPG010000004.1, read as the reverse complement.
GTCTGATGACTCTTGTCCTGCTTCAGCAAGACGGTTCATCGCCCGGTTGAGCGCGTTGATCCCGTCTCGGATGCGATCTTCGGAGATACTTGTAACGCCGAGCCTGAAAATGTTCAGGTGGGCCTTTGGGTCCGCGAAGTAGGCGGCTGCAGGTTCAATCAGCACCCCATCGGCCATGGCCTCGCGCATCAAAGCGGCGCTATCAAGGCTGTCTGGCCCCTTGACCCAATAGGAAGTCCCGCCGGAAACGGGCGGGATCACGATCGACAAAGGGCGATAGTGGTTCAAAGCATCACGAAGCGCGATCAGGCGTTTTTCATAGATGCGGTCGAGATTGCGCAGCATCGCGTCATAGTGCCCAAGGCTGAGGAATATCCCCGCTGTCCGCTGTGTGATCGGCGAGGGTTTACGCGTCATCAGATCACGCATACGCCGGGCGGCCCTGATGAAATCAGGTGGACCCACAAGAAAACCAAGGCGAAGACCCGGAGATAGGACCTTTGACAGAGAGGCGGCGTAAACGATCCTCCCATCGGGATCATCGGCCTTGAGCGCTGGCGGCGTGTCCGTGAGAAAGCTCAGCTCGCTTTCGAAATCATCTTCAAGGACCAATATATCTGTGGCGGCGATGGCTTTTCTGAAGGCTGCGCGACGCTGTAAGGATAGCGGCACACCCGTTGGGCGTTGGCGACAAGGAGAAACATAGAGCAAATCTATGTCCTCCAGATCTGTGCCGAGCTGCACGCCCTCATCATCAACCGGGAGATAGCGACTTTCCGCTCCTACCAGGGCCGCCAGCGCCTTAAGATCGGGCTCCCCTGGATCTTCGAACGCAATCGTTGTTCGGTCATTGCACAAGAGCTGAAATACAAGATACAGGGCTTGCTGCTCGCCCACCGTCACCAGCACTTCGTCTGCCGCAGCGGAAATGCCCCGCCGTGGCAGGATCTTCTGGCGCAATTGTTCAACCAGTATCTCATCATCGGTTTCGCCGCTATCGGTTGACCAAGAGGCCACTTGATCGATCGCCAACGCCATACGGCTTGCCTCGCGCCATTCGCTGGTCGGGAAAAGAGACCGGTCATAAAGCCCCTCGATGAAGGGAAAGGCCATATCGCGCCAGGCAGGAGGAGGGCGAAACCGCGATTGAGAGATCTCTAGCTGCGGCGCCTTGCGCATGATCACAGAGTTGGTCCGCTGGCGAGCCGGTTCACCTGGACCACCATCCGTGATCACAGGCCGCGGCATGCTGTCGATCGCGACATAGACCCCGCTGCGTTCGCGTGAGACAAGGTGCCCGCTAGCGATCAGATCCTGGTATGCAAGACTAATCGTATTGCGCGCTACGCCAAGCTGCATCGATAGTTTGCGTGACGAAGGGAGCTTGAACCCTGGCCTTAGGACACCCTCATGTATGGCTGCGATAATCCGCGTGCGCACTTGCATCTGCAGCGTCACCGATGAAGCCGGGTCGACGCGCAAAAGAGCCGCAATGGAAAGGTTGTTGGTCAGAAAACGACGCCCTGCATACGAACATGGTTGGCTGCGCACGGAGGTGTAGCGACATTTGCGACAGCAGTTCAGCGGATGCTATTTGCTTACTCAATACCTAGCAAGGCCCGAGATGACCGTTTCAGAAAGTGCCGATCAGAGTATTTCGGTTTGGACTGACAGGTATCACCCCCACAATCTGACCGGATTAAAGTTTGACCTGCCACCAATAGCGGCCTGCCTGCTTGGCGTGCTTTTGTACTTAGCAGCGGCGCAGCGGCGCCTCACTCAGCCGCAGCCATTCAGACACAAAGCTAGGCTTTGGATGGTGATCCCTAATGACACACCTAATAGGTCTGTAGGCTGGTGAGCACCTCATCCCAGCGAACCATTTTAAAGTTCTGAGCATTGGGCGGATTGACCCCATCTTGCGCGACAAACAGCCCTCCAGGAAAGTCGGGCCCGAAGGAACGCGGATCAAGCTCGATCCCGTCGGTCTCCTCAACCGAGCCAAATGCCCCCACCCCAATCTGGAAGCGCCCCAGCGGGACCATGTCAGGCAAACGGTAAACCGCAAACGCGTTGTCGCCTTGCGATGAAGCGACGAGATAGCCACCCTCTTCACCCTCGGCAGCAAGCGCCAAACCTTCGACGTCAGGGACCAGCATGCCGCTGCCGGTCGCAGCCACCAGCTGCTTTGTTCCGCTCTCCATGTCGATTGCCCAGATGCCAGCGGCTTCCTCGCCAATGTACAGCGTCCCTGTGCGGGCATCGACCACGCAACCTTCGGGTTGGCTCGGCACTGTGGTGAGCGTGGTCTGGACTGTCTCGGGCGAATCGAGGGAGACAATAGTGGAGTAGATGAACCCCTCTTTGGGAGCGCTGAAGATCTGGACAGTGCCGCTCGCACTAGGCGGAGCGATACAGATGCCATAGCCCTCGCCCACCCCTACGGATCGGCGGCCCACAAAACTGAGCTTGCCGGTCTGGGTATCGAGGAGCGAGAGGTGGATATGCGCGGTTGCGAGGTCTGCACGGTCGCTTGCCGCTACCAGCACACGGCCGTCAGCAAGCTCAACCAGATCGACATTGTTGAGCCCTGCCCCTTCGAGGAAGCTGAGCTGTTCGCCCTTGAGGTTGTAGACATGAAGGCCGGCCTTTTTGTCGGTTCCAACAATGAGGCTGCGCATCGGATCGGCCGCGTTGCGCCAGATCGCAGGATCGTCCGCAGCATCCTCATTGATGGTTCCAACCGGCACTGTCTCAGCGCTTGCCAATACGGTGACAGCCGGGTCACCGGCCGGGATCGTGGCACAAGCGGCCGCGATCCCGAGGGCAACGATCGAAAAGAGGTGAAAGGGCTTCAGCATGTGTCGACTCCCGCTCAGAAGGTCAGGCGAACGCCGCCCTTCATAGTCCAGCTGTACTCTTCAAACTGGAGGATGTTCTGACGTCCGCCCAGATTGTTGAAAGCGAAGAATTCAGCATCATTGATGTTCACCCATTCGTAGAACACCTGGACATTGCTCTTGACCTTGTAACGGGCTGAAAAATCGAGTTGAAAGTGGTCGTCAACGAACCGGTCAAAATCGGCTCCGTCGCCGTTCACCTCGTCGAGATAGCCGTCACGATAAGTGCCAGCGAGACGCAGCGACAAACCGTTCTTTTCGTAGCCCAAGACCCCATTGAACGTGTGGCGCGAGGCTGCAGGCAGATCGATTTCTCGGAAGGTCGGCATGTCGGTGATCGCACCAATGTCGCCATCGACGATCTCTCCAGTGGCATCGGTGAAGGTGTAGTTGGCCTGCACCAGCAATCCGTCGAACGGTCCTGGCAAGAAATCGAGCTGCTGATAGAAGCCCAGCTCGAACCCGAACACCTCGGCGCTTGGGCCGTTGATGAAGGTCTCGGCCTCTTCGAAATCGACGCCTTGGAAGGTTCCTGGCGTGTCGAGCACCACTTCGGTGATGTAATTGTCGATGTCCTTGTAGAACACGCCTGCGGTGATCGCACCGTTGGAGGACATGTAATATTCGACCGTCGCATCGAAGTTCCATGCCTCGAACGGCTGGAGATCAGGGTTGCCGATGATCGCTTCCTGATCCTCATCAATCTCGAAACGCGGAGCGAGCTGTGCAAGGCCGGGACGCACGATGCTGCGATAACCTGCAAGGCGCATCACCAGATCGGGTTCTGGCTGGAACCGAATGTTAAGGCTGGGCAGCCAGTGATCGTAATCGCGCTCGAACACGCGCGAATTGATCAGCACGATGTCATCTGCGGCCGTGCTCCCATCAGGCAGCGTCTGCCCGCCTTCGAAGACATTGACCTGATTGCCGGTGAGGGTTGTCGATGTGTCCTCATACCGAACGCCGCCGATGATTAGCCACTTGTCGCTTTCCCACCGGCCCATGAGGTATCCGGCAAGCACATCTTCTTCAGCGAGATAGTCTTCGTTGGCGCTGTCGACGGTGGAGTCGATCTCCTGAAACTCGAAAGAGCCCTGATTCGCAAAGAAGAAGTCGCTTGCCTCAGTAAGGCCGGCAATCGGCGAAATGTCGGTTATGCGATAGGTCTGCCCAAGCCCTTGCACATCAGCGAGGGTGTAATCGTCACGCTCGTAGAATTCGACCGTGCGATTAAAGCTCTTGTCGCGCCAACGACCCTTGAAACCGCCTTGGATACGGAAGGTGCCGTTACCAGTGAAAATGTCATAGCCAAGATCGAACTGGGCTGCATATTCTTCATCTTCGGCATCAGACAGAGCGGTGAATTCCACTTCGTCGAGCTCGTATACGGCAGGGTCGAAGAAGTCAGCATTGCCGGTCGCGGTGAAGAGCGGACGGCGCAGGTCGTTAAAGTTGAAGGTGGTCACAAGACCGCTATCCTCGAACTCGCCGAGGAACACGGTGGGATCGACCGAGCCGTTCTCAAACTCGGAGCTTTTCGCCCAGCTGACCGAATATTCGGCATCAAACGCGCCAAAGTCGCTCTCCCCGCCGAAAACGACCGTGCGGATGCGCTGGCGCTCAAAGCGATCCTTAATGTCACGCTCGACCTCGATGGCTCCACCAGCATCGTCAAAGACCGGACCGACGCTAGTGCCAGAGACGTTTGCATCGCCGAGCTTGAAGATCGTACGGCGGCGGAATTCCTGATCGTCAAACTGGCTCCAAGTGCCGCGCAGATAGAGCTCGGTGTGCTCTTCCAGCCGCGCGTCAAAGCCAAGCGTCGCACTGATCCGCTCACGCTCTACATCATAATCGCGATACTGGACTTCCTCGGCATACAGGAGGCTGCCATCCTGCTGCCAATCGTCGGCTTCGATATTGTCGGTTTCGAATTCGCGATTGTAATATGCAATCCCGGCCGAAATGCCGAAATTGTCGGTAAGGCGAATGGCGGTATCAGCGCTTAGATCCGGGGTAAGTTCGCCCGAAAGGTCGTTATAGCTGCCGCCCAGCTTAACGACGTAAAGGTTGTCAGTGCGATCAAACGCGCTGGTCGTGTTGATCTCAATAGAAGCTCCAATTGTGTCGCCGTCCATATCCGGAGTGAGCGATTTTTTGACCTCGATCGACTCAATGATCTCAGAGGACACAACGTCGAGTGCGACCGCACGAATATCGCTTTCCGGAGCAGGGACCCGCACCCCATTCAGCGAAGTCGCGTTGAGGTTCGGATCAAGCCCGCGGACCGCAACAAAGCGACCTTCGCCTTGATCGTTGAGGACGTTGATACCCGGCAGACGGCGAAGACTTTCGGCGACGTTTTGGTCGGGGAACTGGCCGATAGAGTCGCGGGTAAGAACATCAGAGACAACATCGGACGAACGCTTGCGCGACAGAGCTGAGGCTTGGCTTGCGCTCTGACCAATAACGAGAATATTTGATCCCGTTTGGCCCAAGGCGAAGTTTTGCACGACCGGACCTTCGTTGGGCACGGACACTGTGAAGGTAACAGGCTCTGCCCCAACATAGCGCGCCGTGATCGTGTAGCGGCCAGCCGGCACATCCTCGAAGACATAAGTACCGTCACGCGCCGTAGTGGTGCGGCGACCGAGCTCCTCGATTGTAACCTCTGCTGCTTGCAGATTTTCGTTGGCCGATGCATCGGCGACGATGCCGCGCACCTCTCCGGCCAAGGCGGAGGAGGCAAAAGTTGCTGCGAGCGCACCAGCGGCCACAGACGAAATCAAACGAAAACGCGTCATTGGGTTCCCCCCTTGATCAGCCGCCCTATCGGCTGTTCTTTCGAGGTTGACCTAGAACTAGCTTCTTACGCCGATGCGTCGGAGGGATAACCAAACGCTTACAATCCGCAGCCAAAGCGTGACGGAATTGTCAAAAAAGGCCCGCCGAACCAAGCGGTCCAGTGGCAACTTACCGAGGAGAGATCACCGTTTGAGCGGTGTCAGTCGCCCAAGTGCGCTGTCACGCCGCTGCAATAGACACGTTGTCCAAACGGAACAGCGTGCTTGATGATCAGAGCGCTGTCAGTCCCACCGATATCGGGCGTGCAACATTGGTCTTTTGCACTGCGAAGTGAGCCAGCATTCGGATCCTTACATTTGTCATGTGTCTTTCGGGAAAGCGGCTAATCGACGTGTCTCGTCGATCGGGCACTGAGATCCCAAAATTGCAGCCTCCCTTTGGACTGGACCAACGGGCAAAAACCGCAAGTTGCGAATTATTTGCTTGCATCCCGAGGTAGGCAGCATTGACCTATCTCCCCCGCATTTTTCCGTTCTAACCTCCACTTTCGTACGCAGGTTGGATGCCAAGAATGGAGCGAGAATCGACAGTCTGCTTCTTGATCTGGCGCCCGATAGCTGTGCAACTGTCATAACGGGAGCAGACTAGGTCCATGATGACGCTGTGACTCAGCGTGTAGGCAGATGCCGCATTGGGCAGGCCAGCCGCCCCTAAATTGGATATCTTCACGCATCCTTGTTCCATGCCTCACCCAATCTTTCTCAAACTCGCCAGTTGGCGGGTGTAGAACCAGCCAATGCCGATCAGGCTCAGGCCAAGCGCGATGAAGGAGGTGACCCTCAACAGGCCATCAAGCGCGCTCGCATCAAAGACGAAGACCTTGATCACCGCGGCGAGCATCAGGACCAGCGATCCAAGCCTCCAGCTGCGGCTTTTGGTCCTCGCACCCCAGCACAGGAAGCCAACGGCAAGCGCGATGCCGATCACGGACCGCAACAGATCTTCGGTCGTGCCAACATCGCTGGATGTGAGGAACGAGCCTGCAAACAGATGACGAAGCTCTGACAAAGCCAAAAGCGAGATCAACCCCATGAGAATAGTGTCAAACACCCAGCCAGGCACGTTGTCCTGGGAGCTCGGCAGACGCTTAAGCATGATGGCTGCACCAATCGCTATGCTGTAGGCGGGCAAGAGCAAGTTTGCGATCGGCAATCCGCCGACGGCCTGCTCATCCCAAAACGGATTGTGCCAGAGCAGGGTAAACAGTGCGAAATGCGCGAAGGCGATCCCGAACAAAGCGATGCTGGCGGGCTTCGACCAGACCTTGTCTGCGGCCAGTTTAGCCACCAGCATTCCGGCAGCAAATAGCAGGCCTTGCCAAAGGGTGCGCTCTGCCAAGCCAAGCGTGACGAATTGCTGAGCGGTCTCGATGGCGAAGATATGCTTGAAGCCCATATGCGCCGTGATCGCTGCCAATAGACCTGCGGGGGCTGCCATTGCCGGGAAATTGTTTCGGATCGCATCATTTGGTCGCAGCAACCATGACATACATATGGCGAGAACCGGGAGCATCCTGAGCGCAATATCGTTCAAGCTGATATGGTCGGCGATCAACATTGGTTCTGCGCCCGACGCTGCCGCCATCGCACCAATTGTCCAAATTGCAAGCGGCTGAAGAGACCATCCTACAGTCACCAAACCGAGGGTTAGACGCGTACCCCAACTGTTGAATGCCACGAGACCAGCCAGAATTGCCAGACCTGCCGCAGTCCATGCGAGCAGAGTCGCAGGGAGGATTTGCGCCGCGATGCCGTAAACAAGCAGCGAAGCGACGACCTGCGCACAATTGCTTTCTTCCGAGCTGACCTTCTTGAAAGCCAGCGCGATGAACGGGAGAGCAGCTGCTGTCCATCGGACAACCGCGTGGATGACATCCACATCACCTTCGATACCGCCCAGCAAGCCAAACTCTGCTTCAATTTCGGGGCCAACAATCAGAGAGAAGCCAGATATGAGGGATAGTCCCCAAGCGAGCGTAGTAAGACCTCGCTCGCCGCGATTCCATCCCAACGCAATCACACCCAGGGCGACCGTACTGAAAACCAGAGGCACAGCCCATGCCGGTGCGACAATAAGTCCAGCGACGATGGTGCCTATGGCAGCCGATACCAATGCGACCAGTGCAGACGATGTGACCGGCCGGTCGGAATCGGGCCAAAGCCTCCAACTCGCCAGAGCGGGAAGGCCGGCAATTACGAGGCAAATTCCTGCGAGCGCAAAGTCGCTGATCGACCAAACGAGGTGTGCAATCGCAAGGACAATCATGCCCAGAGCAAAGCCGCTCAGTTGGTAAGCATCGAGATCGCGGTGCGCGCGCCGCCAGATGTTCGCCAGGGGAACTCCGCAAAAGACCGCTAACAAAGCTGCGCCGACAAGAGCGAAGTCCTGGAGCGGTGCCTTGAACCAAAATCCAAGCATCACCAAGCCTAGCGCCGCTGCAAAAGCACTGGCCTCGCGCAGGCGCGGTTCACTCCAGGCAAAGAATGCGAGCGCAGCAGCTAGTAAGGTGTAAAGACCCCAGGCAAGCAGGCTGAATCCGCTCTGTGCAACCATCACGCCCATCTGGATCGCCGCGAGCGCAGCTGCGCCGAACCGCAAAGCGCGCGATGAGGTCAGATCATCTTGTTCGCCGACCTTGGTGAAGGCCGGAAGGATCGCGCCCAGCACCACCATGTATCCTCCGAAGGCAAGGACATCGGTGTAGCCGGTCACTCCTGAAAACAGCATCAGTGCGCCCCAGCCTATGCCTCCCGCCAGCGCAGCCAAGGCGAGCCAGCTGCGTCCTTGACGATTGCCTGCATATGTCAGCCCACCGGTGACGAGCGAGAGATACAAAGCGAGAAGCGCCAGGTTCGGATTTTCGGTTGAGACAAGCATTGGAGCAGCAAATCCGCCCACCAGCCCGAGAATTGCGCTCGGCAAACCAAAGCGGAACGAAAGCAAGATCGCGGCACCGGTAACACCCGCCAGACCCAGGAATGCAATTGCGCTTGCTATCAGGCCATACTGGCTGCCGGCGAAGTAGAAACTTGCATAAAGCGTGGCGAGGCCAGCGCCTGCCAGAGCTTGCCGTACGCGCGGGTCGGCAATGCGATATTCATTGCGATAGGCAAGCTCAGCCGCGCCTAGGAGCGTGCCGCCAAAAAGGAAACCAAGCGCCACACGAACCTGCGGGCCGAGCCAGCCTTGCTCGATCGAATAACGGACAAGGAAAAAGCCAGCAACAGCGAGCGCAATGCCACCGGCCCAAATCGGAAGCAAGCGGCCAAAGAAGTCTTCAAAGTCGAAAGCGAAACGAGGTGGTTCTGGCTCTTCGAAGTCGATTGCCGCCTCGCAGGAATCTTCGATGAGTTCCTGTTCCAACGGCTCAGATAAAGTCGGCTCTGGCTCTTCAACGCGCGTCGCAGGAATGACGGAGGGTGTTGGGGGTATCTCCTCCTCGACTTCAGCGGGTTCCTCTTCGGGCGCTGAAGGCTTTGGAGGGGGCGGCGGCGAAGCTGGAGCTGGATCTGGGGCATCAATTGGAGCCGGCGTAGGCGTTGAAACAGCATTACTAGAGAGGTGGAAATGCAGGGCATCTACAGTCTCATCGAGCCGCTGAAGCTGAACCTCTAAAGCATCGGATTTGCGCCACAGATAAATGAGCGCGGCTCCAAAAATAACTGTCAGTAGGAAGCTCACCGGCAGTCCCTCCAAGTTACGATGACGAGCGGCCTAGCGCTTAATTAAACACTGTTCAATATAAAAAATAGACAGCGTTCAATTTTTTTGCCAGAGACGTCGGCGATGGGAAGACGCTCGGATCATACGCGCGCTGAATTGCGCGAATTGCTGGTGCAAAAGGGTCATGAGCTGATGGCCGAGGTTGGCTATTCGCAGTTTTCGGGGCGAGAGGCGGCAAGGCGGGCGGGTTATTCCGTCGGCACGATCTACAATGTGTTTGGCTCGCTCGATGACTTGCTCGCCGCAATCAACACCCGAACTTTTATCCTGTGGGCTGAACAATTGCGGCGTCGGCTCGATCAGAGCGGAGAAGATCGCATTGCCTGCCTGGTCGAAGGCTATTTCGCCTTCGCTCTGGACAATCCGCTAATCTGGTCAGCAATCTACGAACATCGTATCCCCAATCGCGAAGGCTTGTCCGAAGTCGATCTCGAGGGCCGCGGCGTATTGACGCAGATTGTAGAGCAGGAAGTGGTGAACGCCTTGCCGAAGGACACACGGCTTGACGTCGCGCGCTATACTCGTTCGCTGATCGCGACTGTGCACGGCCATTGCAGCTATGCGGTCAGCGGGAGCTTCGCTTTGCTCGACGAAAAAGACCCGGTTGGAAGCGCACTGGACAGAGTGCGAGAATCGCTACGGCTGCACCAATTGGAAGGCTAGACGCAGGGACCACAACTAACCCCTCGGCAGCCTACGCCGTGCCCCACATCCGCAAGAGGTTCGAGATCGACTTGTCGAGCATAAGCAAATCGGCCGATTGCGGTTCAAGTTGGGCGCGCAAGGATGCTCGAAGATTTTCAAGGTCAAACAGCAACTCGCGCTGCGTTGGGTCTGCGATCAAGCTCTCGATCCAGCCTACACAGACTATGCGCTCTCCGCTTGTGACGGGGCGCACTTCGTGGATGCTCGACGAGGGATAGAGCACCAGCTGTCCGGCCTTGGCTTTGATCTGCGACATGACCCCAGCCGAATGAACAACAAGCTCACCGCCTTCATAGCTACCTGGTTCATTGAGGAACAAAGTGAAGGAGAGATCGGTTCGCAGCCGATTGCCTGCACCTCCCATCATGGCATTATCGACATGCGCACCATAGTGACCGCCATCGCGCGTTTTGCTGATCATCAGCTTTGAGAAACGACGTGGGCGTGCGGCCGCTTTGAGGACAGGATTATCTTGGATTGCTGGCGTCAACTGCTCGACTACGACCTTGCCAGCGGCGCTGGTCAACACCGCTTGTTCATTGCGCTTCACCGCACGAGCAACCTTGCCAGCCGTGGCTCCGCCATCTCTCCAGGAGAGCGCTTCGACTTGTTTGCGCAAGGCGTCCAACGTGGCGCTGTCATCAATGGCAGAAATTGTCAGGATCATAGGCTCACCCAAAGTGCGAATCGTTTGCAATAGGCAACAAAACAGCTATCGTCGTCGTCCTGATTAGAGCCGGAAGGAATGCAATGAAAGTAGAGCTTAAAACTTGGGCCGGTCTCGGCCTTGCGACAGCGCTGGCTGGGGCAGGTCTTGCTGGATGTTCGACGGAGCCTGCGGCTGAGGATGAGGCGACCCAAGCCTCGCAAGCCGGAGAAATGGGCGAAGGTGAGGGCGGCGAAGGTGGAGAAGGTGGCGAGAGCGGTGAAGGCGGTGTCTCGGCTGCCGATGCAGCCACTGACGCGGTCGTCTATGGCAGCGCCTTGGCGGTCGCCGAAGCACACGCCATCGCAGCGCGTGACGCCTATTTGATCGGCAAGACCGACGCCGCAGCAGAAATGTTCGCGCATCCGGTTTCCGAAGTGCTGCTCGAGATGGATCCGGTCTTTGCCGAATTAGGGGTTGAAGACTTCAAGGATCTCTTCGGTGATGCCTCCGCTGCCATCCTCAATGGCGCTGATGAGGCGGCTGTGACCGCGAATTATGACGCGATCATCGCCGCATTGCGAAGCGCCGCTGAGAAGGCCCCTGCAAGCGAGATGAGCGATGCCCTGGTCTCCGCAGGTGTTGCGGCCGACCAAGTCGAACGCGCTGTCACAATGTATGGTGAGGCGACAGGAAGCGATCGTTATGAGCCCTATCTCGATGGCTATGGATTCTACAAAGCAGCCGAAACTGCTTTCTCAGGATCGTCATCGGCTATCGAAAGCGAAAATGCAGAATTGCACACCGCATTGACCGAAGCTCTTGCGCTATTGGCGGCGGCCTATCCCAGCGCTGATCGCCCTGAAGAATTGACTGCCAATCAAGGGCAGCTGATTGCAGCAGGTTCAAAGATCGCATTGGCCCAATAGGGTTCGCGCGACACAAATTGAGGGGGCGTCCGGACTTGATCCTGGCGCCCCTTTTTCGTTCTGAAAGTGCTGCGCAGCGGCTCAAAATCTGATTTGTGCGCTTATCGCGATATGCCGGCCTGGCTCATTGCTACCAGAACCGTGGGAGCGGTACGCCTCGTCCAGAGCATTGGCGAGCACCGCATTGAGCGACAGGCTCGGTGAAACCTCAACACCAGCACGCAGATTTACCAAGGCGTAGCCAGGTGTGCCGCCCGGCGGGATTCGCTCAAGATCGGCTAAATCGCCGGAGCTAAGCTCATCTGCACGGCCAAATATCGACAGCTCCAGGTTAGCCCAGGCGCGTTTCTTCTCCCATCGCAGCGCCAGATTGCCGCTGAGCGGTTGCACGCGGCTGAGTGGCTCTGTGACCGGCCCATCGACCAATGGTGTCGTCAGCCGTCCGCGCAGCCATGTGGCATTGCCGGTCAGAGCAAGCGTTTGAGTGAACTGCACTTCACCGCTCACTTCCATGCCCGAAACCCGACCCGAGGCAGCATTGCGCTTGGCAACTTCGTTCAACCCCTCGCGAACTGCTCCGGTCGGAACAGTGGCGATGAAATCGTCGAGCGAAGTGGTGTATACGCTTACTCCCAGCGCCAGCCCGTCCCCTGCATAACGATAGCCGATCTCGAACGTATCAAACTGCTCTTCGGACAGGTTGAGGCTTGCGACTTCGATTTCATTGGAGCGGCTGCGGCCAAAGCGGCTGATATCGGCGATATTGGGCGCTCTGAATGACCGACTATACGCGCCCCAAATGCGCTGATCTTGCCAGGCAAAAATTGCGCGTAATGAGCCAGAGACATCGAACCAGTCATCCGCAAAGGCGATGGCTTCACCGCTTAAAGGGTCAGCAAACCGGCCCACATCAGCAGCTATGTAAGAGCCGCGTAGACTCGCTTCGAGCGAAAGCCCACCGCCCAGATCGGCCAATCCGCGGACAAATCCTCCCGCTTGGTCATAGCTTGCGTCTGTCCCCACCGGACCTTGCAAACGCACGGCAACCGCGCCTGTCACGGGATCGGTGTCGCGGCGAGAGCTGTCGATGGTCTCGCGGCTGAGATCAAAACCATAGGTGAGCTCGAACCTACCCAGGCCAGCATTTGCGACCGCGCTCAACGCGAATAGATCTGAAATGAACCCCTGCTCAATCGCGAGCCCGTCTGCGCGCACTCGCTGCTCGCCCTCGCGCCGCGACTGGTACGAGGCTGTCACTTCGAACGAGCGCAACCAATCTGCTTCACTGTCTCCGATAAGTTTGGCGTAGCTTAGCGAACGGCGATGGTCCTTCTCTCGAACGAGATCGGTGCCGCGAACGGTCCCGGCAAAGGGAACAGAGAAGATCGTCGAATGCGTGCGTGGCACATCATCTTGACGCAGATTCTGGTGGTTGAGCGTGAGCGTCCATTGCGGATTAAGCGCAAGGTCGAGCCGTGCATCGAAGCCGCGCTCTGAATAGCTGGTTTCAGGCAATCTGCCGAACTGGGCTGCGCGCACATCGCCATAATCGCGCAACGTCACCCCGCCGCGGAAGCCCCAAACGCCGCCCTCGCCGATGTCGAGCGCGCTGCGCGAAGTGACACTGCCATCGCCGCTCGACACACGAAAAGTCTGCTCGCCGCTCGCAAATCTGCCATCTTGTGTCCGCAGTGAAGTCGGGCGCGTGACAAGGTTGATCACACCTCCCACAGCTTCCGCGCCGTAAAGGGCGGAGGACGGCCCAGAGATCACTTCGATCTGGGTTAGAGTGAAATTGTCGATTTGGGCAAAATACTCATTCGCCCCATCGCGAAAGGTCGCGTTGTTGTAGCGAATGCCGTCGATCACCAGTAGCGTTCGGTTGCCGGTAAAACCACGAATGTAGGGCGATCCGTGTCCAGAGGCGGTCTTTTGAACCAGCACTCCGGGAAGCTGATAGAGCGCCTCTGGAACGGTGCGAGGAACGGTGCGCTCCAATTCCTCCAACTCGATCACGCTGACTGCATAAGGTTCATCTGCAAGGACGCGCTGCCCCCGTGTCCCAGTGATCACGATCCCTGCCCGATCCGAAGGCACCGCAACCTCAGGCGCACTTGGACTCTCCGAGCCGCTCTCGGCGCGCACCGGCCCAGTCGCAGCGACCAGCGCCACCCCGACAAGACTCAATGCTAAGGCTTTTCGACCGGCAATCACCTCATCTGATTGCGACCTGACACTTTATTGCGGCCAGGTCGGCACCCCGCTGCCTGGAGTGTAGGGAGCGCCCATGCCCGCAAGCTCAGCCTCAAGCGACTCGACCCGCAGCTCAATGTCGCGCAATTGCGCGAGCGCTGCGGCAAAGTCGGTTTTCACGATTTCGAGCGCTGTCTGATCAGAGCCTGTAACAGGTGACTGGTGCGACCAGCCCCAACCGCGGATCTGCCCGATACGCTGCGCGATCGAGAACGGCACAGGCTCATTCCGGCTGGAGACTGAACGGTCACCGAGCATCGCCACCTGCGTCTCGTCCATCAGCGCTTCGATTTGCTGGATCGCCATGCGCTGCGCATCATTGGGCACGTTGAGCGCCTCAACCGCGACTTTAAGGTGCGCTATGCGGTTGTTGAGTTCGCCTGCTGCCGCTCCAGCACCCGATACAGCACGCGACAGCTCAGCTGTCTCCTGCTGGAAGGCAAGCACCGCCGCGCGATCAGAGGCAAGCTCCGGGCTGTTTTCCAGCGCTTTCACGGTGAAGCTTTGCGGGCTGGCCAGCGGCGTCACTACGCCGTTGATCCGCTTGCCTATCGTCACAGTGTAAGCACCTGGCGTGACCAGTGGCCCCATCGGCGCGCTGCCAAATATGCTAGGTGTTGGCTGTGTTAGGCGCGCGGGGTCTGGCGCAGGATAGCGCAAATCCCAGGCGACACGGTGCAAGCCAGCCGACTTCGGACCCGTCATCCGGCGCACAACATTGCCATCCGCATCGGTGATGGTGAAGACAATCGCAGGTTCATCCTCGCGATCTTCAGCGCGCAAAGTCTCCCACGAAGGATAGGGCGTGTCCCCGCCGGTTTCCTCAATCTCGCGCTCTGCTGCCCGGCGTGCCTCGGCCCGGGTCTCAAGGCCGTCGTCGAGAACATAGGTGAAGACCGCTCCAAAGGGAGGGTTCTCTGCATACCAGAAATCGTTCCCGTTAGATGCTTGAGGGCCTCCATAACCGCCCCACAGATCACCTTCGATGTAGAGCCAAGGATCGCGCACTTCGAATAAGGTTGCCTCTGCGGCGCCAACGCTGGCAGCGCTGGTGCGGAGCGGCGTGTAGTCGTCGAGCACATAAATGCCACGGCCGAAAGTGCCGACCACAAGGTCGTTCTCACGGCGTTGAATCTCGATGTCGCGCACGTCGATGGTTGGGAAATTGGCCTTTAACTGATGCCAATTTGCTCCGCCATTCTGAGAATAGAACAGCCCAAACTCGGTCCCTACGAAAAGCAGGTTGGGATCAACATGATCCTCCGCAATTGTGTGGACTGCGCCCCACTCCGGCAAATCGCCTGCAATCGAGACCCATGTGCGACCCCGGTCGCTGGTGCGATAGACATATGGGTTGTGATCGCCGCGCTTGTGGTTGTCGAACACCGCATAGGCGACATCTGCCGAGTGGCTGGAGGTGATGATATCCTCCACCAAAGTCATATCCGGCACCCCGCGCACGCTTGTCTGCCGCCGCCAGTCTGCCCCGTTATTCTCGGTGACAGAGATCACACCATCATCGGTCCCGACATAGATCAGGCCTTCAGCCAGCGGGCTTTCTGAAAGCGCAATTGCTGCTCCAAAGATCGAAGTGGAATCGTTCTTCGCGATCGCATCGACGCTCCACACCCGGCCCATCACCTCGAGCGCATTGCGGTCGATTTGGCGCGTGAGATCAGGGCTTATCTTCTGCCAAGAATTGCCGCGATCATCGGAGGCAAACAGGTATTCCGCGGCGTAGTAGATGCGGTCGGGATTGTGCGGGCTGATCAGCAGCGGTGTGTTCCAGTTCCACTTATAGGCGTTCTCGCCCGGCTCTGGCTGCGGCGTCAGGAAGACCCGCTCCTGCGTGCGCCGGTCGTAACGGACCAGACCGCCATATTGGTACTGGGCATAGACGATGTTCGGATCGCGTGGATCGATCTGTGGTTTATAGCCGTCTCCGCCCAGCACAATGTGCCAGTCCGAATTGGTGATGCCGTGCGTCAGCGCAGTTCGCGAAGGTCCGCAAAGTGAGTTGTTGTCCTGTGTCCCGCCGCAGACATTGTAGAAGGGCGCTGCATTGTCGGGTTGAATACGGTAGAATTGCACAATCGGCAGGTTCTGAGTGTGACGCCAAAGCTCGCCGCCATCCCAGCTTTCGTAGATGCCGCCATCACCGCCTATGATCAGGTGATCAGTGTTGTCCTCGTCAATCCACAGCGCGTGGTCATCGACATGGCGCGCTGCGATGCCAAGGTCAGTGAAGGTCTTGCCACCATCGCGCGACCGTTTGGAGAAAGTATCGAGCGAATAGAGCACGTTCTCATCATGCGGATCGACCACGATCTCGTTATAATATTGCGGGCTGGTGGTCATGTGGCTCGAGCGCTTTTCCCAGGTCTGGCCAAAGTCGCCAGAGCGGAACACGCCCTGTTCATCGGGCTGCGCTTCGATGATCGCATAGAGCATGTTGGGATTGGACGGAGCCATAGCGAGGCCAATCCTGCCCATATCATCGCTTGGCAGGCTGGAGCGAACTTCCTCCCAGCTCTCGCCTCCGTCGGTAGTGCGGTGGATGCCGGAGCCCGGACCGCCATTAATCAGCACCCAGACATGGCGACGACGCTGATAGGATGAGGCTACGATGACATCGAAATTGTCAGGGTGAACGATAAATTCGTTGATCCCAGTATGCTCATCGACTTCGAGGATAAGCTCCCAGGTCTCACCCCCGTCGGTGGTCTTGTAGAGCCCGCGGTCACCGCCTTCGTTCCAAAGCGGTCCTTGGCTGGCGATTAAGACCGTGTCGGCGTCCTCAGGGTGAATCCAGATCTGGCTGATATGGCCTGAATCCTTCAGGCCCATATGTTCCCAACTCTTCCCGCCATCAGTCGACTTATAGACCCCGTCACCAAAAGCGACCGAGCGTTGAGCGTTGTTCTCACCAGTGCCGACCCAGATCGTTTTCTCATCCGAGGGGGCGATTTCGACCACACCGATCGAGTAGGAGCCTTCGCGGTCAAAGATCGGCGTCCACGTCACGCCATTATTCTTGGTCTCCCACAGGCCGCCCGATGCGGTCGCAACAATGTAGTGGTGATGGCCCCCTGCGAAGAACGCAAAGTCCGAAATCCGGCCCGATGGATAGGCCGGGCCGATCAGGCGCAAAGGCAGAGAGGACAGCGCGCCATGCGCGTCTTCTTCATCTGATTGCGCTGCTGTTGGAGGGGACAGAGCAAGCCCTAAGCTTACGGTTAGAAATGCAAGAGCCTTGGTTAGCGGCTTCATCCATCCGATCATTTTGTATTCCCTCTTCGTCCCCAATCCCGCAAGCCTTAGCGAGATTGGCAAATTTGGCAAACGGACCCATAGTATCGGCGGATCAAAATTGGGATTCCCGAATTGGTCGAATAGGATCGAGCCTTGAAGCTGCAACTCGGTGCGGGCAAGAGGCCGTTAATTGGACTTATTGGGGACTCCAAACGCATGCGCAATCTACGTTCCAAACGCCTTGAACTCAGCCGCCGTTTCGCGCTCAAAACCTTTGGAGTGAGCGCGATCGGCGGCCTCTCACTGCTGACGGGTATGCGCGCGCTGGCTGCTCCGATCTTCACCAATTATCCGTTCCAGCTTGGGGTCGCTTCAGGAGAACCCGAGCCGGATGGGTTTGTTATCTGGACAAGGCTCGCGCCCGAACCGTTTGAGCCCGGTCACGGGATGCCTTCTGCCCCGGTCGAGATCGAATGGCAGGTTTGCGATGATCGCCGGATGGAGAACGTCGTCGCAATGGGCACAGCGATTGCGCGGCCTGAGCTTGGCCATGCGGTCCACGTCGAAGTTGCAGGGCTTCAGCCCAACCGACCCTATTATTATCGCTTCACCGCCGGGCGAGAGCGCAGCGCTGTCGGTCGCAGCAAGACGACGCCAGCTTTGGGGCAACCAATCGACAACCTTCGCTTCGCGGTTGCGGGCTGCCAAAATTACGAAGAAGGCTACTACACGGCGCATCGTTACCTGGCCGAAGAAGAACCTGATTTCGTCTTTTGCTATGGCGATTATATCTATGAATATCGCGGCAATCGCATCCGCAATTTCTGGGACGGCCCTCGCGAAATGGTGCGCCCGCATCACGGGCAGGAAATCTACACGATCGAGGATTACCGACGTCGCTATGCGCAATATAAGATGGATGCGGACCTCCAAGCCGCGCACGCTGCCGCGCCTTGGTTTGTAACCTGGGACGATCACGAGATCGACAACAACTGGGTCGCCAATATTGATCAGGATGGGACGCCTGCTTCCTTCTTCAAGCTACGCCAGCAAATGGCGATGCAAGCCTATTACGAGAATATGCCGCTGCGCGCCTCTTCGCTGCCAATCGGACCTCAGATGCAGCTCTACCGCCAGGCACGTTACGGAGATTTGCTCGATCTGAACCTGCTCGACACCCGCCAATATCGCACTGATCAACCGTGCGACGATGAGTGGGGCGTCGATTGCCCCGACATCTCAAATCCAAATGCGGAGATTTTGGGACGTCAGCAGGAGGCCTGGCTTTATGACAAGCTCGGCAAAACGCAGAGCCGCTGGCAGGTGCTCGCGCAGCAGATCATGGTCATGGATCTCGACCGCAATCCGGGAGAGGGCTCGACTGAAAATCTCGACAGCTGGGCGGGCTATCGCACGCCGCGCGAACGCATGCTGAGCCAGATCGATCAATTGGGGCTCGACAGCGTTGTCGTCCTCACCGGAGATGAGCACCAGAATTATGCAGGCGAGCTCCATATTGATGGAAAGCGCCCTGGCACAAAGCCGATTGCAACTGAGTTCGTTGCGACTTCGATCACGTCAGGTGGCGATGGCGAAGATCAACGTTTCATGACCAAGCGAATTCAGGAAGAGAATGAGTGCCTGAAATGGCACAATTCGCAGCGCGGCTATGTCATGTGCGACGTCTCGCGCGACCAGTGGACGACCGAGTACAAGACGCTTGACAAGGTTACGACGCGCGATGGCCAACTCGAGACCCGCAAGCGCATGGCATTGGCTCACGGGCAGCAAGGCTCTCTTGCAGAGGCATAAGGGTCGCACCTTACCCAGCTAAGTTGAGGCCTTGTCTGGTCTTAACCTGATCCTCACGCCATGATGCCCGTCTTGGGACCATGCGGGAGGATTTGAGTTTGGCCGACGCGACCACTACTGAAACGGCAGCGCCATCGCCAGAGAGTTCGGGAAAAGGAGGGATCAAACCCTGGGTCATGCCCGACACTTTGCTGTTGCTCTTCTTCCTCGCGGTGATCGCTTGGGGCGCGACTTTTATCTTCACCCCCGGCGCTTTCTCAGTCGACGGTGAGCCCGCGCGTATAGTCCCTGGCAGCTTCGTGCCCGCCGATGCGCCCGCCCCGGCTCCGATACTGGGTGACGCAGAGCGGACCGGATTTCTCGACTTCCTGTTTGCAGGGCTGGTCACAGGGGACCGCTATTCGCCGACCGTCGGCCTGATGGCCTTTATTCTAGTGCTCGGCGGCGTGTTTGGGATGATCACCCGAACGCGCGCAGTGGATGCAGCCCTCGCCGCTGCGCTACCAGATGGCAAAGCGCGCGGCGAAACCTTGGTGGTGACACTGTTTCTTGCCTTCTCGCTAGCCGGAGCAGTCTTCGGCATGGCGGAAGAGGCAATTGCTTTGACGCTGGTCCTGACCCCTGCCCTGAATCGTGCAGGCTACAATCCGATGACCGCATTGTTAGTGTGCTTTGGCGCGACGCAGATTGGCTTTGCGACCAGCTGGATGAACCCCTTCAGCGTCATCATCGCGCAGTCGATTGCTGGGCTTCCCCCGTTATCAGGCATGGGGCTCAGGATCGCCATGTGGACTGGTTTTACACTGTTGGCAGCAGCTTATGTCTGGCGCTATGCCCGACGAATCCGCCTGAGCAATCTGGCAAAGCCCGCCAACAATCCGGGTTCGGATGTCGATGAAGACGCGGAGAACGATATCCCACCCTATCAGCTCGCCCATGGCTTGATCATTGCGGGGCTCGTTGCGGTTATCGCCTGGATCGCCTGGGGTGTGAGCGCCAAGGGATATTACCTCGCTGAAATCGCCGCGCAATTCTTTACCCTTGGTATTGCGGTTGTGGTGGTCGGGAAAGTTGCAAAGCTGCCGGGGTGCGATCTCAATTCGATGATGGATGGCTTTAACCAAGGGGCCGCAGGCCTGCTTCCAGCAGCGTTGATCGTGGGCGCCGCCAAAGGCATCATACTGCTTCTGGGTGGAGATGATCCGACGGCGGCAAGCCTTCTCAATTCACTGCTTAATTCGATGTCCGGCCTCACCGCAAGCGCTCCTGACTGGCTTACCGCCTGGGTGATGTACGCAGCCCAAAGCATCATCAACCTGTTCATCACTTCAGGTTCTGGCCAAGCGAGCGTCACCATGCCGATCATGGCGCCCTTAGCAGACCTTTCCGGAGTGACACGCCAAACGGCGGTGCTGGCATTTCAGTTGGGCGACGGGATCACCAATCTGATCGTGCCGACTTCAGCGGTGCTGATGGGATGTCTCGCCGCCGCCAAAGTTAGCTATTTGGAATGGATGGCCTTCATCTGGAAGCCGATGGTGGTGCTGATCGCTCTGGCATCGGTGATGGTACTCGCAGCGCACGGGGCTGGATACTGAGCCCGACCAGCAGCCGTCAACTTCCCATGACGTCCAAGAGGCTGTACATAGCCTTGCCATGACTTTGTTTGGGACCCTCATCGTCTTGCACGTCATCGCCGGGACGGTCGGCTTGATTGCGTTCTGGGTGCCGATCTCGGCTCGCAAAGGAGCGCAGGCGCATCGTCGTTGGGGGCGCATTTGCTGCTATGGCTTTATGGGAGCAGGGGCGCTCGCGGTAGCCATGGCGCTGCTGTCACTCGCCCTACCAGAAGGACGCCATCCGACGATCACGGATCGTGACGTATTTGCGGGACTGTTCGGCTGGATGATGCTCTATCTCGGCATACTCACCATCGGTTTTGCCGATTACGGCCTCGCAGTGGTCAAGCACGCTCGTGAACGCAGCGCGTTGCGCAAGCTGCGATACCAGATCGTAATCGTCGCGGTGCTTGCCTCAGCGGTACAATGTGGACTCTATGGGCAGAGCATCGCAAACGAGCTGATGATGGCAGTGGCGCTGCTCGGCCTTGTCGCAATGGCGATCCAGCAGGTCTATATCTGGCGCGGCGAGCCGCCCTCCCCGAAATCCTATGTCGGTGAGCATTTCCGCGCGCTGATCGGGATGGGAATCTCAGCCTACACCGCGTTCATGTCAGTCGGCTTGATCCGCTGGGTGCCTGAGGAAGTTTTCAATCCGCTTGTATGGGCAGGGCCAAGCGTGATCGGGGTCAGCCTGATCATATGGTTCTCACACAAGATGAAACCGAAGGTGCGCAGATCGGACAAGGCAAATGCGAAAGCCCAGGCACGCGCCTAGGACTGCTTCAACGGTTCGAGATGCCCTTTTCGAGCAACCTGTTCACTTGCGCGGCAATGTCAGCAAAGGACGCGTCCTCCCCTTCTTCGGCCCAAACCGCATAGCGCAGTCCAACGAAGACGTTCATTCCCATAATCGCCCAAGCCTCGAGCTCATCGAGGTCCCCTCGAAATGCACCCTTGCCGGCACCTGATTGCAAGCGCTCGTGAATTCGTGCGGCGATTGTCTCATAGTGTTCGCGGTAGCTTGCCGGATCGACGAATTCGGCTTCGTCGATGATGCGGTAGACTTCCTTATGCTCGCGCGCGAAATCAAGGAAGGCGGCCAAGGCAGCCTGTTCGATCTGGAGCGGGCTCATATCGTCAGAAAGCGCTGAGCGAGCGCTTGTCTTCACATTCTCGCTCATGTCGTTGACGAGCGCGCGGAACAACGCGTCCTTGCTGTCGAAATAGGTGTAAAACGTCCCCAAGGCGACGCCAGCGCGGCGCGTGATCGAGCTGACCGAAGCTTCGTGAAAACCCTTCTCGCCGAACTCGATAGCTGATGCATCGAGCAGCTTGCGTAATGTACGCCGACCCCGCTCAGTTCGCGGAGTTTTGTCCTCGCTCATCGGCGTCATTGGGTCTCTCATAGCCCCTCCCTAATCCCCTTGGGCCTAGGCTGATTAGGCAAAAATAGGCCCATGCACAAGTTCAAACTTGAAAGTTGGTTCATCTTTCAATATTGGTGGCGCAATACTTAGGTTTGGGAGAGGAACCAATGTCCATTTTGACGACCTATTCGCGCGCCGCTTTGCTTTCGGGATGCGCTGCCATTGCCACAATCGCAGCCCCCGCAGCGGCACAGGACGGTGCCAACACGTCCGTCGCTGAAGAGGCCAGCGAAGGCCAAGGCAACACAATCATCGTCACCGCACGGCGGCGCGAGGAGCGCTTGCTCGATGTGCCAGTTGCAGTCACAGCTTTCGGTCAAGAGGACCTACAAAAACTTCAAGCTGTCGATTTGTCGGGTCTGCAAGCGGTCGCGCCCAACCTCAACCTTGTGCAAGGACGAGGATCAGCTGCGAGCGCGAACATCTTCATTCGTGGATTGGGTCAACCCGACGCTTTGCAGACCTTTGATCCGGCGGTGGGCATCTACCTTGACGGGGTTTACCTGTCTCGCATTCAAGGGGCTTTGCTGAACCTGTTCGATGTCGAACGGATCGAGGTTCTGCGTGGTCCGCAAGGAACGCTCTATGGAAAGAATACGACCGGCGGCGCCATTTCGATCGTCAGCAGAAAGCCCGATTATGATGAAGCAAGCGTAGCCGGCTCAGCTCTCTATGGCAGCTTCGACCAAGTCCTGCTCAACGGCTATGTCAGCACCCCGATTGTGCAGGACAGCGTGTCCTTCAGCCTCGCTGGTCAATGGGACAGACGTGATGGCATTGTGACCGATCCGCTAACAGAGCGCAGCTTCAAC
This sequence comes from Pseudomonadota bacterium, assembly GCA_039039885.1. Lineage (GTDB taxonomy): Bacteria > Pseudomonadota > Alphaproteobacteria > Sphingomonadales > Sphingomonadaceae > Erythrobacter. The sequence goes on along the minus strand of JBCCPG010000004.1, from coordinate 56,084 downwards.
GACCGGAACAGCCTGACGGTGCGCGGCATCTTGCGTGCCCAGCCCACTGACACACTCGAAGTCATCGCTTCGGGTGACTACAACCGTCAGCGTAATGAGTTGACGCTCGGCTATCCAACCACGCCGCTGACGCAGACTGACTTCGTCACCGGGGCAACGCAATTGGTACCAGCTGAGCCGTTTGGCCCTTATGACTTTCAAGCGTCGACCAGTTTCACCGGCGACGAGGGCCAGCGGCTTGACCATTGGGGCGTCAACGTCACCGTGAATTGGGAAGTTTCTAACGCAATCACGCTTACCAGCATCACCAGTTGGCGCGATCTCGAACCGGATCTGTTTATCGATATCGACGCGTCAGAAGCTGAACTTGGCGACGTGTTTGTTGGCATCGACCAACGCCAATTCAGCCAGGAACTTCAGCTCAAATGGGACACGGACCGGTTCCGCGGGGTACTGGGATTATTCTATCTCAACGAGAACATCGCGTCTCGCCAAGAGGCGTTTGCCGATGATCTGTTTGCAGCTGGAGGCATACCCCTCACCTTCGTAAGAACCATCGACGATGAACAAAACACCAAAAGCTATGCAGCTTTCGGGCAGGCCACTTACGACGTTACTGACCGGCTCAGTGTCACCGGCGGTTTGCGCTACACTTATGAGGAGCGGACCTACGACAGATTCACCACCACAATTTCGAATTCGCCTTTCTTGGATGGGCTTGATTTCAGCTTTCCGGGAGATCTTCCTGCGCCGCTCAATACCGACAACGAGGCGGACTTCGACGCTTTCACACCAAGCCTCACACTGTCCTTCAAGCCGGATGAGGACAGTCAGATTTATGCGACAATTTCGCGCGGCTTCAAGTCGGGCGGGTTCAACGGTCGAGCGAATGGGCTGAATGACCTGACCCAAGTCGTGGACGGTACACCGCAATTGGTGACGACATTCGAACCAGAGACGGTCTGGACCTATGAAGCAGGTGCAAAGGCAAGTTTCCTCGATGGCCGAGTTTATCTTGCGAGCAACGTCTTCTATAGCGATTTCCGGAATTTCCAGGCGCGCGTCGGCGGAGGAGCCGTTGCCTCTTTCCCGGTCTTGAACGCAGGCAAACTGTCAATCTGGGGGGCTGAGCTGGAAGCAGTCATCAAGCCGACCCGCATGTGGACGCTGCGCACGAATTTCGGGTATCTCGACGCTGAGTATGACGAGTTCAATGATGGCCGACGCCCGCCAACCTTCAGCTGCAACCCCACTGGGACCGAAGTCACGTGCGAACCAGCCTTCGCGCCCCCAATAACCTTTACGGTCGCGACCGATTATCGCATCCCTGTCGGTGATCTTGGCACAGTGACGCTGGGCGGCGATGCCCGGTTCGTCGATCGCCATTTCCTGAGTGTCGACAATCGGCCAGGATTGGTCGAGCCCGGCTATTGGCTCACCAACGCATTTGTGCGGTTCGATAACAGCAGTCGAACCTGGTATGTCCAAGGCGGCGTCAAGAATCTATTCGACGAGCTGTATCGCACAGATGGGCAAGAGTTCAGCTCTGTTGGCAACATTCAGACGGTTTACTTCGGCGACCCGCGCACCTTCAATGTGTCTGTCGGATTTGCCTTCTGATCAAACACGGATAGCGGCCTTGCATCAGGCGAGGTCGCGGATCCCCTCTTTCAATCGCAATGCGAAGCGGGCATAGGCGCGCCCTATGCATGATATCCGCGAAATCCGAGAGAATCCGACAGGTTTCGACGCCGGCCTTGCGCGCCGTGGTCTCGAGCCTGTTGCCGCATCGATCCTTGCTCTGGACGAGGAACGCCGCGCGCTGACGACGCAGCTGCAAGAAGCACAGAGCCGCCGCAACGAGGCCTCCAAGGCGATTGGCGCCGCGATGGGTAAAGGCGACACCGAAACCGCCGAGGCGCTCAAAGCCGAAGTCGCTGACTTAAAGCAGACCATGCCCGATCTGGAGGAGCGAGAGCGCGCTGCCGCCAAGGCGCTTGAAGACGCCCTGCTTGTGCTTCCCAACCTGCTCGACCCTTCTGTGCCTGATGGGGAAAGCGAGGACGACAATGTGTACTTGCGTGAGTGGGGAGAAAAGCCCGACTTCGCCTTTGCCCCGCAAGAGCACGCCGACATTGCTCCCGCGCTTGGGATGGATTTCGAGACCGGAGCGAAGGTCTCTGGCGCGCGCTTCACGTTCCTGCGTGGGGACATGGCGCGCATGCACCGCGCTCTCGGGCAGTTCATGCTCGACAACAACACGCGCAACCACGGCTTTACCGAGTGCAACCCGCCGCTGCTTATCAACGAGGCATCTGGATATGGCACCGGCCAGCTGCCCAAATTCTCCGAAGACCTGTTCCGCACCACTGACGATCGGTTGCTGATTTCGACTTCAGAGATGGTGCTTGGCAATTCCTTTCGCGGCAATCTTTACGACGCAAGCGACTTCCCGATGCGCCTCACCGCATTGACCCCATGTTTCCGTTCGGAAGCGGGCGCGGCGGGGCGCGACACGCGCGGGTTTATCCGCCAGCACCAGTTTGAAAAGGTCGAGATGATCGTCGCCTCGCTGCCAGAAGAGGCTGAGGCCGAGCTTGAGCGGATCACCGCCGTGGCTGAAGGACTGCTGCAGGCTTTGGGCCTCCACTACCGTGTAATGGCTTTATGCTCTGGCGATATGGGCGCTTCGATGATGAAGACCTATGACCTTGAGGTCTGGCTGCCAGGCCAGGGTGCCTATCGCGAGATCAGCTCTTGCTCAGACGGCGGCACGTTCCAGCCGCGCCGCATGAATGCACGCTATCGCCCCGAAGGTTCGAAAAAGAGCGAGTTTTTCCACCTGCTCAACGGCTCCGGTCTTGCTGTCGGGCGCACGCTCGTGGCGATAATCGAGAATTACCAGCAAGCCGACGGCAGCGTGATCGTTCCAGAGGCGCTCGTCCCTTATATGGGCGGCGTGACACAGCTGACGCCGCAATAGGCCCCTTCGCGGGTGAAGATCACCGCCAAAGGTCTTGCCTTCGACCGGGGGCCAGCCTAGCCCTGCCCCATGCGAATTCTCGTGACGAATGACGATGGCTACCACGCCCTTGGCCTCACGGTACTGGAAGAGATCGCCGCGCAGTTTTCGGACGATGTGTGGGTCTGTGCTCCCTCAGAGGAGCAATCGGGAGCAGGCCACTCGCTGACACTCAACCGACCCGTGCGGCTGCAAAAGTTTGCGGAGCGGCGCTACGCAGTGACAGGCACGCCCACTGACAGCGTTTCGATGGGGTTGCACAAGGTCGTCGATAGTCCGCCCGACCTGATCTTGTCCGGGGTCAATCGCGGGGCCAATCTGGGCGATGACATCACCTATTCGGGCACCGTCTCTGCTGCGATGGAAGGCGCGCTTGCCGGGATCCGCTCAATCGCTTTGAGTCAGGTCTATTCAAGCGCAACACGCGGCACTGACAACGAGTTCGGCTCCGCACGCGAATGGGGACCTAAGGTGATCGAGCCTTTGCTAGATGCACCCTTTGCCGAGCGCACGCTAGTCAACGTCAATTTCCCCCCATTGGCCCCCAAAGGTATTCGCATCACACGGCAGGGCTTCCATGATTATTCGCGAGGGAGCGTTGTCGAAGGGACCGATCCGCGCGGGCATCCCTATTTCTGGTTTGGTCTCCACCCATTTGAGCACACGCTAGATCATGGCACCGATCTTGAAGCGATCGAAGATGGCTATGTCGCAGTGACCCCGCTGCAGCTTGACCTTACGCATTATTCGAGCATCGATACGCTGGCTGGGCGGTTCGAGGGTTAGGGGCGCGGTTGTGGCAGAAGACGGGGCGGAAAAGTCATTCACGCGCCAGAAGGGTCGCCATCCGGTGCAGAAGCGCTCAAAGCCGCTGCGCCGGGCAGTGAAGCTACCAGTCTGGGCTGACATTAGCCTGCGTCTCGGCGCGGCCTTGTTCCTGATCTTTGTTGTGGTGCTCATCCATTGGTTCGACCGCGAAGGGCTATCCGATAGCGTCGACGGGCACGTCAGCTTCCTCGATGTGGTGTACTTCACCATGATCTCGATCACGACGACCGGTTTTGGCGACATCACGCCTGTCTCTGATAGCGCGCGTATGAAAGAGGCCGTGATCGTGACCCCTATCCGGTTTCTTGTCTTCTTCATCTTTGTGGGCACAGCCTACAATTTCATCATCAAGCGCAGCTGGGAGAAATGGCGCATGGCTCGCATCCAGGAAAAGCTTTCCGATCATGTCGTCGTGCTTGGCTACGGCGTGTCGGGTTCTCAAAGCGTTGAGGAATTGATTGAGCGAGGCACCGATGCCGACAAGATCGTCGTCGTTGACCCAAGCGAAGACCGGCTGCGAGAGGCCGAGAAACTTGGCGTCAATGTCATCGCTGCCGATGCCACGCGCGATGAGACCTTGAAGGCAGTCCGCATCGGGACCGCGAAGAACGTCCTTGTTTCAGCGGGGCGCGACGACACTTCAATCCTGATTGTACTCACCGTTCGCCATTTGGCGCCCAGCGTCCCGATCAGCGTGGTCGTTCGCGCCGACGACAACGAGCTGCTCGCTCGTCAAGCCGGGGCCAGCAATGTGATCAACCCGGTGCGCTTTACCGGCCTGCTGCTGGCTGGTAGCGCCAACGGCCCGCACATCGCCGATTACCTCGCCGACCTCGCCTCGGTCTCCGGCCGGGTCCACCTGGTCGAACGCGTCGTGACCGAAGCCGAATGCGGCTCAGCTATTACCGAGCTTAAGACCGGCGGCAGAGGCCTGCGGATCTATCGCAATGGCCGCGCCATCGGTTTTTGGGAGGAGGAATGCCAAAACCTCCAACCCGGCGATGTCATCGTTGAGATCGTGCCTTCAGAAAACGGTCATACGAACGGCGATGCGCATTCGGAATAGCTCCTACAGAAACAGCAGAAATACCCCGCCCATTGCCGCCATTCCCAGAATGAAATGCCCGGCATCAATGGCAAACAGCTTTCCGCTCTTGCGCTGATAGAGGTAGTTGATCCCGACCGCCGGGATCATCACTCCAACGGCAAAGCCAACCGCCATCATCATCACGACATGCGGTTCGGGAGCGGTGCGCGCGATCAAGTGCCACAGCACCATCGCGATCAACATTTCGAACAAGAATGTCAGCCCGAAGATGAGCGCCATATTGCCGCTCTGAACGTCTTCATCCGACAATCCGGCTTCGCGCTGCCACACCTTCCCGAACAAAACGCCGTACCAAATCGCTCCAACGACGAAGAACGCCGCGCTCCCGGCCAGCACTGGCCACAAGGCAAAGTCACTCATGTTTATCGCTCCTCATTCCCAACCTGCTTATGGCAGATAAGCATGGACGAGGCCCATCGCCGTGTAGAACAACAGCCAATAGCCCGCATCGATAAAGAACAGCGCCTTGCCTTTCTGGCTGAACAGGTAATTGGTGCCGAGCGCGGGAATGATGAAACCAAGCGCGATTCCAAGAGCGGTCACGACTTTCACCAAGACGGACAGTTCCACTCCATTGACCTCGTAAGAGTGAAAAGTGTGCGCCAAGGTCCAACTGGCCAGCAGGGAAAAGGCAAAGGCGCCTCCATAGATTAGCCCCATCGACCCTTCCTTGATTTGTTCTTCGGTTAAGCCAACTGCGCCCATCCACTTTTTGCCCATCACCGGCCCATACCAGATGCCGCCCACAACAAAGCCGCACAGAGCAGCACCGACCACTCCGATCCAATTTACATCCAACAAGTCCATTGATCCCTCCCGTTTGATCTTTGGAGTAACCGCGCCACCCGCGCCCTCCACCCTTCCGCCCGGAGTGTATCCGAAACTGCTCCGGGTGGAAGGGCGGAGGGCGCGGGTGGCTTGGATTGCGAACCTATGCGAGCATTTTAGGAATGGCAAAACGGGAGGCTCTGGAAACGTGACAACAAGACGTGTAGAGGCGCCGCAATTATGTCCGACACAACCACCACTCTCCCTGACGCCAAGCGCGTCGGTTTGGTCTCCCTTGGTTGCCCCAAGGCGCTGGTCGATTCCGAGCGCATACTCACGCGCCTGCGCGCGGACGGCTATGCGATGAGCCCTGATTATGCCGGGGCGGACGTCGTTCTGGTCAACACTTGCGGCTTTCTCGACAGCGCTAAGGAAGAGAGCCTTGCTGCGATCGGCGAAGCGATCTCCGAAAATGGCCGGGTCATCGTCACTGGCTGCATGGGCGAAGAGGCCGACGCCATCCGCGCCGCGCACCCTCAGGTTCTCGCAGTCACCGGCGCGCACCAATATGAGCAAGTGGTCGAGGCGGTCCACGAACATGCTCCGCCTAGCCAAGGGCCGTTTGTCGACCTTATCCCTCAACCCTCGGACGCTGACATCAAGCTGACGCCGCGGCATTACAGCTATCTCAAGATAAGCGAGGGGTGCAATCACTCCTGCGCGTTCTGCATCATCCCTGATCTGCGCGGCAAGCTTGCCAGTCGTCGAATTGATGCAGTGTTGCTCGAAGCGGAAAAGCTGGTCGCCGCTGGCACGCGCGAGTTGCTCGTCATCAGCCAGGACACCAGCGCTTATGGCGTCGACATCCGGCATGAGGCTAGGCCTTGGCCAAGGGGACAGGACACTCGCGAGGTCCGGGCTCACATGACCGATATGGCGCGCGAGCTTGGCCAATTGCGTACGCCAGAGGGCAATCCGCCGTGGGTGCGGCTCCACTACGTCTACCCCTATCCGCATGTCGACAAGGTCATCCCGCTGATGGCCGAGGGACTGCTGACGCCCTATCTCGACATCCCGTTCCAGCATGCGGCGCCTTCGGTGCTCAAGTCGATGCGCCGCCCGGCGAACGAGGCAAAGGTGCTCGCGCGGCTCAAAAGCTGGCGGGAAATCTGCCCGGAAATCGCAATCCGCTCCTCCTTTGTTGTCGGCTTTCCTGGCGAGACCGAGGAGGACTTCGCATACCTGCTCGATTGGCTCGAAGAAGCGCAGCTCGACCGCGTGGGCGCGTTTCGGTTTGAGCCGGTCGAAGGCGCGGCAGCCAATGCCTTCCCCAATCCCGTGCCCGAAGCGGTCAAGGAAGAACGCTATGCCCGCCTGATGGAGGTCACCGAGCGCATCAGCGCGGCCAAGCTCGCCGCCAAGGTGGGCAATACCCTGCCCGTCATCATCGACGAAGTGGGCGAGCCCGACGAGGACGGAGACATCGGCGCTACCGGCCGCAGCCAAGCCGACGCGCCCGAGATCGACGGCGCGGTCTACCTGCGCAATGTGCCGGAGGGTCTGCAACAAGGCGCGATCGTCGCGGTAGAGGTCGAAGAAGCTGACGCGCACGACCTGTTCGGCGTCATCCGCGCTTGATTCTGAGCCCGCATCGCCTGCTCCTGTCTGCCACTTACTGAGCGGCAACGGCTCGGTTTCTGACACACTTGGCACAAAGTCCTGGACCGAAAACGCCTCGTCAGTGCTACGCCGGCCGCGTGACGCTGTCATCCTGGCGTTCAAAGCGTCGCCTTTCGCAGCGAAAGTGTCACCACCAGCGCACCAAAGTGTCTCGCTGACAGGCGAGAAGTGTCACTTTGCACAGTGCAAAGTGTAACCCCTTCACGTAAAGGTTCGCGGGCTGGTTGAAAGAAGGCGCAGCAATCACAAGGCAACGAATTTAGTCGAGCAAAGGGGCTGTAGGAAAACTCAATCCCACACACAGTGGAAGAACCTCCAAAAAGCCGACGCGTTTCTTGCTGCGGGAAAGTGATACATTGCACAGCGCATCTTGCGGCCGGCGCTCGATTGCAAAAACTTGCAAATTTATGCAAAAAGCTTCTGCAAGCATTGTAAAACCGGGTCTTGCGGCTTGCATGGCTTGGTCTATTGTGCCTTGCACAAGCCAACAAAACTTCAGTAACATTAGTCTTGGTCTTATTGCCTAAAAAGGATGATGCATGACCGAATTCTTCGCCGATCGACTGCTGCTGTTTGGCGCAACCGGCGATCTTTCGCGGCGTAAGCTTCTGCCAAGCCTGTGCGCGCTTGATGCCGATGGTTTGCTGCCTGAGAAGCTCGCGATTATCGGCACTGCGCGCAGCAAGCTCGACGATAACGAGTTTCGCAATATGGCGCGGGCAGCCTTGGAAGAGTTCCTGCCGGCCGAGCGGCGCGGTTCGATGGCGCAGTTTCTCAACCGCTTAAGCTACCAGGCGCTCGATGCCTCAACGCCCGAAGGCTATGATGAATTGGCTGCCAAGGTCGCGCAGGCCGGCCCAAGCGGCGAAGGTGATGAAGGCGGCGTTGCCATCTTCCTCTCCACCGCGCCGAGCCTGTTTGGCCCCACGATCGCTGGTTTGGAACAAGCAGGCCTGACCGGCGAGCGCGTGCGTATGTGCCTGGAAAAACCGCTCGGCACCGATCTCGAAAGCTCGGCTGACATCAACGATGCAGTGGCAGGTGCTTTTCCAGAGAGTCGTATCTTCCGCATCGACCACTATCTCGGCAAGGAGACGGTGCAGAATCTGCTCGCATTGCGCTTTGCCAATATCCTGTTCGAGCCGATCTGGAATTCAAACATTATCGAACATGTCCAGATCACAGTTGCGGAGACCGTGGGCCTTGAGGGCCGCGTTGGCTTTTACGACGATGCGGGCGCATTGCGTGACATGGTTCAAAACCACATGCTCCAATTGCTTGCGCTCGTGGCGATGGAGCCGCCGACCAGCTTTGACGCAACCGCGGTCCGCGATGAGAAGGTGAAGGTGTTGCGCGCGCTTCGCCCTGCTACAGCAGCGGAGACCGTCACTGGCCAATATCGCGCGGGCGCGGTCAATGGCGCAGCCGTGCCCGGCTATGACGAAGAGCTTTCAGAGCACGGGCTTGAGCCTTCCAACACCGAAACCTTCACCGCCATCAAAGCCCATATCGACAATTGGCGCTGGCGCGGCGTGCCGTTCTATCTGCGCACTGGCAAACGCCTTCCCGAGCGTGTGACCGAAATCAAGATCCAGTTCCGCTGTGTGCCGCATTCGATCTTTGAAGGATCCGGTGCAGGCTTACAGCCCAATCAGCTCCTCATTGGTATCCAACCCGAAGAGGACATAACGCTTTCGCTGATGGCCAAAGTTCCCGGGCTCGATGAAGACGGCGTGCGCCTGCGCGAAGTGCCGCTGCAGATCGCGATGCCGGACGCCTTTGCAGAAAAGCAGCGCCGGATCGCCTATGAGCGCCTGCTGCTCGACCTGATCAAAGGCGATCAGACCCTGTTCGTGCGCCGCGATGAGGTTGAGGCGCAGTGGCATTGGATCGACGCGATCCGTGCCGAGTGGGAGCAACACGAAGTCACACCAAAGACCTACACCGCCGGTAGCTGGGGGCCGAGCGCCGCATTCGCTTTGACCGAACGCGATGGTGTAACTTGGCATGAGTAACCGGGCTTGAGTAAGTAGGGATGAGCAAACTCAACGATACGATCCACAAGGTCACGCAGCGCATCATCGAGCGTTCGCGACCCAGCCGTCAGGCCTATCTCGACCTGATGAAGCGCGAAGGCGATCGGCGTCCTGAGCGCGATCAAGTCTCGTGCTCGGTGCTTGCCCATGCCTTTGCCGGAGCGCTTGAAGATCAGGATGCGATGAAGGAGGGGCGCGGACCCAATATCGGCATCGTCACCGCTTACAATGACATGCTCAGCGCGCATCAGCCTTATGGCCGCTATCCCGACCGGATGAAAATCTACGCTCGCGAAGTCGGCGCAACTGTCCAAGTCGCTGGCGGCACTCCAGCCATGTGCGACGGAGTGACGCAAGGCGAAGACGGGATGGAACTCTCGCTTTTCAGCCGCGACAATATTGCGATGGCCGCAGCGGTCGGACTTTCGCACCAGATGTATGACGGCATGGCGATGCTTGGCATTTGCGACAAAATCGTGCCGGGCCTGATGATCGGAGCTCTCCGGTTTGGCCATCTACCTGGGATTTTCGTACCCTCTGGACCGATGCCGTCGGGCATTTCAAACAAACAGAAGCAGGAAACCCGCCAGAAATACGCCGCGGGCGAAGTCGGCCGCGATGTGCTGCTTGAAAGCGAACTTGGCAGCTATCACTCGCCTGGCACTTGCACCTTCTATGGCACCGCCAACTCCAATCAGATGATGATGGAGATGATGGGGCTGCACGTTCCCGGAGCCGCCTTTGTGCTGCCTGGCTCTAAACTGCGCCAAGCGCTCGACCGCGCGGCGGTGCATCGTTTGGCTGAGCTCGCCGGGACTGCTGAGCGCACTCTTGCTCAAGTCGTGGACGAGAAAGCGATTGTGAACGCCACAATCGGTCTGCTTGCCACCGGGGGATCGACCAATCATGCGATCCATATTCCGGCCATGGCGCGCGCCGCCGGCATCATCATCGACTGGAACGACCTGGCCGAGCTGTCATCCGTGGTGCCGCTGGTCGCGCGGGTCTATCCCAATGGATCAGGCGATGTGAACCAGTTCCACGCCGCGGGAGGTATGGGTTATGTGATTGGCGAGCTGCTGAATGCAGGCCTAGCCCATCCAGACATCCTCACCGTTTGGGAAGATGGCTTTGAAGCCTACACCGAAGAGCCAGTCTGGCAGGACGACGTTCTGCAATGGACCCGCGTCACCGAAACCCGCGATGACACGATGCTGCGTCCTGTGGCCGAACCGTTTCAGGATGATGGCGGAATGAAACTGCTGACCGGCAATTTGGGCCGCGCATGCTTCAAATCCTCTGCCGTTGCGAAAGAACGTTGGACGATAACCGCCCCTGCCCGCGTGTTTGAGAACCAGCAGGACGTGACCAAGGCGTTTAAGGCAGGCGAGCTTGACCGTGACGTCGTAGTCGTGGTGCGTTTCCAGGGTCCGCGCGCCAATGGCATGCCAGAATTGCACGCACTCACGCCCAGCCTTGGTGTGCTTCAGGATAAGGGCTTCAAGGTTGCGCTGTTGACCGATGGCCGCATGTCTGGCGCGTCGGGTAAGGTTCCCGCCGCAATCCACTGCACACCCGAAGCGAAAGGCGGCGGACCGCTTTCCAAGCTTCGCGACGGCGATACCGTCACCGTCTGCGCGCAAACCGGCTGCCTTTCCACCGACGCCGACCTAGACGCGCGTACAGCTACTCCCGACCCCGAGCTTGAACGCGGCGTTGGGCGAGAGCTGTTCCGCATCATGCAATCGCAGGCCGACAGCGCCGAACAAGGCGCTTCTGCCATGCTCGCCAGCGCAGGTCTTTAGGCTCGTATGGCTGGGGGAACGGATCTCGTAGCGGTCGATATTGGCGGCACTCATGCGCGCTTTGCCATCGCTGAGATCGCTCAGGATGGCGGCATCACACTCGATGATCCGGTCACACTCCACACCAGCGATCACGCAAGCTTCCAGACCGCGTGGGAGGATTACCGGGAGCGCAAAGGAGGTTCGCTTCCCAACAGGCTAGCCATGGCTGTGGCGGCTGCGATCAAGCCTGACTTGATACGTTTTACCAACAATCCCTGGATCATCCGCCCGCCTCTGATTGAGGAGAAGCTGGGTGCCAGCCAGAACATCGTCATCAATGATTTTGCCGCGGTTGCGCATGCAGCAGCCCGCGCTGAAACCGACCAATTCTTGCCGCTGGCAGGCCCGGACGAAGATTTGCCGCAGGAAGGCACGATCAGCGTGCTGGGGCCGGGGACCGGGCTCGGCGTTGCCTACTTTAGCCACCTCGAAGGAGGCCGGTACCGCGTCCAAGCGACAGAGGGTGGCCATGGTGACTTTGCCCCGCTCGACAGCATCGAAGACGCGATCCTTGCGAGGCTGCGCCAGCGCCACACCCGCGTCTCTAATGAACGTGTCGTCTCTGGCCCCGCGATCAATGACATCTACCACGCGCTCGCCGCAATGGAGGGACGCGCGGTGCACGATCTCACTGACATCGAAATATGGACCGCAGGGATGGAAGGGACAGACTCGCTTGCTTCGGCAGCGGTCGATCGTTTCTGCCTCGCATTGGGCTCGGTCGCAGGCGACATCGCGCTCGTGCAAGGGGCCAGCGGAGTCGTGATTGCGGGCGGGCTTGGATACCGTTTGCGCGAAACGTTGGCGCAATCGGGCTTCGCCGAAAGGTTCTGCGCCAAGGGGCGCTTTGCTGGCCTGATGGCTACGATCCCGGTCAAACTCATAACCCATCCGCAGCCCGGCTTGCTCGGCGCGGCAGCGGCTTTTGCCCAATCCTATCTGGAAAGCGACTAATATGACACTTGCGCTCAATTCGGTCGCCGACCTGTCCATGCGCCTGCAGGAGCTGCATGCACGGACCCGCGAAACGCCGCTCTTCAATCCTGTGTTCCAGCTTTCGCTCGACCTGTCGCGTGCGCTCGAGGCGCCCGGCAGCGGTGTGCTCGACCTCGATGCGGTGGAGCGGTTGGTTGAGGAGCTCGAATGCACCAGCCTGAAAGCGCGCGCCAAGCGGCTTGAGCGGCTGGTCGCGCCGATTGCCGCGGACGCGAACCGTTCGGGATTGGCCGCAGTGCTGAACAAGGACAGTGCGTTTGCAGATTTCCGCATGCGCTGGGAAACCCCGCATTTGCACGCGGTCTTCACCGCGCACCCAACCTTCCTCCTTACCCCCAAGCACAACGGAGTCGTCGCCAAAGCCGCGAGCACCGGAGCCGCGATCGATCGGGAGGGCTGCCGCAATGAGGGCAAACGCCCCGCAATCACGCTCGAATACGAGCACACGGAAGCGATGAGGGCCATCGCCAACGCGCAAGATGCCCGCGCCGACATCCTTCGCGAGATGCTCGACCATGCCGCGAGCACCTGGCCCGATCAATGGCAGAGCCTTGCGCCGATGCCGTTCCGATTTGCGAGCTGGGTTGGCTATGACATGGATGGTCGCACCGACATCAAGTGGTACACCTCAATCCGCTTCCGCCTTGCCGAGAAAGCCGAGCGGCTGACGCGATATGCGGCTGATCTGGCGGGGATCGTGCCCGACCATCCGCTTATCGCAGTGCTCGAAGGCTCTGCGTCCAACGCTGCTACAAGCGCTGAGGATTTTGCAGCAGACCTGTCCGATGCAAAGACACTTTCCGAAGCCGCGAACCGGCTGACGGCGGATAGCCCGACAAAGCTGACCTCGCTCGCCAGCGTCATTGCCCAGCTTGAGGAAGAGGCCGCCGCGGCCGAACGCGGACGGGCGGTTGCTCTCAAGGCGCTCGCGGCCGCGATGCGCGCTGATGGATTGGGCATGGCGCATATCCACTTCCGCGTGAACGCCAAACAGCTTCACAACGCAATACGCGGCCATTTGCATGAAACGCCCAATCTCGACCTCGCGAGCAAAGGCGCGATGGCGACCTTGCGGCGGATGTTGAAGGAGGTCGAAGCTAAGCGGACCAATTTCGCCTCGCTCGCAATCGAAAGCTCAACTGCGACGCGGCAATTCCTCGCGATGGCGCAGATCTTGGCGCATATCGATGCCGACACGCCGATCCGGATGCTGATCGCTGAGTGCGAACAGCCGTCCACTATCCTCGCAGCATTGTATTTCGCGAAACTGTTCGGGATCGAGGACAAGGTCGATGTCTCGCCCCTGTTCGAAACCGAAAGCGCGCTGGAGCACGGCGGACGTTTCCTCGAAGCCTTGTGCGCGGAAGAGCAATATCGCGAATATGCGAGGCTGCGCGGCCGCGTTTGCATCCAAACCGGCTTCTCCGATGCGGGCCGTTTTGTCGGACAAATCCCTGCGAGTTTGGCGATTGAGCGGCTCCAAGGTCGGCTCGCTCAAGCGATGGAGCGCAACCGGCTGACCGACGTCGCGGCGCTGATATTCAACACGCATGGCGAAAGTATGGGCCGCGGCGCGCATCCATCGGGCTTTGATGATCGCTTGACCTGGCCGCTCAGCCCCTGGGCGCGCAGCCGATTTTCGCGCAACAAAATCGCGCTCGAACCCGAAGTCAGCTTTCAGGGCGGCGATGGGTACCTGCTGTTTGCCGGAGCCGAGCTCGCCCGCGCAACGCTGACCCGGATCATCACGGAGGCCCCGACGCCTTCGGATGTGTGCGATGATCCTTTCTATTCGCGAACCGACCTGAGCCTCGATTTCTACCGCGCCATCCGCGCGCATCAACGGCGCCATTTGCGCAGCCAAACCTATTCGCGAGGGGTGACCGCCTTTGGCCTGGGCTTGCTCAATTCAACTGGCAGCCGGGTGTCGCGGCGGCAGAGCGATCTTGCCTCGGACCGCGATATGAACCTGCGCCAGATCCGCGCGATCCCGCACAATTCCATCCTCCAGCAGCTCGGCTACCCGGTGAATGTGATTGCCGGGATCGGAGATGCAGCGGATGGCAATTATGAAGAAATCGCTGGCCTCCTCGCAAGCAGCGAACGCGGGCGCCAATTGCTGCGTCTGGCGCGCAGCTCCAACGCGCTGGCAAGCATCAAATCAGTCGCAGCCTATGGCGAATTGTTCAACTCCGCCTATTGGGCGAGCCGCCCTTATCGCGGGACCGAAGCGCATTTGTCGGCAGCTTGCGAGACGCTGGCCGAATATCTCACCAAGGATGATCGCACTGGTGTTTTCCGCCGCTTGGCATCGCGGCTGCGGGTCGACGCGCTCAAGTTCCACCGCTTGCTAGACCAACTGCCCGAAGGGATGGATGAAGGCGAAACCTCGCGCGAAGTGACGCAGCAAACCCGCCGTATGATCGGCGCGGCGCAGTCATTGCGGCTAGCGCTCATGCAGCATATCTTCTTGAAAGCGGTCTCAGTCCCGGTCTTCAGCCGTGCGAACGATATCAGCCGCGAAGACGTGCTGGAGATGGTGTTCTCGCTGAGGATCGACGACGCGCTCGCTCAGATGCGCCGGGCCTTCCCAGTGCAATTTCCAAGCCCCGATGACTTCGCGATGGACGCACCAGCGGACTATCCTGATGCGTCGTCCGAAGGCTATGCTGCGATCGCCCGCGACTTTATCGACCCGATCGACCGGTCTTATGCGCTGATGCTGCGATTGAGCGTGGCAATCGCCAACCAGTTCGGCGCGCATGGTTGAGTGAGCAGCCCTATCCAGGGCTGCGTCCTCGCTAGACGCCTTACGCTGCACTTCAGGCCCGCTGCGGGCGGGCGGTCGCCCTTGCGAAGCCTACGGCGTCGAATACGATTCTTTAGCTCTTGTCCCGCGTCAGGTCCCTATCGGCCTGAAGCGTCATCCAACCATGGACGAGCGCGATCAGGCACAGCGCAATGATAAGCCCAAAGCCCAGCCAGTCGGATTGTCCATAGAGCCACACGCCCAGCGCTGGAGCGTAGACAAAGCTCGCGCCAGCAAGACTTGCGACCACGCCAGATGCTTGGCCCTGCTCTGCACGCGTCACAGCGAGCGAAGTGCCCGCAGTCGTGCCGGGTCGGAACAAGCCAAAGCCAAGCGAAGCGATGGCATAGCCCAACGCGATGACGTGGATCTGGCTCGCGAATGCCAGCAGCGCGACACCCCCGGCAGCGGTCAATAGTCCCCATAAGGTTGCCGCCCGCGGGCCAAGTTTGAAGCGCGGAATTATGCCCCATTGTGAGAGCAAGGAGGCCAGCGCCCCGCTCATCAACACCAACCCCACAGGCCCAGCCCCTTCCGCAGGTGTGTCCCTCAAAGCCAATCGGTCGAGCACAAGGAAACCGCTGATCCCCAGCACCATCGCCTGCGCGTGGCCGCCAAGCAGTTGCGCGATGATCCATGGTCTCAGGCGGATATCGGTCCATTTGAGCCGTGCAGGCTCTGCGTCGGCTTCGTGATCATCAAGGTCAGGCGCGTCGGTCGGCTCGTTATATCCCGCTGCCACGCCGCGCGCGGCGAATTGCGGTTGATCGTCGGGCAGCCTCCAGCGCAGCAGGACCAGGACGACGATGCCAAGCAGAGCAAAGCCAATGAACGGTCCCGTCAGCCCCAGCCCCATGAAAGGCAGCACCATCAATGGCGCAAGCGCGGGGCCGATGACGGTCCCAAGGCCAAAGCTCGACGCGATCAGCGACAAGGAATTGGTCCGCTCCGAACGCGGTGTGCGTGCAGCGACATAGGCCTGAACCGCTGGCGGAGCCGCGCTTCCGAACCCGCCATAAAGACTACGCGCGGCGGCAAAAGCGATGAGCGTGGCAACCGCCCCTAGCCATCCCGACAGACCTGCCCAAAGCACAAGCCCGCACATGGTCATGGAGACGACAAAGCCGGTGAGTCCCAGCGCCATCATCGCCTTTCGCCCCCGCCGGTCCGATCGCCGCGCCCAGATAGGAGCGCATCCGACCCATAGAAGCGCAGAGCCGCTGAAAGCGAGGCTAATCCAAACGTCGCTAACTTCCAGGGCTGTGCCGATAGAAGGCATTACCGATTGCATCGCGGTGTTGCCCGCCGCCGTGACCAGCATCACCATGAACAACAAAGCCATCCGCCCCGAGGAAATCGGAGAAGAAGTGGTTGAAGACTGCGCGGGCGCAGACTGAGAGACGGGGTCGCGTTCGGCCATCAGCAGACGCGCTAAGGCACCCGCGCCCAGCTTTCAATGATAGCTTCAAATGATGACTGTCACCAAGACGCGAATGAGGCTCACAGCAGCAACCTATTCGAAAGTTTCCTCAATCGCCTCGGTGCTTGGACCTGACAACTGGGTGAACATCGCAGCTGCGACCGCACATTGGACCATCCCGCCAATGGCTCCGGTCACCCCATTGGCAAGGCCAGTGATCGCCAAAGCGGCTGTCCCAGCTCCCGCAATGGCAGCTACGACCCCGGCCACGCCGTTGAAGATCAGACTGGCGATAGTGATGACAACGAAGATGATAGTCCAAAAGCCCGCGATCGCCCACTGCTTGGGCTTGGTAAGGCGGAAGCTTTGGGTGATGGCAGTAACCGGGTTCAATGTACCGCCTAGGACCAGAACTGGCATCGCGAGCGACATCCGAGCAAGCAACCAGACCATTGCAATCAACATCGGGATCACTGCCAATGCCGCAAGTCCCGGCGCTCCGAGCAACCCTGCCAACAGACTGACCGGGACGGTCACGATGAGCGCAAGCAGCATGAACAGCAATGAGAAACCCAGCAGCACCGCAAATAGGCTCGGCACAGTCTTGAACCCCTTAATCAGCGCTTGTCCCACGGTAGGTCTGGTATCGCTCATCAGCGCGATCATCGCCGCTTGCCCGCCGAACTGGAAAACCAGCGAGACGAGACTGGCTGCGATGAGAGGACCAAGTATCTCCAATATCTTGTCTTCAAGCACAGAGGGATCAGTGGTGGGGTCAGCAATCACTGCAAATTCAGGGACCAGCAAATAGAGCGCCATTGTCGGAAGCAGCACGAACATGCCCGCAATCACGATCAGCAGCTGAAAATTGCTCTGCAGCAGCTCCACTGCACGCGACCAGCAGGTATTCATATCGAAGTTCATGGCGTTCCCCTTGCTTGGTCACTCACTTTGGCGGCCATAGGTGTGTCAGTCCGAACCGATCGCACCATCTTGCCCCTTGATCTTGAGCTTCAATGCCCGCAACGCAGGGTCTATGGCAAGCATCGCGACCCAATTGCCCCCGGAGATCGCCTCCTCCAGCCTCGAATGGCGGAAGGACAGCGCTTTGGTGCCTTATCAGGAGGCGCTCGATCGGATGGATCAGCGCAATCGAGCGATCGCCGCTGGCGATGCGCGCGAACTTGCTTGGCTGCTTGAACATCCCCCGGTCTACACCGCCGGGACCAGCGCCGATCCGGCGGAGCTCGTCGATCCGCGCTTCGAGGTGATCGAAGCGGGACGCGGCGGGCGCTACACCTATCACGGACCAGGCCAGCGCGTCGGCTATCTCATGCTAAACCTTGGCAAGCGCGGCAAAGATGTGCGCTGCTTTGTCCATGCGATTGAAGGCTGGGTGATCGACACGCTTAGCGACTTTGGCGTTCAAGCTTGGCGCGCAGACGGGCGTGTGGGGATCTGGTGCAAGGACGTCGACGGACGCGAGGCCAAGATCGGAGCCATCGGCGTGCGCGTAAGGCGCTGGGTGACGATGCATGGCTTCTCAGTCAATCTCGACCCCGACCTAGGGCATTTCAGTGGCATTGTCCCATGCGGGATCGATGAATTTGGCGTCACCAGCCTGGCCCGGCTCGGCAAACAGGTGAGCAATGCGCAATGGGATGCAGCACTAATCGCGCGCGCGGACGGGTTCCTCGGCGCGCTTGAAACAGCCCGGCAAAAGGCATGCAAATCATGAAGAAATTCCTCGCGACCGCGCTCCTCCCTGCCCTCCTTCTCGCTGCATGCGATGAGGAAGTCGCCGAGGTCGACACGTCAGAAACTGGTGGTCAGGCGGCAGGCGTTTTGTCGGGCGGCACGATCAGCGATGATATGCTGCCTTTGGAAGAGCTCACCTCCACCTCTCCGCTCGCGCCGCGTCAAAGCACGACGACGACCACGGTGACTGAAGGCGAGGATGGTTCAACCACGGTGGAGACCACCGTTGAAAGCTCAAACACCGATGCGCCCGCGCCGGCGCCGCCGGAACCACCAGCGACGCCTGAGTAGGTCGGATCAATCTAAGTCAGCGTTTCAGGCTGCGCTAGCGGCCGTCTCTTCGGCAAGCGTCGGATAGTCGATGTACCCCTCCGCGATCGGGAAGTACCAGCTCTTGGGCACGTCCTTGTTCGGATTGAACGCAGCGCCTGCTGCGATCCGCTTTTCGAGATCGGGGTTAGAGATATAGGGCCGACCAAAGCTCACCGCATCGCAGCGACCACTGGTCACATCATCATCCGCCTGCTGCGCGCCATAGTCGGAATTGAGGATCAGCGCGCCCGAATAAAGCGAGCGGATCAGCGCATCCTGCTGCGGCACGTCGGTTTGGCCAAAGGTTCCTTCCGGTCCCGGCTGGCGCAGTTCGAGGAAGGCGAGGCCCAGCTCTTCAATCACCTTGGTTGCCGCACCAAAGGTGGCAGGCGGGTTGCTGTCATCAGTGCCTTGCGAGTCGCCATTGGGAGAGAGGCGAATGCCAGTGCGGTCCGCGCCCCAAACATCGACAATCGCCTCAAGCACTTCGCGCATGAAGCGGGTGCGGTTCTCGGGCGATCCGCCATATTCATCTTCGCGGTGATTGGTGCCATCGCGCAGGAATTGGTCGACCAGATAGCCATTCGCGCCGTGCAGCTGAACCGCATCAAAGCCGGCCTTCTTCGCGTTCTCAGCCGCTCTGCGATAATCGTCGATCGTGCGGTTGATGTCATCCTTGGTCATTGCGCGCGCGGTCGCATATTCGGCGCGGCCTTCCGGCGTGTGCGCTTCACCGGGAGCTTTGGTTTCGCTGGCTGAGAAAGGCCGCTCACCGCCGAGGAAATAGGGCGCAACAATCCGCCCCATATGCCACAGCTGCATCGCGATCATGCCGCCCGCTTCCTTGACGCCTGCAACGATTGGCTTCCAGGCCTCGACCTGCTCATCGCTCCAGATGCCCGGAGCCGACGGCCAGCCCAGCCCTTCGGTGCTGATGCCGGTTGCCTCGGTCAGGATTATGCCTGCGCCAGCGCGTTGTTTGTAATAGGTGCCCATCATTTCGTTGGGCACGAACATCGGCTTGGCAGCGCGGCCGCGGGTGAGCGGAGCCATGAAGATCCGGTTCTTGGCTTCGAGCGCTCCCATCGTGAGCGGCTGGAACAGGGCGTCATGCATTTTGGCTTTCCTCCAAATCAAGTTTCATTTGGCTATCCACTTGGCGGCGTCAGCGCTAGGACGCAAGCATGGAAAAAGAGGTGGCACCCCAAGCAAATCTTGCCAGCGCTGTGAGCAGCGCCATGAGTAGCCCGAAGGGGTGGCTGCTTTTGGCGGCCTTGCTGGCTGGCAATTTCGCGCTTGCGCTTGGCGCGCCGCTGGTGCGGATGACGGATACAGGGCCAGTGAGCGCCGCCTTCTGGCGCATGTTCCTCGCGCTTCCTTTCCTGATCATGCTGGCGCGTATGGCAGGTCAGCAAATGAGCGGACTGCCGGCGCGCACCTTGGTCTTGGTCGCCATTGGAGCGCTGGCCTTTGCTGCCGATCTGGCGAGTTGGCATGTCGGGATTGAGCTGACGCGGTTGGGCAATGCGACCCTTTTTGCCAATGGCGGGTCGATCATTCTGATGGTCTGGGGCTTTATCGCGGCGCGGATGTTACCAGGGCGGTTCGAGTGGCTCGCGATTGTCTGCGCGCTTGCCGGAGCAGCCCTGCTGCTCGGCCGCAGCCTCGAAATCTCAGCATCGACAGCCTTGGGGGATGTGTTCTGCATCGCAGCGGGGCTTTGTTACGCGATCTACCTCATAACCTTGCAAGGCGAACGCGGCCGCTTTGGCCCGTGGAGCCTGTTGGCTTGGGTCAGCATCTTTGCGAGCCCAGCGCTCTTGCTACTGGCACTGGCGCTTGGAGAGCCAATCTGGCCGAGCGATTGGACGCCGATCATCGTGCTGTTCGTGACCAGCCAACTGATCGGACAGGGATCGATGGTCTATTCCCTTGGCCACTTCCCCCCGCTGATCATCGGGCTTGCATTGCTGACCCAGCCCGCGATTGCGGCGGTGATCGGATGGGTGTGGTTCGGGGAGTTTCTGGGGGTGCTCGACGTTGTCG
Organism: Pseudomonadota bacterium; assembly: GCA_039039885.1. Classification (GTDB taxonomy): domain Bacteria; phylum Pseudomonadota; class Alphaproteobacteria; order Sphingomonadales; family Sphingomonadaceae; genus Erythrobacter. The sequence goes on along the minus strand of JBCCPG010000004.1, from coordinate 35,454 downwards.
GGATGGTGTTGTTGGGAAGCGCTTTGGTGGTGGCGAGGATAGCTCAGGGGCGAAACTAAAGGCTAGATTGTGCCACAATAGACTAGCTGACGATTGCGCCCCTCAGCCCGTCCGAAATGGACTCGGCCCAGCTTGCATTGTTGACCAGTCTAGACTTCGCAAAAGTGATGTTTGAACAGCCTTCGATCGCTTGCGCGATTTCCTTTAGTGAGCGCGCGAGGCTGTCGGCCATGCCTGGACCAAGAACTACCCTGTTTATGCAATCAAGTTGGACCGGAACACTATAGGTCGGTCCTGCGAGCCAGTTCTCCTCCCATGCGACCACTCGATATTCCTGCTCGGCCTTAAAGGTATCTCTCTTCAAGAACGGCAAATCATCAATGGAAATAGGTTTGGAGTCTCGCACCTCTTTGAGAGTCTTGTACTGAACTGGCCCATGACAGATATCGTCCAACGGAAGTTGACTATCAAAGGCGGCGAGAAGCTTTTCTTTATCGAACACAATTGCGAGGCCATGGCTATCACCAGCGAAGATCTGCCAGTGGTGCGCTTGCTCGTACCCCTCCGCAAAACACGCCGCGTAAACAGACCCTTCACCCTTGAGCTTGGAGTACTGCCTTAGCCCCAACGCATCGTTCTGGTCATACCATTTCGATGGGTTAAGTAAGGTAAGGCGCTTGTGATGTAGCAAGTCCAACAAGGCCAGTACGTTCGTGTAACGTCGAAGAGTTGGACCGCTGCTCATAGAAACCTAGTTCAATCCGCCTTAAACGGCACCTGTCCCAAATCACCCATCCCCACAGTCCCGCTGGCCATTTCGAGCATCCGGTCGAGGCTCTTCTTGGCCTTCAGGCGCAGCTCCTCATCCATCTCGATGCGCGGCTCGAGGTCGCGCAGGGCGGTGTACATCTTCTCCATGGTGTTCAATGCCATGTAGGGGCAGATGTTGCAGTTGCAGTTGCCGTCCGCACCCGGCGCGCCGATGAAGGTTTTTTCCGGAAGGGCCTTCTCCATCTGGTGCATGATGTGCGGTTCGGTCGCGACGATCAAAGTGTCGCCTTCGAAGCTTTGCGCAAATTTCAGAATGCCGCTGGTCGAGCCGACATAATCCGCATGGTCGATGATCGCAGGCGGGCATTCCGGGTGCGCAGCGATGGGCGCGTCGGGGTGCTGTTCTTTAAGTTTCAGGAGTTCGGTCTCGCTGAACGCTTCGTGGACGATGCACACGCCCGGCCACAGCAGCATTTCGCGGTTGAAATTGCGGCTAAGCCAGCCGCCCAAGTGGCGGTCGGGGCCGAAGATAATCTTCTGCTCGGGCGGGATTTGCGACAGGATCGTCTCGGCGCTGGAAGACGTCACAATCACATCGGACAGCGCCTTCACCTCGGTCGAGCAATTGATATAGGTCAGCGCAATGTGGTCCGGGTGAGCTTCGCGGAAAGCCTTGAACTTTTCTGGCGGGCAGCTGTCTTCAAGGCTGCAACCTGCGTCCATGTCCGGCAGGATCACAGTCTTGTCGGGCGAGAGGATCTTGGCGGTGTCGGCCATGAACTTGACCCCGCAAAACAGGATCACATCCGCATCGGTCTCTGCCGCCTTGCGTGAGAGCTCGAGGCTGTCGCCAACAAAGTCGGCAATGTCCTGAATATCGGGCGTCTGGTAATAATGCGCGAGAATCACCGCATTGCGCTCTTTGCGCAGACGGTTGATCTCGGCGAGGAGCTCATCCCCGCTCGGCACTTTGCTCTCAAAGCTCATACTTGCATCCCTGCTAACTTTGTTACGCTCAACATAGGGATTAATGCGCAATTTGCGAGCGAAAACCCCCGCTTGGCGCTTGCCTTGCAAGAAGGGGTGCGGCAACCCAATGATACGAATAAGTGCGATGGGGTGGTATGGTTCTCGACGAAACTGCAATTGCATTGATCGGTGCTGTTGTTGCCGGATTGATGGCTCTTTACACTATGCTGTCGGATCATTTGCTGCATCGCCGCAGCAAGCGGCAAATGGCCTCTGATTTGTTTACGGAGTTCTATACCGGCGAATTCTATCGCTTTGCGGTGCTCCCTACCTATCGTCTTGTAATCAAGATCAACGCCATGGAAGAGGATGAAAAAGCCGTCTATCTGCGCGCAATTGCGGAAGGATGGGTCCAAGGCATCTCGCCTGAACAGGAACGAGACAACTTTATCACTGCGGCCGAACAGTCGCTCGATGCGTCAACCGCACATTACCGACATTTCCATGGGACCGATCAGCACACGGAACACGAAGCCCTGGTGATGTTTCTGTACTTTTGGGTGCGCACAGACCGGCTGATTGAAGCGGACCTGATCGACAGTGAGCTGTTTGCCGAATTGTTCTGTAACAGCTTCACTTATTACGACGACTTCATGCATAAATTGGCTGAGATCATCGAGCAATCGAGCGAGCAGGGCGCTGCACCTTCTTGGATCGGGGCTATGCGCCGTATTGAGAGCGTCCTCGACGCCAAATGAGTTCGAATTCGGGCGCCGACTGACACCCGGTCTCTTTCCTCAGATACACTCTCAGCGATTTTGCGAGCGATTTACGCGTGCAAGCCTGCTAGCAATGCTTGCGAGGAGAGACCACGATGTATCAGCTGAACCTGACCGAAGCCTATTGCCCGGCACAGGCGGACACACCCTATGAGGAACGGACCGTCGCTAAGATGCTGCACGAGCAGGTCGAAGCGCGACCAGATGCGCTCGCATTGCGCGAATTGCTGGAAGATGGGAGCATCGGGCGAGAGTGGACCTATGCGCAGCTGCTGGCAGATAGTGAGCGTTGCGGAAGAGCGCTCGCCTCGCGCCATGCCAAGGGCACGCGGATTGCAGTCATGGGGGGCAATTGTCCCGAATGGATCCTGATCGAACTGGGCGCGATGCTGGCGGGCCTCACCATCGTGACGGTCAATCCCTCCTTCATCGCTCGCGAAGTGCGCTACGTGCTAGAACAGTCAGGCTCAGGCGCGGTCTATTACCAGCCGCATGTGCGCACCAGTGCCTTGCGGCCGATTGTCGATGAAGCCGCCGCAGGGCTCCCCGCGCACGACCATGTGATCGACATGACCGATCATGGGGAGCTGTTCGCGGGCGAAGGCGATGGCGAACTGCGAGAGACTGAGCCGCGCGACATCTGCATGATCCAATACACCTCAGGCACCACTGGCTTTCCCAAAGGCGTGCTGTTGCACCAGCATGGGCTGATCCAGTCGAATAAGGACGTGTTTGCCCGCTGGGAGATCACCGAGGGCCGCCAGGTCCTTTGTCCCTTCCCGCTCTTCCACACCGCAGGCAGCGCGGTGAATGTGATGGGAACTTTCTCCCAAGGCGGAACGCTTTTGCTGGTCTCTCTATTTGATCCGGTTGCAGTCGCCAAAGCCATCGAGCGCGAGGCACCTCAGGTACTCGGCGGAGTGCCAACCATGATCTTTGCGATCATTGAGGCGGCCAAGGCCACTGGCACTGACGTTTCCTGTATCGAGACGATCCTGTGCGGCGGAGCGATGGTTCCGCCTGAGCTCAACCGCGCAGCACAAGCGACCTTTGGGGTGCCGATCCTCATCACCTATGGCCAGACCGAAACCTGTCCCGTCATCACCGCGGCTTGGCCCACTGATACAGGCGTTGAATTGCTCGAGACTGTCGGGCAGCCGGGCAGCCATATGGAGGTCGCGATCCTCTCGCCATCCGACAATTCGGTCTGCGCAGTGGACGAGCAAGGCGAAATTTGCATGCGCGGCTTCAACATGATGGTGGGCTACAACGATGATCCAAAAGCCACCGCTGAAACGATCGATGCAGAGGGCTGGCTGCACACAGGCGATCTCGGCTCGATGAGCGCGAACGGCTATGTGCGGATCACCGGGCGGGTGAAGGAGATGATCATCCGCGGCGGCGAAAACCTCTTCCCGGCTGAGATCGAAGCGGCTCTGCTTGAACACCCTGCCATCGCCGAAGTTGCGGTTGCGGGCGTCCCGGATGAAAAATGGGGCGAGATCGTTGCGGCCTTCATGCGCTTGGCAGACAGCGCTGAGCGACCATCGGATGACGACCTCAAAACCCATATTCGCGAGCGGTTGTCCCCGCAAAAGACCCCAGCGCATTGGGTCTGGATGAGCGAGTTCCCGCTGACGGGTTCGGGCAAGATCCAGAAGTTCCAACTCGCGGAGGATTTTGCGAAGGGGAATTAGGCTAAGCACGAAGGCCCTGGCTCTTGCTTAGGCACTTCGCGCTCGCCAAGAACGGGTCAGGCCCCGTCGCCCCACATGAGCCAAACAAATGACAAGGGCTCTTCATCTGAGGCATTCCAGAACGTCACTGGAATGTTGGGAGGCGAGATCACCATGTCTCCCGCCTTCATGGTGAAATCGGTTTCGCCCATTACGCCCTCGCCAGAACCGCTCAGGATCAGGACCATGCGCTTGAACGGAACAGTCAGTGTTGGCGCTTGTTCGCGGCCCAATCCTGGCGGTACGAAATATACCGCGCTGCGAAAGTCGCGATCATAGTAGAGCGCGCTGGCGGGCGCCCCGTGCACAACACGAGAGTTGATCGAGGAGAACTGAACTATCTCTGGCGTTCCCCGCGTCCAGAAATGGAAGATGAGTGGACGGATTGTCGCATCATAATTGGGGCCACGTTCATAGCCTTCGGTCGTCAGGATATCGAGCGGGGTTATGTCTCTGGAAGTTGCAGCCCCCATTGCCGTGAGGCCCGTCCAAACGCCTTGATCGATGAGGTTGAGTGTTTCTCGGCTGGCGGTGAAATAGAGCATCTCCTGATCGCCAAAACCATCCTTGAGTTCGACCACTCGCCCTGATTCGCTTGGACGTGAGATGACGTGCCAACGCATTCCATCGATTTCGATGCCAAAGGTGATGTCCTGGGCGAGAGGATCCAATCGGTAATCTGCCACGAAACGTTGCAGAATGGGTTCCACAATCGTCTTGGCCGATGGCTCTCGATTTTGCGCCTCCAGCGGTTGTGCGATAGCGCCGAGACTGGCCACGAAAATAAGGCTTAAGGCAAAGGCCAATGCGTGCGCAAACTTAAAACTGCGCTGTGAAAGTCGTGTCGCAATTGTCATGAGTTGTCTCCTTTTGTATTGCGTGAAGCGACACATGGACCCACGATTGCATGCCTCAAACAGATATGAACGAGCGACCTCCTGTTTTGCGTGAAGAACAGGCGAATGCTGTTCGTGATGCGCGAATGACCGAGTTTCCGGCGCGGCCTGTCGCCTCTTGGGCGATCACAATGGGGCTTGGCGGACTGCTTCTCGGCTTTGTCGGCGCAACGGATTCGTACGAATTGCCGCTCGTGCTTCGGCTTGCGCTTTGGCTGGGCCTGTGTGCCGTGGGCGGCGTCATTGCGATCACTATCGAAAAAGCAACGATCGGATTCGGGCTGCGCCCGCGCAATCTGCTAGTTTGGTGGGCTCTGCTGACGGCAACCCTCGCCATCGCAATGGTACCGGTGATTTTCCTGGTGAATTCCTCGGGAAGCTATTCCCAGTTCGCCAATCTCCCACTGTTCACAATCAATTCCTTCGCAATAAGTGCAGCGCTGGTTGCGGTTCGTCTGGTCGTTGGCAGGCTTCTGCCAGCAACGACTTCCGCCCATTCAGATGCATTTGCCGAGGCAGCACCGCAAACCTCACCACGTTTGCTCGAACGCCTGAAACCGGGCCTGCAATCAGCAAACCTGCTCGCTCTCAAATCCGAAGGACACTACCTGAAGGTCTACACAGATCAGGGCTCAGAGCTCATCCTTATGAGGCTCAAAGACGCGATTGGTGAGACTGAACCGACCCAAGGCATGCAAGTGCATCGCAGTTGGTGGCTTGCGCGGCAAAGTGGATTGGAGCGCCGCAACAATGAAGGGCGCCTTGAATTAAAGCTGGACGACGAAAACTGGGTGCCCATCAGCCGCTCACACCGGGCCGAATGGCTGGCTCAGGATTGGTAGGGTGCAGTGAATTGCATCAAGCACCATGGAACAGCTTAAATGGGAGCTGTTCAGTTAACTGCCTTCTCGCTGTTCCTCGTAAGCGTTCTGACAACTCGCTGGATCATGTATCGGATCACGACGAGACTACAGGAAGAGCACCAAGAAGAGTATCTGGTGTACGAGCTGTCCTCTGGCTTTCATGTCCTAAGGCTCGTGAGATTTTTAGCAGAGGGTCGCCACCGGGGCCTGGGCGACAGGTTCATCGAACGAAACGTTGATTATTTTCTTGCTGGATTGGCACCTTCTGCAGTCTCTTGGTTGGTCCTTCTTCTCTCGTTTGGATCTTAGAGAGCAAAGCGAAGAGTCTGCACATCGCGAAGTCCTAAATCACCTGCCAAACCCCATCATCGCACACTGCCAGTCCGCGCCTTTCCAGATCGATAAGATGCGCCGTCACGCTCATCTCGGCGGCTCCGATGAGGCGTGGGTCGAGGCCTTTATACATGTCGGAGATGAACTCGCTGACCGGCCGCGCACGCTCGCCCATCAGCCGCAGGATCTGGTTCTCGCGCTGGCGACGATGTCCGATCATGCCGCGCACCAGTTGTTTGGGCTTGGTGATCGCGGCGCCGTGGGCTGAGTGATAGACTACATCCTCGCGCGCCATCAGCTTTTCGAGGCTCGCCATATAGTCGCCCATGTCGCCATCAGGCGGGATGACGACGCTGGTGGACCAACCCATGACATGATCGCCGGTGAACAAGGCAGCGCTTTCCTCCAAGGCAAAACACAGATGGTTCGACGTGTGCCCTGGCGTCGCTACCGCGGTCAGCGTCCACCCCACCCCGCGCATTTGCTCGCCATCTTCGAGCACGCGATCGGGTTCATATGTCGTGTCAAAGGCCTCATCCGAGCGCGGGCCCTCCACCTCAAGCACCAAAGGCGCGCAGCCAACGATGGGAGCGCCCGTTTTCTGGGCCAGAGGCGCGGCACCAGGCGAGTGGTCGCGGTGGGTGTGGGTGCACATGATCGCGCTCACTTTGCGCGGGCCAATCGCAGCCAGAATGGCCTCAATATGCGCGTCTTCACCAGGCCCTGGATCGATCACCGCGCAATCCAGATCAGCGGCGGTCCCGCTAGCTCGCCCGACCACATAGGTCTGAGTGCCTGTATAAGTATAGGGCGAAGGGTTCGGTGCAAGCACGCGCTCGATCAGCGGATCAAGCCTGTCAGCCAGCCCAGTGGGCCAGGGTTTGGGGGGAATACCAGCCATAGGACTTGCATATGAAGGGAGGCGTGGCAGAAGTCACGCCCAAGAGAGGGATCACCGAATGAGCGACTACATTCTTGTCCTAGACGAAGGCACCACTTCCACGCGCGCGATGCTGTTTGCGAGCGACGGCGTGCTGGTCGCGAGTGCGCAGGAAGAGGTCACGCAGCATTATCCGCGATCCGGCTGGGTAGAGCACGACGCGGCTGAAATTTGGGACAAGACGCTGCACTGCGCGCTCGATGTGATCCCCAAGGCAGGCGGCGCTGCGATGATTGCAGCGATCGGTATCACCAATCAACGAGAGACGGTGGTCGCCTGGGACCGTGAGACAGGCGAACCTTTGACCAAGGCGATTGTGTGGCAAGACCGCCGGACAGAACCGTTTTGCGAGAAACTTCGCGAAGGCGGCCACGAAACAAGCGTGCAGGCCAAAACTGGTCTGCTGCTCGACCCTTATTTCTCTGGCACCAAGATGCGCTGGATGCTCGACAACGTGCCGTCAGTTAAAGCCGCTTTAGAGGCAGGCACTCTTGCATTCGGCACGGTTGAGAGCTGGCTGGTGTTCAAGCTGACAGGCGGCGCGCGCCACATCACCGATGCGAGTAATGCCAGCCGCACGCTCCTGCTCGCGCTCGATGGGCCGGGCTTTGACGATGGCCTGTGCGAATTGTTTGGCGTGCCGAAGACCGCGCTACCCGAAGTGACCGACATGGCCGGCGCGCTTGGGGAAACCGAGGTCAGCCTATTCGGTCGTGAGATTCCGATCACTGGTCTTGCTGGCGATCAGCAAGCTGCGACGATCGGGCAAGCCTGCCTCGCTACTGGAGAGACCAAGGCAACCTATGGCACCGGGGCCTTTGTCCTGACCAATCAGGGCAGCGCAGTGCCGCGCTCGGAAAATCGCTTGCTCGGCACCATCCTCACCCAGATCAACGGCCAGCGCAGCTACGCGATCGAAGGGTCCGTCTTTGTCGCAGGGAGCCTTGTGCAGTGGCTGCGAGATTCGCTCGGCATCGTGGAGACAGCGAGCGAGACCGAGGCGCTGGCTCGCTCAATCCCTGATAGCGGAGGCGTGACAATCGTCCCGGCTTTGTCGGGCCTGGGCGCGCCGCATTGGAACGCAGAAGCGCGCGGAGTGATTTCCGGTCTTAGTTTTGCCAGCGGCAAGGCCGAGCTTGCCCGCGCCGCGCTGGAAGCGATGGCGCACCAGACCCACGATCTTGCCGAGGCATTTGCCGCAGATGGCACTGGCTGGGAGACCTTACGGATCGACGGAGGGATGGCCGCCAATGACTGGATGGCGCAGGACCTGGCCGACATGCTCGGAGTGGTGGTCGAACGGCCCGGCTTCATCGAAACGACCGCATTGGGTGCGGCCATGCTAGCGGCTGACGGGGTCGGCCTTTATCCCGACCTTGAGGCAGCTGCTGCAAAAATGCGCGGGACCTTGACCCGGTTTGAACCATCGATGGATGCTAAGCAGCGCCAAGAGCGGCTGGCGCGGTGGAAGAAGGCCCTGAGCGCGGCCTAAATCCAACTCAGACGCGCGCTCACTTCAGATCATCAAAGCGGCGTTGCAAACGGCTATGGATTGCCCGCGCAGGCGAAGCCATCTCGAACCCGCTGCGCCACGCTTCATCAAGCCGCGCAATCCTCTCATGCAGCCGCTCAGTCTCAGCGATCAGCTCGCGCGTTTCGGGTTCCAGAGCCAGCAGCGCTTTGGGGTCAGCGGTGCGATCAGGCGGCAAGGTCCCATGCTTGCGCACTTGGCTCTCACTCAGCTCGCCCGAGAAAAACGCCCGTTGGTTGAGCAGCCATGCAAGGATATGCATCATCCGCGTTGTGGTCTTGAGCCCCTCGGTCGAAAGCGCCAATCGAGCACTAGCCTGCTCGCTCAGTCCCGTCTCATCACCGAATTCCGGCTCTCGCGTTCCCAAAGCAAACACGGCGCGCACGTCGTCGGCGAGCACCAAAGCTTCGCTGTACAGAGCCTCGATAATCGGGCGTGATAGGTTTGTAGTGCGTGGCATAGTTCGAGTTCGCTATTGCGCGATTCCCTTTCTTACCAGTCACCTATGGTTACTATCCCGGACAGATTGAGCGCCGTCCCGAAGGGGGACATTTTAGTCTGGGCCTCAAACCCCGGGGCGCGTCCCGCCCGGGTCACTTCGCTTTGCCGCATAAGCCGCAGCGCAACCTTGAGGTCGGATAAGCGAGGGTTTCGTCCCTCCCGATGCGTTGGGGACAACAAAACCGCCTAAGCAATGATATCAGGAAGCAGCGAATCCTCGATCAACGCGATCTGATCTTTCAGCCGCAATTTGCGTTTTTTCAGGCGCGCTATTTGCAGCTGATCGGTGGAGCCCGCTGCGCTCAAGGCGGCAATCGCGGCATCGAGATCGCGGTGCTCGCTGCGCAAGAATTCGAGCCGTTTGAGGAGCTCTTGCTCATTCATGATGCCAACGACTCGATCGAACCACGGTGTCCCATATACCGTTTATGCGGCAAATCCGGCGCTGCTTCCATGCCTTTTCTGGCGCCTAGGCGCAGAAGAATGACCAAGCGCCTAAGCATTCCTACTAAGCAAGCACCACAATTTGCCCGATATTCTGTCAGCTATGTCGCTTCATGCTTTGAAAGCCCTTTGCAAGATAGCTTGTTTGTGGTCAGATTGAGATCTGCGGCCCGGCCGCTTCTATATGTGCCGAGTCGCTCCCCCGGGGGCATACCCCCGCACAAATAGGAGAACGAATATGGCATCGTCCCCAGCATCACACTCAGACGCAAGTGCATCTCACGTGAATGCTCTCCAATCCAAACATGCCGGCTTAGACGCCAAGCTTCGCGATGAGCTTGCTCGGCCCGCCCCGGATGCGGCGATGATCCAGTCTCTTAAAAAACAAAAGCTGCGATTGAAGGAAGAAATCGCACGCAGCTAGCCGCGCTTCTTCCCTTTTGGTCCCGACCCCTTTCGGAGCGTTAGACTTCGCCTTTGCTTTTGCGTGCCTGAGAGCCTAGGCCGTAAGGATCTATGACTGCTGCTGCTTCTGCCCGCCAGATCCTCACTCGCCTGCACGAGGTGATGGCCTCGCGCCTGCATGCGCAGGGCAAGCTTGATCAGGTCGTTGATATTGTCGGAGAATCGCTCACCAGCGAAGTCTGCTCAATCTATCTCTTGCGCGAAGGGATGCTCGAACTGTTCGCAACTCGCGGGCTCAACAAGAGCGCGGTTCACGTCACCCGGATGGCGATTGGCGAAGGTTTGACCGGCACGATTGCAGACAATGTCGAAACGCTGAACCTGGCTGAGGCAAAGGCGCATCCCGACTTCCAATATCGTCCAGAAACGGGCGAGGACAAATTCCACTCCTTCGCAGGCGTTCCGATCGTGTATCGCGAGCGAGCCGTTGGGGTTCTGTGCGTCCAGCATGTCGACCCGCGCCGTTATGAAGAGGTCGAAATCGAAGCGCTCCAGACCACTGCAATGGTGCTCTCGGAGCTGATCGCCAACGCCGAATTGGTTGACGAGGAAGAGGCGCTCGGCCTCGCAGCAGAGGCATCGGGACCGCAGACCATCAGCGGGCTGACTTTGGTCAAAGGTCTCGGCGTTGGATATGCGGCCTACCACCAGCCTCGGGTCCAGATAACGCAGGTGGTGGCCGAGGATATCGAGGCCGAACGTCAACGCGTCTACCGTGCCTTTGACCGAATGCGCGAACAGATCGACGGACTGACAGGTCAGGCCGAATTTGGAGCGGGTGGAGAGCACGAAGAGGTGCTCGAGACGTACAAGATGTTCGCCTATGACGAAGGATGGTCGCGGCGCATCAACGAAGCCATCGATTCTGGCCTTACTGCAGAGGCAGCGATTGAGCGAGTGCAGCAGCACACTCGGATGCGGATGCGTGAGATTGACGATCCGCTGCTCGCTGACCGAATGCACGACCTGGAAGACCTGGCTAACCGGCTCTTGCGGATAGTGTCGGGCCAGTTGGGTACGGCCGCACAGCAAGGCCTGCGCAAAGATACGATCCTTATCGCGCGCAATTTGGGACCAGCAGAACTGCTCGAATATGATCGGCGGCGTTTGAAAGGCGTGATCCTCGAAGAGGGCTCGCTCACCGCGCATGTCGTGATCGTCGCCCGCGCTATGGGCGTGCCCGTCATCGGCCGCGCTAACAATGGCAATGGCGGCTTGCGCAGCGTGTTACGCGAAGGTGATGAGATCTTGCTTGATGCGGGAGCTGCGAGCGCCACGATCCGTCCTTCGACCCAAATGGCTGACGCCTTTGCGCAGCGTTTTGCCAAGTCAAAAGAGCGCCAGGCAGCCTATGCAGAACTGCGCGAGGTTGAGCCCTTCACCCGCTGCGGCACGCGCATTCAAGTGATGATGAATGCAGGCCTGCGCGATGACGTTTCGATGTTGGCGATGACGGGTGCAGACGGGATCGGGCTCTTCCGCACAGAGTTTCAGTTCCTCGTTTCCGCCACTCTGCCACAGCGAGAGCGACAATTGCGTCTCTATCGCGATGTGCTTGATGCGGCAGGCGACAAGCCAGTTATCTTCCGCACAGTCGATATTGGCGGGGACAAGTCGGTCCCATATCTCGCAAATGACATCGCGGCGAATGATGAGAACCCGGCGATGGGGTGGCGTGCCTTGAGGCTTGCACTGACCCGCGAAGGGTTGATGAAAGCGCAGGCGCGCGCATTGCTAGAAGCAGCCGCCGGGCGCTCACTCTACGTCATGTTCCCGATGGTTTCCGAAGTGTGGGAGTTCGACGCCGCCAAGCAGGTGTTTGAGGAACAACACGCATTCCTGCGGTCGAAGAAGAAGATGGTGCCGGAACATATTCGCTATGGAGCGATGCTCGAAGTGCCGGCTTTGGCAGAGATGCTCGATCTCTTGATCCCGCGGCTTTCCTTCCTCTCGGTTGGAACCAACGACCTTACGCAGTTTCTCTTTGCTGCCGATCGTGGCAACCCGGCTCTGGCAGAGCGCTATGATTGGCTTAGCATACCGATCCTGCGCTTTCTGCGCCGCGTTATGCAGGCGACCATTGGCAGCAATGTCGATCTGGGCGTCTGCGGAGAAATGGGCGGGCGCAGGCTCGAAGCGTTAGCCCTCCTAGGCATCGGATTCCGCCGCCTTTCGATCACTCCTGCAGCTGTCGGCCCGATTAAGGAACTGGTGCGCAAAGTTGACCTCGCTGAGTTGAGCGAGGCGATGAACACCTGGCTTTCGGAGCCTGGTACCGACTTGCGCAAGGAGCTGAGCCAGTGGGCGGCTGATCGCGATATTGAGGCGGATTAACCCGCTGAGTGCGGCTCAAGACTCCGGTTAACTACGCTGAAGGGCGGTTGATCTATCCAACTGGTTTTTTTCGGCAACAGTGCTTGACAGCTGACCGCTTGGAAAGCTTGTGTGCGCAAAACCTCTAGAAAACCGAGGCCACTAGTTCTGTGGCTCTTAAACGGACCGGGTCATGGCAAGCGAACAGGACGCAGTCGATGAAGGGCTGTCTGAGCTGACGGAAACCAGCTCTGCAAGTGTCGGCGATCGTCTGCGCACAGCGCGCGAGAAACAACGCCTGGACCTTGAACACATTGCAGCTGAAACGCGCATTCCGGTGCGGCATCTAAAGACGATCGAAGCGGGTGATTACTCTGCTTTGCCCTCACGCACCTATGCGATCGGCTTCACCCGCACCTACGCGCGGATAGTCGGCCTTGATGAAGTCGAGATTGCCGATGCTGTGCGCGAAGAACTGGCCGATGGCCAAGCGCGCTCTTCGGCCATCTTGGGTGCAATGGAACCGGGCGATCCAGCTAAGCTGCCTTCTGCTGGACTGGCATGGGCAGGCGGGCTCGCAGCGATCGTCCTTACAGTCGGCGTGGTCGCCTTTTTGAGCACGCGCTTTGGAGCAGGTGACCCTTTGCCTTCGCTCTTGGCGAACGATGATACACTCGAACAGGTTGTCCCCATGACGGACACCGACAACGCAGGCGCTGCGGAGACCATCGATGCTATGCCATTGACTGGAGAGGTGGTCTTCACCGCGCTCGAAGACGGGATTTGGGTGCGCTTTTACGAGGATGGCGGCGACCGTCTGTTCGAAGCCACGATGGCGAGCGGGGAAAGCTTCGAGTTGCCCGGCGACGCGACCGAACCGCGGATCAACACTGGCCGCCCTGATGCCTTTGCGATCACGATTGGCGGACGCGAAGTTCCCAAGCTCGCCGATGAGCCGGTGACGATGGGTGACACGCCCATATCCGCAGCTGCTTTGCTCGCCCGAGTGGACCCGGTGGATCAACCCATAGCCAACAACTAAGCGACCTGCGCTTGAAGCTTGTCGTTGATCGCAGCCAAGCCACATTCCCCCGTTTAGTAGCACTGCGGGGTCGACTTGCACGCAGTGCTGAGCCAGTAAAACTCGCATTGATCCAGACGCTATTCATGCACGCCGTGCGAACACCGCAGGCGAATGACAGATAAGGGAGTCTGCCGCCATGAACGCCAAATTTCTCATCGCGAAACCGCTTGCCGGCTGGCGCAAAGCTGCACCAGGAATTGGCGCTTTGGTCGCTGCTGCAGTGGTTGTGACCACACCTGTGCCGTCCTTGGCGCAGGACGATTCCGAAGCCCGCTTGCGCCGTGCCGAAGCCGAAATCCGCGCGCTGCAACGTGCGGTCTTCCCCGGCGGCGACGGTCGCTTCTTTGAGCCCCAAATCACCGCTGATGGCACCGCGACCGGTCCCACCCGCTCCACCGCCCCTTCGACCACAGCAGTCACCGACATCCTCGCCCGGCTCGATGCGATCGAGCTTCAGTTGCAGCGTCTCACGGCCCTGTCGGAAGAGAACACGAACTCGCTCGCTCTCATGGAAGAGCGTGTGGCGGCTTTGGAAGCCCGCCCGATTGCTCCGGTGGCCCCCATTGAAGAGCCAGATGCACAAGCGGCCGCAGAGCAATTCGGTGAAGATCCAGCTGAGGATCAGGCCAATGCTCAGCAGCCTGAAGAGGAATTGGGCGCTGCCGAAAGCAATCTCGCCGCGATGACTGGTGCAGCGCAGGAAGCCGAAGCACCCGCGGTAACCGGTCCCTCGCCCGAACGGCTTGCGGCTGTACAGGAAATCACCAAGCCACAAAGCGATGACGCAGGCGATGATGAATATTCCTACGGCTTCCGCCTGTGGAATGCAGGCTTCTTCCCAGAGGCACGTCAGCAGCTTGCCTCCTATGTCGAAGGCTATCCCGATCACTATCGCATCACCTATGGCCGCAATCTGCTGGGCCGCGCCTTCCTGGATGATGGAATGCCCGAAGAGGCAGCGCGTTGGTTCCTGCGCAATTATCAGGCTGACCGGACAGCCCGCCGTGCGCCGGACAGTCTACTGTTTCTCGCCGAAGCGATGATTGCAATGGACGATACGACCCGCGCCTGCATCGCCTTGGCAGAATTTGCCGAGACCTATCCCGCAGTTGCAACCGGCCGTTTGGCGGACCAGTATCAGAGCAACCGTCGCAAGGTGACCTGCGCTTAGGCGTTGGCAGCCAAGGGAGGCGCTGATTGATACGTCCATCCATCTCGACAGGATCGATTCCGAACTGATCGAGCGCTTCGGCGACTCGCTCGGACAGCTGTGGCCCGAACAAGGCGACAAGCGGCCCTTGGGGCTCGCCGTTTCGGGTGGCCCAGATTCGCTCGCATTGCTACTTTTGTGTGCGAGTGCCATTCCCGGCAGATTTGCAGTGATGAGTATCGATCACGGTTTGCGTCCCGAGGCGGCGGAGGAAGTCGCTTTGGTAGAGCGCGTCTGCTCTACACTTGCTGTTCCATTCACCTCCAGCACGGTCGAGGTCGCGCGCGGCAACCTTCAGGCAAAAGCACGCGAAGCGCGTTATGCAGCGCTGGCGCAATGGGCAGGTATGGAGGGGCTGAGCGCGGTCGCAACGGCACATCATGCTGACGACCAGGCGGAGACCTTGCTCATGCGCCTCGCACGTGGAAGCGGTTTGTCGGGCCTTGCCGGTGTGCGCAATTTCGGCAGCTTACCCGGCAGCGAGGTCGAGCTACTGCGCCCCTTACTCGGCTTTCGCAAGGCAGAGCTTGAGGCGGTCGTAGCGGATTGCGGCCTATCCCCTGCGCGCGACCCCAGCAACGCTGACAATGCCTTCGACCGAGTGCGGGTGCGCGAGCATTTGGCTCAGCACGATTGGCTCGACCCCATCGCATTAGCGAGCAGTGCGGGCCACTTGGCGGAAAGCCTGCGCGCGCTCGAATGGTATGCTCAGATGGATTTTGAGGAGATGGTTGAGCGGGAAACGACGCCCGAAGGCGGCCCTGCGTTCCGCTACACCTGCAATGTTCCGCGCGCGATCCAGGTCGAGACCGTCATGCGGATTGTGTCCGAGCTGGGCGGACTGGTCAGCCGCTCAGAAGCAGCCCGTGCCGCTGACCGCCTATGGCGCGGAGAGAACGCTTCGCTTGGTGGAGTGCTCGGCGTTGCCGGGACCGGTCAGCTCGAAGGCACGCCACTGACCGTTAGAATCTGGCATTTCAGCCCCGAGCCACCGCGCAACGCGCATTGATTGACGCTCAGGCGGAACGCAGTGTTACGACATGATCTTGTCGCCGATCCCGATATATTGACCGCGCGTGATCACGACCTTGTCACCGCGCTTGGCGATCGCGAACAGCTTTTCGGCAAACGGATCGGGCACACCGATGCAGCCATGCGAAGCATAGCCGTTCATTACCGGTGATCCGTGGATCGCGATGCCTGACCAGGTCAGGCGTAGGGTCCAAGGCATCGGCGCATTATTGTACTTTTCAGAGACGTTATCGCGTTCCTTGGTGAGGATCGGGAAAGTGCCAAGCGGTGTTGGATGGCGCTCAGTTCCCAGCAAAGCCACCGCAGTGCCGATCTCATGGCCGTCACGAAAAACGCTGATGACACGCGCATCAAGGTCGACGGTGACGACCAGCTTGCCGTCAGCGGGCGCGCGCGATTCATCCCAATACCACTCGCCGTAACGGATCGTGCCTGCAATCGGCAGGATACTCTTCACAACGAAGGGATCGGCTTGCTGCGCTTGCGTAAGAACCGGGGCAGGAGCGGACACAGGAGCCGCTTGGGCTTGCGGCTCCGCAATAATGCGAGCAGCCGGGCCGCGGGTTAAGTCAATTGTGTCGGTTGTCTCAGCAGCGTCGTCGCCCTCGTCGATGTATGGCTGCGGCAGGCTCGGATCGATCATCAGCGACGCGCCGCCTGTGGTCGGGTCAATCGCCTCGATCGCATCTTCGACTTCCGCCGCGACTGCGGTCGACATGTTATCTGCTTCTGGATCTGCTTCTGGAGCAGAAATTTGAGCTGATAGCGTTGAACCGCCCGCAAGAGCAGCCAGAGCGACGACACCTGCAAAGCGAGAATTCTTCAAAACCATATCTGCTCTTTCTGACTTGCTGAGTGACACCGGGCAGTTAGCGGGCCACGTTGGTAGCCGTTATCATGCGACGCATTATGCCGGGTTTCTCGCCTGACTGCCAGTGGCCGACGATGCGGCGTCCCTTGGCGAGACGCCGCATGGGTCAAATCGTTAATATGATGGAGCGCATTGAGCCTTCACGGGCTGCCATCACAGCAGTTTGAGAACCTCATCTTGAGGGCGGCAGAGCGCGGCGCCTTTCTCAGTCTCCACCAAAGGTCGATTGATAAGGATCGGGTCAGCCACCATTGCGTTCAGCACTGTGTCTGCGTCCGCGTTAGGCAGCCCGCGCTCCTCTGCATCGGTCCCGCGCAACCTCAAACCCTCAGCCGGGGTGATCCCCGCATCCTTGTAGAGCTGCGCGAGCTTCTCCTTCGTTGGCGGCTCCTTGAGGTATTCGACTACAGTCACATCAACCTTCGACAGGTTCTCTAGGATGGCGAGAGTTTTGCGCGAAGTGCCGCATTTGGGATTGTGCCAGATGGTCGCTTTCATGCCGTTTGCTCCGAGTTTTGGGTGCATATGGAATTGGCAGAGCGCTAGCGGATGCTCCATCCGATGGCCACTTCGAACTTATTGAGAACAATTCTCAAATTCTCTATTGCGTTTGCGAGTCATTGTCATTAGCTCTTCCGGCATCATCTAAGGGATTATCATGACACAACGACTCATTCGCACTGCTTTGCTCGCTTCTTGCGCCGTCTACGCTGCCCCACTTGCTGCGGAGACCAATGCTGAAGAGGGCGCCACAGAATCCGAACAAGGCCGCATAATCGTCACCGCAACCCGAACGCCGGTTGCCGAAGAAGAAGTGCCGGCTACTGCGACCATCATCACTGCTGAAGAAATCGCCGATCAGCTGGCAACAGACACACGCGACCTTATTCGCTTTGAGCCCGGTGTTACGGTCCGCCGCGCATCCGCTCGTTTCGGGGCCACACAAGGCACCACCGGCCGCGCGCGCAATGAAGATTTCAACATTCGCGGAATTGGGGGCAACCGGGTCCTTATCCAGGTTGATGGCATCCGCTCCCCGCAAGGCTTTGCATTTGGTGCGCAGAGCGCAGGGCGCGGCGACTACACCGATGTCAGCCTCGTCAAGCAAGTCGAGATCCTGCGCGGACCAGCCTCAGCGCTTTACGGAAGTGACGGTGTTGCTGGCATCGTGAGTTTCACCACCTCCGACCCCTCCGACATTCTCGCTGGCGACGCAGTGGGTGGCTTTGCCCGCGCACAATATTCGAGCGAAGACGAAGAGTTTGCCAACACGCTCGCTCTGGCAGGCCAAAGCGGTGATCTGTCAGGCATGGTCGCCTACACCCGCCGGGACTTTAGCGAACTAGAAACGCAAGGGGATGTTGGCGGTGTTGGGCCGGACCGCACAATCGCCAACCCGCAGGACGGATCAGTCGATGCGTTTCTTGGCAAAATTGTATGGGACAATGGCACTCACCGCCTGCGCCTGACGGGAGAATATCTGGATCAGGCGATTGAGACCAATGTTCTGTCCGGCCAACGCACCGTCAACTTTGGAACAGTCGGCTGGAATGTGACGCGGCTTGATGCGGAAGACTTCCTCGAGCGCAGCAGGATTTCAGCGGACTGGACTTATACAGGCGATGGTGACGGCTTCATCGATTACGCCTTCCTTGCAGCTTATTATCAGGAAACTGAGAATTCGCAGACGGCTGAAGAGGATCGCGAATCCATCACCTTCATTCCGACACCGAACCGCACGCGGATCAATGACCTGGACACGCAGGTTTATGGCTTTGTCGCAGAAGCGCGCACATCTTTTGACACTGGTGGGATCTCGCACACGCTTGCCTTTGGCGGTGATGTTTCTTTCACTGAGCAAGAGAGCTTGCGCGATGGCACAGTCCCCCCACGGGGCGAAACCTTCCCCACTCGCGCCTTCCCGCTAACGGACTTTACACTGGGCGGCATCTTCCTCGCTGACGAGATCAGTCTGGCAGATGGCAAGATAAAACTGTTCCCGGCGCTGCGGTTCGATTTTTACGACCTGAACCCAACCGACGACCCTTTATTGGGCGGGCTGCTTGATGCCGAAGGTCAAAGCGACAGTCGCCTGTCACCCAAGTTCGGCGCGGTGGTAGAGATTGCCCCTGACCTGCGCCTGTTTGGTAATTATGCGCAAGGCTTCCTCGCGCCAACACCGGGCCAGGTGAACAACTTCTTCACCAACCTTACCTCAGGCTATGCGTCGGTCCCTAATCCCGACCTGCGCCCTGAAACGAGCGAAAGCTTCGAAGGCGGCATCCGCTATTCCGGTTCGAGCTTCAGTGCCCAGCTTGTGGCGTTCTCTGCGACATATGAGAACTTCATCAATCAGGTGCAGACACAAGGCCAATTCGGCAATCCTGCCGACCCCGCGATCTTCCAATTCGTCAATGAGGACGAGGTGGATATCGAAGGGATCGAAGGCCGCATTCGCGTTGACCTTGGCAGCGGTGTGAACGCTCGCCTCGCATTTGCCTACGCCAATGGCGATGTTACCAATATCGATGATGGGACAAGCGTCCCACTCGATACGATCGATCCCTTCAATCTGGTCGCAGGTCTCGGCTATCGCGACCCTGACGGCGTGTTTGGCGCTGATGTCATTCTGACTCACTTTGCGCAAAAATCAGCCGACGAAGTCGATGTGGCGACGACCTGCCCAAGCTTTGCACCAGGTGGAGAATGCGTCCGCCCAAGCCAATCGGGCATTCTAGACGTGACCATGTTTGTGAATGTGACTGACAGTCTCAAACTGCGTGCTGGCGTTTTTAACCTGTTCGACGAGACTTACGCGCTTTGGAACGATGTGCGCGGTCTGCGCACCGATGGTGAGCCGTTTGATGCCTTCACCCGACCAGGCCGAAATGTTAGTGCATCTATCAGCTATCAATTCTGAGTCGCAATAAAACCGAAAGGGATCCCCGATGTTCAAATTCGCAAGCACTGCCCTTGCAACGGGCCTAGCCGCAGCGGCGCTTACCTTTGCCCCTGCTCCAGCCTTCGCTGACACAACAGTCGAAAGCGCAGAAACCGCGCGCGATGCCGCCTTTGCTGCCGATCGCGAGACAATCCTCGCGCTCGCTGGCGACTTCCGCGTCACCTTTGACATGCAGGAATCAACCGCCTGGATGGAAGGCTACGAACCGCTAGAGCCAAAAATCTCAGGCGGCTTTGAAAGCGTGCGTGTGGTCGAAGACACTGGCACACGAATTGTCCTGCAA
This sequence comes from Pseudomonadota bacterium, assembly GCA_039039885.1. Lineage (GTDB taxonomy): Bacteria > Pseudomonadota > Alphaproteobacteria > Sphingomonadales > Sphingomonadaceae > Erythrobacter. Next base: position 15,471 of record JBCCPG010000004.1, on the reverse strand, counting down.
CACCTCTTGGTCGTGGGCAATCAAGACGAGCCATACATCGTCAAGCATTGGCGCCAGGATTGGGAATATGAGCCTGCTCGCATCCTGACCTTCTCTGGCGGCGACACTTGGGAATGGAGCCAAGTTCCGGCTGACGAGCGCACTGGCAGCTGGTCGCAAACGGTCTGGCAGGTCGATGACAGCCCCCGCTATGCCGGGATCGGACATTGGGACATGACCAATGGGACCAAGAGCTGGGTGTCGAACCCAACGATGCGTCCGCTCGCCCGCCGAGATGCTGTGCGGGATCCGATCTACAACCACTATGTCGGCGTCAACCGCCACCAGCTTACCCCCAATGGCTGGATCCACTGGCAAGACAACACCAAGATGATGCCTGCCGAAGATGGTTCGGGGGTGATGCAGCCTGTGGTGCAGGAATATGTGCTCAACACTTATGAGCGCTTCGATGGCTACAACATTGCCGCCGCTGACAGCTATTGGGCGGCAACGTCCGACTACTGGGCCGCAATCCGCACCACCTGGGACGAGGCCGCTGACGCCAATGGCGGCATCCGTATCGCTCAACAACCGCAATTCGGCACTGAGATCGCAGCGCAATTGCTGCAACTCGCCGATGCGGTGAACAAGGGTGAAACCGAGGTCGAAGCAGCCACCGCTGAAGCGGTCGCTCTGATCGTCGAAGGCACCGCACCCCAAAGCGGTGGCTGAGCTTCTCGCATCGATACGGTCGGGAGAGGGAGCCGCCACAGACTCCCTTTTCTCACTTCGGCCCTCTTCAGTCTTCTGGCGCTTCTTCCGGCACGCGTAGAGCGGGCACCTGGCCCGCCGCATCGGCAGCATCAATGCCAGGAGCAGGCGCAGCGCTGATTGTCTCCTGACGGCGCAGCACCCGCCCTGCGCGCTCAATCACCCGCACCAGCCGGGGATAGACCCCGCAGCGGCACATGTTCTGGATTGTTTCCTCGATCTCAGCCCGGCTCGGATCGGCATTGCGTTCGAGCAGGGCCACTCCCGCAATCACCACGCCCGGCGTGCAGAAGCCGCACTGGATCGCTTGCTCCGCCACCATCGCCTGCTGCATTGGGTGGGAGCGGTCGCGGGAAATGCCTTCGATCGTTGTGATGATCCGGCCTTCAGCCTCTGCCAGAGTGATCCGGCAGGATCGCAATGCGGCGCCATCGACCAGCACCATACACGCGCCGCATTCGCAATTGCCCCCGCCCCCAGCTTTGGTCCCGGTGAGATTGGCCGCCTCGCGCAGCGCATAAAGCAAGGGCATATCCGGATCGAGATCAAACTCAACCGGACGCCCATTGATCGTCATCCTCGGCACGGCTTACCGCCGGGGTGTTTTGGGAGCAGAAATCACGCTCAGGTCCTGGCTCGCCCTTACGAGCGCCAGCTGTCGTCGATGCGGTCGATCTTTCGCTTCCATGCTTCGAAATCGAACACGCCTGCCCCGCCCTGTGATTGCATTACAGAAAGGTCGCGCTGGTGGACGTCAATGACGTCCTGCGGGACCAGCAGTGGGTCACCTTGCGAAAGCGTTGCGACCTGGATTTCGCAAGCGCGCTGAAGCGCCCACATCTTGAGGAACATGCCCTGGATCTTGCTGTCCATCACAACCGGACCGTGATTGCGCAGCATCAGGATTGAGTGGTTCCCAAGGTTCTGCACCAGCCGCTCGCCTTCTTCGGCGCGCACGGTGACGCCCTCAAAATCATGATAGCCGATCTGATCCTGAAAATTGCAGGCATAGAAATTGGTCGGCAGCAAGCCGTCCTTGTGGCTGCACACTGCCATGGTCGCGGTCGTGTGGACGTGGCAGATCGCCTCTGCGCGCGTGCCCAGGTGCTTGTGGAAGTATGCATGCTGCGTAAAGCCCGCTTTGTTCACCATATATGGCGATCCACCGACATTATTTCCCTCTACGTCGATCTTGACGAGGTTTGATGCGGTCACTTCGTCATAGAGCAAGCCGAATGGATTGATGAGGAAAGTATCCTCTTCGCCGGGCACTTTGAGAGATATGTGATTATAGATCGACTCCCCCCAACCCAGATGATCAAAGATCCGATAGCAGGCCGCCAGATCGAGCCGCGCTTGCCATTCTTCTTTGCTGACCTTGCCTTCAAGGCTGGAATCGGGGTTGAGCTGTGTGGCCATGGGGTATCTCTCCGTAGGAATCTGGTTCGCGAGCCGTATCGCATGGCTTCGCTGCCTCGCACAAGTGTTTCACCCAGCTCGCTTTCACTTTGCCTTATGAAAAAGGCCGCGTTAGGCGCGCTGCACCAATGAGCGATAGCGACACTCAACCTGCGCCTCCAAGAGAAGGCCAAGCCCGTGCAAAGCTCACTCAGGGTAGCATCACTGGACATCTGGTCGGACAAACTCTGCCCGCGATTATCGGTGTCGCAGCGATCATGTCTATCGGCCTTGTCGATGCCTATTTCATAGGACAGCTCGGCAGCGATGCGCTGGCAGCCATTGCCTTCATCTTCCCAATCTCGGTCGCGCTGAGCTCTATCGGAGTGGGCGTTATGGTCGGGATCAACTCGGTCGTGGCCCGCGCCTTGGGAGAGGATGACCCCGTGCGCGCCGCGCGCCGCGCCAACTTTGGGATTGTCTTCGCTGGGCTCGCAGGAATTGTCATCGGGCTTTTGCTGTACGTTCTGTTGAACCCGATATTTGCGCTGATGAATGCCCCGGCGCACCTGCTGCCGCTGATCCGCGAATATATGGAGCCTTTTGCGCTCGGGTTCCCGCTGATCCTTGGGATTATGGGCTTTAACGGAGTGCTCCGCGGTCAGGGCGAAGCGCGCAAGACCAGCCTTGTCTCCATCACTTATGCCGCAGCAAATTGGGTGCTCGACCCAATCCTGATCACTGGCACGCCGGCCTTTTTGTTTGGCGGCTGGCAAGGCTATGGGATGGCGGGCGCCGCCTATGCGACCATCATTGGCTATCTGATTGGAGTTGCGATGGCCGTTTGGCTGATGCGCAAGGCCGACATCCCGCTCAACTTGTCGTTGATCAAAGACAGCCACTGGGTCGATTCCGCTGGAGCGATCATGCGAGTGGCTGGACCGGCAGCCTTCTCCAATTCAATCAATCCGATTGGCCTGTCGATCCTAACCGCTCTAGTCGCGCTGCAGGGCGATGCCGCCGTCGCCGGGTTCGGCGCCGCAGGGAGATTGCAGAGCTTTGCCACAGTCCCCTTGCTGGCTCTGTCAGGATCAATTGGAGCCATTGTCGGACAAAACTGGGGCGCGCGTGAATATGGCCGATCCCGCCAAGCTTCGCTCTACGCCTTTGGCTTTTGCATCGTCTGGGGTCTGGGCATTGCCATCGCGATGGTGGCCTTCGGTGAATGGTTTGCTTACCTGTTCACTGACGACGCAGAGGTTGTCGCCGAATTCGCGCTCTACTTACAGATCGCTGCGTGGGGCTATGCCGGTTTTGGCCTGCTGATCGTGGCTAATGGTATCCTCAATGCAGTCGACAAGGCCTCCTACGCATTGTGGCAATCGGCTGCGCGCGTGTTTCTGGTCATGCTGCCGTTTGCCTGGGTCCTAATTGGGAGCTGGGGCTCCGCGGCGGTCTACTCAGCCGAACTGGCCGCCAACATCTTTGGCGGACTTACCGGAGTTATGCTGATCTATTGGGTGCTTTCACGCCGCGCGCCCGATACACTCTCCGCGTCGCGCGCAGGCGCTTAGTAGGCCTTCGTTAACCATCTGCCCTCATAAGGCGAAGCGGGCTTATTAGGGGCACGCGCGCTATGGATGACCTGCTGGCGGACTTCGTCGCAGAAACACGGGAAATGCTGGAGGCCAGCGAGGGCGAGATTATCGCCTGGGAGGCTGATCCGGCTGACAGTGCGCGTCTCGACACCATCTTCCGCTTTGTTCACACCGTCAAAGGCAATTGCGGCTTTTTCGATTTTCCGCGCCTTGCAGGCCTTAGCCACGCGGCAGAGGATGCGCTTGCAGATTGCCGCGCGGGTCGCCGTATTCCTGATGCATCGCTGGTCACAGCGGTCCTCGCGATCATCGACCGGATTGTCGCGATGGTCGATGCGATCGAGGCAGGAGAATCTTTTCCCGAAGGTGGAGATGAAGCTCTGATTGCTGCACTTCAACCTGGTGAAGAAGCGCCCACCGGCGACAATCCAGGCACAATTGCGGCAGATACAGATCCCGACGAAGCCTCTAACAGCGAGACGCCGACCCAAACGAAGGCGGACTCTCCAGCAGCATTACGCACCATCCGTTTGCCAGTCGATCTGCTCGACCGCGTAATGAGCGGCGTGTCCGACATGGTGCTCGCGCGCAATGACCTTGCGCATCGGCTGCGTCAGGCTGGCACCCAGCCCACCATCGATGGCCCGTTTGAACGCCTCACTGCGATCCTTACCGATGTGCGCGATGCAATTACTCGGATGCGGATGCAGCGGATCGAAACACTTTTCGCCGCGCTTCCACGCCTTGTTCGAGACCTATCGAATGAGCTCGGCAAACAGGTCATGATCGACCTCGAAGGCGGCGATGTTGAGCTTGATCGTGAGATGATCGAGATGGTTCGCGATCCGCTCACTCACATCATTCGCAACGCTATTGACCATGGGATGGAGTCTCCGTCCGACCGTCTCAAGATCGGCAAACGCGAAATCGGACTGCTGTCGATCTCCGCTCACCAAGCGGGCAACACAATCTCGATCGTTGTCAGCGACGATGGGCGCGGTCTCGACGAAGATCGCATTGCCGACAAGGCCGTCGCTATGGAACTCATCACTGCGAAAGAGCGCGCCAAGATGAGCCGCGATGCAATCCTGCAAATGATCTTCCAACCCGGCTTTTCGACCGCCGAAGAAGTAAGCAGCGTGTCAGGCCGCGGCGTCGGCCTTGACGTTGTGCGCGACAATCTGGAACGCGTTGGCGGATCGATCAAGGTAACAAGCACGCCCGATGTCGGGACCCTCTTCACCCTCCAGATCCCGCTCACACTGAGCATCATTGCAGGCCTCACAGTCGAGGTTGGCGACCAACGTTTTGCGATCCCACAAAGCTATGTCGAAGAGATCATTCATGCCTCTTCCAAAGCGCTCGACTTTACCCGCGCCGGGGAGACAGCCCTTGTGACTTTCAGAGGCGACCGGGTCCCCTGCGTTTTGCTCACCGATGTGCTCGACCTCGACGCCAACGACGTACCCGAAGATCAGCGCACGATGGTGATGCTGCGGCTGGCGAGCGGTGATCTGTTCGCGCTTGCTGTCGACCGCATTCATTCGCACGGTGACGTAGTGGTGAAGCCGCTCGCACCGGCACTGATGAAAGCGGAGGTCTATGCTGGCTCAACCCTGCTTGACGATGGGCAGCCGGTCCTGCTTCTCGACGTAACAAACATTGCCAGCCGCTATGGCCTTGTCTCTGATGCCCGTGGACGCGTGCTCCAAAGCGCGCATGACACTGCATCAGAAAAAGCGAAGAATATCACCCGAGGGATGCTCTTCACTGACTTTAGCGGTCGCCGGTGCGCAGTTCGGCTTGAGCTGGTGCAACGGATTGAAACTACGCCGGCTTCCGCAATTGACTTGACCGGTCCAAGCCCACGCGCGGTGGTCGAAGGCGTTATCCTGCCGCTGGTGGGCCTGCCTGACGGTCCTCTTCCAAGCGAGAAAGTGCGCCTGCTGCGTCTGACAGATGGCTCCAGCCAATTGCTCCACGCTGTGCGCGAAGTCGACGATGCGGTCGAGTTGACCAGCAAATTGAAGCCTGTTTCCGAAGATCCAGAGATCGAAGCGGTCACATTGATTGGCGGTGAGACGGTCACTCTACTTGACGGTCATGAGCTGTTTGCGCGTCATGGTGAAGTGCCAGAAGACGCTGCCCGCCCGCTTTGTCGCATCCCACAATCTGACTGGGCGCGCACAATGCTTGCTCCGCTTGTCATGGCTGCCGGCTACGAAGTGACAGATGATGCAAATGAACGCGGCGACATCGCAATCTGGTTCGACGATGAATACGAAGCCGCCCTCGCGCTCGAACACGAAGTGCCTGATGCAGTGATCCGCCTGCGCGACGTCCCAGAGGCGACATCGAAATCCGACACAGTCTACCGTTATGATCGCGAAGCATTGCTCGACGCTCTGCGTGAAGCGCGGTCAGGCCCCAAGCGGGCGGGAGCCGCACAATGATGAACAACCTTCTTGTCATGGCTCAAATCGCGGGTCGTCGCTGCGCTTTGCACGCGCATGACGTAAAATCGGTCATCGAGATCGGCACGATCACGCCGGTCCCGCAAACCCCAGACTTCATCGCGGGTATCACTGCCATGCGCTCCCAGACTCTGACGGTTATCGACTGCCGCCGCGCGCTTGGATTTGATCCCGACCAATGGGAGCTAGACCACCGTGCGATTGTGATCGCAGTCGAAGGCTACCCCTATGCCCTGCGCATCGATTCGATTGAAGATATCACAACGGGCATTTCAGAACCGAGCTCTGTACCGGGTGGGTTTGGGCCTGAATGGTCGCACGCTGCCACCGGGTTGATTGAGACCCGCGTTGGCCCCGCGCTGTTGCTTGATCTTCCCGCTCTTATCGCCGGTCCCGAAGACATCGGGGCTGCCGCTTAATCCAAAACTTACCTTCTGATCCTATTTTTCGCACTTCAAAAGCCAAGGGTGCTGCATGAAAAGCTGTCTAGTCGTTGATGATTCCCGCGTGATCCGCAAGGTGTCGAGGCATATCCTCGAAACGCTCGGCTTTGCCGTGGAAGAGGCGGAAAATGGCCAGCAGGGGCTGGATGCCTGCGAAACCAACATGCCTGATGTTGTCTTGCTCGATTGGAACATGCCGGTGATGACCGGCATCGAGTTCATTACTCAGCTGCGCAAACGTCCCGGCGGCGACAAGCCAAAGGTGGTGTTCTGCACGACCGAGAATGACGTCGCCCATATCCGCGAAGCGATTAGCGCAGGCGCGGACGAATATGTCATGAAGCCCTTCGATCACGAGACTCTGCAGATCAAACTGCAACTGGTCGGCTTTTCGTGAACACCGCCACACCTCCCGCCTCGCGCCTATTGCGCAAGGCCCGTCCGTTGGGCGGCGATCGACCTGAGGAGCAGCGCAAGCGTGCCATTCGGGTTATGATCGTCGACGACTCGCTGACTGTGCGCACCATCTTCCGGCGCATGGTTGAAAGCGATCCGGCGATGGAGGTCACCGCGACCGCAAGCAGCGGCGAACGGGCAATCGCCCTGGTCAAATCAACCCCAATTGACGTGGTGCTTCTCGACCTCGAAATGCCTGGCATAGGCGGGCTGGCGGCACTGCCATCGATCCTCGAAGAGGGTGGTAATCTGCAAGTGCTGGTGGTTTCTTCGCTTACCGATGATGGCGCTGAAGCCACGTTGGAAGCGCTTTCGACTGGTGCGGCCGACACGATGCTAAAACCGCGCCCGGGCGGTTTCAACGAGGATTATCGCAGTCAATTGCTCGGCAAGATCCGCGCACTTGGCGGGATCAGCGACAAGCAAGCCAGCGCTGACTTTAGCGCCGCCAAAGCCGCTGTACCAGCGAAGGCATCAGAAGATGCAGCTCCAGCCAAAACGCCCGAAGTCATCGCGATCGGCGCTTCAACCGGCGGCATTCACGCGCTAAATTTGATGTTGCGCGCCTTCACCCCCGAGCTCACGCTCCCAATTCTGATTACGCAGCATTTGCCCGCATCTTTTATCCCGGTCTTTGCGCGGCAGGTCGAGACTGCGAGCGGTCGTCCAACTCATATTGCTGAAGAAGGCACCGAAATTCGCCCTGGCGAAATCGCGATTGCAACCGGCCATGGCCACATGGTTGTGCGCCGCGTGGGCGGGCGGCTGATCACCCGCACTTCGTCTGAACCGGCACGCTCTGGTTGTCTGCCATCGGTCGATCCGATGCTGACCAGCCTCGCAGAAACCTGCGATGGCCATGTACTCGCTATCATCCTGTCCGGCATGGGCCGAGATGGGATTGTTGGGGCGCAGGATGTGGTCAAGGCCGGAGGCGCAATCTGGGCCCAAAATGCTGAAACATCCGCGGTCTGGGGAATGCCTGGCGCAGTGACCAAGGCGGGCCTAACCCGCTTTACGGCTTCGCCAGAACACCTCGGATCTGCGGTCATGTCGCAGTTTGCCGGTGAGGCAGACAGCAATGCAGCGGCTGAGCCGATCTAACAGGTTATGGAAGTCAGCCAGGCCTCTTATCAGATCATTGCCGACCTATTGGCAGCGCATACCGGCCAACACCTAACCGAAAACCGGCGGTGGAGGATCGGCACTGCGCTTGCTGGAGTGTTCCGCGAACACGGGATCAGCAATGTCGACCAGCTCGTTTGCTTGCTCGAAGAGCCGCGCCGCCGCGCAAGAGACGGTGACCTTTCCACGCAGGTGGTCGAAGCGTTGCTTAATAACGAGACCTACTTCTTTCGCGACAAGCCCACTTTCGACCAGTTACCTATAGACATCCTGCCCGACATCGCTGAGCGACGTGCAGCGACCAGGCGGATATCAATCTGGTGCGCAGGATGTTCGACCGGGCAGGAAGTACACAGCCTCGCTATGTTGTTCGAAGAACAGGCGGAGCAATGGCAGGGCTGGACCATCGACATTCTGGGTACCGATGTTTCGCACCGCGCCATCCGAGCCGCGCGCGGCGGGCTGTACAGCCAGTTTGAAGTTCAGCGTGGACTAAGAGTGGCGCAAATGCTCCGTCATTTTGACGAGACACCCGGTGGTTGGCAGATCCGCGATCATGTCCGCAAGATCACGCGCTTTCAGCAACACAACGTTCTGAGCGAACCGCCCGCACGGGGACGCTTTGACCTGGTCTTATGCCGCAACGTCCTGCTTTACTTCGATCCGGCCACACGGAAGGCAGCGTTTGACCGTCTGGCAAACGCCCTTGTGTCGGACGGAATCTTGATGCTGGGTGCAGGAGAAACCGTAGTCGGTCAGACCCGCGCCTTTGCACCTTACGGCAAATATATGAGTCTCTACGAGCTTGCAGAGAAAAAAGTAGCAGATTCAGCAGCTTTAGCTCGCCTCAACGACGCTCTGACGCCGCAGTAAAGACTGTCCTGGTGCGTCAGAGGCACACTGCTTTTTCGGCCAATTTTACTCTTAATTAGCCATTGCTCTTTAGCAAAAAGTTCGTCTGCTGCGTCGGCTTGACGCATCGCCAAAGGAACCTAGACGTGCCCAAGCTGAGCAAACCACTGCGCTTGACCCCGCTGGGTCTTGTCTTGGTTCCGCTCGCCATTTTGAGCCTAGTCTTTGCGATTGTTGCCCTCGCGGTCGCTGCCAGCGACGGGATCGCGTTTGCATCGCCATCCGCTCTGCTGATCGCAGGGGTTCTGCTCTATGCTGCGACCATCTTTTGGCTGAGCCGCAGTGGTATCGCGAATGTCCGCGAGCTTGAAACCTTCACCGAGATCGACACGCTTAGCCGCCTACCCAACCGCCGAATGCTGCACCAAGACATCGAAGAAATGTCGAAGGGCAGCGACGAGGTTGCAATCGCGCTGGTCGATCTCGACAGCTTCAAGCAGGTCAATGACCATTTCGGGCATGCGATAGGCGACGAGCTGATCCACAATTGCGCCCGCATTTTGCAAGACATCTGCGGCGAAGAAGCGCGCTGCTTTCGGTTGGGCGGCGATGAATTCGCTGCCGTGATGCATGGCAAGGTTGCCGGTACGATCCTTGAGGGGATGTGCCGGGCTTTGCTCGATCAGCTCAAAGCGCCGGTTGAGGCGGGGGGCCGCGAAATTGCAATCGGCGCTAGCATTGGCTTGGCTCGTTCAACGCACGATAACCGCCTCCCCTCCTCGGAATTGTTGCGCCGAGCTGACGTCGCGATGTCAATGTCAAAACGTGGCGGCAAGATGCGTTGCACTTGGTTTAATGAGAGCTTTGACCAACGCCGCGAAGCTGTACGTGAGCTTGAAGATGAAATGCGCGCGGGCCTTACCGCTGGCGAATTTGAGCTTGCGTACCAGCCCCTAGTGGACGCCGGCAACGATGCCAAAGGCGGGCGCATTGTCGCAGTTGAAGCACTGCTGCGGTGGAACCGCGCAGACGGCCGCAAGGTCGGCCCCAATGTGTTTATCCCGGTTGCGGAGAACTCAGGCATAATCAATCCGATCGGCCTTTGGGTGCTGCGCGAGGCGGTCTCCAATGCTCTGCGATGGGACGGGATCAACCTGTCAGTGAACATTTCAGCGGCCCAACTGCGCAACCCCGAATTCCCGATTAAGCTTGGCGAGATCCTCGAGGATACAGGCTTCCCTCCTGAGCGGCTTGAGCTCGAAGTGACAGAGACCTGCCTCGTGCTTGACCCGGTCGTTGCAGAACGCAGTCTTGACGTTATCCGCCAGTTCGGTGTGCGGATCAGCCTCGATGACTTCGGCACCGGATATGCCTCAATCGGCTTCTTGCGCCAGTTCCGCTTTGAAAAGCTAAAGCTCGACCGCAGCCTCGTTGTGCAAGCGGGTGAGGATGATGGCAGCCGCGCCATGATGCTTTCCAGCATTGCAGTGGCGCGCGCGCTCAAAATGGGTGTGACCGCAGAAGGGGTCGAAACCATAGAACAAGCCGACATGGTCCGCCTTGCAGGTGCCGACCAAATCCAAGGTTGGCTCTATTACAAAGCGCTTCCAGCGAAGGAAATCGATTTGCTGATCCAAGCGCAAAGCCAGTTGGAAGGCCAAGCCAGCACATCTGCTATCAAGGGGAACGCAGCATGAGCAAGTCCGAGAACACTCTCATCGAATCTGACACGCAGGACGTCTCAGTCGAACCGAGTGCGAGTGCGCACCGCTATCACGAAGACGTCGATGTCTTGACAGGCAGGTTCCGCGCTCTGAGCAAGAACGGAAAACTTGCCTTCACCGTCGGGATACCCCTGCTCGTGCTGATGGGCACTGCAGGCTTTGCAATCGTTGGGCTCGGTCAGATCGCAAATACCCTTGAAGCGAGCGCACCTGAAGCGCGCGAACTCGCCGCGCAACAGGCCCAAGACTGGCGTAATCTTGTCATCGCCGCCGTCGTGGTTGGATTTGGTCTGATCGCCTTCCTTGCCCACGCACTTCGCAGCGATATCCTCAATGTGACTGAGCAAATGGTCGATTGCATGCGCCGAATTTCCAGCGGTACTCATGACATTGTCGTCCCTCACCGCACTCGGCCAGATGAATTCGGCATGATGTGCGATGAGATTGAGAATATGCGTCAGAATGCGATCGCATTGTCTGCGTTGAGCAAGCAAGTCGAAGCGCGCGCCGCTGCTGAAATCGAAGAGCAAACCCGTCTACAGATCGAGCGTGAAACTGCACAAAGCGAACGCGAGCAAGCCTTGCGCAATATGGCGGACCGTTTGGAAAGCACCGTGGGCGAAGTCGTCAACAGCGTGGCCAGCGCCTCAAGCGAGCTGCAAGCCACTTCGACCATGATGGCGGCAAGCGCTGAACAGGCTTCAAACCGTACCAAGGACGTCTCCACGTCGATGGATGAGGCCAATTCTGGTGCAACAGCCGCCGCGGCTGCTTCGGACGAATTCGCCATGTCGATTGGCGAGATTAGCCGCCAGGCGGCCTCTTCCGCAGAACTTGCCCGCAAGGCGACCGCTTCCGCCACGGAAGCGGATGAGACCATCTCAGCCTTATCAGATTCGGCCGAGCAAGTCGGCCAGATCGTGGAACTGATCCAGACCATTGCACAACGAACGAACCTGCTCGCGCTTAACGCTTCGATCGAGGCTGCTCGTGGCGGTGAGGCAGGTCGCGGCTTTGCGGTCGTCGCGAGCGAAGTCAAAGAACTTGCGATGCAAACGAGCCGCGCGACCGAGCAAGTCGCGGAGCAAATCCGCGCCATGCAGGACACAACTGGCGCAAGCGTTAGCGCTCTGCGATCGATCGCGACCGAAGTGGCTCAGCTAGAAAACACGGCCGTCTCGATCGCAAGTGCGGTTGATCAGCAATCGGTCGCCGGACAGGATCTTGCCCGCAGCATCGACCTTGCAGCTCGCGGTACTGAGCAGGTTTCGGGCCACATCAAGGAAGTGAGCGAGCTGTCCGTCTCAACGGGTTCGGCAGCGAGCCAGGTGCTCGAGAGCTCAACCGCGCTTGAAGAACAAGCATCGGTCCTGCGCGTGCAGGTTGATGATTTTCTCGCAACCGTGCGCGCCGGCTAGAGACAGGTTGCGCCGCCAATGTGTGGCGGCGTACCGCGCGCCAATTCAGCCGCTGGCCAACCGTCAGGCGCGCAAACTCTTGGCGCCAAGTCTTCAGCAAGATAACTCTTGCAAATAAGAATAGCTCTCAATATCAGGCGCGAGGATCTGAGATCGAGCTACCAGTGGTCGCTCGGCGGAATGCACGGGGAATTATCTTGCGCACTGCTTTTTTGACGTCAGCCTCGATGGCTGCTCTCGCTGCTTTTGCTTCGACGAATGCGATGGCGCAAACCGCTATCAGTGAAGAAGACGAACAGCCGAACATCATCGTCACTGGCCAGAAAACGGACCAGGACATTCAAGAAGTAACCGCAAGCGTGTCTGTCACAACGGCTGAACAGATTGAACGTGAGCCGATCACCGATCTGTTCGACATTGTGGAGCGAATCCCCAACGTCACTGCCAGTTTCGGCGAGCAAGGCTTCGCAATTCGCGGGGTGGATCAACGCGGTGTGGGTGGGAACGGCGCGACGCTCATCGTGTTTGTGGACGATTCGCCATTGAGCAATCAAACTACGTTTTTTGGCCCGACCGACAGCTGGGATCTCGGCCAAGTTGAAGTCTTTCGTGGGCCGCAATCAACCAATTTCGGGCGCAACGCTCTGGCAGGCGCGATCTATCTTCGCACCCGTGACCCAAGTTATGATTGGGATCTGCGTATGCGCGGCGAGATAGGCGATAACGGGCAACGCCAGATTGCGATTGCTGGCGGTGGTCCGATCATCGACGACGTTCTCGCCTTTCGCGTCGCTGGCAATTACCGTGAAAGCGACGGCTTTATCTTCAACACCTTCCTCGAAGAAGAATATGATTCGACGGAATTGAAGACTGGCCGATTCAAACTCTTGTTCGAGCCAGCACCGAACTTCTCAGTCATTTCGACCTCGTCCTACACCGAGAACTTCGCAGGTGAGGACGGGCTCGATCCGACCAATGGAACAGGGATCACGGTCGACGCTGAAGACGTTGTGCGCGAGGTGTTTCTCGATGCACCTGGCCTCGAAGGCACCGATACATTTATCCAATCGGTTAATGCGACATGGGATGTTTCGGACAGAGTTCAGATCCAGTCGATTACGACCTATCAGGACACGGATTATGTCCGACAAGAGGACTTTGACGGGACACCAGCCCCGGTTGCAGCCTTGGATCGCACCGGCGTTGATGAGGCTTTCTCACAAGAACTCCGCGTCAAATATTTCGGTGATAGACTGACCCTTGCAGGCGGTGCGTATTACTTTGACAACGAGGACGGTTTTGCGGATTCATTCATCGTCCCTGCTTCCATCGTAAACTCAGCGATCCCGCCCTCCATCCTGCTTTCACGGGTATCGCAGACGACCAACAAGACCACCAATTTCGCATTCTTTGCAGATGGCGAATTTGCTCTGAGTGACAGCTTCGATCTGCTTTTCGGTTTTCGGTACGATAATGAGGAGATCGAAAACTCCTCTGTCGCCGATAACCAGTCGGTCGAGCCTTTGCCGCCGGGCTTTGAGTTTCTTGAGGCGTTTCTTGGTAGGACCGAGACAATCGTAGAAGCCTCGTATGAGGCTTTTCTGCCGAAGGCTGGCCTTCGGTGGACCATCAATCCTGACGCGAATATCTCGTTTGTGACGCAACGCGCCTATCGTGCGGGCGGCGCTGCAATCTCGCTAATCCCTGGGCGTGATGTGAATGAGTTTGATCCTGAGTATCTATGGAATTTCGAGCTGTCTGCTCGCACGACTTGGCTTGATGGCCGGCTCCGCTGGAATGCGAATATCTACTATTCGGACTGGACGGATCAGCAGGTTCTCGAACCTATTGAGGGCTTTCCAGACTTTTCAGAAACCGTGAATGGCGGGGCGTCCACGCTGTTTGGATTTGAGACCGACATTAGCTTCGATGTCTCGGACACGGTCGAGATTTACGGCGGCATCGGCTACGCGTTTACTGAGTTCGATGACTTCCCCAACGGGAATTTCGACGAAGATGGGATCGATGATGACAGTGGCGCTGTAATCCCACCTGAGTTCAATCAGGAGAATTTCGCCGGCAATCGCTTCCCGTTTGCTCCGCGCTGGTCGGCCAATTTTGGCATCGCGTACGACGAAGGTCAGGGACTATTTGGGGGCGTAGATGCCAACTACCAATCGAGCGTGTTCAACTCAGCTGATAATTTCAGCATCAATGAGTGTTGCGATCGTTTCTTAGTGAATGCTCGGATTGGCTACACTTGGGAGAATTTCAGCCTGAGCGCTTATGTCCGCAACGCCTTTGACACTGAGTACTTCTCGTTCCTGAATGTCGCAGCACCAGGCGAGGAGTTTGCGCGCCTCGGCAACCCAAGGACTTTTGCCGTTCGCCTTGATGCCAACTTCTGAGCAGCTTCTGCAGGCAGCAGGCCTCACTGATCGCCTACACGCCACTGGATAGGCGACATTCGCATGCGGGTTCATCCGCGAACAGTGTGGTTTGGAGATCGCCGAGGAAAGCGGCTCATTCGGTACCAAAGCGCGACCTAAGCCAGATCGGGCGTCTCAACGTCCGGACTGACTTGCTGGACGACTGTGTGGGCATCAAGGGGGTAAGCTCGCTCGTACCTCGCAGGTTAGACTGATCGCTGAGATTGAGGCGAGAGCCACAGTTCCATTTTTCACGGCCAGGCCCAAAAGCCCATGAGGACAATCAAGCAAGAGCTCAGATCCGTTGCTGGTCCAACTTTCGCCTTCACTCGCGGAGCAATCTGCATCGGCTTGAAGTGAGCAAACGACAGCTTGCGCACCGCCAGCTTCCTATTTGCTTCCAGTTCAAACGACAAAAGACCCCGCTGGTAACAGCGAGGCCATTTATAGCGGGTTTTCAGTGAGATGCTGGTTGCGGGAGTTGGATTTGAACCAACGACCTTCAGGTTATGAGCCTGACGAGCTACCGGACTGCTCCATCCCGCGCTACCTAGCTTAGCGTCCTTTGCCCGGACCGAATCGCGCGATCGAATCCCTAGAGACGCCAAAAGGGCTAACCCGATGGGAAAGCCCTTTGACTGTGAATGGGTTCCTTGCCTGCTACCACAAGCTGCAATGCCTGGCGGCGACCTACTCTTCCATGCCTTAAGACATAGTACCATCGGCGCTATCTGGTTTCACGGCCGAGTTCGAGATGGGATCGGGTGGGTCACAGACGCTATGACCACCAAGCAATGAAGCTTG
>JBCCPG010000003.1:0-313046 GCA_039039885.1 Pseudomonadota bacterium | reverse complement strand
GTTTATTCGGAATTGGAAGTCACTCGAAGTCATCGAGCGAGAAGGATCTTCGCTGCCAAGCCAACGATGCGGCGACGAGAATTGGAAAGTGGTGCCCCTGGCCGGACTCGAACCGGCACTCCCGTAGGAAAGCGATTTTGAATCGCTCGCGTCTACCAATTCCACCACAGGGGCACTTCTCACAAAAGCGAGAGCGCGGCTGTTAGCGAGGTCCAACCCCGCTGGCAAGCGTTGGAAACGGTGCGAAGCATCGCAAGGGCGACCACCCGCCCGCACCGACGCGACCTTCAGGTCGAATGAGAGAGGATAGCGCACGCTGGATGGCGTGCGAGCTGACTAACGCAAGCTTCCAGCGAGGATCTTGTGCAGCTTTGAATGCAGCGCGTCGTTTGCCGCTAGGATCTGCTTGGAGTGGATTGGGTTGGAACGCCCCCGGAAATCGCTCACAAACCCGCCCGCTTCGCGCACCAGCAGACATCCGGCGGCAGTATCCCAATCATTGAGACCGCTTTCCCAGAACCCATCGAAACGCCCTTGTGCAACGTAAGCTAGGTCGAGTGAGGCAGCGCCAAAGCGGCGGATTCCGGCAACTTCTGGCCCGATGGCGCCGAAGATGCGGCTCCATTCGGCAAAGTCGCCATGGCCCTGGAAGGGTATCCCGGTTGCGATCAGCGCATTGGGCAGGTTGCGACGGCCCGAGACGCGCAACCGCGCATCCTGTAGCCATGCGCCACGGGTTTTCTCCGCCCAATAGGTCGCATCCTGGATCGGGTCGTAAATCACGCCAGCGGTGACATCGCCCCATCCCTTGCCGTCAAGGCGCGGCTCTTGAACCGCGATCGAAATTGCAAAGTGCGGGATACCGTGAAGGAAATTGCTCGTCCCATCGAGCGGATCGACAATCCAGCGCGGTTTGTCCTCATCGCCTTCGATGATGCCAGCTTCCTCGAGCACAAAGCCCCAATCAGGACGCGCATGAAGCAGCTCATCATAGAGCGTGCGCTCTGCGCGCATATCGGCTTTGGACACGAAATCCGCCGGGCCCTTACGGCTCACCTGCAAGTGCTCGACTTCGCCGAAATCGCGCCGCAAACGCCCGCCAGCTTTACGCGCAGCGCGCTCCATGACGCGCACAAGGCCTGAAAACATGCTCATTTGGGCTTAGCCTGCTTTCCCGACATAGGTCTGCTCGTACACGTCGACGATGATCCGTGTGCCGCTTTCAATATGCGGCGGAACCATGATGCGCACGCCATTGTCGAGCACAGCGGGCTTGTAGCTAGAAGAGGCGGTTTGCCCCTTCACCACGGCATCAGCCTCAACGATCTCAGCTTCGATTTGCTGAGGGAGCTGAACGCTGATTGGTTTTTCTTCCCACAGCTCAAGCATCACTTGCATCCCATCTTGAAGGAAGGGGCGCGCGTCGCCAAGCAGGTCGTTGGGCAAATTGATCTGCTCATAATTGGTGGTGTCCATGAAGACGAGCATGTCGCCATCTTCATAGAGGAACTGATAATCGGCAGTGTCGAGACGCACCTTTTCAACCGAGTCAGCGCTGCGGAAACGGACATTGGTTTTGCGCCCGTCTTGCAGGTTCTTCATTTCGACCTGCATGTAGGCGCCGCCCTTACCCGGCTGGGTGTGCTGGATCTTGGCAACTTTCCAGATGCCGCCTTCATATTCGAGGATGTTGCCGGGGCGAATATCGACGCCGCTGATCTTCATGCCAGTATCGCTTTCTTAGAGTCGCAAGGCGCGCAAAATGCCGGTTGGGGCCGCGCTGCCTGAAATGATATCACAAGAGTTGCGCGCCAATAGCCGCTTGGGCCTCGCACGGCAAGCGCGCCCTCTACCGGGTGACGAGGAAGCGGCGCAATCCATTGGTTAATGGCGTGGTCACCATGAAATGGCGATGATAGAAGAGCTAAGAATGCGCTCCAACCACAGCTACAAGCGCAGGCTCAGTAACAGCAAGGCCCCATGAAACTCACCCACGTCGCCATTCTCACTTTGACCGCTGTGATTATCGCAGGGACAGTGCCTGCTTCGGGTCAGGTCGAAACCGAGAGCGCGCCTTTGCCGCCTGGCGGTGCGCTTGGGACGATGCCGCACGGAGACTATCAATGCGCGCTACCGGGTGACGCAGGTTCGGAAGCCTATGTTGAGGTGGAAGAGGAGAACTTTCGTATCTCCACAGCCTCGCGTTACACCAGCGCCGACGGGGCGGGCACTTATTTGCTGCGAGGCCGTGATCTGGTTTTCACGCTCGGCCCCAAAAAAGGCGAACGCTTCACACGTGTCGGCGACAACCAATTGCGCAAATTGGATGCCAGCGGTGTTGAAAGCGATCTGCTTTGCACGCGCTTGCTAGGACGGCGGCTCGAGACAACCGGCTCATAACGCCACCTCCCGAGCTCGGGCCTATTCGCCCAAGATCCAATAGTGATGCACGAAATAAACCTCCCGCAAGAGGAACGGCAGGATGGTCGACAGTGTCTGATACCGCGTTGTCGGCGTCTCGCTCATTTGCGCGCTGATGCCGAGATCTTCCGCCATCATATCCGCGCGCCACAAGTGAAGTGGGTCCGAGACAACGAGCGCGCTGACCTGACCATTGGCCTCCATCAACTTCTGCGCCTCAACGAGATTCTGAAAAGTAGTGCGCGAGTTTTCCTCAATCGTAATATCTGAGGCGGGAATGCCTGCCGCGATGGCATAGTTACGTCCCGCAGCGGCCTCGGAGACGCTGTCTTCTGGCGAGCGCGCTCCGGTGAAGATGATGGCTGCCACTCTGCCTCGATTGTGGAGGTCGATAGCGTGGTCGATCCGAGCAGCAAAGACGGGCGACGGAACGTCCCCGTCAATCCCTGCGCCGAGTACAATTGCCACCTTGGCGGTGCTGTTGGGGGTTTGCTGCGGGCCGAATGTGATGAGCGTCGCGATAGTCACAAAGTAGATGGAGAAAGCCAGAAACACGGCAGAGAACCATCTTAGTGAGAACCACTTCATCGCATCTTTGCTCCAAAAGCCTCAATCACCGCCGCTTCATCGCCGTTCCAAACCGCTCCGGAAACAGCGAGGAAATCCGCACCCGCCTCTACTAAGGACGCGCAATTGTCTGGAGTGATCCCGCCGATTGCGACGACAGGGATTTCGAACAGTTTAACCCAGCGCTCGATCATGTCCGTGGTGGGCCGCTCGGCGTCGCCTTTGTCTTTGGTTGTGCTGTCGAAGAATGCTCCGAATGCAACATAATCCGCACCCGCTTCGCCCGCTTCCATCGCAAGGTGCATCGAGGCATGGCAAGTCACTCCAATCTGAGCATCACGGCCGAGCTCTTCGCGCGCTTCTTTGGGATCGCCATCGCCTTGCCCCAGGTGAACTCCATCGGCCTTTAGACGTTTGGCGAGCGGCACGCTGTCATTAACGATGAAAGCCACATCCTGCGCCGCGCAAATCGCCTGAATCGGCTCGGCCAAACGCGCCAATTCGTGCTGATCTGCGATCCCTTTCACCCGAAACTGAAACGCAGTGACAAGGCCCTTGCCCGCGTTGAGCGCCCGTTCCAATCGCCCCAGAAAGTCGCCTTCAACGTCAGTGGGAGAAATCAAATAGAGCTGAGTCGCAGGGGTCTCGATGGTCATGCCTCGCCCCTTAGCGCGCCCGGTAGTCAAAGGCCAAGACGGCAACTGACTGTCCATCCCCGAGACAGTTCAAACTGCTTTTATCGAAAGGCGCGAAATCATGGTATCAAAAGTCTTAAAGGAGCTGCCCTAATGTCCTTAAATATGCATCTTGCCGCCGCCGCTTTTGGTATCGCCATGCTCGTGTCCAGCCCTGCTGAAGCTCAGACTGAGACCGCTAGCGGAGTAGCCTTTTTCGAACGGGTTGAGATTGGCGGCCTAGATATCGCAGTGGCCAACGTCTTCTACGATGATCGTTGCGCCAGATCGGACCTTTGCTTCCGCCGTAACTCGATGGCGATTTCAGTTATCATGTTCACCGATGAGGGCTTGCGGGAGGTTGTCCTGACGCTGGGCGAGCCTGCCAGTGTGCCAGGCGGTACGCTGACCCTCACCAATGTGGGGGCCCCGCCGAAAGAGAGCGGTGCCATCCCGCTTAAAGAGTACAGACTTGAGCTTGAGTATGTTCCTGCAGATGCCACCAATCGCAGGGAGGGGGCTCTTATCCCTAACCCGCGACGCTTGCCGCTTGGATCTGATCGATCGCTTTAGAAAGCGTACCGTCAAACTCGTCGGCGCTCTGCCCTTTGCGCAGGTCTTGCAACAATCCGCGGCTGAAGCTTGCGATCATGCCGGGATTGCGAGCCAGATGGGTGCAGGCATCATCGGTCGAATAACCACCTGACAAAGCCACCACGCGCAGCACATTGGGGTGCTCGATCGCAGATGTGTAGTGACCCGGTTTCACCGGGATCGACAGCTTGAGCATGACCTTGCGACCCTCCGGCAGCGTGTCCAAGCCCTTCAAAATCTCTGCCAGCAGGATGTCCTCACCTTCGGCCCGGTCGGCAGCGGTGATGTCGTATTCTGGCTCAAGCATCGGGACGAGGCCTGCATCTGCGATTTTGTTGCCGACTTCGAACTGCTGCGCGACGATGGCGGCGATACCGCCCGGGTTCGCTGACTTGATCACCGAGCGCATCTTGGTTCCGAACATGCCCTTGGCGACAGACTTTTCGAGCAGCGCAGGCAGTTTGTCCAAAGGCTTCATCAATTGCACGCCATTGGCTTCATCCGCCAGGCCTTGATCGACTTTGATGAAGGGTACGATCCCGCGCGATTTGAGCGCATCGGCGGTGGATTGACCGTCCACTTCGCCATCCATAGTTTTTTCAAACAGGATAGCTCCGATCACCTTGCCCGAGCTGAAACAGGGAGAGGTGATGACCCGCGCGCGCATCGCATGGATGCATGCAAACATCTCTTCGTCACCCGACCACTCGCTATCTTCGACGCCATATCCCCGCAAAGCCTTAGGGGTGGAGCCGCCCGACTGGTCGAGCGCCGCGATAAAGCCCTGTCCGCCGGCGATTTTGGCGATCATCTGTTCGTGGTTCATGGAATGGTGAGCCTTTTCGTAAAGGGTGAAGTGATCACTCTCATGAGCGTTTAGCCAGCCACTTGGTGTGCGGCAACACGCCTTGCGCAAGTGGCTACAGCTCTATGCCTTCGGTGAGAACCGCCGGATAATGCCCGTGAAGCTTAGCGCCGGTTCGCCATCGGCGGTGATCAGCCCACGCACGAAGATCGTTTTGCCGCCGCCGCGCGTGACCTCGCCGCGGGCCTC
Source organism: Pseudomonadota bacterium (assembly GCA_039039885.1). Classification (GTDB taxonomy): domain Bacteria; phylum Pseudomonadota; class Alphaproteobacteria; order Sphingomonadales; family Sphingomonadaceae; genus Erythrobacter. The sequence goes on along the minus strand of JBCCPG010000003.1, from coordinate 307,736 downwards.
CATCAACGCGCCTGGCCTCGCCCCTCCAAGAAAATCGCCAGCAAGGTTCATTGTCACCGCATTGCCGCCGTCGAGCTCGTCAGTCGCGATGGCGAACAGGGCAAAGTCAGCAAAGGTCAGTAGGCATCCGCCATGCATGAACCCGGCCCCGTTCATATGGCGATCTTCTGCGCGAAAGGCGGAGAGGTAGGAGCCATCATCCTCTCGCTTCATAAAGAACGGGCCCGAGCGGGTTTCGAAAGGGTCGTGGTTCCAATGATACCATCCGGCAAATTCGCCTTCGGCGCACTCGACCGCATTGCCATAGCCATATTCGGTCCTGGTCTTGTCATCTGATGTGGTCATCGAAAACCTTCCTAAAGCGCCCCAATCGCTACTGCGGTGCTGCTTAGCCAAAATTGCACCTAGCGCCACATTTGGAGCGAAGTGATCGCACGCGGCAGATGATTGCTGGGGTCGAGCGGCGCGAGGCTGCGTTCTTCCACTTTCCATCCACCAAAAGTGGTTTTGCGCCACAGATCGGTGAGCAAAAAGCCGCCCTTCCAGTCTTCATGCTCCACTCGCATTTCCAGCTCCACATGGCCAGTGAACCAAACGAGCTTGCCATGTTTGCGCGCGGTCACTTCATCAAAGCTGAAACCGCGCAGCGCGAACCGATCGGCAAGGTTGCCGACAAAGCTCGCACGGTCGAGCAAGACCGGCGGGGTTGAGCCAAACATCATGATGCAATCGCCGGTCAGCATCGATTTCGCTCTGCCAGCATCACCGTGCATCCATGCGAGCATCAATTGCGTCTCGCGCGCTTTGAATTCGGGGACTGTGTCAGCCATGATTTAGGAGTGAAGCGCTGCGACGCCCGGCAGCTCTTTTCCTTCCATCCATTCGAGGAATGCGCCGCCTGCAGTCGAGATATAGGTGATATCATCGGTCACACAGGCCTGAGCCAATGCTGCGACAGTGTCCCCTCCGCCTGCCACGCTGATGAGCGATTCCTCCAGGGTGAGCGCAGCAACATGCCGAGCGAGCGCCATGGTGGCGGTGTCGAAAGGTTCGGTTTCGAACGCGCCCAATGGGCCATTCCACACCAGCGTGCGGCAGGTTTTTAGCACGTCAGCCAGTGCCTCGGTTGCCAGTGGGCCGATATCGAGGATCATTTCATCCGCAGCGACTTCGTGAACATTGCAGGTGCGCAAGGAAGCTGGGTGCTCGGCAAACTCCTTTGCCACAACTACGTCGTAGGGCAGATGGACGGTGCAACCAGCATGGTCTGCCTCGTCCATGATCTTCGCTGCGGTTTCGGTGAGGTCGTGTTCGCACAGGCTCTTGCCAACATCGACCCCGCGCGCGGCGAGGAACGTGTTGGCCATCCCGCCTCCAATAATGAGGTGCTGGACACGTCCCACGAGGTTTTCGAGAACCACAAGCTTTGTCGAAACTTTGGCCCCGCCAACGACCGCCGCGACCGGAGGGTCGGGATTGCCCAAAGCGCTGTCGAGAGCCTTCAGCTCCTTCTCCATTGCGCGGCCGGCATAGGCTGGCAACAGCCGCGCGAGCGCCTCGGTCGTTGCGTGAGCGCGGTGAGCAGCTGAGAACGCGTCGTTGACGTAGAATTCGCCGTTGGCCGCAATCTCCTGCGCGAAGACCAGATCGTTGCTTTCCTCACCTGGCCAGAATCGGGTGTTGTCGAGCAGGCCGATATCACCATTGGCGAGGATGCCGAGCGATTGCTCCACCACCGGACCGGAGACTTCGGGAATGAACATGATTTCCTTGCCCATCACGTCCTCGACATCGCCCAGCACCATGCTGGTCGAAAGCACCGAGGAGCGCTTGCCCCCCGGACGCCCGAAATGCGCGAGCAGCAGGACCTTCGCCCCGCGCTCTGACAGTTCGAGAATCGTTGGCTTCACCGCCTCTGCCCGCGTCAGATCGGTGGCCGATCCATCCTTCATCGGCAGGTTGAGATCGACCCGAACAAGCGCGACCTTGCCGGTCACATCGCCCAGATCATCAAGGGTTTTGAACGAAGGCATAAGAGTGCTTTTCCTCGTCTAGAAAAAAACGTCTAGAAAATACGTCTAGAAAATGGCCAGCGAGACAAAGGCTGCAGCCACAAATGCCATGACGGAGAGCGCGATCCCCAATGGCTTTGAACGCGACCACCCACTCGTCCCGATCGCTCCAAGCAGCGCATATATCCCGAGCGTGAAGCTGACGATCACCGAGGCGAAATTGAACACAATTGTCTCTGGCTGAGAAAGCCCTGGTGCCTCAGGATGGCTCACCGAAAATACGCCGGCGCTGTAAAAGGCGGTGACGATAAAGGCGAGCGAGGCGAAACCAGCGAGCCCAATGGATATGCGCATGGTTAGCGCCGGCTTCGCTAGCGTGAGCAAAGTGACGAACAACGTCATCGAGATCGCGCCGAGAAAAGCGCCAAGAAAGCCGAATTGCCCCGCAAGAGCGTTCACATATGCGGGGCTGAAGTCGGCTAAGAGCATGGCGCTAGCTTAGGCGGATTAGAGGAACTTCGCCATCACCTTCGCAGTGTCGATCATGCGGTTGGAGAAGCCCCATTCGTTGTCATACCAGCTAACCACGCGAGCAAGCTTGCCTTCCATGACGCCGGTTTCAAGGCTGTCGACGGTCGAGCTTGCCGGGTGGTGGTTGAAGTCAGAGCTGACCAGAGGCTGATCGGTGTAGTCGAGCACGCCCTTCATCGAGCCTTCGGCAGCGGCTTTCAGCGCGGCGTTCAGCTCCTCAGCGGTCGTGTCGCGGCCCGGTTGGAACACTAGGTCAACGAGCGACACGTTCGGCGTCGGTACGCGGATAGAAGAGCCATCGAGCTTGCCCGCCAGCTCTGGCAGAACCAGACCCACGGCGCGCGCTGCACCGGTGGTGGTCGGGATCATGTTCTGCGCCCCGCCGCGCGCCCGGCGCAGGTCAGAGTGCATCTGATCGAGCATGCGCTGATCGTTGGTGTAGGAGTGGACCGTGGTCATGAAACCGCGCTCAATCCCAACCGTGTCGTTCAGCACTTTCGCAACTGGCGAGAGGCAGTTGGTGGTGCAGCTCGCGTTGGAAACAATCACGTCTTTAGCCGTCAGTGTTTCGTGGTTCACGCCGTAAACGATAGTGGCCGATACGTTCTTAGCTGGAGCCGAGATCAACACCCGCTTCGCGCCTGCTGTAAGGTGCGGTTCGGAGGCTTCGTGGCTTTGGAAGAAGCCGGTGCATTCTAGCACGATGTCGATGCCCTGCTCACCATGCGGGAGGTTCGCTGGGTCGCGCTCAGACGTCACGGCAATCGATTTGCCATTCACGATGATCGCGCCGTCGGCAACTTCGACTGTGCCGGGGAAACGGCCATGGGTGGAATCGTATTGGAACAGCAGCGCGTTCGACTTGGTGTCTGCCAGATCGTTGATCGAGACAAGCTCGAAATCATCGTCGGATCGCTCAAGGATTGCACGTGCAACCAACCGTCCGATGCGGCCAAAACCGTTGATGGCAACTTTGGTAGCCATTTGGAAAAAACTCCTGCTTAGTTGTTCAATTTGTTCTGAATTTGAGGGACAATTGCCTCTGCCGTGAGGCCGTAATGCGCAAACAGATCACCTGCTGGCGCAGATCCTCCGAATTTGTCGATGCCGATATTGAGGCCGTCCGCGCCAGTGTAGCGCTCCCATCCCAAGGTCGCGCCCGCCTCGATCGACACGATCAGAGCATCTGAAGGGAGGACGTCGGCCTTATAGGCTAGCGGCTGAGCATCAAACAGTTCGGTGCACGGCATGGACACCACATCGGTGCCAATGCCCGCCGCTTCAAGCTTATCAGCGCATTCCACCGCAAGAGCCACTTCGCTGCCCGAAGCAACCAGCACCACCTTGCGCGCTGCAGCCGCGCCGCGCAGACGATAACCACCGTTCGCGCAGCGGTTTGCATCACCAGTCCACTCTGCATCGCCTTCCCCTCGCAATTGCGGCAGACCCTGGCGCGAGAGAGCGAGGACTGACGGCGTTTCCGGTGTCTTGAGCGCGAGCGCCCAACATTCCGCGGCCTCTATCGTGTCGCATGGGCGATATGTGTTGAGGTTGGGAATGAGACGCAGGCTCATCACTTGCTCGATCGGCTGGTGGGTCGGACCATCCTCACCCAGGCCGATGGAATCGTGCGTCATGACATAGATCGCCCCGACCTTCTGCAACGCCGACAAACGGATCGCATTGCGGCAATAGTCGGAAAAGATCAGGAACGTCCCGCCATAAGGCACCACGCCCCCATGCAGCGCCATGCCGTTCATCGCGGCGGCCATGCCGAACTCGCGGATCCCGTAATAGACATAGCGGCCCGAATAATCGTCCGCCGTCATCGGCAGCGTGCTCGCAGTCTTGGTGTTGTTCGAACCGGTAAGGTCAGCCGAACCGCCGATCAATTGCGGCAAAGCCTCTGTCAAAGGACCAAGCGCCATTTCGGAGGCCTTGCGGGTCGCGACCTTTTTTGGCTCCGCGGCCAACGCACAGATATGGCCTTTGATCGCCGCGTCAGCTTGATCGGCAACACCAGCCATTTGCGCTTCAAACTCGGCGCGTTTGGGAGAGGCCACAAGCCGGGCTTCCCATTCGCTTTGTGCTTCGCCGCCGCGCTCTCCAGTCGAGCGCCAATCGGTTAGGATGTCGCTTGGCACTTCAAACGGAGCGCTAACCCAGCCAAGTACACCGCGCGCCGCTTCGATCTCGTCAGCTCCCAAGGGGGCGCCGTGGGTCGCGCTGGTGCCTTGCTTGTTGGGAGCGCCCTTCCCGATGATGGTCTTGCAAGCCACGAGCGAGGGGCGCGGATCAGCCTTGGCTTCCTCTAGCGCGCGGTCAATATCGGCAAAGTCATGCCCATCGCAGCTGACAACATGCCATCCAGTCGCTTCGTAGCGCGCCTTGACGTTTTCGCTTGTCGAGAGGTCGGTGCCGCCGTCGATGGTGATCTCGTTGTCATCCCACAGCACGATCATCTGCCCGAGCCCCAGATGCCCAGCAAGACCAATCGCTTCGTGGTTGATGCCTTCCATCAGGCAGCCATCGCCCGCGACCACCCAGGTGCGGTGATCGACCAAGTCGGATCCGAAGACAGCGTTCAAATGCCGCTCTGCAATGGCCATGCCGACCGCCATGGCCAGTCCCTGACCCAGCGGGCCGGTGGTGCACTCGACGCCTTCCAGCAGGAAATTCTCTGGGTGCCCGGCGCAGGGGCTTCCAAGCTGACGGAAGTTGGCGATCTCCTCCATTGTCGGGCGCGCATAACCTGACAGGTGGAGCAGCGAGTAGATCAGCATTGAGCCGTGACCCGCACTCAGCACAAAGCGGTCGCGATCAGCCCAGTCGGGGCGCGCCGGATTGAATTTGAGATGCCGGTCGAACAACACGCTCGCGACATCCGCCATTCCCATCGGCATGCCCGGATGGCCCGAATTGGCGGCCTGAACCGCGTCCATTGAGAGGGCTCTGATGGCGTTGGCCATATTCTGCAAGCGGGCGGCATCGATGGTCATGGCGCTGACTGGGCTCCTGCTGAGGCGCTGAGACACCAGCACCTTTCCTCGCGTGGTTTTGCACGTCTTGGATAGTGGGGGCTTCTGGAGGCGATTCGACCCCCTTCATCCCTTGGCAAAAAGCCATTGCTGAGCGCCGTTAAGAGGTCAACACTCAGCCAGCCTGCCACCCCCGGGATATTGCGCGCCGCTCCAATCGAGAACAGTTATCAACAGGAGCACGCAAATCTTTGCCTTATTGCGCGAACTTGGTATTTTCTGACACGTTATGAGCGCAAGCCGGATCGATCAGGCGATGGGACGCATTAATGCCGCCATTGAGCGCATAGACAATGCGCGCGCGCAAATCAGCGAAGCGAGTGAGCCATCCGAAAAAGCGCCTGCCGAAGACAGCGCCAGTTCTGCACGGGTTATGGCTCTCGTCAACGCACATGAGAAATTGCGCGAAGAAGTCGCTGAAACAATTGGGCAAATCGACACTCTGATCGAAGAGCTCGAAGGGTGAGAAGCGCGCGATGACCGAAGTCAGGATCAAAGTTGGCCCGCGCACCTATCCGATCGCTTGTGGCCCTGGAGACGAGGAGAAGGTCACCAAATTCGGCGCTCTAATCGACCAGAATTACGCCAAGCTTGGTGGACGCTCCCCGCAAGAGGCCGACAATATCGTCTACGCCGCCTTGTTCCTCGCCGATGAGCTTGACGAAGCCCAGGAGAACATCGCGGCCGCTAAGGTCGAGATCACCGAGCTCAAGCAGGAATTGCAACGCGCGCAAGATGATGCGGCCAACGCGCTCAAGAAAGCCACCAACGATAGTGAGAACCAAAAGGAACGCTCGGGCTCCAAGAAGGCAGAATTGAGGGCTGAGATAGAGACTTTGCAGAAAGCCCAGAAACGGCTGCGCAAGGAAAATGATGGCCTCAAATCGCAAATCGCCGAAATGGAAGAGCGCGCGCGTCACCAGCACGACCTGTTTGGCGGACCCGCAGAAGACGCTGCCTTATCCGAAGCGCTTGCAGAGAAACTGGAAACGCTGGCTCTCAAAGCAGAAAGCGCGGCTGCTGAGCTTGAAGCAAAAGCCACCGCGCACTAAGTTCGCAATTGGCGGGGCTGCCCGGCACGAGCCACCGAATATCCCTGAGGCTATAAGCAATCCAAGGGAGCTGTCCCTGCCTTGGTCCACCAGTTCGGCTGTGGGATCGGGGTATACGGCGCCCACCTGACGTTTAGGCGTCAGAGGATTTCATGGTCCGACCCATGGTGGTCCCGTCATCCTGTCTTTACGCAGCTCATCCGGGCTGCGACCTCCTCGCTCACACGGCCTGAAGGCCGCGTCGCTGCGGGCGCCCGGTGGGGCTTGCGGTGCCGCGCACCGTTTGCCGATGACATCCAGGGTGAAACTTCGTCATGGCGAGTGAAACCAGGCAATCCATGGATCAAGCCAGAGAAAAATCACAACTCCGCAAGACCCTGCGCCAAGCCCGACGTGAGCATGTCGAGGCGCAACCAGATGCCTTTCGCGCGTTGTTGTTCAATCACCCGCCGCGCCCTGTCTTGAGCGTGATCCGAGAGGACGCGAAGATCGGCCTTTATCATTCGACCGAGTTCGAGGCACCGATGGCGAGCTACGCACGACATTTTGCGGAAAGCGGCCACACCATTGCCCTCCCCCGGTTTGAGGCCGAGAACGCACCGATGGCATTTGCCGAGCACACCGACCCCTTTGCAGAGAACGATCTCGAACCCGGCCCCTTCGGCATCGTCCAACCCTCCGCTAACGCATCCGAGGTGGTCCCCGATGTCGTATTTGTACCGTTAGTCGGCTTCACCGAGCGGTTTGAGCGGCTTGGGCAAGGCGGTGGCCACTACGACCGCTGGCTTGGCGAGCATCCGACCACTTTCGCGATCGGACTTGCCTGGGACGTGCAATTGGTCGAAGCGCTGCCGATCGAGCCGCACGATGTCCGCATGGACGCGATCATCACGCCGACACGTTTATTTGGAGAGTTTTAGATGCGTGAAACACCCACATGGCGCATTCCTATCGGGGTCATAGGGTTGTTTATCGCCCTCACCATCTATGCAGTGGTGATCGCTCGCTATGCGCCGGATCTAATCGGCAGCTGGCCCACCTGGGCGCAAACTATCATCTACCTGATCCTCGGCGTGATTTGGCTGCTGCCGCTTCGGAATTTCCTGATCTGGATGGAGACCGGCAAGTGGGGGCGCCCGGCCCCGCCGACGGAATAACCTCAACTTCCAAATGATTTCGTCTGAGGAAAAGGTCCCAAGTGGCGCGAGTGACGGGACTCGAACCCGCGACCCTCGGCGTGACAGGCCGATACTCTAACCAACTGAGCTACACCCGCGCATTACGCTGGTAGCGCCTCTTGGGAGACGCGCCACTAAGCCAGTGAGTAAGGGCTGTCAACGCCCTCCAGCGGCATAGCGGCGCTTTTTTTATGTCCTTATTCCGACAGCAACAGAACAGGGGTCTCGATCAAGGTCTTGACCTCTTGGATGAAGCTCGCCGCATCGTAACCGTCGACGACGCGGTGGTCGCACGAGATCGAGATATTCATCAGCTTACGCTTCTCGATCCGCTCCACGTCATCGCTGCCGGTGACGAACATGGGGCGTTCAATGATGCGGTTGGGGCCAATGATCGCAACTTCGGGCCGGTTGATGACCGGAGTGGTCGCTACACCGCCTAGTGGGCCAAGCGAAGTGACCGTCAAGGTCGAACCAGAAAGCTCCTCTGATTTGGCTGAGCCATCGCGCGCGGAGGTGGCAAGGCGCCCGATCTCGCTTGCGAGCTGCCACAGATTGCGGCTCTCCGCATTGCGAATGACGGGCACCATCAGGCCGTTATCGGTCTGCGTCGCCATGCCGAGATGCACCGCACCGTGACGCGTCACAACGCCCGCTTCGTCGTCGAAGCGTGCATTGATCATCGGATATTTGGGCAGCAGCTTGCAAAAGGCGGTGATGAGCAGCGGAAGCATTGTAAGCTTCGGCTTTGAGCCGCGTGCTGAATTTAGGTCCGCGCGCATCGCCTCAAGCGCCGTCACATCGCATTCTTCGACATAGGTGAAGTGCGGGATGTTGCGCTTAGCTGCGCTCATATTCTGAGCGATGCGTTTGCGCAGACCAATCACCTTGATCACTTCATCTTCGCGAGTTGCGGCGGCAGGCGAGAAGCCTCCGCCTGCATTATAGGCGAGGAATTGGTCGAGATCGCCGTGGCGCACGCGGCCGCCGTCGGCGGGCTTCACTTCGCCAAGGTCGATGCCGAGATCGCGGGCGCGTTGGCGGACAGCGGGAGAGGCGAGCACCTTTGCAGCAGCGGCCGCCTCAACCACGGGCTCAGGCACAGGTGCTGGCGTTGGAGCTGGTGCTGGTGCAGGCGCTGGTGTCGGCTCAGGCTCTGTTGCCAGCTCTGGAGTCGGGTCGGATGCGGGTGCAGGTGCAGGATCTTCCGCGTTCTCCTCAACCTCAGCGTCACCTTCCACTTCGATCACCAACAGCATGGCTCCGACCGCGATTACATCGCCGACTTCGCCTGCCACTTCGAGCACTGTGCCGTCTACCGGGCTTTCAATATCTATCGTCGCCTTGTCGGTCATCACATCGACGAGATGCTGGTCTTCGGCAACCGTATCGCCGACCTTGACCTGCCATTCGACGATCTCCGCCTCTGCGACGCCTTCGCCCACATCGGGCATATTGAATGTGAACTTCGCCATTTCGCGGTTACTCGCTCAAAATCTTGTCAATCGCCTCGCCGATGCGGACAGGACCTGGGAAATAGGCCCATTCGAGGCTGTGCGGATAGGGTGTGTCGAAGCCAGTGACGCGTTCGACCGGGGCTTCGAGATGATAAAAGCAGCGTTCTGTGACGAGCGCCGAAAGCTCCGATCCAAAGCCGCTGGTTCGGGTAGCTTCGTGAACGATCAAACAGCGACCGGTTTTCTCAACCGACGCCTCAATCGCCTTGATATCCAGCGGGACGAGCGTGCGCAGATCGAGGATTTCGGCATCGACGCCTTTCTCCTTTGCAACCGCCTCTGCAACGTGAACCATGGTGCCATAGGTGAGGATCGTGAGCGCCTCGCCTTCTTGAACCTTGCGTGCTTCGCCTAGCGGTATCTTGTAATAACCTTCAGGAACGACGCTCGCATCGTGGTTTTTCCAAGGCTCAACCGGCTTGTCGTAAAAGCCTGTGAAAGGGCCGTTATAGATCCGCTTGGGCTCAAAGAAGATCACCGGATCATTGTCTTCGATACAGCTGATCAATAGGCCCTTGGCGTCATAGGGCGTGGCTGGGATCACCGTTTTGAGACCGGCAACATGGGTAAACAGGCTCTCAGGCGACTGTGAGTGCGTTTGCCCCCCAAAAATACCGCCTCCAAAGGGCGAACGCACGGTTAGCGGCGCGATATACTCAGTGGCGGAGCGATAACGCAGCCGCGCTGCTTCAGAGATCAGCTGATCGAGGCCGGGATATATGTAGTCAGCAAACTGAATTTCGGGAACTGGCCTGAGCCCATAGGCGCCCATCCCTACAGCGACGCCGATAATCCCGCACTCATTGATCGGTGTGTCGAAAACGCGCGTCTTGCCATGCTTTTCCTGGAGGCCGGCGGTGCAGCGGAAGACGCCGCCGAAATAGCCAACATCTTCGCCCATAACGACAACGTTATCATCGCGCTCAAGCATGATGTCGAGCGCTTCGTTGATCGCCTCGATCATGTTGATCCGGCGCTCGGTGCTTGCCGCTGGAGTGTCTTTGGTGCCGGCTTCCATCGTCTTGCTCATTTGCCCGCAAAGTCCTTTGGATGCTGATCCGGCCACTTGATCTCGCGTTCGCGGGTCGCCTGCGCGGCCTGCTCCTCGAGGTGCCAAGGCAGCTCTTCGAAGACATCTTCGAACATCGTGTGGAACGGATGGTGGAGACCATGGCCAAGAATGCCGTTCTTCTCCGCTTGCTTGGTGGTCGCCTTCACCTCTTCAGCGCAACGCTGATCCATTTCTGCTTGTCGCTCCTCGTCCCACTCACCGATTGTGATGAGGTGGTTCTTCAGGCGCATGATGGGATCGCCAAGCGGCCATTCCTCACGCTCTTGCGCGCTGCGATAGCCCGATGGATCGTCGGAAGTGGAGTGACCTTCGGCTCGGTAGGTGAAATACTCAATCAGCGTCGGCCCTTGGTTCGCGCGAGCGCGGTTCGCGGCCCATTGTTGAGCCGCAAAGCATGCCAGCGCATCGTTGCCATCAACGCGAAGCCCCGCAAGGCCATAACCCAGAGCGCGCGCTGCAAAGGTCGTGCGTTCGCCCCCAGCAAAGCCCGAAAAGCTCGAAATCGCCCATTGGTTGTTGATCACGTTGAGGATCACCGGCGCGTTGTAGACGGTTGCAAAGGTGCAAGCCGAGTGGAAGTCGCCTTCCGCGGTAGAACCTTCGCCCACCCAAGTCGCTGCAATACGGCTATCGCCCTTGATCGCGCTCGCCATCGCCCAGCCGACCGCTTGCGGGGTCTGTGTCGCAAGGTTGCCCGAAATGCTGAAGAAGCTGTGCTCGCGGCTCGAATACATGATCGGCAGTTGGCGGCCTTTCAACTTGTCGCCCTTGTTCGAGTAGATCTGGTTGATCATCTCGATCAGCGGATAGCCGCGCGCGATCAGGATGCCCTGCTGGCGGTAGCTTGGAAACACCATGTCATCGCTCGCCAACGCCATCGAAGCGGCCACCGAAGTCGCCTCTTCGCCGGTGCACTTCATGTAGAACGAGGTTTTCCCCTGCCGCTGCCCGCGGAACATACGCTCATCAAAGGCGCGCACCATCGCCATATGGCCGAGCATGGTGCGCAAAGTGTCGGGGTCGAGCTTGGGATCCCATGGCCCGTGCGCCTTGTTGTCCTCTCCCAACACCCGGACGAGCCCATAAGCGAGCTCCTTCATTTCAACCGGAGCGGTGCCTTCATCGGGGCGCGGTTGTGAGCCAGCCTCAGGGATGTCCAGTTCGCTGAAGTCAACCGGATCACCGGGGCGAGATTTGGGCTCAGGCACGTGCAGCGCCAGCGCTGGACGATTGCCAGAGGATGGAATTTCGGGGTCAGCCTTATCGGCCATGGGCTAGCTCTCCCAGCAAGTCGAATTGCTGGTCGGGTATGTTACCCAATAAGGGGGGTCAAGCGGAAGCGATCAGACCGCAACAGGGGCCTTGATCGGGGGGTGCGGCGCGTAATCATGCACCACAAAATCCTCTATTGCGTAGTCGAAAATTGTTTCGGGCTTTCGCGTGATTTCGAGAGTCGGACGGCCTTGAGGGTCGCGAGTCAGCTGTTCTTCGATCAAATGGGCGTGATTCAGATAAAGGTGCACATCGCCGCCCATCCATACGAGCTCGCCCGGTTCAAGCCCCGTCTGATCCGCCATCATCCGCGTCAAAAGCGCCGCTGACCACAGGTTGAAAGGAAGGCCCAAGGCGACGTCGCAGGACCGCTGATAGAGCATGCAATTGAGCCGCGCGTCGGCACCCTCGCCCTCAACATGGAACTGATAGGTCTTGTGGCACGGCGGCAAAGCCATCCGGTCAAGCTCGGCGACATTCCAGCCTTCGATGATGTGGCGACGACTACCCGGAGATGACTTGAGGCTCTCCACCACCTGCGCCACCTGATTGATGCCGGGGCCGCGTTCATAGAGGCCGTCCTTGCGATAGCGATAGGTCGGCCAATCAACCCATTGCTTGCCATAGACCGGGCCAAGGTCGCCCCAACGCTCCGCAAATGCCTCGTCATCGGCTATGCGCTGGACAAAATCATCGAGCGCAATGTCTTCGCCCGTCTCTTTGACATAGCGCGCATGGGGCCACTCATTCCAGATCTTGACGCCTTGGAGGACGAGCGGGCGGATATTGGTCTCACCCGTGAGGAACCAGAGCATCTCGCGTGTGGCGGTCTTCCAATAGACCCGCTTGGTGGTGAGCAGCGGCATGGTGCCGTCGGCGAGATCAAAGCGCAGCATTGCCCCCGCAATCGAACGCGTTCCGACCCCGGTGCGGTCCACCCGTTCGCTCCCGTTGCTCCAAATGTGGCGCATCAGGTCGAGGTATTGCTGCTCTGGGTGAGCGTCGGAAGCATAAATGTGCGGAGTCGGAACACTGGCCATATCGACAAGCTATAGGCGGCAATTGCCCGCTTGCCACCATGGCTATCCACACCTATAGGCGCGCTCCTACCGCACGCCGGGCCGCACGAACGCCGCTGCGAGCGTGCCTTTGAGTCGGGAAGTAGCTCAGCCTGGTAGAGCACCGTCTTCGGGAGGCGGGGGCCGGAGGTTCGAATCCTCTCTTCCCGACCAGTTTTCTTCAAACAATCGCCTCAGCAATGAAGCCAAGCGCGATGGTCAGCGCTCCAAGGCCCACCGACAAATGCACACGCAAGCGGAAAAAGTCCGGTGCGGCGTAGCCTAACGTTCGGTCAACAAGCGGTGAGGCGAGGATCAGCGCGCCGAGGTACATCAGCGCAGGCCCCGGCCAATCCCAGCCAAGGCTCCACGGCAGGAACAGTGCCACGGCAAGCAGGCTTGGCATGACCGCAATCAGGTACGCGCCTGTTCCGCCTTTGCCTGAGGCAATCGCCTGGCCCCACCAGACGCCACCTAGAAAGCTGAAGATCGCGGCGGCATAGGCGAACCCTCCGGCGAGCGCTGTGAAGGCGTATTCGTGACCGCTCCCCGCCAGCGCAACGCAAATGATCTGCGGCAGCAGTCCGGCATAGCCCAGCCACATCGATGCGGGTGTGAGGGTCGGGCAGGTCTCAGGTTCGGCGGGCGGATGGTCGGTCATGCAAACTCCTACGCTGCGACCTCCTCTAGAGATGCGCGGGTCTCAAGGTCCAGCCGAATTGCGCGCGAGGTCCGATGGGCCTTTGCAATCCCCTGCTCGAACGCCCACATGGCATGCAATCCCATAGCTGGGAACGCCGCTCTCCCCCGCACGTTCCTTGTATGCAAACAACCAGAAGAGCGCCCCGCCCTTGTCCGACCAGACTCCAGAGCAGATGCCCGAGCAGACTCCAGATAACAACAACGACAAGGCCCGCGAAAAAGCGGTTCCCTCTGGCCGATTGGCGCGGATCGGCACCTTTGGCCGTCTTGTTGGCGGTGTCGCTGGAGGCATGGCAGCGGAGGGTGCGCGAAGGCTCTCCAGTGGAGAATCGCTCAATGCCCGCGATCTGATCCTCACCCCCGGCAACGTAAAGCGCATGACCGATCGGCTTGCCCATCTGCGCGGTGCGGCGATGAAGATGGGGCAGATGATCAGCATGGATGCGGGCGATTTTCTGCCGGCCGAGCTGTCGGAAATCCTCGCCCGCCTTCGCGATCAAGCGAATTTCATGCCGACCAAGCAGCTCGACACCGTCCTGCGTGCTGAATGGGGCAATGATTGGCGGCGGCAGTTCAAATGGTTCAATCCGCGACCGATTGCCGCAGCCAGCATCGGACAAGTGCACAAGGCGTTGACCCGCGATGGGCAGGAGCTTGCGATCAAGGTCCAATATCCCGGTGTCGCCAAAAGCATCGACAGCGATGTCGACAACGTCATGACCTTGCTCAAAATCGCAGGCTTTGCCCCGCCAGAGCTTGAGATCGACAAACTCCTCGCCGTTGCCAAACAGCAGCTCCACGAAGAGGCCGATTATCAGCGCGAAGGCGAGCAGATGGAGCTTTATCGCCGGATGCTCGAAGGCGAAGAGGGCTTTGTAGTTCCGCGCCTGCACGAAGGTCTGACGCGCGGTTCAATCCTCGCAATGAGCTTTGAAGAAGGCGTTTCGATCGAGCGGCTCGATGAGGAAACCGAAGAACGCCGCAATGCGACGATGGAAAGGTTGATGCGATTGGTCGCGCGCGAATTGTTCGAGTTTGGCGTGATGCAGACCGATCCCAACTTTGCCAATTACCGCTTCCGCCCTGCAACAGGAGAGATAGTCCTACTCGACTTTGGCGCCTGCCGCCCGGTCGATCACGATGTCTCCAACGGCTATCGCAAGATGCTGCATGCTGGCCTTGCAGGCGACCGGCAGAAGGTCATCGATGCGACGATAGAATCGGGTTTCATGATGCCGATCGTCTACGAAAAGCACCCTGACCGAGTGGGGCGCATGGTCGATATCGTCATTGGTGAAATGCGCGAGGACAAGCCCTTCGACTTTGGCGACCGGGCCTTTGTACCTTTGCTGCGAGACGAAGGGTGGGAGATCGCTCAGGACAAGGACACTTGGGCCTTCCCACCGATCGAGACTCTGTTCGTCCAACGCAAAGTCTCGGGCACCGCATTGCTGGGCGCAAGGCTCAAAGCGCAGATCAACATTCGCCGGATGGTCGAAGAAGTTCTTGGCAATACCGAACCCTTTCCCGCCAAGGCAGCATAACCCGCTAAACTTGCAATATTTTAGCTATCCCGGCTAACGCAGGGCATGGCGCAAGCAACAAAGCCTCAAACATTCGTACTTTTTGTGTGTCTCGGCAATATTTGTCGTTCGCCGATGGCCGAAGGCGCTTTGCGCGCTGCGGCCAAGGAAGCGGGGCTCGACATCACAGTGGATTCGGTTGGGACCGCCGCCTATCATATTGGCGAGCGTCCAGATCCACGCGCTATCGCAACCGCTGCAAGCCATTCAGTGGACATTTCCGGTGCGAGGGGGCGGCAATTGTCCCGAGCGGACTTCGACCGCTTCACCTATATCTTCGCGATGGACGCCAGCAATCTGGCCGGAATCGAAGCGCGCGCTCCAAATCATGCGACGGCTGAGATCGGCCTGCTTTTGGACCTCGTTGACGGCCGCCAAGGCGAGCCGGTCCAGGACCCCTATTACGGCGATGACAGCGGCTTTGAGCAATGCTGGCAGACAATTGGCGAAGCGATCGATGTCCTGGTCGAGCGGCTCAAGTCGCAACATTAGGCAGAGACAAGTTTTAGCCTCCTCTCAGCAATTGAACTCCCCAATCGCGCTCGAACAAATAGAGCAGCACCCGCGCCGCCTCGCCGCGCTCAGACGTCAGTCCGCCGTCGCGGTCGATCAGCAATCGTGCGTCGGCATGGGCGGCTGCGAGTAGTTTTTGCACTTGTTCAAGATCAGCGATCCGAAACGCAGCTTCGCCTGATTGCCGCGTTCCTAGCAATTCACCGCCACCTCGCAGCTCAAGGTCTTTCTCCGCGAGGAAGAAGCCGTCTTGCGATTCCTTAATGTAAGTCAGGCGTTTCTTGCCCGTTTCGGACAGTTCGTCTCCGCGTAAGAGTACGCAGCGGCTCTTCTCCGACCCGCGCCCAACGCGCCCACGCAATTGGTGGAGCTGGGCAAGGCCAAAGCGTTCGGCCTGCTCGATCACCATCAAGGTCGCGCTCGGCACGTCGACTCCGACCTCGATAACGGTCGTCGCGATCAAAAGCTTGGCCTCTCCGGACGCAAACCGCTCCATATTGGCATCTTTGACTTCGGGCTTAAGCTGGCCGTGGACCATCACCACAGCATCGCCGAAGCGTTCCTTGAGGGCCGCATAGCGTGCTTCTGCCGCTGCGATATCGTCGCTCTGATATCCACCATTGGCCTCGCGAACCATCGGGCAGACCCAATAGGCCTGCGACCCGCTCGCTAGATGGCGCTCCACACCGGCAACCATCTCTTCCATGCGCGACTGAGGGAAGACCAAAGTGTCTATCGTCTGCCTTCCAGGTGGCAACTCATCCAAACGGCTGACATCCATCTCGCCATATTGCGCAAGGGTCAGACTGCGCGGGATCGGCGTCGCCGTCATCGCAAGCGTGTGTGGAGCCGCCCTGCCCTTTGCCGCAAGCGCAAGGCGCTGCTGGACACCAAAGCGGTGCTGCTCATCGATCACGACGAGGGCTAGATCCTTGTAGGAGACGCTGTCCTGAAAAACGGCATGAGTGCCGACAAGAATGTCGATCTCGCCATTCATCAGGCCCATGAGTAGCCCTTCGCGCTCGCGACCCTTGGCGCGGCCCGTCAGCAGAGCCACCTCAGCACCAGTCGGCGCGGCCATCTTGCGCAAAGTCTCAAAATGCTGCCGCGCGAGGATCTCGGTCGGCGCCAGCAGCGCCGCCTGCTTCCCCGCCTCAACCGCGATCAGCATCGCTTCCAGAGCCACCACAGTCTTGCCTGCGCCGACATCGCCTTGGAGCAGCCGCAGCATTGGTGCTTCCTGCTGCAAATCGCCTTCGATTTCGGCCACAGAGCGTTTTTGCGCTCCGGTCATCTCGAACGGCAGGTCGAGCTTTGCTCGCATTTGTCCGTCGCCGCGCAAGGCCTGCCCTTTCCGCCGCCGTCCGTCAGCTCGCACCAGAAGCAGAGCGAGCGAATTCGCCAGAAGTTCATCATAAGCAAGCCGGTCGCGAGCCTTCTCATGCGTGTCCTTATGCGCCAGTTGCAAGGCATCGCTCCAACTTGGCCACCCTTCGCGGTCAAATTGCCCGGGCTCAATCCATTCAGGCAATTCTGGCAAGCGTTCCAGCGATTGCACGACCAGGCCCGCCACTTTGGGCTGCGTGAGCCCTTCAGAAAGAGCATAGACCGGCTCATTGAGCCGCGCGAGGTGAGCTGCTGAGCTGGTCTCAACGTGGTCAGGATGAACGATCTGGAGCATATCTCCATAGCGGTCGAGACGTCCGGCAACCCAGCGTTTCTCCCCCACCGGAAGCTGCTTTTTCGCGGTGTACGAAGCGCGCCCAAAGTAAGTCAGCGCGCAGATATTACCAGCCTCGTCCTGCGCCAGCACGCGGTAAGGCCCCCGGCCCGGATTACGCGCCGCACGGTGCTCGGTCGCGGTCAGCGCGACGATCACTTGCTCGCCCTCTGAGCCCTGATCGAGATCGGTGATCACACGCCGCGTCACGAACCTTTCAGGCAGATGGTAGGCGACATCCTTGATCCGGGTGAGGCCGAGCTTCTCTAGCGGTTTGGCAAGCTTGGGCCCAACGCCGTCGAGCGTCTGGCTCTCCGCAAACAGGGAATTGAGAATATCGGGCCGCATGATGTGACCCTATACCGGGTTGAACCCACCTTGCGAGTGCCTTAGGTCCTTCCGCATGTCAGAAATCCACGATCTTCCAGTCCCTGAAATTCCCAGCCTCGAAACCCGTCTCGCGCGGGCAAAGTTTCGCGCATGGCACCGCGGAACGCGCGAGGCCGATTACATGATCGGCGGATATTTCGACCGCTACGCCGCTGAATGGGGCGAAGCGGAGATGGACTGGTTCGAAGATCTGCTGGCCGAGGACGACGTCGATGTCATGGCCTGGGGCCTGCAAACCTCGCCCGTGCCCGAGCGTTTCCAGGGCGAGATGATCGAGAAGATGCAGAAGCTCGACTACGTCGACATACCCAGCTAGGGCGCCTCTCCCAGCTTTGCGGGAACCGGCCCGCGCTTCTAACCTTTGAATTGATATGCCCGATCTGAACCGCATTCTAACAGCGGAGGCTCCGCTGACGCTATCCTCATTGCCGCGCGGCGCGCAGCCGCTGGTGATGAGTGATTTGGCGCGCGCGGCGGCGCGGCTCAATGACGGGCAGCGCGCGGTGTTCATTGCGCCAGATGACGCGGCTATGCACTCGATGGCAGAGGCTGCGCGGTTCTTCGCGCCCGAAGTCGAAGTGCTTGAGTTTCCGGCATGGGATTGTCTTCCCTATGACCGTGCCTCGCCCGCCCTCTCAGTCAGCGCCGCACGATTGTCAGCGCTGTTTCGCTTGCAGCATCCTTCGGGATCCTCGCAGCTTTTGGTGACGACCGCCAACGCTGTGCTGCAACGTGTCCTCACACCCTTTCGCATTCGAGAGAGCGTGCGCGGCTTCAAGCAGGGAACTGTGATCGGACATGAAAGCCTGTCGGCGCTCCTCACCCGCCAAGGCTATTCGCGCACCGACACGGTCGTCGATCATGGCGAATTTGCAGTGCGCGGTTCGATCGTCGATATCTTCCCCTCCTCGCTTGAGGAAGGCCTGAGGCTCGACTTCTTTGGCGATGAGCTGGAGAGCCTGCGCCTGTTCGATCCCAGCACGCAAAGGTCAACTGGCCGACTCAACGAACACCTCTTGCTGCCAGCATCCGAGGCTCTGATTGACGAGGATTCAATCAAACGCTTCCGCAGCCGTTACCGCGAACTGTTCGGTGCCATGGCGACGCAGGACCCGCTTTACGAAGCGGTGAGCGATGGGCGGCGGTTGGCCGGGATGGAGCATTGGCTTCCACTGTTCGAAGACAGGCTCGCGACGCTCTTTGACCACCTGTCTCCGCATGATGTCGTGGTGATCGATCAAGCCGCCATCGGCGCCAGCGAAGAGCGCCTTTCCGATGTATCCGATTATCACGAGCAGCGCGGCCGCGTCGCTTCCGACAAGACGGGTTCGTACCGTCCCCTCGACAAACACGCGCTCTACTTGTCGAACCAGGAATTCGCCGCAGCGCTCGACACCGCGACCGCACACCGCACCAGCGTCTTTGCCGCGCCCGAGAGCTCAGCAACACTCGACTTTGGGTTCAAAGCCTCGCGCGATTTCTCACCGGAACGCGCGCGCGGCGACAACATCTATGAAGCCGCGGCCAAGCACTTCGCCGAGGTTGCCAAGTCAGGTCGCAAAGCGATGATAGCGGCCTATTCGCAAGGCAGCGCCAAGCGGATCGCCTCAATCCTTGAGGAAGCCGGAGCTTCAACCACGCTCGCCACCTCATGGCAGGAAGCGCAAGGAGCAGCGGCTCCAAAGGCAGGCAAGGCGCAGGCCACCGCCATGGTCCTGCCGCTCGACACTGGCTTTGCCAACGACCAGATTGAGTTGCTCACTGAACAGGATTTGCTCGGCGACCGATTGGTTCGACGCAAGAAAAAGCGCAAGGACGCCGACGCCTTCCTCGCTGAGCTACAAGCACTGTCTCGCGGTGATTTGGTGGTCCATGTCGAACATGGGATCGGCAAATATCTCGGCTTGGACCCGGTGCCTGTTGGCAAGAGCCAGCACGATTGCGTTGCGCTTGAATATCGCGGCGGGGACAAGCTATACATTCCGGTCGAGAACCTTGAGGTCCTCTCGCGCTACGGCTCGTCTGAAGAGACCGTTCCGCTCGATCGGCTCGGCGGAGAAGCTTGGCAAAAGCGCCGCGCGAAGCTCAAGGAGCGCATCACCGCGATCGCCGGAGAGCTGATGAAGGTCGCGGCGGAGCGCGCGCTCAAGAAAGCGCCGATCTTTGCCGCAGAAGAGGCCAGCTTCAACCAATTCGTCGACCGCTTCCCTTGGGAAGAGACAGACGATCAGGACGCCGCCATCGCTGACGTTTTGCGCGATTTGGAAAGCGGCAAGCCGATGGATCGCCTCGTTTGCGGAGACGTGGGCTTTGGCAAGACCGAAATAGCCTTGCGCGCGGCATTCGTCGCCGCAATGAACGGCCAGCAGGTGGCGATCGTCGCGCCGACCACACTGCTCGCCCGGCAGCACTACCAAAACTTCACCGAGCGTTTTGCTGGTTTCCCGTTGAAAATCGGCCGTCTTTCACGGCTAGTCTCGTCAAAGGAGATGACCGAAACGCGCGAGGGACTGGCCTCTGGCGACATCGACATTGTCGTCGGGACCCATGCGATCCTCTCCAAATCGACCGAGTTTAACGAGCTTGGCCTTGTGATCGTCGATGAGGAACAGCGCTTTGGCGTGACGCATAAGGAAAAGCTCAAACAGCTGCGCTCCGACGTACACATGCTCACGCTGACCGCGACCCCAATCCCGCGGACGCTACAAATGGCAATGACGGGGCTGCGCGAGCTCTCCACGATCCAGACCCCTCCCGTCGACCGTCTGGCGGTCCGAACTTACGTGATGGAATGGGACGACATGGTGATGCGCGAAGCTCTTTTGCGCGAGCATCACCGCGGCGGCCAAAGCTTTATCGTCGTACCGCGCATTTCAGACATGGCCGAGGTGGAGGAATGGCTGCGCGAAAACGTGCCGGAGGTAAAGTCGATCTCAGCCCACGGGCAGATGGGCGCTGGCGAGATTGAAGAGCGGATGAGCGCGTTCTACGACGGCAAATACGAAGTGCTGCTCTCGACCACCATTGTCGAAAGTGGCCTCGATCTGCCAAGCGCAAATACGATCATCATCCACCGTGCCGACCGCTTTGGCTTGGCCCAACTCTACCAGCTGCGTGGCCGAGTGGGCCGATCAAAACTGCGCGCTTACGCCTACCTCTCCTACGAAAATGACGTTCAGCTGTCCGAGATTGCGGAGAAGCGCCTCAAGGTGCTCGGCGATCTCGACAGCCTGGGCGCAGGGTTTCAGCTCGCCAGTCATGACCTGGACATTCGCGGGGCCGGCAATTTGCTCGGCGATGAGCAATCAGGTCACATCCGTGAGGTTGGGTTCGAGCTCTACCAATCGATGCTCGAAGACGCGATCATGGCGGCAAAAGCGGGGCAGATGGGGCTGGAGAAGGCTGCTGATGCGTTCTCACCCCAAATCACTGTCGACGCGCCGATCATGATCCCGGAGGACTACGTCCCTGACCTCGCCGTTCGCATGGCACTCTATCGCCGCCTAAACCAAGCTCAGGACAAGGCCGAGATTGAGTCGATGGCGGCCGAAATGATCGACCGTTTCGGCGATTTGCCCGAACCGACCAAGAACCTCATCCGCCTGATTGAGATCAAGCACCAAGCTATCGAAGCCAATATTGCCAAGATCGACGTCGGGGCGCGCGGCACGCTCGTGACCTTCCACATGGACGATTTCCCTGATGGTCCAGGTCTGCTCGCTTACGTCGACAGACTCTCGGGCACCGCCAAGCTGCGGCCTGATATGAAGCTGGTCATCAACCGTGCATGGGGCGATCCGCAAAGCCGCCTCAACGGTCTGTTTCAGCTGACTAAAGGGCTAAGTGGGATTGTCCGCAGGGCGCGCAAAAAGCAGGCTGCTTGACGAAGCAGAGCCTCCATCGGAGCAGCTCAGCGGCAAAGCGGTTTGCTTCAGCCGTGTCCTTGGCCACGTGCGGTTCGGGACAGCGCAAGCACATCTTCGCTCTTCATTGGCTGTGCCCTCAAGAAGCCCTGCCAATAATCGCACCCTTCGGCTTTGATCGTTGCGCGTTGTACGTCGCTTTCAATGCCCTCGGCATAGATCGCCAGATCAAGCGCCTTTGCAAGTTGCAGAATGGCGCGCAGAACCGCCAGGGCCTTCGCATCGCCAGGAATGCCGTCCACCATGATCTTGTCGAGCTTGATCGCATCTAGCGGCAATTCGCGCAAATAGCGGAAATTGCAGAACCCCGCGCCAAAATCGTCGAGCGCAGTTCGGAAGCCGAGCGCCTTTAACGCGCCCAATGCTGCTGACGCTTGCTCGATATTTCGCACCAGCAAGTCTTCGGTGATTTCAAGCATCAAGCGCCGAGGCGCAATGTCGCTTTTTGCGATGATCGCTGCAAAGTCAGACGCAAAGCGCGGGTCCCCAAGCTCCTCCGGCGTGATGTTAAGCGAAACGGTAAGTTCGGCAGGCCAGTGTCCCGCGTCTTCGAGCGCGCGTGCCACCACATGCCTCGACAAGGGCGCAACCAGTGCCGCTCGCTCTGCGATGGAAAACAGGTCGCGTGCCCCGATCTCACCCAGGCTTGGATGCTGCCAACGTGCAAGGGCCTCCGCACCGACAACAGCGCCGCTTTGACAAGAGAATTGAGGCTGAAACAAGACCTCGATCTCGCGCCGATCGAGCGCGCGCAGCAGATCCTGCTCGAGAGCAGCCGGTCTCACGCCGGGAAACGGCGTTCCTGCTGGCTCTCGCAGCGAGTGGCTGAGCGTTTTGCCGCTCTTTTTCTGCCCTCTATCCATCTCCTGCCCCTTAGCGGCGACTGCCGCGAAATGCGCTCCCCATTTGCAATCCGCCCGAAATTGGAACATCAGGACAAACCGTTAGGGCTCATCCCTGGGTTTGGACCATGGCTGAGCACATACGAAAAGGGATCCGCGTCCCTTTGATAGCAGCTTTTGGTAAACGCTTATAACCGTTGCCAAGAACTCGAGAGCGGGCCTGAAGGGAGGCCCTTGGAAACGGGTGGAGAGCGCAAGTGGGTTCCGAAACGATGAGCGGCGCGCCGCAGGCTGATCTCGATCAGGACGATGAGGGCGCTCCGGTCCAGAATTTCTCACGCATAGCCCTGCTTGCTTCTGAGACACCTCGCGCGCAAGAAGCCTTCTCCATGCTTTGGGCGCAGCGCGATTGGGCGCCGCTTAGCGAAGCTGATGCAGCGGTCGTTTTGGGCGGTGATGGCTTCATGCTTCAGACCCTCCATTCGATGCTCAATGAAGGCAATGTCGTGCCTGCATTCGGGATGAACCGGGGCACAGTCGGCTTCTTGATGAACCGCTATGATACCGCCAGCTCGGTCATCGAGAGGATTTGCCACGCCCGTGGTAAGACAATCACGCCTCTTCGCATCATGGCCACCACTCAGGCGGGTGAAACCCATGAAATGTGCGCGATCAATGAGCTGTCGCTGCTGCGTGAAACGCGTCAGACCGCCAAGATCGAAGTCACCGTGGGAAGCCGCGTGCGGATCGAGGAGTTGGTCGGCGACGGAGTGTTGGTTGCGACACCAGCAGGATCAACCGCCTATAATCTGTCGGCCAATGGTCCGATCCTCCCCCTCGACAGCGGGATGCTCGCACTCACGCCGATCAGTCCGTTCCGCCCGCGCCGCTGGCGCGGTGCCATCCTACCCGATGAAATGCGGATCAAATTGCGGGTGCTCGATCCCGTCAAACGCCCCGTGGCGGCTGTGGCAGACCAGACCGAACTGCGAGACATCGCCGAAGTCACGGTCGAAATTGCGCATGACAAAGAGCTTGAGCTGCTTTTTGATCCCGGCCAATCGCTGGCCGACCGGATTGTGGCGGAACAGTTTGCCGTGGATTAGGGCGCGATACCGGAGCGTCTATCCCGCCGAGAGCGAAAAACCGTAATCACCCCCTTGCCAAGGCCCACGCCGACTCATATACGCGCGCTTCGCTTTCCTTACATACCGCTTGGAAAGCTGCTCCCCGATAGCTCAGCGGTAGAGTAGGTGACTGTTAATCACTTGGTCGTTGGTTCGAATCCAACTCGGGGAGCCATTTTCTTCATATGACAAGACCACGGCGCTCAGTGCTTTTGCTGACGCTTTTGCTTGATCAAGTCAGCGATTGCTATGCTGGAGCCTGCCGCGCTTTGCCTCGCAATATCGGCTCCAACAGCTTCAGCCGTTGCCAGCGCGTCCGCGAACAGCCTCCCCCCAACCGACACAACAGCAAGATTATCAGGCGCTGCAAAACGGCTTCGCTCTACCGTCTCGCGCAATCGTGCCAGACGATGCTCTCGCGTCAGGGCGTCCGACAATCCGATGTCCACGGCATCAGGTTTTTGAGAGGCGAGCTGATTAGCAAGCTCGGAATCGCTGTCTGGATATGACATGTCCACCCGCCATCCCGCATCAGTGAACATATCGGCAAGCAAGGACGTTCCCAAAGCATGCGGCTCACCTGGGGCAGTGGCTAGCAAGATGCTGAACCGTCCTCCTCTAAGCGCCGGATTTGAAGGATGATGACGCACTGCGTGGCCTGCAATCTGCAGCATGCTGACGCCAATGGTAAGGTCGAGTTCGGAGCAGTCATCAGACAGCCACGCATCGCCAAGCGCGCGCGCAGCTGGCTCGATCAAATGCATGATGATCGCATCGCCATTCCACCCCTGATCCGACAACGAAGTGATCAAGGCGTTGATACCAAGATCATCCCCGTTCATCACAAGTTCGATCAATCCGGGCACTTGCGGTGTCAGCGCGTGTGCGGCGTGTGCATCTTCGATTGCAGGATTGCTTTCTGCATCACCGTGGTAGCTCAGCAAATCCCAGGCTCCGAACAAGCGGGCTGGAATGATATGCTCGCTCAAGATCTCAATATCGGTGTGGCGCTCATCTTGGGCGATCGAGTTCCATAGGGTTTTAAGGCTCGCAGGCGGTCCTTCAAGCGTTTGAAAGAAGCGTCCCTTGTCATAGAGCAGCATGCCGGTGACGCCCAGATTGCGATTGCGCTGGCGTGCCTTCCAGGCCAGTTCGCGCAAATCTGCCACCGTCGGACGGGAAGTCGCCCGGCTTTGATATGTCAGGCTGCTCGTCCAATCGGCGGGCTTGCCTTCCTGGGAAGTGATTTGCGTAGGCACGTCAGACTCCCGGACTTAGGCGGGAATGCAATGGGGCATGCTGCAAGGTTCAATGAATGAACTTAGCTGGAACGACTCGAATAATGCAATAAACCCCAAATTGATCCCTTGGATGAGAATGCTGCTCTCAAGCCCAAAGTGTCAACCTGAGTAGGCGGCGTAGGCCGTCAAACCAGTGTCACTCAAAATTGAGGGCTATGCGCCCCATAGCAACCGTACTCCCACAACCGCGACCAGCAGTGCCGTCAGCCACCGGATCCAGCGCATGGGAAGCACTCTCACCGCCATCAGGCTGCCGATCTGCCCGCCGATCACGACGGCCAACAGCAAAGGTAGCGATTCCGCCATTGCGCCCCCAAACATGGCGGGACCATTTTTTGCCATTTGCCCCGCGAGACCAAAGACGGAATTCACAAGGATAAACAAGCTCGCCGTGGCGGCGATAGCGCGTGCATTTTTCCATCGGGTAAGGTGGAGGAGCGGGGCAAGGAAGATGCCCCCGCCGATGCCAACCAAACCAGCCAGAAAACCAATTGGAGCCGCAACAAAAGGCATAGCTCCGGCAAGCTGCATTGGCGCTTCCTCCCCCTCTCCCACCTCACGTATCGGAATCAGCATGGTGAGTGCGGTCAGGACAAGGCTGCCGCCAAGCAGCAGCAGGAACGCCTCCCGATCTATCGGAATGGTGCCTCCAATAAACGCCGCCGGCGCGGCAAGAGCGGTTAGGAGGAGCGCGCCCTTCCACGGGGTCACGCCGGCTCTTGAAAAGCGCCAAGTGCTCCCTGCGACGACTACAATATTGCACGCCAGCGCCACCATCGGCAGGACGCGGTAATCCAGCCCAGACAACGCCAGAAGCGCGGCATAGGTGGACCCGCCTCCGAAACCGACGCTCGCATAGAGCAGCGCGGTGAGGAAGAACCCGGCGGCAAGGAGGACGATCAGCGGCACGCTTCAAACGTCCTCCCAGAGCCGCCCAGCCTCAGAGCGAGGCTGCCTTGGCCGCGGGAATTCCCGCTGCACCGTGGCAATGCTTGTACTTGTTGCCTGATCCGCAGGGGCAAGGCGCATTACGACTGATGTTGAGATGGGCATAGGGGTTCTCGGTGATCGCCCCGCCCGGCCCAGCAGCCGCTCGCGGCGAGCCAGCAAGCGAGCCAAACAGTTCTGGCCGGTCCGCAGACCCATCTCCGTCGTTGGAATTGTCGAGCCCGGTAAGTGGGTCGATATGGCCGGTGAGGAAGTCAGGCAAATCAGGCAAAGCCTCGGCCATTGGACGAACTACGCGCAGTTCACCCTTGAACAGACGCGCGGTGACATGTTCACGCAGGGTTTCGAGCAGCGTCTCAAAAAGCGCGAAGGCCTCTTGTTTGTATTCGTTGATGGGTTGCTTCTGCGCGATCCCGCGCATCCATATGACCTGCCGCAGCGCATCAAGTGTCGCCAGGTGCTCCTTCCAGTGATAGTCCAACTGCTCCAGCAAGGTCTGCTTTTCAGCGCCGCGCCAGTCTGCCAGCTCGTAATTGGCAACCTTGGCCTCCATCATCTCGTCGGTCTGCTTGCGAATCCGCTCTTCGATGATCTCTTGCTCGACCTGATCTTCTTCGAGCCATTCCTCGATAGGAACGGTGATGCCGAACACCTCATCGAGCTTTTCCTTGAGGCCTTCGACATTCCATTGTTCGGGATAGGAACCAAAGGGACAATTCGAATAGACGATCGAGTTGATCGTATCGTGGCGCATATCGACCACGACATCATCAACCGTCTCGGAATCCATGATTTCAGCGCGCTGTTCGTAGATGACCTTGCGCTGGTCGTTCATCACATCGTCGTACTGAACCACCTGTTTACGCGTTTCGTAATTGCGGCCCTCGACCTTTTTCTGAGCGGTTTCAATCGCTTTGGAGAGCCACTTTGAACCGATCGCCTCGCCATCCTGGAGGTTCGAGTTCATCATCTTGGCAAACAAAGTGTCGGGGCCGAAGATGCGCAGGAGGTCATCTTCAAGGCACAGATAGAAGCGCGAGAGGCCTGGGTCGCCTTGACGACCTGAACGGCCGCGCAACTGGTTGTCGATCCGGCGCGATTCGTGGCGCTCAGTGCCAAGGACGAACAGACCGCCCGCATCGAGAACCTGTTGCTTTTCAGCTGCGACCTCTTCCTTGATCCGCGTTATCTCAGCATCTTTGACGAGGCCAGCTTCCATCTCACCCAGCTCATCCTCAATGCGGAAGTCAACATTACCGCCCAACTGAATGTCGGTCCCGCGCCCAGCCATATTGGTCGCAATCGTCACCGCGCCAAGCCGACCGGCCTGCGCCACAATATGCGCTTCACGTTCGTGCTGGCGAGCGTTGAGCACCTCGTGCTTGACGCCTTCCTTGTTGAGGAATTCACTCAAAAGCTCTGATTTCTCGATCGAAACTGTGCCGACCAGGATCGGCTGGCCAATGTCGTTCTTTTCCTTGATCGCCTGGGCGATGGCTTTGAACTTGTCGATCGTGTTCTTGTAGAACTCGTCTTCCTCATCGATCCGCTGGACCGGAACGTTGGTCGGAATCTCGACGACATTGACCTTGTAGATGTCCCAGAATTCAGAAGCCTCGGTGGCGGCCGTACCGGTCATCCCGGCAAGCTTTGGATACATGCGGAAGTAGTTTTGGAAGGTGATCGAGGCCATGGTTTGGTTCTCAGGCTCAATCTTCGCGCCTTCCTTCGCCTCGACTGCCTGGTGCAGACCATTTGACCAACGGCGGCCATCCATCATTCGGCCGGTAAATTCGTCGATGATGATGACCTTGCCAACATCGACCATCTCGCCTTCTTCGTTGCGCTGCTTTTCCCACTTCACGATGTAGTGATCATCGCGGCGGAACATGTGCACCGCCTTCATTGCCTGGTCGAGGTGGTGAACAACCTGCGTGTTCTCAACGTCGTAGAGGTTGTCGGTTTCAAGCAGGCCCTTCTTCTTCAGAAGCTCCTCAACCCCGTCGAGACCTTCTTCATTGAACTGGATGTTCTTGGTCTTCTCGTCCTTCTCATACCAATCTTCTGGGATCTCCTTCGCGACTGCATCGAGTGCGGTGTAGAGATCCGATTTGTCCTCAGTCGGGCCGGAGATGATCAGAGGCGTACGGGCTTCATCGATCAGGATCGAATCCACCTCATCGACGATGGCGTAATTGAAGGGGCGCTGCACCATCTGACGGCGCGAATGCTTCATATTGTCGCGTAGATAGTCGAAGCCGAACTCGTTGTTCGTACCGTAGGTGATGTCGGCATTATAGGCGTCACGCTTCGCCGTTTCAGGCATGTTCGGGATGATCACCCCTACACTCAGACCAAGCCAGGTGTAGAGCTGCCCCATCCATTCCGCATCGCGTGTCGCCAGATAATCGTTGACGGTCACAACATGCACGCCCTTGCCCTCAATCGCATTGAGGTAGACGCCCAGGGTCGCCATCAGTGTCTTACCTTCACCGGTGCGCATCTCTGCGATTTCGCCGCGTTGCAAGACGATGCCGCCAATGATCTGCACGTCAAAGTGCCGCATACCGAGCACGCGCTTGGAAGCTTCGCGCACGGTCGCAAACGCCTCTGGCAGGATGTCATCAAGGGTCGAACCATTGTCGAGCTGCTCACGGAATTTGGCGGTCTGCGCTTGCAGAGCCTCATCCGAAAGCGCTTCGATCATCGGCTCAAGCGCATTGACCTTATCGACGATTTTGCCGAGCGATTTGACGTATCGGTCGTTGGAAGAACCGAAGATGGATTTGACGATTGTGTCGAACATGGATTTGAGAGGCCTTTGAAAAGAGGGCGTTTCTATCCGCTTATGATGGCCGCTCCCATGGCGGACAAGTGAACAGCAGACAGGTGATGAGAGGACCGCAGCGGCCATCTGAGGCAGCATGCGGAAGCAGTCAGATCAGGTCTGAGAGTGCTATTCCAAAGCGCGATCAGGGCCGACAGCGACAGGGGGTCGCAAAGCGGCAGGAAGACGGTGGAAGGGGACCTTGCTCGCGCGGTCAATGCATTGCTGCTTCTTTGCACGTGCATCGGCTTCGCAGCTGCAATTCTCTGTCTGTGAGGCCTCAAGCGAGCTCGCAAATACGCTTGCTCCCGCAACCATCGACTGGAGCGAGTTTGCCTGCGCAGTGGTCTGCAGCGCAGCGAGCCCGGTGAAAAGGGCAAACAGAGTGATCAGATGACGACGCATCATGGTGGCCAGTAGATAGGGTATTGCTAACAAAACGTCCACCGCATGTGCCGGAGATTTCTTGGGACCGGCCGCGGCAGATCGGGTCACTGCGCCATCGGGGGCCACTCACTCCAGCGTTTACAGCGACAAGCCGCAATCCTAAGGCGCTCTGCCATGGACCTTGAACGCTCACCTCTTGCCCTGCCCTTCCCCAAGATCCCCGCGATTGACGGAGTGAGCCTGCGCGTCGCCAAAGCGCGCTACAAGGAATGGGATCGCTGCGATCTGACCTTTATTGAGGTCACAGAGGGCACGAGCGTGGCTGGCGTCTTCACACAAAGCGCCTGTGCCTCCAGCGAGGTCGAACTGGGTCGCGAGCAGGTTAAATCAGGTAAGGCAAGGGCTCTGATTGTAAACGCAGGCAACGCCAACGCCTTCACCGGCTTCCGAGGACGCGAGGCAGTCGAAGCTATCCAATCTCAGGTTGCTGAGGCGTTGGGATGCAGCGCCAGCGATATACTCGTCTCTTCCACTGGCGTGATTGGCGTCCCTCTGCCTCAGGACAAGGCGCGTGCAGGCCTCGAAGCGGCTCTCACCGCCAATTTGTGCGGATGGGAGGATGTCGCAGCTGCGATCAACACAACTGATACATTCAACAAGGGTGCTCATACCAGCGCAATGGTCGGATCGGCTCGCGTAGAGCTCGCTGGAATCATCAAGGGCTCTGGCATGATCGCCCCGGATATGGCGACAATGCTTGGCTATATTTTCACCGATGCGGACGTCGCGCCTGCTTTCCTGCAAGAGCTGCTCACCGCAGCCAATGTGCAGACATTTTCCTGCATCACCGTCGACGGCGACACTTCGACCAGCGACACGGTGCTTGCCTTTGCGACTGGCAAGTCTGGCGCGCCCAGGATCGAAGGCTGGGGCAGTCCCGGAGCCGACGCTTTTGCCGCCGCGCTCACCGATATGTGCAGGCAACTTGCACAGCTCGTAGTCCGCGACGGCGAAGGGGCGAGCAAGTTCATCACGATCCGGGTTTCGGGCGCCTCTGATGATGCCAGCGCCCAGCGTGTCGGGTTGGCCATTGCGAACTCCCCTCTCGTGAAGACCGCCATCGCGGGAGAGGACGCCAATTGGGGGCGCGTGGTCATGGCTGTCGGCAAAGCCGGAGAGCCAGCGGACCGAGACAAGCTTTCGATCGCCTTTGGAGGGATCTGGATCGCGAAAAACGGTCTGCCTGTCGACGGCTATGATGAGGCTCCTGTGGCCGAACATCTTAAGGGCCAGGCAATCGACATTGCGGTTGATCTGGGCATTGGCGAGGGTCGCACTGACGTTTGGACCTGCGATCTCACCCATGGATATATCTCGATCAACGCCGACTACCGCAGCTGAGCCATGGCGGAACTTTCTCCCCTCGATGCTGAAATCCGCGATCTATTTCGCTTCGCTGCTGAGCGCTCGATCATGCCGCGATACCGCGCGCTGACGGCGGACCAGATCGAGATGAAGGGTGAGGATGACCCCGTGACCATCGTCGACCGCGAGGTCGAGGCGTTTCTAACCGATGCCCTCACCAAA
Source organism: Pseudomonadota bacterium (assembly GCA_039039885.1). Taxonomy (GTDB): domain Bacteria; phylum Pseudomonadota; class Alphaproteobacteria; order Sphingomonadales; family Sphingomonadaceae; genus Erythrobacter. The sequence continues at coordinate 277,156 of JBCCPG010000003.1, read as the reverse complement.
CTCGCGCCCGATGTGGCAGTTGTCGGCGAGGAAGCTGTGGCGGCTGACGCCAGCATCATGGAGAAGCTCTCCGGCCCGTGCTGGATCATCGATCCGATCGACGGCACGTCAAACTTTGCGAGTGGCGAAGGCCATTTTGGAGTTATGATCGCGCTGGCCGATGCAGGCGAGGCGGTGGCAGGATGGATCTACGACCCGCAGCGCGACCGACTGTGCCATACAAAGCGCGGCGAAGGGGCGTTTGTCGATGGCGAGAAGGTAACAGCGAAGTCTTCAGGCGACACGCCAGCCAACCTTGCAGCAATGAAAGGCTTCATGCCCGATGACGCGCGCGCATTATTCGAAGCCGAGATTGAACCGCACTACACCATCGTCCAACCGCCAAGAGCAGCATGCGAGCAATATCCGCTTATCGTCTTAGGCGGCCACGACCTCGCGATTTACGAGCGCACTCTACCGTGGGATCACGCCGCCGGCTGCCTGTTCCTCAACGAAGCCGGCGGCGCGTGTCTTCGGCCCGACGGCTCAGCCTATCGGGTCGATGATGGTCGAAAAGGTATGGTCGGTGGGGGCAGCCGGGCATTGTTCGATGAACTCGCTGAGCGACTGATCAAAGCGGGCTACATGCCAGCCGACTGAGTTGGGGGCCTGCGCTTGGCAGGCCACACATCATCAAATCTCGCCTTCGAGCCAGTCCTTAAGCTGGCTCTTGGGCGCTGCACCGACTTTGCGCGCGACAGCTTCGCCGTTCTTGAACAGCACCATCAGCGGGATCGACTGAACGCCCATTTCCGATGGGATGCCGGTGTTTTCCATGATGTCCATCTTGGCGATGGTGACGCTTTCGCCGAGCTCTTCGCTGATTTCCTCAAGTGCCGGGGCGATCATCTTACATGGACCGCACCAATCGGCCCAGAAATCGACCAGCACTGGCTTGTCGCTATCGAGCACATCGGCTTTGAAGCTGTCATCGGTGACATTGACGGTGGCCATTATGGCTTCTCCTAATTGAGTTGGCCCGGCCCCGCGAAAAGATGGAGTCGGTTGTTGCGAATTAATCTAAGCTGCTTTGCGCTTCACTCAAGAGCCTGAGGCGCATAGTTATCCTGCGTCCGCCCCAAACGATCCTTGTGCGCTTCGAGTGTAACCGCGGGGATTTCGAACAGCGTTGGTTGATGCGTGTAGAGGACAGCGCAACGGACATTCTTATCTGGATAGATCACCGACAAAGCCGCATGATAGGCTGCCATCTGGCGTTGGGTGCTGAGCGGTACATCCTCAAGACTCTGTGGCGGGCGGCGCGTGGTCTTGAAATCCACCACGGTGACGGTGTCATCGTTGACCAGCAGTCGATCTGCGATCCCGGTTACAACCACGCCTCCAACGGTCGCAGTAAGCGGCACCTCGGCCAGTGCGCCTGGTGCGAAAATGTCGCCGAAAGCGGGATGATCAAGCACTTTAAGCGCACTTCCAAGCATTTCAGCGCGCGCCTCGGGCGCAAGGCCTTGCGCTTGGCGCTCCAACCAAACCTGGGCGATTTTCTCGCGGGTATCGGGAGCAATATCGGGCAATCGCTCAAGCAAGCGGTGGATCAGCACCCCGCGCCGGGCAGCGATGGCCGCTACTTCTGCCTCAAGCGGTGGGTCGGAGCCTTGCTCCTCTCCCGCATTGCTCGGCGCAAGCGGCCTGGGAGGACGCGGCTCTTCGCCGATAGGAGTGGTAGCCCATGTCGGCAGCACCACTCTTTCAGCGCCAGCCGACGTTTCTTCAGCCTCGAACAGCGGATCTGCGCGCATGCCCCACTCGCGTAAGCTGCCCCAGATCGCATCTTCCAACGGGGGAGTGTCGAAAACAGGGAGCAGCTTTGCGTACCAGCTGTCTTCGTGCGGTTCGCCTTTCTTCGCCTGCCTTGGACCAAGCGAACCGCCGATAAACAGAGCCTCCTCGGCGCGCGTCATTGCAACGTAGAGCAACCGCCAGTGCTCTTGCATCGCGGCGATCTCCGCCTTCTCCTCTGCTTTTGCAACGGGGCCGACGCGCTCATCTGCCGACAAGGAAGGGAGCGGAACCGCGGGCGCCGCGTCGCCTAGTGTTCCGAGCGGATCGTCGGCCAGTTCCAGCGCTTCGTTTGTGCTCGGCCCGCCAGTCGCATCGGCGAGGATGACGATTGGCCGTTGTAAACCTTTGGACCCATGTACGGTCATAACCCGGACTTGCGCATCCGCCTCATCCGCATCGCGCTTCAATTCGCCTTCGCCTGCATCGAACCATTCGATAAAGCCAGCAAGTGAGGGCACATGCGCGCTTTGATAGGCGAAGGCAGCGTTGACCAGCTCATCAATAGGATCGTTTGCCTCGCGACCCAGCCGCGCGACGAGCTTGGCCCGGCCTCCCCATGGGCCCGTCAGCAACCATGCAAGCAGCGCTTGCGGCGTTTCGTAGTCGGCGAGCCTGAGCAGCGCGCGAAGCGTGTCGGCGCTTTCCCTCACAAAAGGGTCTTCATGCTTGCGGATATGGTCCCACAGGCGCACGCCCTCATCGCGCGGCACAAAGGCGAGCAAATCTCCCTGCGACCATCCGATCAAGGGCGAAGCGAGCAGGTTCGCCAAGCTGAGATCATCAAGCGGCTGTGCAGCAAAGCGAAGCGCCGCCATCAGGTCCTTGACCGCGAGAGGTGCTCCCAGCCGTAATCGATCCACCCCCGCGACAGCCACTCCGCGCGCGTGCAATTTTGCAACGATCTGATTGGCCAGGTCCTTGCGCTTTCGCACCAACACCATGATGTCGCCAGCACGAGCATGGCGGCGTTTGCCTTTCTCCAGCACGAAAGGTTCGTGGTTGGCGTTTTTGGGATCGACCCAGCGGCTCACCTGCTGCGCAATCCGATCTGCCATTTCGGTGTCGTGCGCGGGGAGCCAATCACGCTCGTGGTCATCATCGAGGTTATCGGCTGCGCCCATCACAGGCTGCCACAGTGCAACCAGACCAGCGCGGTCATCGCCTTCATGCGCATCGGGAGCTTTGGGCAGACCGAACGCCTCAAATCCCAGCGCATCGATCACCTGATTGACAAACCGCAGAACCGGCTCTGAGGTGCGGAATGAGCGACCCAGCTCCGGATCGTCAAATTCGGGCAAGCGGCGATTTTCGCGCAATTCATGAGCGTTGGTTTTGGCGGCCTTGATCGCGGCCTCAACCTTGCTCTTGGCGCGCTCAAAATTGTCGGGGCTGGTGCCCTGGAAACCAAAGATAGCCTGCTTGTAATCGCCCACGGTGAAGATCGTGCGGATCTTGTCACCGCGCGCGCCTTCACCGGAGAAAAAGTCATCGATCAGCGCAAAGACGATGTCCCATTGCGCCGCATTGGTGTCTTGCGCTTCGTCGATCATGATGTGGTCGAAACTGCGGTCGAGTTTATAGCGGATCCACTCGGCTGCTTCGCCTTTGCCCAGAAGGGTCGCTGCCTTGTGGATCAGGTCGTCGAAGTCGAGATAGCCCCCTCGCACTTTCGCCGCCTCCCACCGCAGCGCAAAAGCGCGGCCCATTTCAAGCGCCGGAGTGAGGAAATCGGCGAGAGCCAGCAGCGCGCGGCGGTCCCTGTACAGCGCGAGCGCGGCAGCGATCTCGTCCTGCCATGCTGGCAGATTAGGTTCGGCCTGCGCTGGCTTTGCCATTTTGCGCGGATTGCCGTTCTTGATGAGCACCGTTTGGTAGAAATTGCCGACGAGCTCGGCTCTTTGCTCCATATCAGCCGAAAGCCATTGCGGGAGGAATTCTGCAGTGGCCTGGCCGTATTTGGTGTTCCAGTCGCGCATCAGCGGCAACATCGCGGTCACTTGTGCGTCAGGGAACACCTCTGCATGAAGCACTTCTTCCGCCCAACGCGCGTCTGCCCCTGCCGGTATTCCCAATAATTGCTGCACCCTTGGAGCCATGGGCGGCTGCCAAGCACCTTTGCCCTGCCACAATTGCGACGCGCTGGCGCAGCGCATCAGCCAGCCGCGCAAGGCGTCAGGGTCCTTGACGCGGGCGAAGTGGCTGACCGCATCGTTCAGCCGCGCATCGCCCTCGCTCAGCATCTCAGTAAGCACATCGCGCGCCAGCAACTCGCGTTCGCGGTCCTCCATCGGGCGGGCGCCGGGGGTAAGGTCGGCCTCTTCGGGGAAGTTTGCGAGCAGCCATTGCGAGAAAGCGTGGATCGTATCAATCCTCAGGCCCCCACCGGGACAATCCAGCACACTCGCAAACAGGGTCCGCGCATGGGCCTGCGTCTTGGGATCAATCGCTGCGCCCAAAGCCTTTAGCTCTTTGGCAAGCGTCCCTGCATCCAACCGCACCCAGCGCGCAAGCACGGCGTTGATCCGGTTAGCCATCTCCGCCGCACCCGCCTTGGTGAAGGTGAGGCACAAGATTTGCGAGGGTTCGACACCGGGCGTCAAAAGCAAGCGCAGCACGCGCGCGGAGAGCACCTGCGTCTTGCCGGTCCCAGCGGAGGCTGACAGCCAGATATTATCGCGTGGGTCTGCGGCCTTGAGCTGGTTGCCTTGGAGAGGATAGACAGCGCCGCTCATGCCTCGTCCTGCTTGTCACCATCGGTACGGGCTTCGGAAAGGCGGATCTGCCATTCCTCAAATCGCATCAGCTGGTCGTATTCGGTGTAGCCGGGATAATCCGGGTTCTCCTTCGCCGTGAACGGCGCATCGCCATTGAGATATTTGGAGATCGCCCTTTGCAGATACTCCTCATGTTTGGGAAGAAAGTCATCATAGGTCAGTCCGGACGTCTTGCGCCCCGTTTTGAGCGGCTCTTCATTATATCCGAATTTGCCGTCCTTTTTAGCGAGCGACCAATACTCATACGCTCGTGTCTCGCCCTGAACGCGCCCCTTCGCGAAGCCCGCATTGCGCGCAATGAGGCCGAGCACGCCCATTTGCAGGGCATATCCTGCCTCAACCTGAGCCGCTGTCGGCGGCTTGCCGGTTTTGTAGTCGATGATCGCAAGGCTGCCATCGGGCAGTCGGTCGATCCGGTCGGCGCGACCCGAAACCTCGATCCCTTCGACCATCATTGTGCCCCATGTCTCGCTCAGCAGAACTTCGCGGCCATCATTCGCGGCTTCGTCGATCCAGGCCTCAAACCGCTCGAGCGCGGCCACAAGGCGCGGCTGCCACAGCCCTTTGAACAGAGGGTGGACCTGCGCCTCAGCGAATTGCTTGTCAGCAAAATCACGGATTGAAAGATCAGGATCGGCCTCACGCGCTTTGTGCCACTTCTCAAGGATCTCGTGGACCAAAGTTCCGCGTAAAGCGGGATCGCCGAACGGGTCGCCGGTCAGCGGATCAAGCGTCTTCAGATCTAGGATCTCGCGCGCATAAAATTGATAGGGATCACCCAATAGCCGATCGAGCGCGGTGGCGCTGATCTTGACTGATTTGCGCTGCTTGGCGCTGGGGCGAGGCCGGGGGCGCGGATAAGGCGGTGCTGCCTGTGGCGCGCGATCGAGCGGGCCGAGCATAGCCGGAATGCCGGTCTCTTGATGGTCCTTCGCCAGCTCCTCCCCGAGCAAGGCCTGCACCCGCAACAGGAAGCGCGAGGGCAAGGTCGGCCCTTCCGTGTCGCGCTGCGCACGGCTGAGCACCACTTCTGGCGCGCCCATGGCTCCGGCCAGATCATGCGCAGCAAGGCCAATGCGGAACTCCGCGCCCGGCACACCCAGCGCGCGCAACACGCCCGGCGCAAGCAAGGCATCCGCTCCGGGCACTTGCGGCCAGCTGCCTTCATTCAGCCCCGCGCAGATGATCAGATCAGCGCGCGCCATGCGCGATTCAAGCAGACCGTAAATCGCCACGCGCGGATGTCCGCCATAGGGAGGGCGCACCGCCACAGCCTCCATCGCATCGCGGGTAATCCCAGCAACGTCTGCCTTCGCAATCGCAGTGCCCACAGCGCGCGCATGAAGACGCACTTCCTCTACCAATTGAGCCAGAGCGCGCCCATCCTCTCGCGACCACGCCCCCTCGCCCGCAAGCGCCTCTGCGCAAGCCGCCAAGGCGTCGAGGATCTCGGCAAGCGGCGCCTCGTCCGGCAGGTCCAGAAGCGGCGTCAGGACCGGCATGACCTCAACCCACCACTCAGCCACATTCGCCTTCTTCGCGACACCCGACAGCGGTTCCAATCCGGGAGCAAGCGTTTCACGGCGCAGCTGGCGATCAAACCGGCGCAGCGACTTAAGCCAGTCAGCGCGGGCCTCAGGCCCATCATGCAGTCGCACCAGAGGATGCCCAAGCAGCGCCACCAGCAAAGCGGGATCGAGCCCATTGGACGCAAGCTCGGCAAGCAGGCCCATCAAGCGCCCGGCAGACGTGATCGAGAGCGCGCGCCCCGCAGAATCATCTGCCTTGATCGACCATCTATCGAGATGCTGTGCGACCCTGCGGGCAAGGGAGCGATCCGCGCTGATCACGGCGACGCGCCTACCCGGTTGCTCCAACGCCTCGCGCACCAGCAGCGCGATCGACTGCGCTTCCTCTTCCGCGGTGGCGTTTTCCATCAGGCGCAACCCGGTGAGGCGGCGTTTGTCCTTGTCGAGGTCTACCCAGGAACGGCTTGCCTGCGGGGGCAGAAACAGCGAGCTGATCGCGCGGCTGCGAGCAGGCGGCGCGGCGCTGATGCCTTTGCGATGCCAGGCGCGCACTTCCTCTCGCGCCACGCCCATCCGCTGAAGCAATAATTTGAGATGATATTGAGGGTGCGTGAGCACTTCCTTTGAGCCGAATGCCTCTGCCCCGGGTTCAGGTGCAATGCCTGCGCGGCCTAGCTCTTCCCACGCGTCTGGCGACAGCTCAAGATCGAGGTCGGGCAGCACCACGGCGCCGTTCTCAAGCTGCGCAATCGCTCGCAGCATTCGAGCAAGAGCAGGCGAGGCGCTGGTGACACCAGCAGCGAGGATCGGAGTGGCAGGAGCCTCGCTGCGCCACCGTTTCGCAGCCCGGTCGAACAAGAGATTGCGCCGAGTCGCCGCGTCAATCTCGCCGCGCTTTGCACACCGATCATTCCAACGCGCCGCAACTCGCGCAAAAAGCCGAAGCGAATTTTGCCAATGCTCGGACAGATCGCCGAGCATATCGAGCACTTGGGGACTGATCAGGTCAGCAGGCGTCTTTTCCTCGACCAGCAGTCTGTCGAGCGTCTGAGCAATCTCTCGTGCCACCCGCAATCGCGCAGCACCTGGCAGCGCTGGCTGTTTCAGATCAGCCCGCTCAATTGCGATCAGCTCTGCCAGTTCAAGCCAGCGCCGCGTTGGCTCAACCGCCGGAGGTATGTCACCTGCGCCCAGAGGGTCGAGCAAGACGCCCAAGCTCTCATCGAGATCAAGATCGCCGACTGTCACCATGCGCGGCATCAACATGCCTTGCGCGCCGCTTTCTCCGCTGTGCCGAGTGAAAGCCTCTGACAAGGTGCGTGCAGCACGGCTGCTGGGTACGAGCAAGGTCAGGCGCGCCAGCCCCACACCCTCTTTCCAGTAGCGCGGGACTATCCCTGCCACCAGCGCATCGGCAAAGCCGCGGTGGGCGGCGATGGAATAGATGTTGAGGCCGCGCTCCTCAGCCACGCTTAAGCGCGTCTTCAGTCGGCGCAATGGCCTGCGGCGTTCCCACTTCGAACCATTGTCCGGTGAAGGCGAGACCGAACAGCCGCCCCTCCTCGATGGTGCGGTTCCACAATATGTTGGTCGAGAATTTGCCTTCAGGTGCGTCGCGCAAAAGGCGGTGCGAGACCAGTTGGATGCCGGTATAGATAAAGGGCGCGATCCGGCTCTGCGCTCGGCGAGATATTCGTCCCTTCGGATCCATGTAGAAATCTCCCGGCCCTGCGAAATTTGCGGCTTGCGCGTGGCTCACCACCAAGAGCAACGCATCCATCTCATCCGCATTCCACCTCGCGGATAGGTCGGCAAAAGCGTTGCGCGGGCCATCGAGCCAGATGTTGTCGGCATTAAGGCAAAAGAACGGATCAGGCAGCTCGCCTTGGGCCTTGATCAGCCCGCCCCCTGTTTCCAGCAATTCGGCGCGCTCGTCCGAAATGGTGACCCTAGGCGACGCGCGGTCTGTCAGGTGCGCTTCGAGCACGTCGGCGAGGTAGTGAACATTGACCACCGCGCGTGCCACACCGGCTTCATCGAGCCGGTCGAGAGCATGATCGATCAGCGGCTTACCCGCCACCCTGACCATTGGCTTGGGCATTGTCGCAGTGAGCGGACGCATCCGCTTGCCCATGCCCGCGGCCATGACCATCGCAGTGTCTGAGACGAGCGCACTCAAGGAACTGTGCCTCCGCCAGATCGCCGCAGCGAAGCAGGGATATTGCAATCGAACCACGCCGCTACGGACGCAAGCGCAGGATGTTTGAGATCGCGCTCCATCGCAGCCCAGACCCGAGGGATCATGTCGAGATATCTGGGTTTGCCATCGCGTTTGGCGAGGCGCACGAAAATGCCAACGATCTTCGCATTTCGCTGAGCGCCAAGCAGCGCATAGTCTGCAAGGAAATCCTCGCCCGCATCCGTGTTATTGGAATAGTAGGTGAGCATCTCAGCCTCCAGAGCCTCCGACACATCGCGCCGCGCGTCTTGCAACAGCGAGACGAGATCATAGGCCGGATGGCCAACCAACGCGTCCTGGAAGTCAATGAGGCCTTGGCGCGTGGGGCTCGCACCAAGCAGCATGATGTTTTCAGCGTGATAGTCTCTCAGCACGGTCACTCCGGGCGATTGCCGCGCTACAAGCGGAGCAAGCGCCTCTTGCCAAGCCGAAGCAAACCCGTCCGCATCAACCTCAAGGCCCATCGCCGGCGCATACCACTCAACCAAAAGCCGCGCCTCACGCAGATAGGTCGCCATGTCGTAGGGGTCGAACGGTCCCGGCGGCTTGGTGTGAAGCGAGCACAGGGCATCGATGGCGGCGATATACGCCGTGCGCTCATCGGCCGGCGCAGCGTCAAGCCATTCGCGCATCCGGTCATCGCCGAAATCCTCAGTAAGCACCCAGCCAGCCGCGGCATCCTCAGCAAGGATTTCTGGCGCGCGCATCCCGTTGTCGGTCAACCAGTGCGCGACGTGCAGGAAGGGCTTTGGGTCTTCCTCAGGCGGAGGCGCGTGCATAAGCATCGCTGTTTCATCCGACACTCGGCGCAAGCGGAAGTAACGCCTGAACGAAGCGTCACCGGCTAGCGGCTCGATCATGGCATCACCCCAACCGGCAGCGGCGACGAATTGTTGGAGACCTTCAGGCGCTTCGCTCATGGCATACGGTCTAGCCATTCTGCCCCCGGTTTCACAGTCGCAATGCGCCCTTCCCCACTCGTTTCCAACAGGATCGAAAGGCAACCGGTCTCGTGCCCGAAACCCCCGGCCTTATCAGACCATTCCGCGATCAACGCTGCTCCCTCGCGATATTCTTCAAGTCCGAGTTCCAGCATCTCTTCAGGATGCTGAAGGCGATAAAAATCGGCATGCACAACCGGCAATCGCAACGGCGGCGCTTCGTAGGGTTCGACAATGGTGAAGGTCGGGGATGGAACCTCATCATCAAACCCAAGAGCTGTGAGGATCGCGCGCGCCAGCGTGGTCTTGCCAGCGCCCAAACCGCCTTCCAGCGCGACGACATCGCCAACTCGCAAAAGCGCAGCAATCCGCACACCAAAGTCTTGCGTCGCGGCAAGGTCTGGGAGTTCGTGATGCGCCGTTTGGGTCATGGCAGCGTTATTGTCGCCTTGGTCCCGGCGCCTTTCTCGCTTTCCAGCTCGAGCGTGCCGTCATGCGCCTCAACCAGTTGGCGCGCGAGCCTGATACCGAGACCGCTACTTCCTGTTTCGGAGTCAGCCGCGCTGACCAGCGATCCTTCGGCTCGCGCAAGCTCATCCGGGGTCATGCCGCTGCCATTGTCAGCCAGAATTATGCGCCCGCGCCATTCATCTTCGGCGCCCGGCTTTGGCAGTGCGATATCGATCTGACCACCTTTGGGGGTCCAGGCAATCGCATTGTCGAGCAAATGGCCTAGCGCGCGGCCGAGTTGGCGCGGATCGGCATCGACCACCCGACCTTTACGCCCTTTGAGGTCAAGCCCGATGCCCGCTGTGATGATCGCTTCCTCACGCTCGCGCACCAGCTTCGTCATCAAAGAAAGGAGGTCGATTTCCTGCTTCTGGGTTGGCAGCAATCCCGCTTCACTCTGTGACAGATCTAAGACATTTTCGACTTGCTCGGTCAGCCTCTCAACCGAGGAGAGGATCGCTTCGACATAGTCATTCGCAGCCGGTTCGAGCGCGCCTGCAGCGCCGCTTTGGAGCAGTTCCGCAAAGCCGCCAATCGATGTCAGCGGAGTGCGGAATTCGTATGACATATTCGCAAGGAAGCGCGCCTTTACGGCATCGGCTTCTTCCAGCGCTACCGCCCGGTCGCGCAGTGCTTTCTCAGCCTTCTGCGAATCGGTGATATCGAGCACCGTCAGCAGGCCATTACCATCGGGAAGCGGGACACCAGCAAAGCGCAGGGTTCGCCCATCGGACAGCGCGACTTGCCCACCCCGCTCGCGACGATCAAGCGTCGCTGCACGCACCACCGCGCCGATTTGTTCGACGTCAGACGTTTTGGCAAGGTTAGCGGCAATCGCTTCGAGCAAACCTTCAGCCGAGGGGTGCGTGTCGAGAAAGTCCGCATCGAGCCCCCACGTCCCAGCAAAGCTCCGATTCCAAAGCTGCACCGATCCATCGGGCGCGAAGACTGCCAACGCCTCAAACAGACTGTCGAGCGTTGCAGTCCGCGTCCGGAGCAACGTGTCGCGCGTCGCCGATAGCGCGAGCTGTTCGGTGCGGTCCTCGGCAATAATGACGAGCCCACCATCAGGCAACGGTTGTGCGACAACGCGCAGGTGGACCCCATTCGAGAGCGGCCAGTTCTCCTCCTGCATTCCCGCGCCATCAAACCATGCGCGGCGTTCACGGCGCCATTCGGGAAAATCGCGGTCTTCAGGCGTGCTGCCATGATCGCGCGCGTCGGAAAGGAAGCGTTCGAACGGAATGCGCGCTTCGACCGTTTCCTTTGTTAGGCCAAACTGCCGGCGGAAGGGACGGTTGGCAAAGCTCAGTTTCTCATCCGCGCTAAACTGAGCAACCCCGACCGAGAGCTGGTCAAGCATGGCGCGCTGGGCTTCACGGAAAGCGCGGAATTCGCGCGCGACCTGCTGCTGCTCTTCCAAGTCGAAGGCATAGCCAGCAACCCCGTCAGGCCCGAGCGGCAGATCGGTCACGCGCACGCTGCGGCGCTCACCATCAATTGTTACCGCATCGATCCGTTCAATTTCCTGCTGCTGCTCCAATGCTGTTCCAGCAATCTCACCAGGCGTTTGGCCATCGCGCGGCTCGAGCAATTCGATCTGCCCTTCTACCACCGCTTTAAGACCCGCCGCGCCGACGGCCTCGATATAGGCACGATTCACCAATCGCAATTTGAGCCGCCCATCGCGGAACCACATCGGTATGGGAGCGGCTTCAATAAGGCCGATCAACGCTCCAAAATCGGACTGCGCACGGTCAGCAGCTTGGCTCAGCCGTGCGAGCTCGTCTTGCGAATTGGTGAAGTCAAAAACCCAAACCAACGCAGCACCGCCCGGCGAGATCTGTGGATCGGCAAGAGCGCCATGGAGCGCCAAGCTACGCTTCGATCCAGGCGGTGTCAGCGAATGGGCGAATGGCGCTGCGCTCGTTTGCGTAATGCGGACTTTTTCCCACAAGTCATCAACTTGCGCTTTTGTAAGGCCCGCATCGTCCACATCGCCCGCCAATTCGCTCAAAAATTGCGGAATTGTCTCAAGCCCGAGCCACCGCGCAAGCCGCTCTGGCGCCTCGATCCGGCCGTCAACACGCACCAACAGCGGGATCGCCGGAGCGGCGTCAAGCAGATGCTGCATCCGTTTGAGCGAGGTTTGCTGCGCCTGAGACCGGCGCGTCTTGGCCCCTGCCCGCAAAACGAGCACAGCAGCCGCAACCGTCCAGGCCGCAAGCAGCAGTGCGATCAGCGCCAGTTGAAGGGGCGAAAACTCCATCCAACTCAGCTATTGCGAGAGCGCGGTACATGCAACGGGTAGTGATACGAAAAGCCCCCGCAAATGCGACCATCTGAGATCTGGCATTTGCGGGGACTTTTGGACCGTCTGCGAGAGCACGCGGTGGATCAGTAGCGATAATGGTCCGGCTTGAACGGACCCGCCGCCGGCACGCCAATATAATCGGCTTGCTTTTGGCTCAGCTTCGTCAACTCCACGCCCAGCTTCTCAAGGTGCAAGGCGGCAACCTTCTCATCAAGGTGCTTAGGCAGGACATAGACGTCGTTCTCATACTCGTCTGACTTCGTGAACAGCTCGATCTGAGCCAGCGTCTGGTTGGTGAAGCTTGCGCTCATCACGAAGCTCGGATGGCCGGTGGCGCAGCCCAGGTTCACCAAACGACCCTTGGCGAGGATCAGCAGACTCTTGCCGTCGGGCAAAGTCACCATGTCGGTGCCTTCCTTGATCTCTTTCCAGTCGTAATTGTCGAGCGCGGAAATCTGGATCTCGCTGTCGAAATGGCCAATATTGCACACGATCGCCATGTTCTTCATGTTCTTCATGTGCTCACCGGTGATCACGTCTTCATTGCCGGTGGCAGTGACAAAGATGTCAGCGCGCTTGGTCGCTTCTTCCATCGAGACGACTTCGTAACCGTCCATCGCCGCCTGCAGAGCGCAAATCGGGTCGATCTCGGTCACCATGACGCGCGCGCCGCCATCGCGGAGCGAAGCAGCGGAGCCCTTGCCCACATCGCCATAACCGGCAACGCAAGCGACCTTACCGGCCAGCATCACGTCGGTTGCACGGCGGATCGCGTCGACCAGCGATTCCTTACAACCATAAAGGTTGTCGAACTTCGATTTGGTCACGCTGTCGTTCACATTGATCGCCGGGAAAGGCAGCTTGCCTTGCTTGGCGATCTGATAGAGGCGCATGACGCCCGTAGTGGTCTCTTCCGACACGCCCTTGATGTTTTGGACGCTCTTGGTGAGGTAGCCGGGCTTCTCCGCGACATAGGCTTTGAGCGCGCGCTGGAATTCAATTTCTTCAGCGTTGGCGGGAGCCGGCAGCTCTTCACCCGCTTCGATGCGAGCGCCCCACAGGGCGAACATCGTCGCATCGCCGCCATCGTCGAGGATGATGTTGGACGTGAGATCGGGATCGGCATCGGTCGACCAGTCAAAGATGCGGCCAACATAGTCCCAGTAATCTGCAAGGCTCTCACCCTTGATCGCGAAGACCGGGATACCCTGAGCCGCGATGGCGGCAGCGGCATGGTCTTGCGTCGAAAAGATGTTGCAGGTGGCCCAACGGACTTCAGCGCCGAGCGCGACCAGAGTTTCGATCAGGACCGCCGTCTGAATGGTCATGTGCAGCGAACCAGTGATGCGCGCGCCCTTGAGCGGCTGAGCAGCGCCATATTCTTCGCGCAGAGCCATTAGGCCCGGCATTTCGGTCTCTGCAATGGCAATCTCGTCGCGGCCATATTGCGCCAGCGCGATGTCCTTGATGATATATTCGTGGGAAAGAGCGGCGGTCGCCATTTTCGTGTCTCCGTAAGTTCTGCGGGCGCCCTAGCGATAAGGGGTCTTGCACGCAAATATAAAGTTATCTTTATATGTGTAATTGCGTGGTTCGACTCAAGACTTCATGCCTCTCCCTCCAATCATTCGCCATTGCCCCTGATCGGGCTGCCCCTATATCGGTGCAGGAAGCGCCGGGCCTCTGTTGGACTGGCGCGCAAAGTTCTAGACTGGAGAGACAAAGATGACGATTTCGGTGGGTGACAAAATTCCTGAAGTGAACATGGTCAAAGCAACCGCCGAGGGCCCCCAGCCTGTTTCTTCGAGCGAGTATTTCGCTGGTAAGAAGGTTGCCCTTTTCTCTGTTCCCGGAGCATTCACTCCAACCTGTTCAGCCAAGCATTTGCCGGGCTTCGTCGAGAAAGCCTCCGACCTCAAAGGCAAAGGCGTTGACGAAATCGTCGGCACCGCGGTGAACGACGCCTTCGTAATGGGCGCCTGGAACGCCAGCGCAGGCTCGGACGACATCACCATGCTCGCAGACGGCAATGGCGACTTTGCCGAAGCGGTGGGCCTGACCATGGACGGATCCGGCTTCGGCATGGGCAAGCGCGGCCAGCGTTTCTCAATGGTAATCGAAGACGGCACCGTAACCCAGCTCAACGTCGAGGAGCCCGGCGACTTCAAAGTCTCCAGCGCGGAACACATGCTCGGCCAGCTTTGAGACTTTAGATATTCCTGTTTTGAAAAGGGCGTCTAGGTTCAGGCGCCCTTTTTCTATTGGGCAGGTAACGCGTAGGTCACCGTCGATTGTGCAGCTATATTTTCTGGCTCATCCTGCCATATACGGACGTCGATTGTGGCGAGCCTGCGACCTAGCTTGATGATCTGCGCATCAGCAAAGAAGTCACGCGCTGCAAGGCCACGCAGGAAGCTCATATTGAGGTTGCTTGTGACCGCCATCGGCACGATACCGATATGGGCGAGAATGACCGCGTAAGCTGCTCGGTCCGCAAAGGCCATTTGCGTCGGACCTGAGACGATCCCGCCGGGGCGCAGCATCGCCGCCTCAGCCGAATGGCGCAGCCGCATGAAGCCGGGCTTCAACTCCACAAAGTCATGGAAGCTGCGATCTTGGCCCTCAAAGGCCTCGACAAAAAAGTCGGCGAGTTGATCGGTCGTGAGGACCGGTTTGAGCGTGTGGGCCATGACGTATGCCATGGCCCTTAATCAACGTACGCTCAATAGACGGAATCAGAAGCCCATGAGGCTCATGACTTCCTTCTTGGCCTCTGGATCGTCTTTGTAGACGCCCATCATCTGACTGGTGACCATCTTAACATCGGGCACCTTCACGCCGCGACCCGTCATGCAACCGTGTGCAGCTTCGATGACTACAGCCACGCCGCGCGGTTGGAGGTGCTCCCAGATGCAGTCGGCAACCTCTGCGGTCAGGCGTTCTTGTACCTGAAGGCGGTTGGCATATCCGTGGAGCACACGGGCCAGCTTGGACACTCCAACGATACGCTTGTTCGGGAGGTAGGCGATATGAGCTTTGCCCACGATCGGAACCATGTGGTGTTCGCAGTGAGAGTCGAAGGCGATGTCACGCAGCATGACAAGCTCTTTATACCCACCGACTTCCTCGAACTGGCGAGCAAGGTGCATGCTGGGGTCTTCTTGATTGCCGCGACAAAACTCGAGCCATGCCCGGCCCACGCGTTTGGGCGTATCGACCAGACCTTCACGGGTTGGATCATCGCCAGCCCAACGGATCAAGGTGCGCACAGCTTCCTGCACATCTTCTGGTACGTCTGGTTTGTTGAGGGGGTTTTCCGGGTCAAAATTCTCGGAGTTTACGTCGACATAATTCATGGCATTACCTTTCTGTAGCCGTTTCCGGCCTATTCCAGGCAAGCAAATGGAACCGGTAACTTTGGCCCGATCTACTTCCTATTCGTGATCCCAAGGATTAAAGCGCTGCGCCTTCGAAGAGTTCCCTGCGAAATTTGCAACATACTCGATTGCAATCACAGAGTTAGGAGTTTGCAGCGGCTCGTGGCCTCCCCATACGAGCAATATAGGGATAATCGCGCGGTTTGCACCCCCTTGCGTGCTAGAACCAAAAAAGCCCACACCGGCCTGCTTCGGGCGGTATGGGCTTTCTTGGCGCGCCAGGAAGGATTCGAACCTCCGGCCGCCTGATTCGTAGTCAGGTACTCTATCCAGCTGAGCTACTGGCGCGTCGGAGGGCGGCTATTAAGCGGGTGAGAGCGGCTTGGCAATCCCTTCTCGCATCTCTTTTGCTCCTTTCACCCCTTGCGCTCGAAAAGCTGTGCAGCAAGCAGCGAATCAAGCGGCGGTTTCTCGAGCATTTCGATTCTTTTGGGCGAACACCATTCGATCGCGCCGCCTTCCAAAGCTTGCGGCTCACCTCCCCAAACGGTGATTTTGTAAAGCAGGATGACAATCGGTCGCGAACCATCAGTGCCGGTCTCTTCGGCAAAACCAACAGGCACACAATGTTCCTGCTGAATGCTCACCCCAAGCTCCTCGCGAAGTTCCCGAATCAAAGCTTTGACTGGAATTTCAGCATGTTCGACCTTCCCACCCGGGAATTCCCATAGGCCCCCATGGTGCTTTCCATAAGGTCTGCGGTGCATAAGCCATGCATCCCCTGGCCCCTTCAATGCCCCCGCAACCACCCAGATCGGCTCACTCGTCATGTCGGATTATTTTCCATCTCGATGCTTCTTCTCAACCTTTTCTTAACGTGGTGACGCGATTTCAGAGAGTGTCAGAAACGTACGAACGGGTGTTCCCATGAAATTGATCACGTTCCTTAAGCACATTGGAAACGACGATTCGGGTGCCACTGCTGTTGAATACGGACTGATTGTGAGTTTGATCGTCATTGCAATGATCGGTGCTCTCAATGGCGTGGCCAATGAGACTATCGAGATGTGGAGTGAAGTTCGGACTGCATCTGTAGAAGCAATGAACTAGCAAATTAGGAATTCTGAAAGGTTCGCAATTAGGAATTTCTCAAGAGCTGCACATTACTTCGATAAATGTCTGGTCGTTATAGGACGGCTGACACGGGTACCGAAGACTGAAACCAGGAGACTACAAATGAAGTTTTTCAACAAGCTCGCACGCGACGAACAGGGTGCAACCGCTATCGAATACGGCCTGATCGCTGCTCTGATCGCAGTTGCTGCAATCACCGCAATGGGCCAGCTGGGTAACACCCTTGCTGACACTTTCTCGGAAGTTCAGACCGAAATGGCTGGCTAAGTCGTAAGACTTTCCGAAAAAAAGAGGCGGCGGGGTTTCCCCGCCGTCTTTTTTGTGCGTGTTGGACTGAAGTTATCCCGCCCCGCGCGCGCAATGACAAGCCAACCTATCTTCCGCGAACCACCAACTTTACCTTTCGTCCTGCGATCAGCCCATCATTCGGTCCCAGCCCATTGAGGACGCGAAAACGTTCTTCGCGCGCTGTGTCAAAGGCCATCCGGCGAGCAAGTCCGCTGACCGTATCCCCGCGCTGAACCGTCACCACATCGATGACGCGCGGAATTACCTGTGCCGCTTCGCTCGCACTGATTCGTCGCATTGACTGGAACATTGACCCAAAAGTGTTGCTCCGCCCTGCCGGTGTGACCGCCATGAAATGATAGGCGCGGTCACTGGCAAACTCATAGGCGAAGATCACGACATCAACCTGACTGCCATTGTTGTTCGCTCGTGCCGTGCCATAGGCAGCGCGAAGGCCATTTACTGTTGTGCGTTCAATCGATTGCGGCGCGAGACTGTTGTTCTCTCCGCCAACTTCACGAAATTGCTGGCGCACATAGCTGTCAAGGTCTCCATTATAGGGCGCCAATGTAAGCTGCGCTTGGCCCCCTTGCCCATTGACACTCACTGCTCGGGTCGAGTTGATCATGTAATAACCTTGCGGCGCCTCGAAAGTTAGGCGCAGATCCGGGTGGATAAAGGCATTCCCCTCAATCACGCCCTGCCGTGGATTATCGCCATAGATCATCCCATCAATCTGCGAAAGAAACCTGTCACGATTCAATATATTACCGGGCTTGTCGCTCGCATAGGCATTGGCGAGCCTGACCCGTGCAACGGGTTCTGGATGGGTGCTCGCCCAAACCGGGGGACGCGCATTCTCGCGGCCTTGAAGCCGTGCATCGAGCTCAACCTGAGCTGCCAGACGCTCAAGCAAAGTAGCCATAGCGCGCGGGTCGTAACCCCCACCACTAATATAATCGATGCCGAGCCGATCGGCCTCCTCCTCTTGCTCGCGCGAATGCGCTAGGGTGAGGAATTGCGGGGCCTGTAGAGCGCCCCTAGTCAGCACATTGCCGATCTCGCTATTGCCTAAGAATACGCTTGAGAGGATTGCGCCCAGCCCGCCCAGTATCGTGTTGCGCTGCGCCCGCGCCTGACGCCGCGCAGAGTGGCGTGCGACAACATGGCCGACCTCGTGCCCCATGACCGCAGCCAGCTCGGCCTCATTGTCCATTAAGGAGATGAGCTGCCGAGTTGAGTAAATATAACCGCCGGGCACAGCGAAGGCATTGTTAATAGAGCTATCAAGCAAAGAGACGTTGAAGCTATCGCGCGAATTGCCAGACTGGACCACCATGTCCTTGCCGATCCGCTCGACATAGTCCGCCAGCGGGCCTTGCACTTCACCGCCAAATTCAGCGACAAGCTGCGGGTGATATTGCGCGCCTTGCTGTGCTTCGGTTTGAGTGATCGGAGCTGACGCCGAGGGGATAGATCCGCCCGCGCCCATGCAGCCGCTGAGTGCTAAGGCCAGCGACGCAGCGCTCAGCGCCCAAAATCGCGTGCGTTTCGTGGTCATGTAATCTCTCCCGCATTGCCCTGTCTGGACCAGACGTAACGGGAAATTGGATACCGGGAAAGTCCTGTAACAGGCGCCGAGCCTGGGCTTTGGCTCTACCCGCCTATCTGCAAGAAGCGATCCTCGCGCATCCGCCGGATTGTCGCTCTGTCCATGGCGCAAAGCGTGTCGAGTTCCTCGCCGATCGCTCTGCCCAACAACCGCGCCATGCCTTGCGCGTCACGATGCGCGCCACCGACCGGCTCTTTGACGATCCGATCGATCACCTTGAGCCGCTTGAGATGTTGCGCTGTGATCTTCATCGCCTGCGCTGCTTCGGAGGCTTTTTCCGCCGTGCGCCACAGGATAGAAGCACAGCCCTCTGGAGAAATCACTGAATAAACAGCATGTTCGAGCATCAAGACGCGCTCTGCACTCGCCAAAGCTACCGCTCCGCCCGAACCGCCTTCGCCGACGATGACCGAGACCATGGGGGTTGGCAGCGCGAGGCAGGCTTCGGTTGAGCGCGCGATGGCTTCTGCTTGGCCGCGCTCTTCTGCTTCAATGCCGGGGAAGGCACCCGATGTATCAACGAGAGTCACCACGGGCAGGCCATAACGCCCAGCAAGGTCCATCAGACGGATAGCCTTGCGATAGCCTTCTGGCTTGCCCATGCCAAAATTGTGCTTGATCCGACTTTGCGTGTCGTTGCCCTTTTCGTGGCCAATGAGCATGACGCGGCGGCCCGGCTCCCCATCGGCGGTCTTGAGCCGCGCAAACCCACCCATGATCGCCTGGTCGTCGCCATAGAGCCGATCCCCGCCCAGCGGCATGAAATCGGTGAAGGTGTTCTCGACATAGTCACGGAAATGCGGGCGTTGTGGATGCCGAGCAACCTGAGTCTTTTGCCATGGGGTCAGCGAAGCGTAAGTCGAGGCAAGCAGCTCTGCGCTTTTGGCCTCAAGCCGCTCTATCTCCGAAGCGACATCGACCTGATGGTTGACATCAAGCGAGCGCATTTCAGAAATACGCTCTTCCAGGCTGGCAACTGGCTTCTCGAATTCGAGGTATGAAATCATGCGTTGGCGCTAGTCTTTAGGAGCGCGCGCGGCAAGAGGGTGACGCGAATTAACGAGCTCGACCAAGCGCGCAGAATCGACATGGGTGTAGATCTGAGTGGTCGCAATATCTACGTGTCCGAGCAGTGTTTGCAGGACCCTGAGGTCCGCTCCACCTTCGAGCAGATGGGTAGCAAAAGCATGGCGCAATACGTGCGGGCTGACCCGTTTGGGATCAAGGTCAGCGCGGACGGCAAGCTCTTTGAGCATCTGGAACAAACGCACACGCGTAAGGTGCTTTCCACCGCGCGAAGGAAACAAATGGCGGTTCGCAGGTTCGCTCGGACGCACCTTCAGCCATTCACCCAAAGCCTCGCGAGCACGGTCACTTACAGGAACCATACGCGCCTGACCGCCCTTCCCCATAACTGTGATAAGCGGGGCATCGCGCGGGACAGCGCTGGTAGGCAGGCTGACAAGTTCGGTCGCGCGAAGACCCGATCCATAGAGCATCTCGAGCAAGGCAAGCTGCCGAATGGCGACCCGCGATCCCGATGCCGCTTCCAACTCTGCGCGTTCGAGCAGCCTTTCGACATCTTCGTGGCTCAAGACCTTTGGCAGAGGTCTGCGCGTGCGAGGAGCAGGCAGCGCGCCCGATGGATCATCTTCGCGCCACCCCTCATCCACTGCAAAACCAAAGAACTGCCGCAGGGCTGACGACTTTCGCGCGACAGTGGACGGGGCGAGCGTAGACCATTGGCCAGCGAGCTTTGCCACTTGAGCGCGTGAAGCCTTGGCAAGGTCACCCAGCGCCTCTTCGGCTCCGTCAAGATCGCGGCGATAGGCGGCAAGAGTGTTGGCAGCCGCTCCCCGTTCGGCGGCGAGCATATCGAGAAAGGCCTGCGTCGCCCGGGACATCACTTGGGGAACACTTGCCAGACTTACCCGCGCGAGACCGCCTCTGCGGCGATCATGCGGGCTTCGGCTTCTAGTCCAACTGCGGTTAATGCCGAAGTGATGTGATAGAGATGCAGCGGCGTCATCTGCGCCCAGCTATCGCCTTGCATGCCTAGCCCGACAAGCATCGAAACGAGCGCCTGATTGCGCAGCTGGGCTGCCTGCTCAATCGTCCGCGTCCAGCGCGTCTGCCGACCAAAATCGACGCCCACACGGTTTCCGAACGAATTCACATTGCCATTCGGCACGCGGCCAAGTCCTGCCAGACCCGCAGCGAGGAATGCAGACTTGCGCTGTTCTTCACTCTCATCATTGTCGAGAAAGGCTTCGAAGCCTGCTTGGCTTGCAGAGCTGGCATCGGGGTCGCTCAGCGCCACCAATGCCCAGCCGAGCGAACCTTCCTCAACCACGTCGCTCCAATCTGCAGCATCGCGGTCGAGACCAGCGGTGAGCATCGAAGCAATGAGATCCCCCGAGGCGTCGCGATAATCGCTGGCTGAGGGAATACGCGCCGCAGCGTAGGCGGTGAGGATCAAGCCAGGAAAATCGAGTTCACCATCTTCTCCGTCCGCAGCCCAAATCTCGCGCATCGCCTCGATGCGGTCGGTCGGATCGATCGCGGTGAAGGCGTTACGAAGGCGCGCCGCGCGCAGGGCCGCTTGTCCCTCTGAAGCTTCATTCGAATAGATCTGCGAATAGACACCAACAAGAGCGCGTGAAGACAGCACGCCATAGCCCGCCGCGCTGTCTGCATAGAGTGCGCGCTGGCCCAGCGGAACGCTCGGCGCGGTCGCTCCAGCAAGGCGGTAATACCGCGCAAGCGATCCTTCCATTGCGGTGGTCAGCAATTCCTCGGGGATCGTCTCGCCCACAGCATTGGCAATTGCAAAACGCCACGGGGTTAGCTCCTCGACGCCTTGCCAATTGACGGTCGTCCCAACCCGACCTCGTCCGGCTGCACCTGCAAATCGTTGTGCAAGTAGGACATCGATTTCAGGAGCAATCTCTTCAGCTTGCGCCGCGTTCAATTGCGATCCAGCGAGCGCGCCTTGGCCTGCATAGGCGTTGCAGATGGCTCGCAGCATGGTCCACTGCGCGTCGTCGCGTATATTGGACTGGAAACGCACAGCGGGACAAACGCCAACTAGATCATTGCCAGCGATATATGCAGTGAGTGCCTCGCCGGTCAGTGCCGTGTCCCAATTGCCCGTATCGACGTCCTGCACCATCGCGCGAGAAACCGCATATTCGCCCATCGAATTGAGCACGCCCGCGCGCAGAGCGGCAAACTCGACCGGGTCCATCCCTTCTGGGGCTGCATAGCGAGTGGCGACGGCTCTGCGGACCAGAATGTGTCCCCAGCGCGAGACAAACGGACCCTTGGTGCCGCCTAGGACTGCGCGCACCAGGCTTTCAGGCTGGTTGGCAAGCGATCCGGTGGGAAAACCTCCCTCGTCCGGCGCGAGCACTCCCACACGCGACATGGCGCGGCGCGCTGCCGGTGGGATGTCGAATTGCGGTTTGAGCCCAAGTAGATCGTCAAGCTCGTCAATCGAAAGCTCTTCCAACTCTTCTAGTGTCGGCAGCCCTTCCAGGTCTTCCTCCGACAGGTTTGGAACGGCGGGCAGTTCGGTCGTGAAAGCCGGAGGAGCATCGCCCTCGATCGGAGACACAGGTGGCGCGGTTGGCGGTGCGACGGGGGGCGCGGTTCCGGGCGCTGGAGCAGCCGTTGGAAGAGCCTGCGGCGCAGGCGTTGGTGTTGGGGTGGGAACAGGATCATCGAAACCCGGCGGAAGCAAACTTTCAGGTGCGTCCTGCGCGGTGGCAAGTCCCGTCAGGCTTGCGCCGCCCGCAGCGCCCAGTAAGCCAAGGCCAATCGCCGAAGCAAGAAGCGCGGAACGACGCATCACGCATTTCCCCCTTCAAGAGCAACCGGCTGAACAATCGGACGCAGCGGCTCTTCGCCAGCGTCGACATAGGCGAGCACCAGCAGACCAAGGACAGCCAGCCCCGCATAGATGGGCCAGCGACCCACGCCGATTTCGCGCCAATTTGATCCCGATCGCATCGGAGTAAACGTTCCGCTCGTTTGCTTTGACATGTTGCGCGCGCTCTACCCCATCTATAGGCCATGCCGCAATGACCGGTGAGACAAGCCCCCAAAGAAACGCGCCAGCTGCAGACGCCCCGCTGGATATAACCCGGATCGACCGCTCGATCGTGCTTGTCGGCCTGATGGGCGCGGGGAAGTCGACCGTCGGGCGCCGACTAGCAGCCACTCTTGGCCGCAGCTTTGTCGATGCTGATGATGCGATTGTGGAGGCCGCGCAGCGCACAATCCCGGAGATTTTCGAAGAATTCGGCGAGCCCTATTTCCGTGATGGGGAGCGCCGGGTCATCGCCCGGTTGATCGACGAAAAGCATGGCATCATCGCCACTGGAGGCGGAGCATTTGTCGATGATGAAACGCGCGCTCTAATCCTCGATAAGGCTATCGCCGTGTGGATCGATTGCGATATCGATACTCTGGTTGAGCGCACTTCAAGGCGCGACACCCGCCCCCTGCTGCGTAATGGCAACCCGCGCGAGATCCTCACAGACCTTTATCAAAAGCGCGAACCCTTCTACCGACAAGCCCAAATCCGGGTGACGAGTGACGACAGTCCCCACTCTGACACCGCGCGCGCAATTATTGAGGCAATTGACCAATGGCTGTGATTCAAGTGGCGCTGGCCGGGCGCAGCTATGACGTGGTCATTGAAGCAGGCCTGCTTGATCACCTCGCGCAGGTGGCGGGTCCCTTTCTGCAAGCGTTCAAAGGGCGCAAAGTGCCCTTCATCACCGATGCCAACACTCAAGAGCTTTACCAAGCACAGATCGATGCCACTCTTACGAAACACGGCTATTCGACCGATTGGTTCGTGGTCGAACCGGGCGAAGGCGCCAAGAGCTGGGGCGTGCTTGAACAGGTAACCGATTGGTTGCTTGGTCTAGGCATCACACGATCGGATCACGTCTTTGCGCTGGGCGGAGGCGTCGTTGGAGACCTTACCGGATTTGCCTGCGCAGTGCTCAAACGCGGTTGCAACTTCGTTCAAATCCCGACCACTTTGCTCGCTCAGGTCGACAGCTCGGTTGGCGGCAAGACTGCGATCAATACAGGCGCGGGCAAGAACCTGATCGGGGCCTTCCACCAGCCGTCAGCGGTTCTGATCGATCCCCAAGTGCTAGACACCTTGCCCGACCGCGAGATGCGCGCAGGCTATGCCGAAGTGATCAAATACGGACTGCTGGGTGATGCGGAGTTCTTCGCGTGGCTTGAAGCAAATGGAGACCAAGTCCTCGCGCGCGAACCCGAAGCGCTGAGCTATGCCATCGCAACCAGTATCGCAGCCAAGGCGAGGATCGTGGCGGAGGACGAGCGCGAGACATCTGGCGTGCGTGCCCTTCTTAATCTTGGCCATACCTTCGGTCATGCACTTGAAGCTCAAACCGGCTTTTCAGACCGCCTCCTCCACGGCGAAGCGGTGGCGTTAGGCATGGTCCTGGCGGCCCGATACTCAGCGCGGCGCGGGGAGCTTACCTCTGAAGACGCTGAACGTGCAGCGGCAGCGATTGCCGCATCGGGGCTTCCGAGCGAGACAAAGACGCTGGGTCTGAACTGCGACGGACAGCGCCTGGTCGATCATATGCTGCATGACAAGAAGATGGAAAGCTCCGGCACCCTTCCATTCCTACTGCTCAAAGGGCTTGGGCAAGCCTATATGGCGCGCGACGTTGAGCTGTCGGATGTGGCTGAATTTCTCGACGGGCAGCTGTCTGGTTCTTTGGCATGACCCGCTTTGTCGACCTCTCGATCCCGATCACCAACGATGTGATCTCTGATCCGGAAGTCATGCGACCCAAAGTGACCTACATGACGCATGAGGACACTTGGGAGCAGATCGCGATGTTCTTCCCGGGGTTGGAAAAAGAGGATCTGCCCGATGGTGAAGGCTGGGCGGTCGAGATGCTCGAACTGTCTACCCACAACGGCACCCACATGGACGCGCCGTGGCATTTCCATTCGACCACTGATGCGGGAGCAAACCCTGCACCCAGCATCGACGAAGCGCCGCTTGATCGTTTCATGCGGCCCGGCGTGAAGCTCGATTTCTCGCACTTGCCGCATGGTACTGTCGTCAGCGCGGCGCAGGTCGAAAAGGCGCTTGCCAAGATTAGCTATGAATTGCAGCCACTGGACATCGTGCTCGTGCAGTCAGGTGCGGTCTATGGGACTGAGGATTTCACTGATCAAGGCGTCGGATTGGGCGCGGAGGCGACGCTCTGGCTGACCGAGCGCGGCGTGGAAGTGGTCGGCACCGATGCCTGGAGTTGGGATGCGCCCTTCAGCCACACGGCCAAGCGCTGGGCGCAAGAGCGCGATCCCTCGATCATCTGGGAAGGCCACAAGGCCGGACGCATTCGCCCTTATTATCAGATTGAGAAGCTGACCAATCTTGAAGCCCTGCCCGATCACGGCTTCACGCTCAGCTGCTTCCCGGTGAAGATCGAACGCGCCAGCGCTGGCTGGATCCGAGCTGTGGCGATGGTGGATGACTAGGCTTGGCTAGCCTCGCGGTTGTGAAATTCGGGACGCTTGCTTTTCATGCTGACGACTTTGGAATCTGACGCTTCACCTTCCTCAGCCAGCATCACATCATGTTCGGCAAAGAGATGCTCAATCTCCGCACGCTTTTCCATCAATGTGTGCGCTATGCCGGGCGCAAGGCTCTCGCCATCGCCGATCTGACCCAGCATTGCAGCAAGATCGCTCTCGGTCGCAGCGATTGCCGTCTTGAAGAACTGACCTCGGCGGTCAAAGTATCCAGTGCCTCGGTTTGCCACGATCAATACCCTCCCTAAGGTCTAGAATGGCAGATGACGCGAATCGTTAACGGGATCCGGCGTGAAGCAATGTTCACTCAGATCAGGGCTCTTCGCCAAGCGTTTCTGTGGACAATGCCGGTTTGGGACAAAAGAACGTCGGATTACTACAATTAGTCGCGAATTAACCGTCTCAGCACTGCGCTAAAGTTACCGTAATCATCAAATTTGTTTCCGCGACGCGCAATGCGGTCTCTCTATTCCAGCTCGAGGATCACCGCATCGACCGGCAGGCTTTCTCCTTCGGATGCGTTAATCTTGGCGATTGTGCCCTCTTTTTCGGCCCGCAGGATGTTCTCCATTTTCATCGCCTCGACCGTCGCGAGCGGTTGTCCGGGTTGGACCTCTTCGCCCTCGCCCACATGCAACTTCACGAGCATGCCGGGCATCGGGCAGATAAGCATCTTGGAAAGATCAGGTGCGACCTTTTCGATCATCAGGCTCTCATGCTCGGCAAGGCGGAGAGGAAGAGCCAGAGCGCGTGTGCTCGCGCCTCTGGTGGTTATAACCCAATGCGCGCCGTCGCGTTCGACGATCAGGCCATAGGTCTCACCATCCGCGCCCGTCACTGTGGCTTCGACCATGCCGGGCATCCAGTCGCAATTGCCTTCAACCGTCACGCCATCTACCACTGCATGGCCTTCGCCAAGGATCACTTCGTGCCGCGTGTCACCAATCTTGACGAGCCATTCGCTGGTCACAGGCAAACTGCCATCGAGCTGCCCCGAAATCTGCCGCGCGCGACTTTGCCAGGTGAATTCGTTCCCCGCACAAATCGCCGCCAACATGCGTTGGAAATCCTCAGAGATCGGCGCGCCGTTGAAGCCTTCGGGATATTCCTCCGCGATGAAGCCGGTGGTCAGCTCGCCAGAGCGGAAGCGTTCATGCTGCATAATCGCACTGAGGAAATCGACATTGTGGCCGAGCCCCTTGATACGGAACGCGTCAAGCGCTTCGATCTGCAAGTCTGCAGCTTCGTCCCGGGTCGGCGCCCAGGTGATGAGCTTGGCGATCATCGGGTCGTAGAACATCGAAACCTCGCCGCCCTCGAACACGCCGTCATCAACGCGCACGCTACCGGTCCCCTGCGCCACGCCGCGGCGAGCTTTGCCCGCAATCTCGCCATCATCGGCCCAGCCGGGGACCGAGGGAGAATAAGCGATCAGCCGGCCGGTTGAGGGGAGAAAGCCGCGATAGGGGTCTTCGGCATAGACGCGGTTTTCGATCGACCAGCCATCAATGCTGATATCATCCTGCGTCATTTCTAGCTTTTCGCCAGCGGCAACGCGGATCATCTGCTCAACCAGATCGACCCCGGTGATCGCTTCGGTCACGGGATGTTCAACCTGCAGGCGCGTGTTCATTTCGAGGAAGTAGAAGCTCTCTCCCGATTTGTCGGCACCGCTGACAATCAGCTCGACCGTCCCGGCAGAGTGGTAGTCCACAGCTTGCGCCAGAGCGACGCATTGCTCGCCCATGGCCTTGCGCATCTTGTCGGTCACGAAGGGCGAAGGCGCTTCCTCGACCACCTTCTGGTGGCGGCGCTGGATCGAGCATTCGCGCTCATTCAGATAGAGGATGTTGCCGTGCTTATCGCCAAGGATCTGAATTTCGATATGGCGCGGGTCCTCAATGAACTTCTCGAGGAACACCCGGTCGTCGCCAAAGGAATTCTTGCCCTCGCGCTGGGTCGCCTCGAAGCCTTCCTCGACATCCTTGTCATTCCAGGCGAGCCGCATCCCCTTGCCCCCGCCCCCGGCAGAGGCCTTCATCATCACAGGATAGCCAATCTTGTTCGCCCATTCGAGCGCTTCAGCCGTCGTATCGATAGCGTCGGGCGAGCCGGGAACGGTGTTGACGCCGGCATTCTTGGCGAGACGTTTCGATTCAATCTTGTCGCCCATCGCCGCAATCGCGCCAGCGGGCGGACCGATGAAAGCGATCCCTTCCGCTTCCAAAGCCTCCACAAAGCTCGCCCGCTCTGAAAGGAAGCCATAGCCGGGGTGGACCGCCTCAGCTCCCGTTTCCTTGCAGGCGGCGATGATCTTTTCTGGGATCAGATAGCTTTCTGCAGCGGGCGAAGCGCCAATATGCACCGCCTCATCCGCCATCTTTACAAAGGGCGCGTTTTTGTCCGCGTCCGAATAGACCGCGACACATTGGATGCCCATTTTGTGAGCGGTCTGGATCACGCGGCAAGCAATCTCGCCGCGATTGGCAATCAGGATCTTGGAAAACAATCAGGCCTCCGCCGCCACTTTATCTTTGCCAGCAGCCTATGCCGCGCCTGCGCAGGGGTTGCAACCTATGCGCGCTGGCTCTCGGCAGCATAGGCAATGAGGCTATCGGCGTATCCAGTGGTCCCGCGTCTGTTCCCTTCACCTGCAAGCAGATTCTGCGCCGCCTTTGCCAGCATTTTGAGATTGGCGGGCGTGAGAGTGGATAAAGATTCCACATAGACGCCGATGGTGAAAAGGATCGCCCCGGTTTGAGGGAGCCGCCGTAGGGTCTGTCGCTCGGAGCGCACAAACAAAGTCTCACCGGCATTATCGGGGGTGACGTGGGTGAATGCTTCGCTTTCGGGACGGTCTTCGATCCACCTCTTCGCGCCGGTTGCCGCGATGAACCAATTGCAGCGGCCATAGATCATGCCCGGCCTCAGGGTGTCCATAAAGCGGTCCACGCCGGCCGCAAGTTGCTCCTCATAGCCCGCAATTGGAGCATGGAGCGCGCGCATCGGCTTGCCGATCTTGTCCTTTGGGTGCCAGTCAGACGGCCAAGCAACCGCCGCGCCGATCAGGCGATATTGGTCATCGTCGTCACTGCGAGTGAGCAGGCACATATCCTCATGAACGGCAAGCGATGCCTCCGGGAGCGCGCCTTCAACCCCGATCATCTCCGCCAGCTCTCGCCCGGGTTCCTCTGCCCCAGGGGTGAGCTGAATGCCCTCCGGCCAATCCGCAAACCCGGCCGTGCGTGCCTCAAGATCGGGAACAGGCTGAAGCCACTCCGCTTCGGACAACTTCGCGAGCCCCATACGCAGCTGCCCACCACCGCGCGCTTTGGGGAGGAGCTCGTTAACGGAGAAGCCTAGCGACATGTGCGGCGGTTGTTGTGTCGGATCAGGCTTCCAACGCCTGTGCCAAATCCGCCTTGATATCCTCTATGTTTTCGATCCCGACCGAAACACGCACCACGTCTGGGCCTGCGCCTGCTGCGACCAGCTCTTCTGCCGAGAGTTGGCTGTGGGTCGTCGAGGCGGGGTGGATGATCAGCGAGCGCGTGTCGCCAATATTGGCCAAGTGGCTGAACAGCTTGACGTTTGAGACCAGCTTAATCCCTGCATCATATCCGCCCTTGAGCCCAAAGGTGAACACCGCACCACCCTTTCCACCGAGATATTTCTGGGCGTGAGGGTGGTAAGGATCGCCGGGCAGACCCGCATAGCTCACCCAAGCAACGTCTTCGCGACCCTCAAGCCACTCCGCCAGCGCCAAAGCGTTCTCGCAATGCCGCTCCATCCGCAGGTGCAGCGTCTCCATGCCGGTTAGTGCAAGGAAGGCGTTCATTGGCGCAAGCGAAGGTCCAAGATCGCGCATTCCGAGCACACGGCAGCCGATAATGAAGGCGATAGGACCGATGGGCTCCAGAGCATCGACCAGAACCGCTCCATGATAGGAGCCGTTGGGCTTGGTCAGCGATGGATATTTGTCGCCTTGCGCCTTCCAATCGAACTTGCCGCTATCAACGATAACGCCGCCAATCGCATTGCCGTGGCCGTTCAGGAACTTGGTGGTCGAGTGGACAACAATGTCCGCGCCATGCTCGATCGGGCGGCACAATGCGGGTGAGGCCATCGTGTTGTCGACGATCAGCGGCACGCCGGCTGCATGGGCGACATCGGCGATGGCTTGAATATCGCTCACCACGCCGCCGGGATTGGCGAGGCTCTCGATGAAAACGCAGCGCGTCTTATCGTCGATTGCGGCAGCGACATTGGCAGGGTCATCAGCGTCGACCAAACGCGCTTCCCAGCCAAACTTTTGGATCGCCTCAGACAATTGGTTGAGCGAGCCGCCATAGAGCTTCTTCGCGGCGACGATATTGCAACCCGGCTCCATCAGCGTGTGGAAGCACAAGAGCTGCGCCGCGTGGCCGGAAGCACAACCGAGCGCGCCCACGCCTCCTTCGAGAGCCGCGACCTTCTTCTCCAGCGCATCGTTGGTAGGGTTCATGATCCGCGAATAGATGTTCCCGAACTCGGCGAGCGAGAACAGCTTGGCCGCGTGATCGGGCGAGTCAAAGACATAGGAGGAGGTCTGATAGATCGGCGTGATCCGAGCGTTGGTCGCAGGGTCAGGCTCGCAACCGGCATGAACGCTGAGTGTTTCGGGGCGAAGTTTGGTCATGATTGTTACTCCTCCAGACATCCTTGTGGCTCTGCGCTCAACTATTCGGCTGGCTCTTTCTGCCTTCCTTCGCGCATAGGCTCTTCTTGTTGCAAAGCTGTGAGCCCAAGCTTGGCAAACAGAGCGCCGTCGCTGTCATCGCCTGCATTAGGCGCGGTCAGAAGCTTGTCGCCAGTGAAGATCGAATTAGCTCCCGCAAGGAAGCACAAGGCCTGCGTCGCATCGCTCATGCTCTCGCGACCAGCAGACAAGCGCACCATGCTCATCGGCATAGTGATGCGCGCGACTGCAACGGTGCGCACGAATTCGATATCGTCGATCTTGGCCAGCGGTGTGTCCGCCAACATATCGCCCAGCACTGTGCCCTTTACCGGCACTAACGCGTTAACCGGGACGCTTTCAGGGTGCGCTTCAAATGTGGCCAGCGTGTGGATGAAGCCAACGCGATCCTCGCGCGTTTCTCCCATGCCGACAATGCCGCCGCTGCACACATTGATGCCTGATCTGCGCACATGATCAAGCGTGTCGAGCCGGCACTGAAAATCGCGCGTTGAAATCACGCGCTCGTAATATTCCGGCGAGCTGTCGATATTGTGGTTGTAATAGTCGAGCCCCGCCTCAGCCAGCATCTCGGCCTGATGCGGCTCGAGCATGCCCAGCGTCATACATGTCTCAAGCCCCATGTCAGAGACTCCTTTCACGATCTCGACAATGGCGGGCATGTCACGGTCCTTGGGATTGCGCCACGCTGCACCCATGCAAAAGCGCTGCGAGCCCGCGTCCTTTGCCTGCGCCGCGCGTTGGAGTACAGCCTGCACATCCATCAGCTTGGTCGCTTCAACGCCGCTATCGGCGTGGACGCTTTGTGAGCAATAGCCGCAATCCTCTGGGCATCCCCCGGTCTTGATCGAGAGCAACGTGCAAAGCTGGATCTGCTCGGGCGGATGGTTTTCGCGGTGGACGCTGGCGGCCTGGAAAAGCAACTCAGTAAAAGGGAGGTTGAAGAGCTCCGCGATCTCTTCGCAGCTCCAGTCGTTGCGGGTTTTTGTCATTCAAACACTCTTTCCATGCGGACTTTTTTCTCGACCAATCGGGCCAACCAGCGACAAAAAAGGAACGCCACGGTCCAGAAAATCAACACGTTTAACGCAAACCAAATCCACGCAAAGACACCATCAGAGTAGGGACCAGGCAACTCCAGCCATATGGGGACAACCGTAGTAAGAAACTGCGCAACGTAGCTGGTGATGAACATCACGGCAGTTAGGAGTAGCGCGCTCTTTAGGGCTAGTCGGTTCACTCCGCTGCCTCTTCCAAACCATCATCCAGCGGCGGCATATTGTGGCCGAGCATCGTCAGGATATCCGCTGCGCACTCCACTACGTTCGATCCGGGGCCGTAAATACCGCTCACACCAGCCTCGCGGAGGAAATCATAGTCCTGCGGTGGGATCACGCCGCCAGCGGTGACCTTGATATCGGCGCGACCCGCCTCTTTCAACAAACCGATCAGCTCCGGGATCAGCGTCTTATGGCCAGCAGCAAGGCTTGAGCAGCCGATCACATCCACCCCTGCCTCTAGCGCCACGTCGAGGGTTTCCGCTGGCGTCTGGAACAGCGGGCCCGAGACCACTTCAAAGCCCATATCGGCAAAAGCGCTAGCAACCACGTTCGCGCCGCGGTCGTGGCCGTCTTGACCCATCTTTGCGACCATGATGCGAGGTTTGCGGCCCAAGCGGCGCTCCACGGCATCCACTCCATCGGTGACTTGCGCCCAGCGGCGGTCAAACTCATAGGCGCTCGCATAAACACCGCTGACCGGTTTCGGCGTTGCGTCATGGCGACCAAAGGCCGCTTCCATCGCAGCGGAAATTTCGCCAAGCGTCGCATCGGCGCGCGCCGCCTCAACCGCTTTGCCAAGCAGGTTTACATCTGCCTTCTTCTCCAGCTCAGCGATTTTGGATGGCGGAAGCGGAATATCGTTTTCATCTCGGCCGGTAACAATCGCCGCGCGGTGGGTCGCAGGATCTGTCTCTGCCGCTTCGGTCAAAGCCCTGAGCGCCGCCTGACAGGCTTCCTCATCGCGGCCCTCGCGCACCTTGGCTATGCGAGCGATCTGCCCCTTTCGCACCGCTGCATTGTCGACCTCCAGCGTGTCGATCAGTTCTTCCTCATCGGGCTGGTACTTGTTGACCCCGACGATCACGGTTTCGCCCTTGTCGATCCCGGTCTGTTTCTCAGCAGCCGCACGTTCGATTTCAGCCTTAGGCGCGCCGGTGCCAACATAGGCAGTCATCCCGCCCGCCTCGTCGACCGTCGCCATGAGCTTCTCAGCTTCCTCAACCAAGGTCGCGGTAAGCGCTTCGATGTAGTGCGAGCCGCCGAGAGGATCGACGACATTGGTGATCCCGCTTTCCTCTTGCAGCACCAATTGCGTGTTGCGCGCGATGCGGGCAGAGAAGTCTGTGGGAAGCGCGATGGCTTCATCGAGCGCATTGGTGTGGAGGCTCTGCGTCCCGCCAAGTGTCGCCGCCATTGCCTCAATCGTGGTGCGCATGACGTTGTTGTAGGGGTCTTGCTCCTGCAACGAGACGCCTGAGGTCTGGCAGTGCGTGCGCAGCATCTTCGAACGCTCTGACTGTGCGCCGAGATCATCCATCACGCGGTACCATAGCGTTCGGGCCGCTCGCAGCTTGGCAATCTCCATGAAGAAGTTCATGCCAATCCCGAAGAAGAACGAAAGCCGCCCAGCAAAGGCGTCGATATCGAGCCCCGTCGCCATCGCGCGGGTGACATATTCCTTGCCGTCGGCAATCGTGAAGGCAAGCTCCTGAACAGCGGTCGCTCCGGCTTCGTGCATGTGATAGCCGCTGATCGAAATAGAGTTGAATTTCGGCATGTTGGCCGACGTGTATGCGATGATGTCTGAAATAATCCGCATGCTCGGCTCAGGCGGGTAAATATAGGTGTTGCGAACCATGAACTCTTTGAGGATGTCGTTCTGGATCGTTCCAGAAAGCTTCTCCTGGCTCACGCCCGAGCGTTCGGCAGCAACGATGTAGAACGCCAGAACCGGGATCACCGCGCCGTTCATCGTCATCGAGACCGACATGGTGTCGAGCGGGATCTGGTCGAACAGGATCTCCATATCGGCTACAGTGTCGATCGCGACGCCGGCTTTTCCGACATCTCCGACAACCCGTGGGTGGTCTGAATCGTAGCCGCGGTGGGTGGCGAGATCGAAGGCGACCGAAAGCCCCTTTTGCCCTGCGGCCAGATTACGGCGGTAAAATGCGTTCGATTCCTCAGCGGTGGAGAAGCCCGCATATTGCCGGATCGTCCAGGGGCGGCCGGCATACATGCTCGCCTTGACGCCCCGCGTGAACGGACCAAAGCCTGGGAGGCCAGGATCCCAACCTGCATGATCTTCCGCTGTGTAGAGCGGCTTGATCGGGAAGCCTTCAGGCGTCTCCCAAGTGAGATCACGGCCCTTCACTTCTTTGTCAGCGAGGGCTTTCCAGTCTGCAGGGGTCGGTCCAGAATCGTTAGGATCGGTCATGCGAGCGTCTATACACCATTCATCGCCCGCGAGGAGCCGCGAGCGTTCACCATTGCAACGGGTGAGAGGAGCTTAGGCTCCCTTAAACTCGGCCTTGCGCTTTTGCAGGAAGGCCATGCCGCCCTCCATCGCGTCGGCGGTGGCGCCAGCGATACGCTGGCCCTCGGCTTCGGCGAGCATCACTTCGGTGACATTGCCATCAAGCGCGGTCGCAATATTGCGCTTCATCGTTTTGATCGCGACGGTCGGCCCGTTGGCAAGCTTTTCAGCCAGAGCGCGTGCTTCGTCCATGAGCAAATCGTCGGCCACGCATTTGTAAACAAGGCCCCATTCCTCTGCTTGTTTGCCGCTGATCTTCTCGCCCAGCATCATCATGCGGGTCGCGCGGGCCCGGCCAATGGCGCGGGTGATGAGCCAGGTGGAGGCCCCATCGGGCACCAGGCCGATATTGACAAAGGCCTGGAGGAAATAGGCGCGTTCCGCCGCGATGGTGAAATCGGCAGCCAGCGCGAGCGAGCATCCAACGCCTGCGGCCGGGCCATTGACCGCGCAGATCACTGGCACTTCGGCACGCAGGATTTGGCTGATGGCGGGGTTGTAGTGCTGCGAGAGCGCCTGATGCGAACCGCCCTTGGAGCCCAAAGCGCTGCCATCACCGCGCGCGGACAGGTCTGCGCCCGAACAAAAGCCCTTGCCCTCGCCCGTGATCAGCACTGCACGCGCATCACCGAGATCATAAAAGACCTGTCCGATCTCATCCGCCATGCCGGGGGCCATGGCATTGAGGCGGTCAGGCTTGTTAAGGGTGATAGTGGTCATGGGTCCGTCGATGTCGACGCGGATATGTTCGTAGCTCACTTGTCTCTCCCAAGTGTGTGTTCTGCACGCGGTGCGGGTTATATTTCAAAACGGACTTGTGCCTTGCGCAGAGCTTGCAGGCAAGTCCGTTACGGCGCGCTGCGTTGAGGCGAGCCTAGTGCCCGCCTTTGGGCGTTTCCATGATCTCCGTCAGCATCCCCTGCATGTCCTTGGGGTGGACAAAGAAGATGGGCGTGCCGTGGGCGCCAATGCGCGTCGGGCCAAGGATGCGCTTGCCCATACCTTCAAATTCGGCGCGCGCGGCCTCAATATCGGGCACTTCGAAACAGACGTGGTGTTGCCCGCCCAAGGGGTTCTTGACGAGAAAGCCTGCAATCGCGCTGTTTTCGCCCAGCGGCTCGATCAGCTCAATTTGAGTGCCATTCATTCCGCTACCCGTAGGCGTATCGACAAAGCAAACCTTCACGCCTTGTTCGGGAAGGTCGAATGGTTCGTGAATATGCGCCGCGCCCATCGTGTCACGATAATGCACGATGCTATCTGCAATCGATGGGGTTGCGACGCCTACGTGGTTGAGACGGCCTAGTTTCATTGCTTGCGCGGGTGCCTCCCTGATTAGTGCTTCTGAGCCCTTGTTCCTTCGCTGCGCGACCGCCGAAGGTCAAGGCTGCTGCCCCCACCCCAAGAGCCAGACCAGGAGGCACAGCGCCCCTATTGCCGCGAACATCGCCAGGTCAAACCATCGATGGAACATTGCCCGACCGGTCTCGGCATCGAGGTGCCAATTGTTCGGATCGCGCCAGGTTCGCAGCGCCATTCCTGCGCAGCCGAGCACAATAAACGCGAGCCCAATGAGGAGCGCTGCGCCAAGCATCAACCCTTATCGCGATAGCCCATCAAGGCTCATCCATAATCGGGTTGAACAGCACGATCATCGAATTGAGCTCCGCCACGCGCCTGTCGGTCAGGTGGTACTGGCATGAGAGCCAGCGATTGGCCTCCAGCACCGGCACGCGTCCAAACTCCTTGGCGAAATAGTCGCAATGGCTTTGGCGATAGGCGATGAAGGTCTGCCGATCGCCTTGAAACCGGCTCAAGGCAGCGCTCCGATCCGAAGCCTGCAGCAATTCGCGATATTCCTCCTCGCGCAGCTCCATTTGAAACTCCCGCTCACGAAGCGCGGCCCGCGCGCAAGTCCGATAACCCCGAGGCCCCTCGCTCGAAAGCACCTGTCTGCACTCCGGAATCCAAAGGTCCGCGTGGGGTGTGACCGGTGTGGAGGCGGTCTGGAAGACGAGAAGGAAGGAGGTGAGCATGGTTGCTTAGCGTCTTGTGAATTCCACGTGGTTCAGGCGGTCTAGTTTCATTGGGTTTTCTTTTCGATTATCGGCTGGCCGGTGCAAGCTTCAAAGAAAGTTCTGCCTAGCTCTGTAAGAGAGATCGTACCAACCCATGAGTCTTGGTTAGCCATCACCGGAACGCCATGCGATTTTCTCTGCAAGACCTTCGAGCGTTCTAGGATTTCGAACTCAACTTGTCTTTGGACGTACCAATCCTCTTGATGGTATTCCCATGCCAACTCAGTACCTTGAGGGTTTGGTAGCTTCCACTCATATGCCCTGACCGGCACAGGCGGTGCGAATGCAAGCAGCCCCTCATGGATATCCTTATCTTTATAGCTTTTGGATGATTTGGTATCGAATACTTGTTCTATGCTGGCGTCGACAATGAGTGGTGTCGCCCTGTGATGATCCTCAAGGTCTCTAGGCTCTATTCCTTCAACTCGAGCTTGGAATGATGCAACAAACTCGTGGAGCACAGCAACCTCGTTTGGTCCGAGCATCGCCATTATGTCAGAATAAACAGCGTATCTATTTGGTTCAAATTGCTCTGTTCCAGCACTCAGGAACAAGTTGGCCCACCACTCGGTCAGTTCCTCGTCCTCTGAAGACATGGAGGCGTCAATTACTAGTCGAGTTAGGAGACCCGGCGAAATCTGCCGAGGCTCAATTTCCCGTTCCGCAGCAAACTGGTCAGCCTTAGCGAAAATTGCGGGAAGTCTGCGCTCCCAATAGACAAGCAAGTTCTCACCAAGTCGCCCGAGACTGGGGCCGAATATTTTTGCAGCAACGTATGAACCTGTGGCGACGGCAAGAGCTTCAGGCGTGGTCAGATCGTCGCTCACAGCGGAATATTGTCATGCTTCTTCCAGGGGTTCTCCAGCTGCTTCGTGCGCAGCTTTCTTAGCCCCAGGGCGACCCTTCGGCGGGTTGAGTGCGGGTGGATCACTTCGTCGATATAGCCGCGTTGGGCTGCCACGAAGGGGTTGGCGAACCGGTCTTCATATTCCTTGGTCCGGGCGGCGATCTTTTCAGGATCGTCTTTCTCAGAGCGGAAGATGATCTCAACAGCGCCCTTCGCGCCCATTACAGCGATCTCGGCGGTCGGCCAGGCATAGTTGAGGTCTCCGCGCAGGTGCTTAGACGCCATCACATCATACGCTCCGCCATAGGCCTTGCGGGTGATGATAGTGATCTTGGGCACGGTCGCCTCGGCATAGGCGAAGAGCAGCTTAGCGCCGTGTTTGATGATCCCGCCCAGCTCTTGGGCCGTGCCGGGCAGGAAGCCGGGCACATCGACAAAAGTCACAATCGGGATCTCGAACGCATCGCAGAAACGCACAAAGCGAGCCGCTTTCTTCGAGCTTGCAATGTCGAGCACACCGGCGAGCACCATTGGCTGGTTCGCCACCACGCCCACCGTGCGGCCCTCAACCCGGCCAAAGCCGCAGATAATGTTCGCGGCATGGGTCGGCTGAATCTCGAAGAAATCGCCTTCATCCAGCGTCTTTGCGATAACCTCATGCATGTCGTAGGGTTGGTTCGCATTGTCCGGAATGATCGTGTCGAGGCTCGGTTCCTCTCGGTCCCACGGATCGCTCGTTGGGATTTGCGGCCCCTCCTCGCGGTTGGAGAGCGGCAGATAGTCGAAGAAGCGGCGCGTCGCGAGCAGCGTCTCGATATCGTTGTCAAAAGCGATATCGGCAACGCTGGTCTTTGTCGTGTGAGTAACCGCCCCGCCCAGCTCTTCCTGCGTTACCTCTTCATTGGTGACCGTCTTCACCACGTCCGGCCCGGTTACAAACATGTAGGAGCTGTCCTTCACCATGAAGATGAAGTCGGTCATCGCCGGCGAATAGACCGCCCCGCCAGCACACGGCCCCATGATGAGGCTGATCTGCGGAACGACGCCGGATGCGAGCACGTTTTTCTGGAACACCTCGGCATAGCCACCAAGCGAGGCAACGCCTTCCTGAATGCGTGCGCCGCCGGAATCGTTGAGGCCGATAACCGGCGCGCCGACCTTCATCGCGGTGTCCATGACCTTGCAGATCTTTTCCGCATGGCGCTTCGACAGCGAGCCGCCAAACACGGTGAAATCCTGGCTGAAGACGTAGACGAGACGGCCATTGATCGTGCCCGAGCCTGTTACAACGCCATCGCCGGGGATCTTTTGCTCCGCCATGCCGAAATCGACGCAATCGTGCTCAACATAGGTGTCCAGCTCTTCAAAAGAGCCTTCGTCGAGCAGCACATCCAAACGTTCGCGCGCGGTAAGCTTGCCCTTGGCGTGCTGAGCATCGATGCGCTTTTGCCCGCCGCCCATTTTGGCGGCTTCGCGGCGGCGTTCCATTTCGGCGATATTGGCTGACATCCACTAGTCCCTGTTTGATGATTCAAGTGATCGTTGCCGCAGCGGCAGCCGAGCGTCAACGCTTCAAAGGCTGAGCATGATACGGCGCGCGAGCGCTGGTGAAAGACCCTGGACAAAGCGCAGGAGTTTGACCTGACCGATCATGACCTCTTTGCGGTTATTCTTGATCGCGTC
This sequence comes from Pseudomonadota bacterium, assembly GCA_039039885.1. Classification (GTDB taxonomy): domain Bacteria; phylum Pseudomonadota; class Alphaproteobacteria; order Sphingomonadales; family Sphingomonadaceae; genus Erythrobacter. The sequence goes on along the minus strand of JBCCPG010000003.1, from coordinate 239,056 downwards.
GAAAATATCCCTCGCGCAGCGCTCCGGACTCATCTTTGCGACGTCATACGCCGAGGTCATCTGGGTATCGACCATAGGCGGAAGCGCCTCGATCACATGGATCGGCTCGCCTTTGAATTGCGCACGCAGAGACAAGGCGAAGCTGCGAAGCCCGGCTTTGGTTGCCGAATAGACTGCTCCATCAGCGCTGGGGGCAAGAGCAAGGCCCGAGGTTACAAACACAATTGAAGCCTCTTGTTGCTTCCTCAGCCGCCTGAGCAATCCCCCCGTCAGCCGGATAGGCGCCGACAAATTGGTGTAGATACACGCATCGGCGCTGTCGGCATCGATCTTGTCTTCAGCGTAGTTGGTTTCGGATCCCATCCCTGCATTATTGATGAGAATATCGAGATCCTTATCACCCCACTCCGCGATCAGCGCATCCACGCCCTGTGCGCTTGAAAGGTCCGCTGCAATCGCGTCGAATCCGGCCTCATGCATCTCTGCCAAGCGTTCACTGTTACGCCCGGTGATGGTAACGGCCGCGCCTGCATCACGCAGTTGGGACGCAAGCGCCTTGCCGATTCCAGCGCTACCGCCGGTGAGCAGCACCGATTTGCCGTCCAATCTCATCAGACTTTGACCAAGCCATGTTCGATCAGACTCTTGGCGCAGTCGATGATGCTTTCCTCCGCCGGGCGCGTCTTCCAGTCCAGCCGCTCTTTCGCATGGCTCGCATCGCAAACCCTGCTCTTGCCAAGCTCGCTCTTGATCGAGCGGATACCCGCATTGAACAGGCTGAGGACATGGACGAGGAAGTTGGGCATGACCTTGGTCGGAACCTTCTTGGTGTGCTCGGGAGGGAGCCCCTCTTTGAGCACCCGAGCAACGTCGATGAACTTGTAGAACTTACCCGCCGCCATAAAGCGTTCGCCATCAAGGCCCGGCTCTTCGAGGCATTTGACATGCAGCTCAGCCGTGTCGCGCGTGTCGACGATGGCAAAGCCCAGATCCGGCGCCATCGGCACTTCGCCTGCGAGCAGCTGCCGTACTGCCTCAACCGAGGGCGAGAAGTCGGGATCGTCGACAGGGCCGAGCACCATGGAGGGATTCACCGATACGAACTCCATGCCGCTGCCATGCTCCGCCATCCAATCGCGCGCGGCGCGCTCTGCGATGGTTTTGGACTTGATGTAGGGATAGACATCTGGGTGGGTAATGTCAGTCCAATCCGCTTCTGTCACCGTGTAGTGCTTCTCGCTCCGACCATAGGCGATTGCAGCAAGCGAGCTGGTCTGAACGAAGCGCTCCACACCCGCCTCTTTGGCAAAGCGCAAAGCGCGCAAAGTGCCTTCGCGCGCGGGGACGATCATGTCGTTCTCATCCTTGGGGACCGAGGCAGCGATGGGTGAGGCGACATGGGCGACATGCGAACAACCTGCGACGGCTTCAGCCCAGCCTGCATCGTCCATCAGCTCTGCCTTAAAGACCTTGACCCGATCCTCGCCCGGATTTCCCAAACGCTTGCGCAGCATCGCCTCGCTCTTCGCCGGATTGCGCACGGTCGTGTGAACCGTCCAGTCGCGCGCGAGCAGCTGGCGGATGAGCTCACCAGCAATATAGCCGGTGCCCCCGGTGACGAGTACGGTCTTGGTCATGATCCCTCTCCTTTAGCGATCAACGCTATCGCGCAAGGGAAAGGATCACAACTTACTTCATCAACACAAGCTCTTCCGCCATGGTTGGGTGGATCGCGACAGTGGCGTCGAAGTCCGCCTTGGTCAGGCCGGCCTTCACGGCGATAGCAGCGGCCTGCATGATCTCCGGCGCTTCAGGAGCGATCATGTGAATGCCCACGATCTTGTCGTTCGCCGCATCGACGACCATCTTGTAGAGGCCTCGCTCGCTCCGACCCGCAACAACATGCTTCATAGGGCGGAAGTCCGACTGGAACACCTTGATCGATCCAAGCGTGTTGCGCGCCTCGCCTTCCGTCAGGCCCACCGCTGCTATTGGAGGATGGCTGAAAACAGCGCTCGGGATGCAGGAATGATCAACCGCATACGGCTCGACTTTTCCAAACACGCTGTCGGCAAAGGCCTGTCCTTCGCGAATCGCCACCGGGGTTAGCTGCACGCGGTCGGTGACATCGCCGACAGCATAGATCCAATCGACCGAGCTCTTTGAGAACGCATCGACCTTCACTTCCCCGCGATTGCCAAGCTCTACGCCGACTTCTTCAAGCCCCAACCCGTCGGTGTTGGGATCGCGACCCACCGCGGCCATCACAACGTCAAACACGCGCGGTTCTTCGCCGGTTGTCTTGACCAGTAACGTGCCGTCGTCCTGTTTCTCGATACTCTCGAATGTGGAATTAAAACAGAACTCGATGCCCTTGGTCAGCGAGACTTGGAGCAAGCGGTCGCGCAATGCAGCGTCGTAGTCTCGCAGGATCACGTCCGAGCGATTGAGGATTGTCACCTTGCTACCGAACTCGTTGAAAATACCTGCGAATTCGTTCGCGATATAGCCGCCACCTGCAATCAAAACGCGCTTTGGCACCTCATCGAGATGGAATGCCTCGTTTGAGGTGATCATGTGTTCGCTGCCAAGGAATTCCGGCACGAACGGCTTTGCGCCGGTGGCAACGAGGACATATTTTGCGGTCACGACCTTCCCGCTTGAAAGCGTGATTTCATGCGGACCAGTGATCGTTGCGCGTTCCTTGTAGATGGTGACGTCGTGATTGCTGATCGTCTCTGTGTAGAGACCTTCCAGCCGGGTGACGTCATTGAGCACCGTATCGCGCAGCTTGATCCAGTCGAAGCTCTTGCCTTCGATGTTCCAACCAAACTGCTTGGCGTCTTCCAGATCCTCAGCGAAATGCGCGCCGTAAACCAGCATCTTTTTGGGCACACAACCGCGAATGACGCAGGTGCCGCCAACGCGGAATTCCTCAGCCGCGGCAACGCGCGCGCCGTGAGCTGCTGCCACCCGGCTGGCACGCGTGCCGCCAGATCCTATGCCAATCGTGAAAAGATCGTAGTCGTATTGTTGCTCGGCCATGTTCGCTCCTCTTGAACGCCGCATCCATATGGGGCGGTTCGAGGTACGCGACAATGGGGTTACGCGCGGATGTCTACTGGCGCTGAAAGATCAGCTTTCAAGGAAGCGGCCATAATCGCGCAGCAGCTCAAAAGCCTTCATGTTTTCAAGCGTGATCAGCCCTTCATCGGTGATCCCCGTCAGGCGGTAGATCAGGCGTAGAATGGCCTTTTGCTGGGTTTCGGACACATCGACGAGGCTGATGAGCATATCGGGATTGTCGTGCTCCAACTCGTCAAACAGCATCGCAACATTCATCGGATCAAACCCGAATCCCAGGAAGGCGAGCCGTTTGCCGCGCGTCATCTCTGATCGCAGATAGGATTGGAATTGCCGTGAGGCAGCGCGCTGACTGGCAGTAAAGATCCGCTTGGAGAGGCGCACAATGTTCTCAGGGCTCTCATTCCCCCAGGTTGCCCCGTTTTCCTCGTCACCCTGCCACGGCAAGCGCCCTGCGACACCATAAGGGTGCACGATCCGCAGACGACCGGCCACCAACTCGCACGCCTCTTCATAGGACATGCCAAAAGCACGCTGCACCACCCAAGGCAGATAATGCTCAATCGCGCGGTCATAGTTGAAGCAGACGATTGAGAGCTTCTCAAAACACTCCTCGGCCCGCGCCCGCGGCACGCCTTTGACAATCAATTGGCCGAGCTGGAAGAGCCAGTTCTCGGTCCCGCGCAATGGCAGCTCGTCCGATGCACGTGGCGCCTCTGCCAATGTCGACTTGGATTCAGCTTGGAGCGTGTAATAGACAATCGCGATCTTGCCGGCCGCTAGTACCGCAGGATCGTGGCCATATTGCTCCAGAATCGCATCGATTGAGGAGCTGACCAAAGTCGCATCGCGGATCGCAGTTGCGCCGCGCACAAGCTCCTCATAACTAAGCCCAATTTCGGGAGCTATCTGCTCAAAAATCTGCGCCAAGCTGATGAGATCGCGTGACTTTACTTCGGATTCGAGTCGCTCGAACTCGTAACCACCAGCGATTTTCGCGAGCAGATCCGGCCCATCGGGCATCTCAATCTCACGATTGGCTCCGGCCCCGATAATCAACGTGGTGTCGGTACGGATCATGGTCGCTGGCAGGCCTCTTGCTGAAGGAGGTGCCAGTTAGGCCCCGTATGTTTAATTTTCGCTTAGGCTCAGCCCCCAAAAATACAAAAATTTGCGTAGGTTGTAGGTGGCATCAGAGCTTAGCGGGTACGACCTGAGCTTTGCCCTCCGCCGCCACCGCCGCCGCCACCGCCGCCGCCACGCCGTTTCTTGGCGAAACGGCGACCGCCCGCTGGCTTGTCTCCACCAGGACGTCCGCCACTTGGACGACCACCACTGGGTCGACCGCCGGGCCTGCCCCCACCAGGCTTATTGGGCCGACCCTTGCGAGCCGGATGCTTGCTGCCGGGCTTCTTGGACTTCGGCGCTGCTTCACCCGCCTCGCTACTAACTGGTTTTCCCTGTGGCGCACCTTTTGGAGCCCCCTTTGGCCGGGCCCTTATCTTCTTCTTGGAAACCCGCGTTGCTCCGCGTGGCGGGGGCTTGGTGGGCCCGACGCCTTCGACCACGGCGCGGAAATTGTCCGGCAGCGGCAGACGCTCCAACTCAGCAGCGGTCTTGCGTTGGATGTCTTTGAGGTAAGCGCGCTCGTCCTCAGCGCAGAACGCAATTGCTACGCCGTCCTTGCCCGCTCTTGCCGTGCGGCCAATGCGGTGAACATACTGCTCTGGCACATTGGGGAGCTCATAATTGATCACATGGCTCACCCCAGGAATATCGATCCCGCGCGCAGCAACGTCGGTCGCGATGAGGACATTGGTTTTACCTCGGCGGAATTCGTCGAGCGCGCGTTGACGCTGAGGCTGTGACTTGTTGCCATGGATCGCATTAGCGGCAATGCCAGCACGGGCGAGCTTTTTGACCACCCGATCCGCGCCATGTTTGGTCCGCGTGAAGATCAAAACCCGCTCAAATTCACCCGGCACCTGATGTCGGCCTGACAGGATCAGCTCGATCAGCGCCTGTTTCTCATTCTGCTGGACCATGAAAAGATATTGCTCGATCCGTTCAGCCGTGGTGCTCTCGGGCGTAACCGAAACCTGCACCGGATTATTGCAATAGCCAGCGACCAATTCCTTGATCGCTTTGGGCATAGTGGCGCTGAAGAACAGCGTCTGACGCTCTTTCGGCACCAGCTGGTTGATCCGCCGCAATGTATGGATAAAGCCAAGGTCGAGCATCTGGTCTGCCTCATCGAGCACCAGCACTTCGACGCTGCCAAGGTTGAACGCCTTCTGGTCGATCAGGTCGAGCAAGCGCCCCGGCGTTGCAATCAGGATATCGGTGCCGCGATGGAGCTTGTTGCGATCTTTGTTGACCGATGTGCCGCCGACAATCGACTGCACTTTGAGGCCGGCAAGCGCGCCATAGTCCTTGGCGCTTACTGCGATTTGCTGCACCAGCTCTCGCGTTGGGGCGAGGACGAGCATCCGGCAGGACTTGAACGGAATGCGATTCTCGCTCTCTCGCAGACGGTCGATGCTTGGCAGCATAAAGGCGGCGGTCTTGCCGGTGCCCGTCTGCGCAATGCCGAGGAGGTCACGGCCTGCCAGCACTGGAGGAATGGCTTCCTCCTGAATAGGCGTAGGCGTGGAATATCCCTTCAGATCAAGCGCCTGAAGGACGGGCTGCGACAGCCCGAGTGTGTCAAATGAAGTCATGTGAACTCGCAAAATATGCGTAAGCGCACGCGCAATAGGGGCGTGCGAAGCGCGGGGTTAAGAAACCGCCCGCGTGAATAGGGAAGCTGTTGGGGTCAGGGTCGAAACGCTAGCCGGGGCGGATAAGGCTCAGAGCCGCCGCTTCACGCTGGCATGGGAGGGCGTTTCGGAATCGAGAGCGCAGATGGGGGATCGGCGTGCGGAAGTCAATGCGTCCTCTGAGAAACGTCACTGATCGTTCAACCAAGAAGGCAGCCTCAGTTCCTTGATCTTCATATCACGCCAAAGACAACTAATACTGCAATTACAAGAGTATAGAAGCACACCCCTACAAGAATACCGACAAATGCGTCTCCGGTCTTCTTTGTGTAACCCGCATCCGAAAACGAAAAAGCCATCATCGCTGTGACCACAAAGAATGGTGCGGTTACCGCAAAAGCCAGCCAGCCCGCCCTACCAAGCGGTTCGCTGGCTTTGGCAACTTCATTGACTGCAAGCGCGTCTTGATCTTGCTGGATTTCCAGTAGTGCTAAGGGGTCAACATTTCGATGCGAGAGCTCAGCGCGCGCCGCCTCAATCGCTTCCGGCTCAAACTCATCTTCGGTGAAGGGATCGATAATGGCGACCAAGTCTTCGTTGCTCATTCGGCGCATTTGACTGGTGTAATCCGGCATCGATTCAACCCGCCTCACCGAGCCCCGCCGCTTCCATCAGCGCCATCGTGCTCGGGTCAAACTCCCCCTCGCCAGCGTCCATATCCTTGGCCATTTTCTTGCCGAGCTCGACGCCGAATTGGTCGAAGGGGTTGATGCCCATCAGGACGGCTCCGGCGAATGTCCGGTGTTCGTGAAATACGATGAGCGCGCCGAGAGTTGCCGCGTCGCAATCGTCGAGGAGGATGGTGGCTGATGGGCGGTCTCCAGCGAAACCCCTCGCTGGGTCTCGTCCATCCGCGCTCATATTGCCGCCGGCCATCAAGGCCGCGCCTTGCGCCAGGCAATTCATAAGCAGCGATTTGTGATGCGCAGGATCGAGATCGTCGCCCGGAGCTATGCTCGCGATGAAGTCGACCGGGATCAGATGCGTGCCCTGGTGGAGCAACTGGAACACCGCATGCTGCGCGTCGGTCCCCACCCCGCCCCATGTGATGGCGGCTGTCGGTCCATCAACCGGATCGCCCTCAGCCGTCACGCTCTTGCCGTTCGATTCCATCTCGAGCTGCTGGAGGTAATCGGGCAGCAGCGCGAGCCGCTCATCATAGGCAAAAACAGCGCGGGTCTGGCAGCCACGGATGCGCGCATAGTAGAGGTCCGCAAAGGCCGCGAGCAAAGGACCATTAGCCCTGCCCTCAGCTTCGCGGAAATGCGTGTCCATCGCCTGCGCGCCGGCAAGCATTGCGGTGAAGTCTTCCATCCCCACCGCAAGCGCGACAGGAAATCCAATGCTCGACCAAAGCGAATAGCGACCGCCGACGCTCTCGGGAAAAGGCAGGATGCGGGTCTCATCAACGCCCCATTCGACTGCCTTTTCAGGATTAGCTGTGAGCGCAACGACGCGCCCGCTCGGATCATCGACGCCGTTTTCGCGCAGCCATTTGAGCGCGCTTGCGGCATTGGTCATGGTTTCGGTCGTGGTGAAAGTCTTGGATGCTACAGCTATCAGAGTGGACGCAGGCTCGCAGGCCGCGAACGCTTGCTCCAGCGCAAGACCGTCAATGTTAGAGACGACATGCACATCCACCAGCTTCAGATCACGCGTAAGCGCATCCACCGCGAGGTCGGGACCCAAAGCCGACCCGCCAATGCCTATGTGGATCAGATGCTTGATCTCTCCCAGCGCGCCTTGATGGATCGCATCGACAAGCATTCCCATTCGCGCCAGAAGCGCCTCGGCCTCCTCAACATCCGCCTCGGTCCCGCTGCCGCGCATTGCGCTGTGCGTTGCGGGCCGCCCCTCGGTCGGATTGACAATCCCGCCGTCAAACAAAGCCTCGCGTGCGTCTGCAAACCCGCTCGCTTCGGCAAGAGCCTCAAAGGCGGAAAGCGAAGCGTCATCCAAATGCGTCTTCGACCAATCAAGATGCATCGCTACCGGCCCCAATCTGCCGAGGTCAAACTCGAGCCTCTGGCTGAGCTTGCCGACGCGCTCAGGGTCGGCTGCAAACAGATCGGACAAACTCAATTGTGGCTGGCTGGCGAGGTCGCTCCACACGGCTTTGGCTGCGTCTTTATCACTCATGAAAGGCAAACTCTCTTTGCGCTGGGAGCCTTGCCGAGTAAGGGGAGCGGTGATGGATGTTAAGACCCAAACTGAAGCCAGCGGTGCAAACCCGCCTGAAAAGCCTGTCGATCCGGCCATCGAAGAGGAAACCGGCGAGACTCCGGCAAGCTTTGCCCGATTCCTCGCCATATTGCTGCTGGGAGTGCTGATTTTCCGCAGCTTCATCTTCGCGCCATTCTCGATTCCTTCGGAAAGCATGCTGCCGCGGCTGATGAATGGCGACTATCTGCTCGCCGCCAAATGGCCCTATGGTTTTTCCAGATATTCGCTGCCTTTCAGTGCGCCGCTAATCCCCAACCGTGTATTAGCTGGGGAGCCCGAGCGCGGCGATCTCGTGATCTTCAAGCACCCGATCGACAAAACCGACTACATTAAGCGCGTCATTGGCCTGCCTGGCGACACCGTGGCATTGGTGGACGGACAAGTGATGCTCAACGGCGAACTCATCGGACGCGAGCAGATCGAAAATTTTGAAATTGCGCTGTCCCCCAACACCAGCTGCTCTTGGGGTGGTGAGCAGATTTCGAATGCAGATGGCGATACGGTGTGCAGCTACACCCGTTTCCGCGAGACACTTCCCGATGGACGGCAATATGACGTGCTCGACTTCGGCACCACGCCCGCCGATGACCTTGCACCACAAATCATACCCGAAGGCCATATGTTCGTCCTCGGCGACAACCGCGACAACTCGCGCGACAGCCGATTTGAAGCGCGCAGCGGCGATGCGGTCGGGATTGTCAGTCAGGACTTGCTGGTGGGTGAGGCGACGGTGATCATGTGGTCGACCGATGGCAGCGCAGAATGGATTAAGCCGTGGACCTGGTTCTCGGCAGCGCGCTGGGACCGGATCGGCACCGGATTGTGAGGGGTCTGTGACCACGCTTCCGCCCGCGACGCGCGATTGGCTCAAGGCATCGGGCTTCACCGTCAGCGATGATAGAACCTGGCTAGAGGCGCTGACCCACGGCAGCTACAATTCGACGCTCGCCAATGCGCGCAAACCTGAAGCCGATTACCAGCGGCTTGAGTTTCTGGGCGACCGTGTGCTCGGTCTGGCCGTTGCTGGATGGCTATATCACGAAGGCGACCTTGATGAAGGTAAGCTGTCGCAGCGTTTGAATGCGCTGGTGAGCGGGCGCACCTGTGCCCGGATCGCGCGCGACTTGGGCCTTGCGGACCACTTACGACTTGGCAAACAGGCGCGCGAGGATGGCGGCGCGAACAGCCAGAATATCCTCGGCGATGTGATGGAAGCGCTGATCGGAGCGAGCTTTGTCGAAAACGGCTTTGAAGAAACCCGCAGCATCATACTGGGATTGTGGCAAAGCGAGCTCGCAAGCGATGCGGGCAAGGCGAAACATCCCAAGAGCGCGCTGCAGGAATGGGCCGCGGGCAATCGTCGGCGGATGCCGCAATATGATGTGATCGACCGCTCTGGCCCCGATCATGCAGCCGAATTCACCGTGCGGGTCTGCATCCACAATGTCGGTGAAGCCGACGCGGTTGCCAGCAGCAAGGGCGAAGCGGAAAAGCTCGCTGCAAAGGCATTCTTGGAGAAATACGGGTGAGCGATAACCCAACAAAATGCGGAATGGTCGCAGTCATCGGCGCGCCCAATGCGGGCAAGTCCACTTTGGTGAACCAGCTAGTTGGACAAAAGGTCGCAATCACCTCCGCCAAGGCGCAGACGACCCGCGCGCGGATGCTCGGCATTGCGCTCCACCCTGACGTCGAGCCCGTGACGCAGATGATCCTCGTCGACACGCCCGGTATCTTCGCGCCCAAGACGCGCCTCGACAGAGCGATGGTGAGCGCAGCGTGGGAAGGCGCAGAGAGCGCCGATGCTGTGTTGTTGATCGTCGATCCGATCAAACAGCGTCGGCATGAGCTGGAGCCACTGCTGGAAGCCTTGGAGGGCCGTCCGGAACGCAAGATCCTCGTCCTGAATAAGGTCGACAAGGCCAAGAAAGAACCGCTGCTGGAATTGGCGCAGGAGATGACCCAGCGGATCGGTTTTGACGAGGTGTTCTTCGTCTCGGCGCTCACTGGCGATGGCGTTGCGGAAATGAAGGCGGCGCTCGCAGAGCAGATGCCCGAGGGGGTCTGGATGTATCCCGAAGATCAGGTTTCAGACGCCTCAGAGCGCCTACTGGCGGCCGAAATCACGCGCGAGCAGCTCTACAAACAGCTCCACGAAGAGCTGCCCTATGACAGCGCCGTGCGCCCGGAACAGTACAAGACGCGGCCCGATGGCAGCATCGAGATCCATCAGCAAGTCGTCGTCGCCCGCGCCACCCAGCGCGGGATTGTGCTCGGTAAAGGCGGATCTCGCATCAAAGCGATCGGCGAAGCCGCGCGCGCAGAACTGTCAGAAATCCTCGGCGTGAAAGTCCACCTCTTCCTCCACGTCAAACACTCCGAAGGGTGGAGCGAAGACAAAGAAGTCTTCGAGGAAATGGGGCTGGATTGGGTGCGGTGATTCCCCAAAGTAACTCAGTGCCTGTTAGCGATAATTACTAACACACTAACGAATAGATCATTCATTCACATAATAACCTATTTCTTACACTATTTGTCACGTGGTACACCCTTACGTATTTACAGAGATGCAATTTTTATACACTTTTTCGTTTGTCTTGGACGGGTATCACTGTGAAAATTGGAGATACCTAATGAAAAAGTCTTTGCTCACTGTATTCGCCGCCGTTGGACTTCTCACCTCGGGCACGGCCCACGCATTCGGAGAGGATTGTTTTGGGAATTACTTACGTGATTTGAACGCATGTGGGAATAACACTGCTTGTGCTGCGAACGCGCTCGGCACTTACCTTCTGTGCTTAGAAGAAAACGGCCAAGGGCCCTGTGCAAACGGTGGTTGTTTGACCTGATCTATGGTTGTGGCTGCTTGCGTGCTTTCCGCGCGCAAGCACTCCATTGAAAAGGGCGCTCACCCCTTCCCCAACCGCTCCAGCTTCGCTCTCAACCCAGCCTCATCGAACGGCTTGACGATGTAGTCATCCGCGCCCGCCTTGATCCCGGCATGGACGTCGGCGGCTTTGCTTTTGCTGGTGCAGAACACAACCGTGGGAGCCTTGGGTGTGGGGATCGAGCGCAATTGACGCACGAATTCCAGCCCGTCCATTTCCGGCATATCCCAATCAGTGAGCACGAGGTGCGGCATCGATTGTTTGCAGCGTGCGAGCGCTTCCAATCCGTCCTGCGCCTCGATCGGAACATAGCCCATCGCCTTGACTATCTTAGTCGACACCTTGCGGATCACGCGGCTGTCATCAACGATCAGGCAGACCTTGGCGGCAGATTGCTGTGCCTCACGCGCAGGTGGCGCGGCTTCGTTGCGCATCGCCTTGGCTGCGCGGACGACCGAGTCGGTGTCCTGAGCATCATTTTGCAAGCCTGCATCGGTAACCGCAGGCTTGCCCGTCACCGGATCGATAAGGCCCTGAACATCATCCGGCGTTTCCACCGGCTGGCCCTCTGGCACATGGGGAGTGCGGACAGTCTCGCCCGGCGCAGCGGCTTGCTTGCCGGCCTTGCCCTTATGCGGACCTGTCGTGCGTTTGATCAGATTTTGAATGGTTCTGCCTCCCCTGCAAGGCTGGCAAAAGCGTCTTCGCCGGACAGATCGTGCGCTTCATCCTCGTCAACAACCGCTTCCGGAGCCACCGCTTGACGGGGCTCTGCGTAAGTAGGCTCAACGGGAACAGACGCATCGACATGGCCGGTAAGGTCGCCACCAACACTCTCTTCAGGGGTCATGCAGACATGGACATAAGGCATCCAGATATCGCCATATTCGGCCTTCTGATACCACACATCGAGGACATCATAACTCGCCCACATCCCATCGGGTTCGCGCAGGCGCAGGCCTTCGCCAATCCGAGGCACAGCCGCAAAGCGGATACGCTCCTGGGTTTGGTGGGTTTCGTTCTGAACTTCGATTTCGATCACAGCATTGGTCCCTGGTCTCTAGGAGACCTTGATAAGGGCCAATACTAAATGATTTATGAGCAAGCGCCGGTTGAACAGATTTCGCGAGAAATCAGCTCTTTGCAGGCGCCTTCTTTTTCGCAGCGGGCTTCTTGGCCGCCGCCTTCTTCTTCGGAGCGGCCTTTTTGCGTTTTTTCTTTGCCGGCCCCTTGGCGGCGCGGGCGTCGATCAATTCGATCGCCTTGGCCGCTTCGATGTCTTCTGGCTTGATATCTTTGGGAATTGTCGCGTTGACATTGCCGTCGGTGACATAGGGACCATAGCGGCCCGGCATGACTTTGATCTCCCCGCCCGTGGTCGGGTGCTCGCCAAGCGTCTTGATCGGTTCGGCCTTGGTGCGCCCGCCGCCTTTACGGTTGGCGGCCTCGGCTAGCAAAGTGACGGCCGCGTTCATGCCTGTGTCAAAGACGTCGCGCGTGCCTTGCAGCTTGGCATATTTGCCATCGTGGCGAAGGTAGGGACCATAGCGTCCAATCGCGGCCTCGATCTCCTTGCCCGTCTCTGGGTGAGCACCAATGATGCGCGGAAGATCAAGCAGTTTCACCGCCCATTCGAGGTCAAAATCGTCGAGGTCTTTGGGGATTGAGGCGCGCTTCTTCTTCTCCTCGACTTCCATCTCGACATAGGGTCCAAAGCGGCCCGATTTGCGGTGGATGTCTTGCCCCGTTTCAGGGTGCTGGCCCATCACGCCGTCCTCAGCTGGGTCGGAACCATCTGCGCCGTGCTGCGCAAAGCGGCGGGTGTACTTGCACTCAGGATAGTTCTGGCAGGCGATGAAGGCACCAAAGCGCCCTCCCCGCAATGACAGACGGCCATTTTCGCGCCCCTCTTGCTCGCATAGCGGGCAGTGGCGCGCATCCTTGCCGTCCTCGCGCGGCGGAAAGAGATAGTCGGAAAGGTAATCATCGAGCACTTCGGTCACTTCCGAAGGCAGCTTCTCCATCACCTCATCGGCCTTGGGCTTAAAGTCCTGCCAGAATTTCGCCAGCAGCTCCTTGTAATCCTCACGCCCGTCCGAAACCGTGTCGAGCTCGTCCTCCATCCCTGCGGTGAAGTCATAGGCGACGTATGTTGGGAAGAAACGCTCAAGAAAGGCGGTGAGCAAGCGTCCGCTGTCTTCTGCGAAGAAACGGCTTTTCTCCATCCGCACATAATCACGGTCGCGCAGGGTTTGGATGGTTGAGGCATAGGTCGACGGGCGCCCAATGCCGAGCTCTTCAAGGCGCTTGACCAGGCTCGCTTCGGAAAAGCGCGGCGGCGGCTGCGTGAAGTGCTGCGTCGCCTCGACGCCGGTCTTGGCCGGCACATCGCCATCTTTGAGCGCGGGAAGCAGGCCGTCTTCGTCCTCATCCCCGTCCTGCTTGTCATCGAAGCCTTCCTGATAGATCGCGAAGTAGCCCGGAAACTTCACCACTTGGCCAGTGGCGCGCAGCTCGTGCTGGCCGGTTGCATCGCGCAGAGTGACGGTCGTGCGTTCAAGCTGAGCGGTCGCCATCTGGCTCGCCATCGCGCGTTTCCAGATCAGCGCGTAGAGCTTGGCCTCATCGCCTGCGCCAGCATGGTCACGCTTGAAACTGGTCGGACGGATCGCTTCGTGCGCTTCTTGCGCGTTCTTCGCCTTGGTTGCGTAGAAGCGTGGCTTCTCAGGAAGGTAAGGCGCGTCGTATTTCTCGGAGATCGCATCGCGGCACGCTGCAATCGCGCTGCCGTCCATCTGCACCCCGTCGGTCCGCATATAGGTGATCGCGCCGGCTTCGTAGAGCGATTGGGCAAGCCGCATTGTATGGCTCGCCGAATAGCCCAGCTTGCGCGCGGCTTCCTGCTGCATCGTCGATGTTGTGAATGGCGGCGGAGGATTGCGCTTGAGCGGTTTCTTCTCGACCCCTTCGACCGTGAACCGGCAGCCTTCAACAGCGGCCTTGGCCTCCATGGCCGTGCCTTCGGTGCCGAGGCTGAGCTTGTCGAGCTTCTCCCCATTGTAGCGCACAAGGCGCGCGTCAAAGGCGGTGCCGGTATGCTCAAGATGCGCGAGCACTGACCAGTACTCATCGGGCTTGAAGGCTTCGATCTCGCGCTCGCGGTCAACGATCAGGCGCAGAGCGACCGATTGCACACGGCCCGCCGACTTGGCTCCAGGCAGCTTGCGCCACAGCACGGGCGAGAGCGTGAAGCCGAACAGATAGTCGAGCGCGCGGCGCCCCAAATAAGCATCGATAAGCGGCTGATCGAGCTCGCGCGGGCTCGCCATTGCTTCTGTCACAGCCGACTTGGTGATCGAGTTGAAGGTCACTCGGTCGACCTTTGTCGGCAGTGCCTTGCGCTTTTTCAAAAGCTCCTGGACGTGCCAACTGATCGCTTCGCCTTCGCGGTCGGGGTCAGTCGCGAGCACCAGGCGCGAGGCGTCCTTGGCAGCGTCGCTGATTTCTTTGAAGCGCTTTTGCTTGTCGCGATAGAGTTCCCAATCCATCGCGAAATCCTCGTCCGGACGAACGCTGCCATCCTTGGGCGGCAGATCGCGGACGTGACCATATGAGGCGAGGACCTTGAAGTCGCTGCCCAGATATTTCTCGATTGTTTTCGCCTTCGCGGGCGATTCAACGATGACAAGCTGCATGGGAGAGGTCTGATTTCCTTACACGTGTACGTACGCGCGAGAGTGGGGTCGGATTTCAAGGCACGTCAAGAGCTGAAATGCGCATAGGCCATCAAGAGAAGGTCTCGACCAACTCCTCCGGCTCACGTTCGATAAGCCGATAAGCTGCAACACCAAGCAATTGCAACCAGGCAACGGAAATCGAAATACAGATATTGATGCCCACGAACAGAAGGTCATAGAGCGCAAAGCGTCCAGACGCATATGCTTCTTCCGATGAAAGGCCTAGTACGATTATGACAACATAAGGAGCAAGAGCGGGAATCATGGCCAGCCCAAGCGCTTTCTGGATCGGAACCGTCTGACGCCAGCTCCAGCCCAAAGCCTCGACCACGCCCCCACCGCTGCTATAAAGCCGCGCGAAGGCGGGAAGCCAACGCATCATCAGATACAGTCCGGGCAACACTAGGAGAACAAGGCCTACGCTGATCGCGATGCTTGTTAGGACGCTCATGCCAAAATACCCTGCGATCCCTCCTGGCATGGCCTCGCGCTCTTTCGAACCGGTCCGCATAAGCAGCGCAAGCAAAACATATCCTAGGATCCAGCCGATAAGTGCGGTCGTAAGGTACAGCGCATTGCTTTGCGGGTAGAGAATATCGGCCGTCGAATACATCGTTGCAACGACCAGAACATAGCCGATCAGGTAAGCAGCGCCCCCACGCGCGACGACAAGCTGGCACGCCCACAAGCCATCCTGCTTGTCGAGACCTTGGTTCATTCAAACACCTCGGTCAGTTCCTCGCTTGGATTGCGGAGCATGTCGTAGATCGAGACCGATAGCGCGGTGAAGATGACGGTGCTCACCCCCTCAACAAGCGCCACAAGCGCGACCGCAGCATAGGTGCCAATACCGCTCGCTGCCAAGCTGAAGCCCTCTGCAATACCTGAAAGAACCAACAAGCCGACATACAGGATGACAATAGCGCCAAATATCGGCCACCCTTTGCCCGTTGTCATCCGCCACGCATCACCAAACGAGTCCATTGCGGGGCGCCCATCGCCAACGACGATCGCCAGGATCGGCGACCAGCGCGCCAGCAGGACGAGGCCGGGTATGATAAGAGCGATGAATCCAAGCGCCGTTGCAAGCGTGACCAGAATATAGACACCCAGAAACGCCCCAAACCGATCAAAGCCAGGCGTGGCAGTTCGCCGTACCATGCCCGCCAACAACCAAAACTGCGCCAGGATTACGACGACCAGCCATGCAAAAACGGCCGCGACAACAAATCCGATCTGGCCACTTGTCGATAGGTTACTTGCGGATTCGAGAGCGATCAGAAACTCAAGAAAATCGTTCTCTCCAAACAGACCGAATAGCGTTGATGCTGGCACGATAATCGCAAGGAAAATCAGCGCTATGGTCCCATTGCGCCGGACTGTCTCAACGGTCTCTGACAACAGGTTAGAGAGCGTGAATTCGTTATACATGGCTTAGCGACCCCTTAAATGTCTCGCGCGGATAGCGCTCACTCAAACACTGCGACCAGTGAATTGTCCTGATCGCCCAGCGCGCGATAGGCGGTGACAGAGAGCCCCATCAGGACAATCGGAAGCAGGTGAAATCCAACCCAACCAATCGCAGACAGGTTGCCGCCTCCCCCAGCCGCAATGCCAGTCAGTCCGGCCACCATCCCGACGATAAAGGCGTAGAATAGCATCCAGCCAACCGCGAGAACCGCATAAGCGATCGAAAGTGCAACGAGGTTGTTGCTGCTCGCATTCCAGCTGTCGCCCATCGCCTGAAACAGATTGCGGTCTTCCGCTACCAGGATGGTCGGAGCCATGATCCATTTCGCGCCCAGCAGGATGCCGGGGATCAGGAAGAGATTCCAACCAAACATGAGGATAATGCCAAGCAGATGCGCGAGGAAAAACATGCTGAAAAACTTGAAGCTGGGGTCATAGGGAATCCCCGAAAGCTCCAAGACCTTGCGATAGAGCCAATATTGCGCAGCGAAGTAGCCAAAATAGGCCACCACTGAGATCAATGGGCGCAACGCCTCAACAAAATCAGCGATCAGACCAACAATTAGAAACACGCCGCAATAGATCGCCACTTCGCGCTTAGCCAATCGGAGGACATCAAAGGTACCCGAGAACAATTCCCCGACGCTCACCTGCCGGGTTTGGACATATGCCATGAATGAAGACTACCCCTAATCTAATCCCGTTCAGCTTGCACCTGTCAGCGCCACAGCCCCGCCTTCGCGCCGCTCAATCTCGCCCGCCAATTCCAGCTCGAGCAGAGCCATGTGCACCAGTGCAGGCTTGGCGCCAGATTGGCGGATCAGCTCGTCAACCGCAATGGGGGCAGTCGACAGAAGTTCGGCAATCGCCTCAGCGCCTTGCGCCCGGTCAGTTTCATCAAATTCGTTGTAATCGAATTCCTGCAGGTCCTCGGCCACCCGGTAGGTCGAGCGCGGATTGCCGGTGAAGGTCTGGAGCAGCTCGATCACGTCCTCCGGCTCGTTCACCAAAACTGCACCGTCCCGGATCAGCTGATTGCACCCGGTTGAGCGTGTGTCGAGCGGAGAGCCCGGTATCGCCATCACTTCGCGCCCAGCTTCGCCAGCCAGCCTCGCTGTGATGAGCGATCCAGAGCGCGGGGCGGCCTCGACCACCAGCGTTCCGGCGGCCAGCCCAGCGATAATTCGGTTGCGGCTGGGAAAGTGGCGCCCGCGCGGCTCAGTTTGCGGCGGCTGCTCGGCAATCAGCAGGCCCTGCTGAGCGATCCGCTCCTGCAGTTCGGAATGTTGCGGCGGGTAAGCGATGTCGATCCCGCTCGCGATAACGCCGATCGTGGCTGGAAAGGCGCCTTCATGCGCCGCTCCGTCGATCCCACGCGCCAAACCACTGACAACCGTGTAACCCGCCTCTGCCAGCGCTTTCGCAAAGTCGCGCGCCAGACGGGACGCGGCGGCAGAGGCATTGCGCGCACCGACCATCGCAACGCACGGCTTGGAGGCAAGCGAAAGATCACCGCGACAGGTTATGATTGGTGGAGCGCTGTCGAGCTCGGCAAGGAGCTGCGGGTAGTCAGGTTGGTCGTGGAAGAGATACTTGGCATCGGCTTTGCGAACCTGGTCGACCTCTTTTTCAACCCAGCTCGCAGGCGCAGGGCGATAGCTGCGTTTACCGCGCGATCCGAGCTCGGGCAGCGCCTCGAGCGCGTCAGCTGCATTGCCAAAACGCGCGAGCAACTGGCGATAGCTCACCGGACCGATATTGGGTGAACGCAACAGACGGATACGCGCGAAAGCTTCCGCCTGGCTGAGCTTTGGCGGTTGGTGTTTTGCCGGTTCGGGCTGGCCCGGTTCGGTATGATTGAGCTTTGGCTGCGACCCCGTGCTCATCAGCTGTCTCGCCTGCTGTTCACGTCTTACTCCCCCCTATTTTGGGTTCCTCACCCTTCATCAGCCGCCCGATATTCTCTTTGTGGAGATAGATGATCAGACCTGCAATCGCCGCGAGGACCGGAAAGAATTGGGGATAGCCGAACAAGGGAGCGGCCGCCGCAGCCGCCACAACTGCGCTCATCCCGGCGAGCGATGATATGCGGAAGATCGCAAGCATGCTCAGCCAAATGAGCGCGTAGGCGCCGCCAATCGCCCAAGCGAGACCGAAGGAAACCCCGGCATTGGTCGCAACGCCCTTACCGCCGTTGAATTTGAGCCAAACCGGATAGCAATGGCCGATTACGGCGCCGCCGGCAGCAAAGGCCTTGGTGACGTCGCTTATCTCGCCGGTCCAGATCAATCCGGCAGCAAACACCGGAGCAAAGCCCTTCAACAGGTCGAGCAGCAGAGTGCCTGCCGCAAGCCCCTTATTGCCCGTCCGCAGCACATTGGTCGCGCCGATATTGCCGCTGCCAATATTGCGCACATCGCCCATCCCTGCCGCTCGGGTAAGCAACAGACCAAAGGGGATCGAGCCTGAGAGATAACCGAGCAAGGCTGCAAGAACAGGTTCCAAATCCGAAACTCCATGAGCGCCTGTGCGTCCAGCAGCATGCGCGTGTCTTTTGTGTTTGAAACTGATCTAAGAGTAAGTACGGGGTTTGGACAAGCTTGAGAGCGCATTTGGGCGGCCGGATACCTTCATTTTGACCCCATCATCCCCAATCCTGATCTTTGACAGCGGCGTCGGCGGGCTTACGGTTTGCGACGCATTGCGGGCGCATTTACCTGATGCGCCGGTGATCTATGCCGCCGATCTTGCGGGTTTGCCCTATGGGACAAAGACCGAAGCACAGATTGCCGCCAGGGTCGCCGGATTGCTAGGGCGGATGAGCGAACGGTTTGCGCCGCGTCTCGTCTGCATCGCCTGCAACACCGCTTCAACAATCGCGCTGGGCATGGTGCGCGAAGTGCTCGAAGTGCCGATCGTCGGCACCGTCCCCGCGATCAAGCCTGCCGCCAGCGTAACCAAGACCGGAGTGATCGGCTTGCTCGGCACTGAGGCGACGATCCGCCAGCTTTATGTCGATCAGCTGGAACGCGACTTTGCTGCCGACAAGACCCTACTGCGCGTTGCTGCACCGGGCCTGGTCGATTGCGCCGAAGCAAAAATGCGCGGGCAAGCAATTGACGCGGGCGCAGTCGCTGCCGCTGTGCAAGACTTGCGCGCGCTGCCAGACGGAGACCAAATCGATGCTGTGGTGCTCGCCTGCACCCACTTCCCCTTGCTCGCGAGCGAATTGCAAGCCGAGCTTGGCAAGGACGTACAGCTGATCGATGGTGCGCAAGGCATTGCGCGGCGAATCGTGCAGTTGCTGGATGGTCAAAAGCCCAGCCATCAAAGGGATAACCGCTTCGTCGTGACTGGTGATCTTTCATCTTCTCATGGCCTTGCCAAAGCACTCGAAACGCGCGGCTTCGGCGCAATCGAAGCGTTCTGAAAGCTGCAAGTCACTCGCAAAGATCGCGGTTTAATTGTCGGCACATATTGCTACATAGGCCTACCAGTTGCCCACGGGCGAAACTTTTGCGCCATTCAAGGATTGTATGGCCTGAACTGAGACAGGAATTGCACGTCACTGGCCCTTCGCACCGGGCTTTTTGAGACAAGCGGGATTGGCACTGAGACAGTGAATTACGATCAGATTTTTGACCAAGCGATTGACCGTCTGCACGAAGAAGGCCGGTACCGTGTCTTCATCGACATTCTGCGCAATAAGGGCGCCTATCCCAATGCGCGCTGCTTTCATGGTCATAATGGTCCAAAACCCATCACCGTATGGTGCTCAAACGACTATCTGTGCATGGGGCAGCACGATGTCGTGATCGGAGCAATGGAAGATGCGCTGCACGATGTTGGCGCTGGCTCTGGTGGCACGCGGAATATTGGCGGAAACACCCATTTGCATGTTGAGCTTGAGAAAGAGTTGGCTGAGCTGCACGGCAAGGAAACCGCCCTCCTCTTCACCTCGGGCTATGTCTCGAACGATGCGACACTTTCAACGCTTGCCAAATTGCTGCCGGGCTGTGTCATTTTTTCCGATGAGCTAAACCATGCGAGCATGATCGCAGGCATCCGCAATTCGGGGTGCGAGAAGCGGGTGTTCAAGCACAACGATCTAGCGCACCTCGAAGAGCTGCTCGCCGCAGAAGACCCCGCGACGCCCAAGGTCATCGCTTTCGAGAGCGTCTATTCGATGGATGGCGATGTCGCCCCGATCCACGCGATTTGCGACCTCGCAGAGAAATACAACGCCCTGACCTATATCGATGAAGTCCACGCCGTCGGCATGTATGGCGAACATGGTGGCGGGATTTCGGAGCGTGACAATGCCGCGCACCGGATCGACATTATCGAGGGCACCTTGGGCAAGGCGTTCGGCGTGATGGGCGGCTATATTGCGGCTGACACGCGGGTCGTCGATTGCATCCGGAGCTATGCGCCGGGCTTTATCTTCACCACTTCGCTCTCGCCTGTTCTTGTCGCTGGCGTGCTCGCCTCGGTGAAGCACTTGAAGAGCTCCAATGTCGAGCGCAACGCGCAGCAACAGGCTGCCGCGACGCTCAAGCTGAAATTTGCCGAAGCCGGTCTGCCCGTGATGGATAGCGTCACTCACATCGTCCCGCTGATGGTGGGCGATCCGGTCCGCGCGAAGAAGATCAGCGACATCCTGCTCGCCGAATACGGCGTCTATGTGCAGCCGATCAACTTCCCCACTGTGCCGCGCGGAACCGAGCGACTGCGTTTCACCCCCGGCCCAATGCACTCAGAAGAAATGATGACCGAACTCACCGAAGCTCTGGTCGAGATCTGGGACCGCTTGGATCTGGAGTTGCGCGAAGCGGCTTGAGTGGATTATGCCGTGCATCGTCTGTGGCAATCCTCAAACGGTACGAAGTCATATTCTGCCAAAGGCTCTCGCGAGAGACCTGCGCAGAGGCCACAGCCACACCATCGTTGGATCATCCCGGCATGACGGGATCAAGAAGCTCCCAGGAGGAGTATTCAGCGATGACCTACTTTGCCAAGAGCACGAAGCAATAACGTCGAAGTTCGACAAATATGGTGTTGAGTTTCTGAGGAGGGCGAAAGACGCTTTTGATGCGTTTGGACCAGCTTCGTTCTGGGTTGAGAACCACGAACCAAACACCCTGTCCAGATTCGTTGCAGCTGTGATTTGGCGCGAAGCGCACGCTTTCGATGGCCAGCGTCTTGGTCCATATGAGAAGCCAGTTCGCGAGCACATCTTCGAAGATGGCACACTCGATTGGCCTATGATGGTATGGCGTGACAATTTTACACTTACTAGCAACCGAGCGATCGAATTTAACACTCATCCCTATCGGACCAAATTCCTGGCGAGGAACGCATGGATGTTCACCGCACTGGGCTTCAGTTTCATCGCGGTATCTGACAGGCGAGGGATTGAAGGCCTACCCGATGACATGACTGCTAACCACTCAAATCCTCTAAGAGTAATTGTAGGTCATCAAAGGGACTACCGTGATGTTCCAAACATCCAACCTATACTGAAGCGTATGCTGAGACAGTGAAATTGCTTGAACCTGACTGCGCAAAGCGGCACCTTCTCCGACAAGGGAGAGGAAAATGGCCACGACATTTGACCGCGCGGCTCTGGATACCGGAACGCTCGACATCAGACCGATCACGCCTGCTATCGGCGCGGAGATCCTTGGAATCGATTTGGGCGACCCCACCATCGCTGAGAGGATTCCGCAGATCCGCGCGGCTCTACTGAAGCACGGGGTGATCTTTTTCCGCGACCAGGAGCTCACCCAAGAGCAGCACATCGCCTTCGCGCGAGAGTTCGGCGACCTCGAAATCCACCCCGCCACGCCCAAGGATCAGCCCAATCCCGAGGTCCTCAAGATCGAGCATGGTCCCAAGAGCCGGGGGCAGGAGAACTACTGGCATTCGGACGTCACCTGGCGCGCTGAACCCTCGCTCGGCTCGATCCTGCTGGCGCGCGAAGTGCCGGAGGTCGGCGGGGACACCCTGTTTGCGAATATGCATCTCGCTTATGAGCGGCTCTCCGAACAGATGCAGCGGTTCTGCGAAGGGCTTACTGCAGTCCACGACATTGCCCGGGTTTTCGCCAAGCGCCTCGGCAAGCGCCCCGAAGAGCTCCACGACAAATACCCGCCCATGCGTCACCCCGTGATCCGCACGCATCCCGAAACCGGTGAGCGCGCGATCTACGTCAACACCGCCTTCACTTCGCATATTGAAGGGCTGTCCGCCGAGGAGAGCCGCTGGCTGCTCGACCACCTCTATGCGAGCGCAAAGGACGCTGAGATCCAGTGCCGCTTCCGCTGGCAGGCTGGTTCGATCGCGTTCTGGGATAACCGCGTGTGCCAACACCTCGCCGCCTCCGACTATTTCCCGGCGCGCCGCGTGATGGAGCGGGTGACGATTGCCGGCGACAAACCCTATTTCGAGGCCTGATACCCGCTTTCCGTAGCGTCCTTTGCGCTAGGATCGACCTGCGCTAGCTCTGATCCAAATAGAATCGGGAGAGAGTGAGCGTGTACGGAAACCCAGACCAGAAATATGACGAAGTTGTGCTTGGGCGGCGTTCAATCAGGGGCTATCTCGACAAGCCGGTTCCGCAAGAGCTGCTTGAGGAGATTCTGGGCATGGCGATGCGGTCGCCCTCATCAATGAACACGCAGCCCTATCACTTTCACATCATCACCGGAGAACCGCTCGACCGCATCCGCAAGGGCAACACTGAGCGCATTCTCGCAGGCGAGCCTGATAGCCGTGAGTTTCGCAAGGGCCACCCCTTCCAGGGCGTCCACCGTGACCGCCAGGTGGGCTGCGCGATCCAGCTGTTCGAAGCGATGGGGATCGGGCGCGAAGACAAGGAAAAACGCCAGGATTGGGTGTTGCGCGGCTTTCGCCAATTTGACGCGCCAGTCTGCGTGATCATCACCTATGACAAGGAGCTTTCCGACGCCGACGACACCGTCTTCGATTGCGGAGCCGTCACCACCGCCCTCGTCAACGCCGCATGGTCACGCGGACTAGGGTGCGTCATAAACTCGCAAGGCATTATGCAAAGCCCCGTGGTGCGCGAACACGCCAATATCCCGGATGATCAGGTCATTATGAAAGCGGTGGCGCTCGGCTGGCCGGACGAGGAGTTTCCGGCAAACCCTGTGAAGATAACTCGGCGCTCAGTGGCCGAAGCGGCGACTTTTGTGGGGTTTGATTGAGGCGGCTCTAGAGCCCAGTTCGCCAGAAAGCGGACTATCGGCTTACGACCCAGTTGCGGACCTCTGGATGGTGACAATCGGCACGTCATGAAATTGTTTGAAAACTGCGGTTAGACACGTATGAAGTTCGAATTCATCAGAATTTAACTGGAGGGTAAAGTGCACCTTTTTCGGATTACACTTGCACTTTCGTTTGTGTGCTTGACGGGGTGCACAAGCATGTTCGGCAATGAAACCAGCGTTGCTAGACTAAGCTACATTGAGAGGCAAAATCCCGAGACCTCAGCAACTATAATCTTTTCTGCTAGCGTAAGGCAGACCTGCTTTTCAAGCTATCCAATCGTAGTTGATTTGATCGAAGAGGAATCTGGCGAAACTTTAAAGTACTTTACGGCCAACAATGAATTTGTGAGACCTCAGCTCGATGAGAACCATGGTTTCTTGCACGCGGCAAATGTCCCTCCAGGAGACTATTTGATAACACTTGACATAGGGGTAAGGAGAACGGTTTCCGCACCCGTCGCTCACTTATCATTGGCGCAAAACGATCTGGTATATCTTGGTGAGATTTTCATCGATAGTGCCTGCGCTGGATTTGGAAACTCGGACAATATTCTGATAAATAACCAGGCAGAAAGGGATCTCGGAAAAGCGGAGGAACTAAATCCTGCGATCATCGCGGAAGACGTTGAATTGCGAATCCTCAGGTTCGAAAACGACTAACCAGTCTTCTCACATACCTCATATGAGAGTTGTCGCCTTCACAACGTCCGCTTCCACCCCCAGAACGCGACGTTCGCGCCTTCGAACCTAGCCCATAAAAGCAGCTGTGTACCCTACCGCAAGTTCACCACATTATCGCTCGCCTCACGCATTCGTGAGCCGTCGAATTGGCTAGCCATCGGCTCATCGGTCACCACGACACATTCGGCATCGCCAAAGCCGTTGAAGCCGGTTTTCATCGCCGCTCCGTAAGCGCCGAGCATGCCGATCTCGATGAAGTCGCCCGCCTGAATGTCGCCGGGCAGCGGGAATGGGCCGGCCATGTAGTCGGCATCGTCGCAGGTCGGGCCGAAGAAGGCGAAGTCCTCGAGCGGGTCGCGCAGATCGTCTTCGAGGGCCTCAACGGGGAAGCGCCATGCAACATGGGCGGCATCGTAGAGCGCGCCATAGGCGCCATCGTTGATGTAGAGTTCTGACCCGCGGCGTTTCTCGACGCGCACGATCATGCTCGAATACTCGGCGCACAAGGCGCGGCCCGGCTCGCACCACAGCTCCGCATTGTAGGCGATAGGGAGCGCTTCGAAATGCTGGTGGATGATCTGGAAATAGTCTTCGAGCGGAGGCGGCTGCATACTCGGATAGATGCTCGGGAAACCACCGCCGACATCGATCATGTCGATCACTACGCTCGCCTCGGCAATCGCGGCGCGGCAGCGGTCGAGCGCCTGGACGAAGGCAAAGGGCGTCATCGCCTGACTACCGACATGGAAACACACGCCAAGCCAGTCGCAATGCTGGCGGGCCTTTTGGAGCAGTTCAGGCGCTTCGTTGAGGTCACAGCCAAATTTGGCAGCGAGGCTCAGCTCGGCATATTCGCTGGGCACGCGCAGGCGCACGCAAAGGCGAAGATCGGAAGCTGGCTCGCCGGTTTCGGGGTCCGCGCAAGCTTCAACGATTTTCTCAAGCTCTTCCAGACTGTCGAGCGAGAAGGTTTTGACCCCATGCTCGTGATAGGCCTCGGATATCGCGCGGCGCCGCTTGATCGGGTGCATGAAGCAAAGCTCCGCATCGGGCAGAGCCTCGCGCACCAGACGCACCTCGGCGATGGAGGCGACGTCGTAATGGGTTATACCTGCTTCCCACAGGCATTCGATCAGGTCAGGCGCAGGATTGGCCTTAACCGCATAGAGCACCTTGCCGGGAAATTTCTCGACAAAGAATTGCGCAGCACGCCGCGCCGCATGCGGGCGGTTGAGGATCACCGGTTCGTCTGGAACCAGCTCTCGCGCTACGGATTTGGCGTCAGGATAGGTGTGCAACTCAAGGGACCCCCAGAAGGTTTAGCTTATGAAGCCTGCCTTGCGGTTAGTCCCTTGGGGCAGAAGATGTGCGCATATAGGCCGTTTGCTGCGACGCGCAACTCAAAATCGCGCACCGCAGCAGGCTTGTTCAGCTAAAAATCCTATGCACCTCAACGGTTCCCGGATGCCTCTAAATTGAGAGACGTTGATGCTTAGAAAGCGACGTTGGGAACCTGATCGACTGTACCGCGCTCGGAATCGTCGAGCTTGTTGAAGTCGGCTTGGGAGAAGCCAAGTGCGCTTGCAAACAGCACTGCCGGAAAGCTCTCGCGAGCCGTGTTGAAACGCGACACGGCAGCGTTCAGCGCACGACGAGCGGCGGCAAGCTTATCTTCAATATCAGCCAGCTCGCTCTGCAATTCCTGGAAGTTGGCCGAGGCTTTGAGGTCGGGATAGGCTTCCCCGAGGGCCAAGAGGTTATCAAGCGCGACCCGCAGGCCCTGCTCTGAACCGCTGTCAGGGTTTCCTTTGGCTGCAACATTGCGCGCCTGAATAACCGCTTCGAGCGTTTGGGATTCGTGCCCCGCATAGCCCTTCACCGTCTCGACAAGGTTCGGCACCAGGTCATGGCGCTGACGCAGCTGAGCATCGATATCGGCGGTCCCTTGCAGGACATTCTGCCGCAGGCCGACCAGATTGTTGTAAATGCCGATCACCCCGACCGCGATCAGAACAACAACACCGAGAATAATCCAACCTGTGAAACCCATTGTTTGCTCCTCCTTTACCGAGCGCGAGTATAGTGCCAGAAATTCGTTAAGGAAAAGGGCACTTTTTGGCTGATTTCAGCCGATTCTTGCTCGGATGAGGGTAAGAATGCAGGCTAACACGCAAAGGCTGATGGATGGCGAGCTTGGTCAATGGCTCGACGCTCAGGCCTCCATGCGCGCTGAAGCGAAGGAAAAGGCAAGCACGCGTTGGCTCTACGGCGGAATTGGCGCGATCGTGGTGTGGGCGTTGCTGGTCTTCACTGGCTTCATGTTCAGCAGCATCGGCTTGTTTCTTGCACTCGGCGCCGGGGGCGCAGCCTATGGCTGGGGCTATATGGTCATTGCCGAGGCAAAGAAGGACATCAAAACCGGCATCAACGAAGCGATCGCCGCCGATCTTGGCATTTCTTACCAGCATGACGTTGAACCGGGTGGGGAATACCGCAATGCGCGCACCTATGGCCTGCTTCCCAGCAATGACCGCAAGAACTTCGAGGATCGCTGGTTTGGCCAGCTCGAAGGGCATGACTTCAGCCTTTACGAAGCGCATCTCGAAGAGCGCCGCGGGTCGGGCAAGAACCGGCGCTGGGTGACGGTGTTTCGCGGAGCGATCATCAATATGGGCTTTGGCCGCGATTTCCACTCGACCACTCTTTTGCAGCGTAAGGGCAAGCACAAGAAGTGGTTCGGCCTTGGCGGACGCGCCGATCATGCGAAATTTGATGGCCACCAACTCGATTTCGTCGATCAGGTGCATCCGGACTTTGAAGACGTGTTCGAGGTGTGGAGCGATGATCAGGTTGAAGCGCGCGTGCTCATCCACCCCTCTTACGTAGAGCATTTGATGGCGCTGGAGCGGGTCTTCAACGGCAAGGCAGTGCGGGCGCTGTTTCATCGCGGCGAAGTGGTCGTCACGGTCGAGAGCGGCAATCTGTTTGAAAGCGGAACGATGGACGCAAGCAAGGACCACGCAATGGTGGCCAAAACCGCAGAGCAGTTCTCAGCGATGGCGCGGCTCGCCACCGCAATCAATCAGAATGAGCGCGGACGGGTGCTGAACAAGAAGCCTGAAAGGGTGGAAAGCAAGGCTCCCCCAATTACCGAAACCGCTCGAGACAAGGCTCGCCCAGCCCCCGGCGGATTTG
Organism: Pseudomonadota bacterium; assembly: GCA_039039885.1. Taxonomy (GTDB): domain Bacteria; phylum Pseudomonadota; class Alphaproteobacteria; order Sphingomonadales; family Sphingomonadaceae; genus Erythrobacter. The sequence continues at coordinate 211,667 of JBCCPG010000003.1, read as the reverse complement.
GCCGCAAGGGGCTCTAACGCCGCCGCTTAGCTCAAGCGGTCGCGGAAATCGCGATAATCAAAGCTCTTGATCTGATCGAGCGCGTCAGTCTCTGAATCCCACATCCAGATGCTAGGCAAAGGCACGCCATTGAACGTATTGGTCTTGACCATCGAATAATGCGCTTGGTCGAGGAATGCGAAGCGCGCGCCCGGCTCTGCCGGGACCGGCAGTCGATAATCGCCGATCACGTCTCCGGCGAGACAGGACGGCCCGCCCAAACGGATCGGGATCTGATCTTCGTCTGTGAGCTCTCCGAGCATTGCAGGGCGATAGGGCGCCTCGAGCACGTCTGGCATATGGCAGGTGGCAGAGATATCCGCGATGCCGAAAGGCGCCTCGTTAAAGCCGGTGTCGAGCAAAGTGCCAATCAGAATGCCCGCATCAAGGGCAACGGCTTCTCCGGGCTCGAGAATGATCTCAGCGCCTGTATCAGCCGCCGCGTCGCGGAGAAACTCGATCAGCTCCTCGCGCTCATAATCGGCCCGGGTGATATGGTGTCCTCCGCCCATATTGATCCATTTGAGCTGTCCGAACCAAGGCTCGATCACATCGAACACGCGGTCCCAGGTTCGGCGCAAAGGTTCGAATGTCTGCTCGCACAGGTTGTGAAAGTGGATGCCTTCAACACCCTCCATCATCTCTTCGGAAAGTTGATCAATCGGAAAGCCGAGCCGCGATCCGGGCGCGGACGGGTCGTATTTGGCGACTTCCCCGGTGGCGACCAAGGGATTGAGCCTCAAGCCCACCGAAACGTCGCCGCCGGTCGTCGCGGCATGGTCAAGGATAAGCGCAGCGCGCTTCATCTGGGCGGGAGAATTGAAGATCACATGGTCGGACAGGCGACACACCTCCTCCAGATCCTCTGGCTTGAAGGCAGCTGAATAGGTCGCGATCTCGCCATCGTAAAACTCGCTCGCGAGCCGCGCTTCCCACAATCCGCTGGTTGAAACCCCGTCGAGATATTCGCCGATCAGAGGCGCTGCCGACCACATCGAAAACGCCTTCAGCGCGCTGAAGACCTTGATCGACCCGCCATCGCTCGCCGCTTCGTCGCGGATCTCGGCGAGGATCTGGCAATTGGCACGCAGCTTCGCCGCATCGACGACGAAAGCAGGGCTGTCGACGCGCGACAAATCGAACTGGGCGAAAGCACCGGGGTGGCCTGCTTTGGTTTCCATGCCCGCTCATTTAGCCGAGATTTCCCGCATGTCATCGTCTGAAAGCGCAAGCAGGATGCTTGTGATGCAGGACGAGGTCTCTTAAGCAAAGCCACAAAAGAAAACCGGGAGAGAAGAATGCGCGTCCTAACCTCGTCGATCGCCCTGGTCGCTGCCGCGACAACGGCCGTCATTGGCACTGCAGCTTACGCTCAAGATGAGCCGCAATATGACGCGACGATCACGCGCACCACCTACAACATCGCGCATGTCGAGTCAGAGACTTGGGGCGGCGTCGGATATGGGGTCGCCTTTGCATATGCCGAGGACAATATCTGCATGCTTGCAGAGGAATTCGCGACACTTGCGGGCACACGCAGCTACTATTTTGGGCCTGACAACAGTGCCGTTCTAGGCTTCACAACGGTGGACAACCTCACCTCCGACATCTTCTTTCGCGCACGGCTTGACCTGGAAGCCCTGGCGGCTGGCTGGGAAGAGCAAAGCCAGACCGCGCGTGATCTGGTTGATGGCTATGTCGCAGGCTACAACCGCTTTCTACGCGATACGGGCGCTGAAAACCTGCCAGAGGCGTGCCGAGATGCGGCTTGGGTAAAGCCCATCACCCGCGACGACATGCTGCGGCTGAACGAAAAGCAAATGCTGCTCGCAAGTTCGCTTGCGCTCGCCCCTGGCATCGCGATGGCCGCTCCTCCGGGATCTGAAGAAGCCAGCGCAGAAGATCTGGCGGTCGTGATCGAGCCGCACGAAGATCTCACCTTCGGGTCGAATGGCTGGGCCTTTGGCGGAGATGCAACCGCAGATGGCAGCGGGCTGTTGATCGGCAATCCGCATTTCCCATGGGCCGGGCCGTCGCGCTTCTGGCAAGTCCATATCAAGGGCCCTGACGGCTATCACGTGATGGGCACTGGACTTGCAGGAACGCCGATTGTGACCTTGGGCTTCAACAAGGATATCGCCTGGACCCATACGGTCACCGCAGCGCGGCACTTTACGCTCTACGCGCTGACTCTCGCGAGCGATGACCCCACTGTCTACATCGTCGATGGAGAGCGGCGTGAGATGGAGAGCACCACGGTCTCCGTCCCGATGCCTGACGGCGCCGATCCGGTTGAGCGGACGCTCTATTCGACCGATTTCGGCCCCGTGGTCACCCTGCCCGGCACCCCGATGGCCTGGAGCGAGCAGCTCGCCTTCACCTTGCGCGACGCCAATGCCGGCAACCAGCGCGCTATCGACACTTGGGTCGGGATCGGGATGGCGAAGAATGTGCAAGAGATTGAGGATGTGATCAGCGCCTCGCTCGGCATTCCATGGGTAAACACGATCGCTGCCGACCGTGATGGCAATGCGCTGCACGCCGATATCACTGCAGTGCCAGGAGTTTCCGCTGAGTTCATTGCGAGCTGCGGCACGCCTTTCTCCGGGCTTGTGGCCGACCGTGTGACCCTGCTCGATGGGACACGTTCGCAATGCAATTGGCGCGAAGCGGGTGGAAGCTCGACCGATGGGTTGCTTCCCGCCGAAGACCAAGCCTCGCGCATTCGCCGCGATTACGTGACCAATTCAAATGACAGCTATTGGATCAGCAACCCGGCTGAGCCTTATCGCCAGCTCTCGCCGATTCTGGGCGACTTTGAAGAAGCGCTAACCCTGCGCAGCCGTTCAAACTATCTAGAGACTGAAGCCACACTCGCCGCCGCGCGCATGGATCACGCGCGAGCTAAAGAGCTGGTGTTCGGGAATAAGAGCCTGGCTGCGGATATGGTCGTCGAGCCAGTGCTTGCCCTGTGTGAGGGAGCGCAGGGCTTGGAGGATGCCTGCGCAGCGCTAGCGGGATGGGACCGCGAGTTCGAGTTGGATAGCAAGGCCGCTTATCTGTTCGCGGCATTCTGGGAGAAGGTTCGCAGCAATGGCAGCCTTTGGTCCGTTCCATTTGACGCATCCGACCCGATCAACACGCCGCACACGCTGCAAACGGACGGGGCGAATGGCGAAGCATTGCTCACCGCGCTTGGCGAGGCTGGAAGTGAGCTCGAAGCCGCAGGAATCGCGCTCGATGCGCGCTGGGGCGACGTTCACGCCTATCGTGTGACGGTCGACGGCGAAGCGCGCGCCATTCCTCTGCATGGCGGACCGGGAGTGGCAGGGGTGCTCAATATGCAGCGCGGACGGCCGGTTGAAGGCGGTATCCATCCGGTTCACGGGTCGAGCTACATCCAGATCGTCGGATTTGGTGAAGACGGCCCTGTCGCCGATGCGATCCTCAGCTATTCGCAGTCGACCGATCCCAATTCGCCACACTTCTCGGACCAAACCGAAATCTATTCGACCAAGACTTGGCACCGCCTGCCCTTCGATGCCGAGGCGATTGAGGCCGCGCAGACTGGCGAGGCCATGCGACTGATCGAATGACTGGCGGCGAAATCCATTAAGCGCGGGTTTAGCGATCGCAAAATAGGACACGCAATCGCCATTTAACGGCACAATTCGCTCGCCGAAGCGTATTGTGCGTTGAACCGACGAAGCTTGCGTTGAAATGCTGGCAAGTCAGGGCTTCCAGTCAGAAGATTCTCATCCGAAAGGTCCCTTTTGTATGTCTAACTTTGTCACCCGCTCGATCAGCGCCGCCGCGCTCGCCACCGCTTTGTGCTTTGGAGCCGCCAATCCAGCATTTGCGCAAGACGCTGCCGCTACCGAAGCGAGCGAACCGGCGGTTGATGAACGCTATATCTGGGACCTCACCCCGTTCTACGCGACGTTGGAAGACTGGGAAGCAGAGCTGGAGCGCCTGCGCGGAGAAACCAACCGGTTGGAGGCCTATCAGGGCCGTCTGGGCGAAAGTTCGACGACTTTGCTCGAAGCGCTCGATGCAAACTCTGCCTACAACAAAGAGCTGGCGCGCGTTTGGACCTATGCCTCGAACCTGCGCAACACCAATTTGGGCGATCCCAAGGGCCAGGAAATGGTCGGCCGTATCATGGCAGTGGCTCAGGCCGCAGGTGCGGAATCGAGCTTCTTTGTCCCAGAAATTGTTGAGATCGGCGAAGAGCGCCTGATGGGCTTCGTTGCTGAAGAGCCAGGGCTTGAAAAGCATGCTCTCTTCTTGCGCAATGTGATGCGCCAGTCAGAGCATGTCCTCTCGCCAGAAACCGAACAAGTGTTGAGCCTGCTGGGCACCGCTTTGGGCGCATCGCAAAACGCGCGTGACCTGCTTTCCAATGCTGAGATCGAATGGCCCACCATCACGTTGTCTGACGGCACCGAAGCCACGATCAGCAATGCGGGGTACGGGCTCTACCGTCAGGCCCCCAACCGCGAAGACCGTATCGCGGTGTTCGACGCTTTCTGGGGCACATGGAAGAAATATGAGAGCACGTTGGGCGCGACGCTCAACGGCGAAGTGCAAGCCAATGTCGCCACCGCCAAAGCGCGCAATTACGACAACACGCTGCAGTACTTCCTGTCAGGCGACAACATTCCAGAGGAAGTCTATCGCACGCTCGTCCAGGTGACGAATGACCGGATTGACGTCCTGCACCGCTATTTCCGTATCCGCGCTCGGATGCTGGAAATCGACGATCTGGGTTATCACGACATCTACCCCGCACTGGTAGAAACCGACCTCACTTTCCCGATCGATGAAACGCGCGAGCACATGCTCGCCTCCATGGAAGCGCTGGGTCCGGAATATTCCGAGAAGTTCGCCGAGGTTTCGCTTGAGCGCTGGATGCATGTCTACCCTCAGCAGGGCAAACGCTCGGGCGCTTACATGTCGGGCGCTGCGTACGATGTGCACCCGCTGATCCTCTTGAACCACCAGGATGACTACAACTCCGCATCCACCTATGCCCACGAATGGGGCCATGGCATGCACCAGGTTCTCTCAAACGAGAACCAGCCTTACGAACTCGCCGACTTCTCGATCTTCACCACTGAAATCGCAGCGATTGCGGCCGAGCTGATGTTGCAAGAGCATATGCTCGAAAACGCGCAGTCCGAGGATGAACGGCTCTACTATCTCGGCTCGGCGCTCGAACAGATGCGCGGAACCTATTACCGTCAGGTGATGTTCTCCGAGTTTGAGCTTGCGATCCACGAAGCGGTCGAGCGGGGCGAAGCGCTGACCGGTGCGCGCATGACCGAAATCTATGGCGAGATCCTAGAACGCTATCATGGCCACGAATCTGGTGTGATGACCATTCAGGATCGCGAGAAGGTGGAATGGGCCTACATCCCCCACTTCTACTACAATTTCTATGTCTATCAGTACGCAACCTCGATTGCGGGCGCGGCCTATTTCGTTGAGCAACTCAATGAAAATCCAGAGGAAGCGCGCGAGACCTATCTCAACTTCCTGAAGGCTGGCGGTTCGGATTATCCGGTCGACATTTTAAAGGATGCGGGCCTCGATATGACCACCGCAGCGCCTTACAATGCGGTAATCGACCGGATGGAAGCTGTAATGGATGAAATCGAAGCCATCTTGGATCGGCGCGGCGAATGACCTAGATAGCGGGTTCCAAAGTCCCGCTTGATAGGAAGAACATCACATATGGCTCTGCAATTGCCTCAGCTCACCGTCAGCGGCACCCGCTCGCAGATGGGCCAGCAATATGGCGCGCATTTTCGCGAGCTGATCCATGCCTTTGTCGACAATCGCGTCGCGGCGGTGACGACTTATCTCGCCAATGCGGGTCATGCAGGCACCGAAGAGCTGTTCAAGGCGGGCGCCGCTTGTCTTGAGGTGGTAAAGACCTTCGACCCAGCTGGATATGAAGAGCATCTGGGCATTGCAGAGGGCGCGGAGCTCGACCCCGTGCGGCTCTTCACCACAGCCAATATGACGGATGTGCGCGATGTCATCATTCTGCCCGGCGATCCGATTGTGACCGAGGATGAAGGCTGCACCGCGGCGCTGATCCCAGCGGAAAAAAGCGCGAGCGGGAAGGCACTGCAAGGGCAGACCTGGGACTTGAACGGTCCTGATGTCGAATATGTCGTTGCGATCCACTCTCTGCCTGACGACGGGCCGGAAACCTGGAGCGTCACTTGCGCAGGCTGCCAGACGCTGATGGGCATGAACGAATATGGCGTGAGCGTTGGGACCACCAATCTCAAGACCTATGGCGCTAAGGTCGGCGTGCCCTATCTCTCGCTGCTCCACGCGGCGCTGCGCCAACGGAGCCTGCCCGAAGCGAGCAAGCTGTTTGAGACAACGCAGGTCGCGGGCAGTCATTCCTACTGGGTGGGCGATATGAGCCATGCAGTTGAGTGGGAGCGCACGCCCGACACCGCGCATTCACGTTCAACCTTGGACGGCGAAGCGGTGGTGCGCACCAATCACTGTCTGGTCGACAGCAACTCTGCGCTCGAAACCGACCTCTCGCCTAGCACCTTTGAACGCTTCGCCCGGATCAAGGGTCTAGTGGAAGGCGAAGACAGGCACACTCTGAAGCGCCTCAAGCAGCACTTCGCCAATCGCGAGGATGGACGGCTTTCGATCAATCGCCGGCTCGAGGATGATTCCGGTGCGACCACCAACGCCGTGGTGGCGATGGATGGCGCGAACCGCACCTTCCTTGCCTGCCGAGGGCGAGCCGATCAAGGCGAATGGGTGCAGCTCGAATTCGAGCGCGCCCCAGCCCTCGCCTGAATGTGACAGCCTGAGCCCACTTTCCGATGTCAGAACCCGATTACGACGCGCTCCACGAAGCCGCCTGCGCGCGCGGAGAGCAGACCTACCCCGACCCCGCAACCGGCTATGTGGTCTTCACCAAGCTATTCCACTTGGAACGCGGCAAATGCTGCGGGTCAAAGTGTCGGCATTGCCCGTTTGAACACGTGAATGTGCCGGAGAGCAGGCGGGGATAGCGCCTAAAACCCAACTGGCCCTTCCAGCTCCTTCACCTGCCAAGGAAGCCCATGCGAACTGAGCATCTCCATAAACGGATCGGGGTCCATTTCTTCCATGTTGAAGACGCCCTTGCCGCTCCACTTGCCCTGCACCATCAAAGCTGAGCCAATCATCGCGGGCACGCCGGTTGTGTAGCTCACCGCTTGATTTCCAGTCTCTTCGAAAGCCGCTTCGTGGGAGCAGATGTTGTTGATATAGAACGTTTTCTCACCTGATCCATCCAAAGCCTCTCCGGTCGCGATCACGCCGATATTGGTGTTGCCCTTGGTCGTCTCTCCCAAGGTCTCTGGCTTGGGCAGCACGGCGGCGAGGAATTGCAGAGGGATAATCTCCTGACCCTGATACTTGATCGGCTCGATCCCGGTCATGCCGACATTCTGGAGCACGGTGAGGTGCTTGATATATTCATCGCCAAAAGTCATCCAAAAGCGTGCACGCTCAATCTCCGGGTTGAACTTGGTGAGGCTTTCGAGTTCCTCGTGATACATCATGTAGGCGTTCTTGACGCCCACCGCTTCGAAGTCGAACTCAGTCATCGTGCTCATCGCCGGGGTCTCGACGAATGCGCCGTTTTCCCCCGGGCGCTTCTCCCAATGCCGCGCCGGTGCGGTGACCTCGCGGATATTGATCTCCGGATTGAAATTGGTCGCAAAAGCCTGGCCGTGATCGCCGCCATTGCAATCCAAGATATCGAGCTGGCGAATGGTCTTCAGCTTGTGCTTCTTGAGCCACATGGTGAAAACGCTCGTAACGCCCGGATCAAAGCCTGAGCCGAGCAGCGCCATCAGCCCCGCATCCTTGAACCGATCATGGTAGGCCCACTGCCACTTATATTCGAACTTCGCCTCGTCCTTGGGCTCGTAATTGGCCGTGTCGAGGTATGACACGCCTGCTTCCAGACAGGCATCCATGATGGGCAGATCCTGATAGGGAAGCGCGAGATTGACCACGAGGTCTGCGCCGACCTGCCTGATGAGATTGACCATCGCCGGGACTTCCTCAGCGTCGATCTCATAGGTCGCGATGTCGACCCCGGCGCGGCTCTTCACGCTTGCAGCGATTGCATCGCATTTGGCTATGGTGCGGCTGGCCAAGTGGATTTCGGGAAAGATCTCCGCGTTGAAAGCCATCTTGTGCACGCACACCGAGCTCACCCCGCCTGCGCCGATCACCAGAACTTTGGACATGATGTTTGGACCTTTGAGTTGATTCTGACAGCGCTCTTAGGACAACGCGCCCAGAGCCTCAAACGATCCGTGCTTTCCTACTTTGACAAGGCGCGATAGAGCCTCGGATGATGACGCCAGAAACTCCTCTCCCACCCCCGTTTTTGTGCGCCGTATGGGAGGGTGAGATTTTCGCCCCTGGACTGTGTGTCAAGTGTGTCAAACCCGAGCGAAAAGTCCTACAAATGGCCGCTTCAATCGAGCGAGAAACCGCATGAGCCGCATGCCAAGCCAACAGGGCGTGATCGACGCCGCCGAAAGCATCGCCGCGATCCTCCCTCCAACCCCCCTGCTGCCGGTTGAGATCAATGGCACTCGCGCCTTTGTGAAGGCGGAGAATTTGCAGCCCATCGGCGCGTTCAAGATCAGAGGCGGCTGGTGGCGATTGTCGTCTTTGTCGGATGAAGAAAAAGCCGCTGGTGTGATCGCTGTCTCCTCCGGCAATCACGCGCAAGGGGTCGCCTGGGCCGCCAAGAAACTCGGCATCAAGGCGACCATCGTGATGCCACGCAACGCTCCGCAGGTGAAGCTTGCCAATACGAAAGCGCTGGGCGCTGACGTGGTGCTTTACGAACGTCCCGGAGAGGACCGCGACGAAGTGGCCGCGAAGCTGATTGCTCAACAGGGCGGGACGCTGGTTCACGCTTTCGGCGATCCCTGGGTAATCGAAGGTCAAGGCTCTGCCGGGATCGAAGCCGCTCAACAATTGGAGGCGCAGGCCGGTCGCGCGCCAACCCGCTTTGTCGCCTGCTGCGGCGGCGGAGGGCTGGCCGCTGGCCTCGCCCTCGCCAGCCCCAATGCGGCGATCCATGTGGTGGAGCCCGAGGGCTGGGACATGGTCGGACAGGCTTTGGCGAGCGGCGCGATTGTTGAAGCCGGACCCGATGCGCCGGTGACGATCTGTGACGCGCTCCAGCCCACTGCGACCAAGCAGATCAATCTCGATGTGTTGGCTGGCCGCGCGCAACCTGGCGTGACCGTCAGCGATGCCGAAGTGCGTGAGGCCCAGCTTTGGGCGTACGCGCATTTGCGCATGGTGATCGAGCCGGGAGGAGCAGCCGCGCTTGCAGCGGCACTCAACGGCAAGGTCGAGGTCGATGAGGGCACTGTCATCATGCTCACCGGAGGCAATGCCGATCCAGCAGATTTCGCCGCGACGATCAGCGCATGAGGCGTTGCAAGCGCGCACGCGCTCTCTCGACAGGCTCTAAGCCCGTTGCAATTGACAATCGATCCATGCTCTCGCAGGACAGCGCTCACATAAGAGGGGATCACTAAATGCAAGCTCAAATGCTCGCGCCCGCCGCCGTATTGGTGGTGTGGACGCTCATCATCCTGTTCTGGATCATCCCAGCGCGTTTTGGCGCCATCGCCAAGGTCGAGGACAAATCGAACCTCGGTAAGCCCGGTGGCCGCGGCGCCGATCTGGAGGGGATCATCCCAGATAAGGCAAATTGGCCGGCCCACAACCACACGCACCTGCATGAGCAGCCGACCTTGTTCTATGCCGTGGTGGTGATGCTGGCGATTGTCGGAGCAACCGGCTTCGATGTTTTGGTGGCATGGATCTATGTCGGACTTCGGATCGTCCACTCGCTTTGGCAGATCCTCGTCAACAAAATCCCGCTCCGCTTCCTGCTGTTCTTGGCAAGCTCCATTGCGCTGATCGTGTTGGCTGTGCGCGCGGTTATGGCAACGGTCTTCGCTGACCCGTCGCTCGCTCCGCAATAGGTCTGGGAAAGGGAACACACGAATGACTGGCATGGAAATTCTGCAGCCGACCATCGCGTTGATGATCTGGACAATGGTCATCTGGGCGTGGATGTACGCCACCCGAATTCCGGCGATGCAAAAGGCCGAGATCGCACCTGATGACGCGCAACAGACGGGCCTGCTTGATAAGCAGCTCCCGCCCGCGGTCCAATGGAAGGCCCACAATTACAACCACCTGCATGAGGCACCCACGGTGTTCTATGCGGTGGCGATAATCCTTGCGATTCTAGAGGCGGGCGATGGACCCAATGCGTTTCTCGCTTGGATCTATGTTGGCCTAAGAGTGGCGCACAGCCTCGTCCATGTCACTGCCAACCGAGTGATGGTCCGCTTTGTGCTGTTCTTGTTGTCCAGCGTTGTGCTGATCGTCCTGATCGCACGCGCGGCGCTGCTGGTGTTTGCTTGAGGAAAAGGGCGGCGGCCGAGCCTAACTATTCAGCCGCTTCCACCTCTGCCTCGGCAACGTCTTCTTGGGTCGCAAGGAAACGCTCACCATCGAGCGCGGCCATGCAGCCCATCCCCGCAGCGGTGACCGCTTGGCGGTAGACGTGGTCGGTAACGTCGCCCGCGGCAAAAACGCCGGGGATCGCGGTCTTGGGCGTGCCTGGCTCGACGTCGAGATAGCCGCTCTCATCCATAGCAAGCTTGCCCTTGAACAGCTCGGTCGCAGGAGCATGGCCGATAGCAACGAAGGCTCCATGGGCATCAATCGTCGAAGTCTCGCCGGTCTGAGTGTCCTTGAGCACAAGGTGGCTGAGCGCGCCGTTCTCGCCCGCTTCAAAACTCTCGACCGTCTTGTTCCAGAGCACGTCGGTCTTGTCTGATTTGAAGAAACGCTGTTGGAGGATCTTCTCAGCCCGAAGCTCATCGCGGCGGTGGATCAGCGTCACATCGTCGGAATGGTTGGTAAGGTAGAGAGCCTCTTCAACCGCGGTATTGCCGCCGCCAATGACGACGACCTTCTTGCCGCGATAGAAGAACCCATCGCAGGTCGCACACGCTGAAACACCTTTGCCGCCTAGCTCCTGCTCTCCGGGAGCGCCAAGCCATTTGGCCTGAGCACCGGTCGCAATCACGACGGTGTCAGCGATGTACTCATCTCCGCTATCTCCGACTGCGCGGAAGGGTGAGCCATTGTCGAGGTCCACTTCGGTGATGATGTCATACATCATCCGCGTGCCAACATGTTCGGCCTGCGCCTTCATCTCTTCCATCAGCCACGGGCCCTGAACCACTTCACGATAGCCGGGATAGTTCTCGACATCGGTGGTGATGGTCAACTGACCTCCGGGCTGGAGGCCCTGAACCACGATCGGCTCAAGCATGGCGCGCGCGGCATAGATTGCAGCGGAATAGCCTGCAGGGCCGGAGCCGATGATGAGCATCTTGGTGTGATGGGTTGCCATAGGTTTAGTCTCTTCGCGTTCAAAATACGTTTACCTTGGCCAAGGATATGGGGGTCCAAAAGCCGCTTGTCACGTCAGCAAGCGCTCCTGAAGACGAGCTTTCCTTGTCTCATCCACACCTAATCTTTGCGCAAGATAGGCATCGACCGATCCATAGTCGCGCGTGACCTCTGCCCAATAAGTCGCGATATACTCTTCGCGCACGCCCATCAGGTTACGCAATGCCTCTTCGCCGATGGTCCCGTAATGCTCTTCCATTCGCGGGAGCGACTGCTTGGCGAGCACTTCCGTCGTTGGCGCATGATTGGTGAGGAGGAACTCGGCAACGATGTCGTCGTGATGCGCTCCCAGAGCGTGCATAAGCAAGGCGGCGGCTATCCCGGTCCGGTCCTTGCCTGCGAAGCAATGGACTAGGCTACCACCGTCACGATCCGCTAGGGCTGCAAAATAGCGGGTGAACATATCGATCATCGCCGGATTCACCGGCATTCGCGTGTAGACCGCGATCATTCGATTGTAGGCGCGCTCGGCGGTCATTTCGACCTTGCCCCCACCCCCTTCATGCGGTGGCGAATTGCTGGTCTCGCCGTCATAGGCGAGCACATCGGCCGAAAAGTCCTTGTGACGTCGACAAACGAAAGAGCTTCTTTCGCTTTCCCCCCGTAGATCAACGATGGTGCGAATGTCGAGGCTTTGGAAAAGGTCTAGGTCGGCATCGCTTGCATCGCGATGTTGGCCAGAGCGGAACAGCAGGCCTTGTTTAAGGCGCGCACCATCAGCACCTGAATACCCGCCATAATCGCGGAGATTGTGGATGCCCTGTGTTGGCAAGAAAGAGTCGATGTTGGGCGCGGAATCTGGGCGAATCATAGCTTCACTCACTGGCAGCGAGCACACAGCTGAGCAACCGCTGATCTCGCCCACATTTTTCGCCGCACGGCCTCGCGACACCTCCTGACAAGGCCCACTGAGGAAGAACCCCTAGGGGGTTGTCCGCTGGGTCTTTCCAAGACGCATTTGGTATGAACGCGCCTAAACCCACACAACAAGTCGACTTTCATCCCGAACTCTCGATTAACAACACTGGTGCAAGCCTATGGCGCATATTCTAATTGCCGATGACGATGACCTGATCGCTGAATTGGCTTCGCAAACCTTGATCGATGCAGGCCATGCATGCGGCTGGGTAACAAGCGGCCAGGCGTGCTGGGACTTGCTACAAAACAGACGCCCCGACCTCTTGCTGCTCGATCAGGATATGCCGGGGATGAGCGGCATGACATTGCTGCGCCATTTGCGTCAGTCGCCGACATTCTATGACCTTCCTGTGGTGATGTTCACCGCGATGAGCGGCGCTCAAGACGAAGCCAATGCGGTGTTTGCGGGCGCCAACGAATATATCCGCAAGCCTTTCGACCCGCGCGGCCTGATCAACGTGGTTCAGCGCGTGCTCGCCAAGCGTGCAGACCATCCCCAGCACACCGATCTGAAAACCCATCTCGCCAAAAGTTCGGGTTGGTACCAAGAGGAAGAGGATGAGAAGCCGCGCCGGGTGATTTGATCAAAGGATGTGCCCGAACAATCACCCAAGGTCTACTTGCCCGCGAGATCGTTGCAAAAGCTTTTTGTCCAGGCGTGGACGTCATCGTCGCGCACTGTTCCGATCATCGCCTCATAGCGGCTCTTGCGCTCCTCCAGCGGCATATCCAGCGCCTTTTCTATCGCCATAGCAAGCAAATCAGGGCTGTGCGGATTGACCAGCAGAGCGCCTTTGCCATCAAGGCCGAGCTGCTGCGCGGCACCTGCAAAGTCGGATAGGATCAGAACACCGGGATCTTCCGGGTCCTGCGCCGCCACATATTCCTTGGCAACGAGATTCATTCCGTCCCGCAGTGGAGTGACCAAGCCTATCTTTGCTGCGCGGAAGAAGCCGTAGAGCTCGGCATGGCTATAACCCCGGTTCACATAGCGGATCGGAACAATATCGACCTCGCTACGCGCGCCGTTGATCTGGCCGGTTTTCTGCTCGAGCAGTTCGCGGATTTGCTGATAGCTTTCAACATCTTCGCGGCTCGGCGGGGCGATCTGGATGAAGACCAGATCACGGGTGCGCTCTGGCGTCTCGTCGAAGAAGCGCCCGATCCCGTCAATCCGTTCGGGTAAGCCCTTGGAGTAATCGAGCCGGTCGACCCCAATCATCCCAGTGCGCCCACGGATCGAGGCCAGGAACCGATCCTCCGCAACCTTCGCATCCTCACTCTGGCCGAGCGACTGGAAATGCTCCCAGTCAATGCCAATCGGATATTCGCGGGCGATAGTGGTGCGGCCCTCATGCGTGATCTGGCCAGTTGCATGGTCAACCTCGGCTCCCAGCTCATTCTCGCAATAGTGGACAAAGCTGGAGAGCCACTCACCGGTTTGAAACCCGATCAGATCATAGGCGAGCATGGTGCGGACCAACCGCTCATGAAAGGGCAATGACGTCAGCAAACGTGTCGGTGGCCACGGTGTATGGAGGAAGAATCCGATCCGGTTCTTCACCCCGCGCGCGCGCAATCGGTCTCCCAACGGAATAAGGTGATAATCGTGGACCCAGATCAAATCATCGTCTTCGACGAGCGGCAGCACGCTGGAGGCAAAGCGATCATTCACACGCTCATAACTCTCCCCGGTCTTGTTTTCGAAACGGGTCAGGTCGATGCGATAGTGAAACAAAGGCCACAACGTCGAATTGGCATAGCCATTGTAATATTCGTCGAGCTCTTGGGTTGAGAGGTCGATAGTGGCGGTCGTGACCCCATCATTGCGCTGGAGGTCCATATTGCCAGTGCGATCTTCGCTTTCTTGTCCCGACCAACCGAACCAGACGCCTCCGCGATCTTTCAGAGCCGCATTCAACGCGCCTGCAAGCCCTCCTTGCGCCCCGGCAACACCGCGCGCTTTGGCCACGGCAACACGGTTAGAGATAACGACGAGACGTCTTATCGAACTTCACTCCACGGTTTAGACAACAATCCGGCGCAGTTGATTACTCCTACTAGCGAATAGGTTTGAGGGAAGTTCCCCCACAGCTCGCCCGTGTCATAATCGAGATCTTCGCTCAGCAGTCCCGATTTGGTCGTATGACTGAGCATGGTTTCAAACAAAACGCGCGCTTCATCGTCGCGGCCTGCCAGATGCAAAGCTTCAATCAGCCAGAACGTGCAGACGTTAAAGGCGGTCTCTGGCGCGCCAAAATCGTCCTCAGCCGCATAGCGCAACATGTGATCGCCGCGCCGCAAATGCTCCTCGACCGCTGCGAAGGTCTGCTGGAAACGCTCATTATCTGGCGAGAGGAAGCGCAGCTCAACCATCTGAAGCAAGCTCGCATCGAGATAGTCGCTTTCGTAGCTCGCGCCGTAATGACCAGGGCCGTTCTCGCCTTCCTTCCAAGCTTTTGCTTCTATCGTGGCTGCAATCGCGTCAGCCCGGTCACGCCAGACTTTGGCTCGGTCGTCCTTGCCTATATGCGCAGCGACATTTGCAAGGCGGTCACAGGCCGCCCAGCTCATCACGGCCGAATAGGTGTGAACCTCTTGCCGCGTGCGGAATTCCCAAAGCCCCGCATCTGGCTGATCGTGCATCGCCCAGGCCATCTTGCCAACTTGCTCAAGGTTCTCGAAATCATGCTCGCTCGCCGGCCGCAGCAGCCGCGTGTCGAAGAAGCCCTGCGCGCTTGGCAGCACAATCTGGCCATAGCAATCATGCTGGATCTGCTTATAGGCCGCATTACCGCGCCGCACTGGTCCCATGCCGCGATAGCCGGCAAGGTAGCTTGCGGTGGTTTCGTTGAGCTCGCTTTCGCCCATCACCGAATAGAGCGGCTGAATCTGCCCACCGCGCGCGCCATCGACGATGTTGCGCAAGTAACCGAGATACTTCTCCATCACGTCGAGCGCACCCAGACGGTTCAATGCCTGAACGGTGTAATAGGAATCTCTGATCCAGCAGTAACGATAGTCCCAATTGCGCTCTGAATGGGCAGCCTCTGGGATCGAGGTGGTCAGCGCGGCCACAATTGCGCCGGTTTCCTCGTGCTGGCACAGTTTGAGCGTGATCGCACAGCGTATCACCTCCGCCTGCCATTCGAGCGGCACTGCGAGCATCCGCACCCAATTCTGCCAGTATTTGCGCGTTGATTGCTCCATTGAGCGCACGCGCTCGCGCAGATTGCCGACAAAGGGTTCATCCGGGCCAAGAAAGAAATGCGTGTCGCTCTCGATCCGGAACGTACGCCCTTCCTGGATGTAGCCCACCGGTGCGTCCGTAGAGAGGCGCAAAGCGGTCGCGCCTGTCAGATAGCGGATGTGGTTGGTGCCTTGGGTCGTGTCCGCAACGCCTGCGCCATAATTCTTGGTCGGATTGAGCACCACTCTGATCCGGGGATTGCCGCTGATCGGGCGAACAATGCGGACATAGGCAACCGGACGATACATCCGGCCAGAGCCCTCAAAACGTGGGCAAAAATCGAGGATCTCAATCGCGCTGCCATCGCTCGACTCAAGGGTAGTGAGCAGATGCGGCGTGTTACGGATGTAGCGCTGGTGCGCCTTGGTCTGCCCCTCCAGCTCAAACCGCCAAATCCCGGCGTCGCGCTGATCGCCATTGAGAAGCGCGGAGAAAACCGGGTCGCCGTCCACCCTGGGGACACAACCCCACACAAGTGCGCCAGTCTCATCAATCAGGCCCGAGACCTGACAATTGCCGATCGGCCATAGTTCTAGGTTGGGTCCGTCAAGATTAGGTGCGTCTGCCAATGGGTCTCACAGCTCCAGCCAGTGGTGAACCGATGCGACATCGGGAAGGTGGTATTGCGCGGCGCTTTCGCGTTTTTCACCCACAAGTATTCCCGCCCCACCCGCTGCACGGCAAGCGGCAAAGCCGGCTTCGTCGGTGATATCGTCGCCAACAAAGATCGGGCGAGCACCCGCAAAGGGCGGATCGGCCATAAAGCGATCTACCGCACTGCCTTTATTGGCATCGGGTGCGACCAGCTCGACCACGCATTTTCCGCTTTGTGCTGCCCAGCCATGTTCGGCGGCAAGCGCTTCGGCAAAGGCGTGTGCCTTGGGGCCTTGCTCCGGCGCTTTGCGATAGTGCAGCGCGCCGCCATGCGGATTGTGTTCGTAATCGAGCGCTTCAAGCTCGGCAAAGCTGCGCAACTCGGTTTCGATCGCCGTCGGCAGTCCCTGCGGCCCTGCGCCAATCCGCTCTCTGGTGGCGCTGCGAATATCGGATCCGTGTGAGCCCGCTGCGGCGATGGCGAGCGGTCCGAGATGGCTTTCGATGTCGCTGATCGCTCGCCCACTGACCAATGCGCAAGCACCCCCTAGCCGCTCGGCAAACGCTTTGAGGCGCGCGCCTAGGTCAGGCAAAGGCGCAATCGCGTCGGGACCCGAAGCCAGCTCCACCAAAGTTCCATCAAAGTCGAGAAACAGCGCGACGCGTCCCTCCGTCAGCAAGTCAGCCAGCGGCGGCGGCGCGTAAGCGGGTTTTTGGGATTGCCCCTGCTGCATGAGAGACTTGCATAAAGGCTGTTAGCGGGCGGTCAACTCAATGTGTTGCGCTGCAACAAGTAGCTCCGCGTAGCGGCGTCCGGCTCAAAGCACCTCGAACCGCACTGTCAGTGTGAAGTTGCCCCCAGCTTCCAAGGCCCCCTGCGGCGTTACGCGAAAATCGGTGATCGCACTGTCACAACCATCGCCTTCATCGGCAGGCTGATAGGCAAAAGTGCCTCCGCCATCGTCAGAGAACTGCAGATCGTCAGTGGTCACTTGGAGGTCACCCGCGATGGAGCCAGCTCCACCATAATTGTAAGTGACACCGGCATTGCTGCCAGGATCGCTGAAGACCACGGGCCCCCCACTGCGCGCCATCAAGCACATTTTAGCATCGGCTGGCGCATCATCCCAGACCTCCACGGTGCCGGCATCAGTCGCTTCGCTGCCGGTATTGGTCACAGTGATGAGATACTCGATCGTTGCGCCTGGGATGGCCTTGGGATTGGTCGTTCCGTTAATCGGGTCGGAAAGCACTGTGCCAACCTTGCTTACGCTCAGCGTCGTGAAGGGATCACACACCGTGAAATCATGGATGCCGATCCCTTGCTGGCCAGGATTAGCAGGCGCGGTGGTGAAGTTGTCATAACGGATCGTGATCGTGTCGACTGCGTCGGTGAAGGTGATGGTGACATTGCCCGCCGCATCGTTGTTGCCCGCAGCGGCGTCGCCAATCAGCGAATTGCCACTGATGTAATTCGCCGTACCATTAGTCAGCGTCGGGCTGACACTTGCTCCGCCATTGCTGCCGGTCACCGTCAGTTGGTCGGCAAATTGGTTGTTCCCGAAATCTACATCGAAAATCGAAAATTGCAGTCCAATGAAGCTGCGCGGCAAAGTGACCGTGAGGACGACGGCGCCCGACTGATCGGCTTGGTTGGAAACAATCTGAAGGACGTCATCAGCCGGGGTAGTCCCGCCATTGAAGTAGTTTCCGACATTGGGCGTTGCGCCGCCCCAAATCGTGTTGCTGACGTAGGTTCCGTCATTGGTGAGCGAGAAGTTGACGTTGCCAAATGTAGCAAAAGCAAAGGAATTGTTAGTCGACCCCGCCGTCCACGATGTCACAGCATCCCAATCAAAGATCGCAGTGCCTGCCGGACAAGCGAGCACTGGCGGCGTTCCAGCGGTTCGCCCGGCGGCAACAACGAACGAAGATTCGGCGTGGTCATCTTCACTAGTGATGCCATTATTGACCGTTGAATCAAGGTCTTGAACGCTCGAGGCAATGACTTCTGCAATGTTGGTGATGGTCGTTCCGCTGAAGGCTGTGACTGTTCCGGTAATCGTGATCGTCGCGCTGTTGCCTGGCGCAAGCGTGCCAACGGTCCAATCGCCGCTCACTGGATCAAAGCTCCCGTCACCTGTTGCGGAACTAAAGCTGAAGCCACCTGGAAGCGTGTCGTTGACGATCACTCCGGTCGCGGTGTCAGTAGAAATAGCGGCATTGGTGACGGTCAATTCCCAGGTCGCTACCGCACCCTGATTGGGGGTCGCGCCAATCAGAGTCTTGGTCAGCGAAAGATCGGCAAAGTTGGCGGGCAGATCTGTCAGCTCAAGATCGGCTCGGATAAAGGTGCCATCGTCAAAGCCACCGAGAAGGTCGCAAATCTCAAGCCGCCACGTGCCGTTCGAGTTCTCGCCGTTGAAAGCAGACAAAGGATTATCTGGACGGAACGTGTTCTCAAAAGGTGGCGCGCTGTTCGAGTGGTTGACGGTATCGCCGTCGGTATTGACCAATTGCGCAGCGCCATCGTCGAGCAATACATTGAAGTTGTCACCGCTCAGGCTTCCGGTGTCGCCGTTGGTCAACTGCACGCTGGTCCCACCCGGCGAAATCAGCGTGAACTGCAAATCTCCGCGCCAGGTATGCTCAGCAAGTATGCCGATATTCACATCGCCGATCGTGAAACTGTCGCCGACGCTGATGTTCCGGATCAGCGGAGAAGTGCAAACAGTTGTCGCATCGATGGAACCGGTTGTGGTGTTAGAATAGGTTGTTGTTGTCTGAGCCATCGCTGGCTGAGCAAAAATCATGCACAGGCCAGCTGTGAGCAGCCATACAAGCGCCCAAAGTGCTTTCTCAGCGCGCAGTTGCAGCGAGGCCACGATCATGCCTCAGAGATAGCGCATCATGGTAAACAGCCCGTTTACCAAGCTAGCTTTCGAGACTGCCAATACAGTCATCGGCCTAGCCCCAGGAAGCTGAACGTGTCGGTATCGAATTTAAAGCGTACCGCCGCAAACACGCCTTTGTCAGTGTTGCGCGCAGCGGAGAAGTCTCCATCGCGGAAACCCTCGACATTGTAGCCGACCGTTAGGAGCATGCCCTCGGCCGGCACAAAGCCGATCGTCGGGCCGTATGAGAAGCTGGTGACGTCATCTTCAAGGTTTGTGCGCACCGTTGCACTCGCGCCGATCTCGAAGCGGTCACCAATGCCGATCCGCGCATCTGCGCCGACCAGCACCGTCGTGCCGGAGAACTCAGTGCCTTCGAACTCGTCAAAGTTATAGCGACCACCGACAAATAGACTGTATTCGTCGCGGCGGGTCTGTTGTTTGATGCCGAACTCGTCTTCGTCCCAACCCCGCGGACTCCAATTGGTCGACCAGCTCGCCACCAGACGGCGCGAAACTGCATCACCATCGACGATGAGAGCGCTGCGCCCTGCTCCAGCAGCCTGGCCAGCAATCCCGCCAGTGACCGCGTCGCTGCGATATTCAAGCTTGCCCAGCATTGCGATTTCAGAGCTGTCGGGCCGGTGTGCAAATGCGATCGCGGCGTCAAAGATCTCGACCGTTGGGCCGTTCTCGTCCTCGGCGCGCGTCCAAGTGGCGCCGGATCCGACAATGCTGCCTTCGCCAAGCTGTCGGATTGCGCCGAACGTGGCACCTGTGCGGTCAGCCTGTTCGCCATCACGGTATTCGCCGCGCGCGGTCACGCTCCAACGATCCTTGCGCCATGCAGCGCCAATCGTTGCGGCGGTGAAGTCCTCAAACTGTTGGGTGCCAGTCAATTGACCGCCCGAAGCCGCTGGTTGGTTGGGATTGACCAAATCTGCTGCGCTAGGAACGCCGTTCAGCGTGCGATTGCCATCGAGCGTCGCATCGAGTGTGAATTCAGGCGAGATTTGAAGCGTCTGAGCAACGCCAAATGCTGCAAAAGTGCGGTTGCCAAATTCGCCGATGCTCTCTTGGCCAACCGATGTAGTGATTTGTCCGCCCTGCCACGGCGTCGCTTCGATCCCTCCGCGCAACTGGCGTGAGTTGAACGTATCCCCATCGGCGATCTCATAGGTGCCAACCAGGCGCACGCTACGGGTCACGGCGTAGCGCACACCCACACGATGGCGCGCCGGCAAATCGATGCTCTCTGCCTGGTCGAGCGCAATCGAACTCGCGGCGGAAAGCTCAAGCGCGTTATTCGCAAGGCGCTGTGTGATTCCTGCTTCAAGCACAGTCGATGTGTTGGTCGTCCCATCCACCAAGCGATCATTGAAGTGAGAAAGCCCAAGGCGCAGATCGGTGTTCTGGCGAGTCATGTTCAGCTGCGCTTGAGCCGCGCGGCGACGCGCGCTGTCCACGAGGCTGTCATCTTGCCAGACGCTGCCAACTAGGTTGAGGTTATCGGTTAGGAACACACGGCCATCCACGCCGAACTTACGGCGACCCAGCTCTGCTCCGTTTTGCTGACCGACTCCATAATCACTCTCGAGCTCGCGAGCATAAGCGAGGATGTCGAGCGTGCCGGTTTGGTGCTGCACCTCAGCGATCCAACCCGTCGCAGTCTCTCCCTCACGCCGACTCATGGCAAGCTCTCCGCGAACCTCTGTGCTTTCACCAATCTGCACGCGCAGGTCGAGCGAGGCGATATCAGTGCGCGCGCCCTCACCCTTGTCAGTGATGGCATTGGCGCCGATACGGATTCGGCCATCACCGCTGGTCCAATCGGTGCGCAAGCCAGCATTGATCTCACCCTCACCCAATCCGTCCGTTTCGTATTCGACGATAATGAACTGCGGATTGAGGAACTCATCGCGGCTCAGCACTGGGCGCGAGAAGGTGATCGTTCCGGTGAACAGGTCGATGTCATAGTCGATGAAACGCGTTAGCGTCGTAGTCGAGACAATCTGCTCTGAACGGAAGCGGTCGCGCACCTCCAGAGTCACTCGCTCGCTGTTCGCCAGAATGCTGGCGTTTGAAAGCTGATAGGGGCCGGTGATGCCTTGCCCTTGGATCTCATCGCGCTGCAACCGCGATGAAACCTCAGCAGCAAAAGCGCTTGTCTTGATCTGACCAAAGCGCGCTTCCCCACGAAGGCCTGTCGCGGTGCGGTTGTAACGCGCCAAACGGGTCTGATCGAAAGCGGTCTCAAAGTCACCGTAGAGCGCGTAGAAAGTCGCGGTTTCGATCCGGACATAGAGGTTTTCGCGGCTCGCAGCGTCAAAGCGACGCGCTGAACCGTCGCCAAAGACGGTGTAATAGGCCTGCGGATCAATTGTACCGAGAAGACGCTGATCATCTTCTTGTTTTGCGCTGTCATAAGCGAGCGTCAGCAGATAGCGGCCCAAAACCCGACCTTTGGCGTAAAGCGCAACGCGCGCAT
Source organism: Pseudomonadota bacterium (assembly GCA_039039885.1). Classification (GTDB taxonomy): domain Bacteria; phylum Pseudomonadota; class Alphaproteobacteria; order Sphingomonadales; family Sphingomonadaceae; genus Erythrobacter. Next base: position 189,922 of record JBCCPG010000003.1, on the reverse strand, counting down.
CATCGCCAAGATCGCTGTTAAAGCGTTCGGCGCGCTGCATGTTGTCGGCCACCGAGCGCGCACCTGCGGTTCCTTCGGCAAGGCCCACAATCGTCCATTCGATGTCGCCCGGCTCTATCCATGCCTCGAGCTGTTGCTGACGGACCAGTTCACCGTCGTTGAAGTCAAAGTCCAAGCGCAGCGAGCCGCTCACCATCGTTGGCGCCAGCTCGATCTTCGCAATGCCGTCCGTGCCTTCGACCACCCAGCGCGCCGAAGTGGGCGCAAAGCCGGTGAGCTGGTTGAGCTGCTGACGATCAAGCTCCTCAGCGCTCTCATACGGCGCGTTAAGCGTGAAATTGCCCGATACACCTGCGCGCAGCGGACGATTATTGCGGTCGAGTACGCGGATCGCGACGACAGGGCGTGTGCGCCCGTCTGCGACAAGGTTTGACATCTCTGGCACCAGCTCAACCCGCGTTGGCGTGGTAGTAAAGAAAACCTCACGAGTGAAAGTCTTGGAAACAACGCCGAACGAATTGACAATGTCCGCTTCAAGCACGGTGCGATCGTTCTGAAGCACGATCCCGCGCCAAGTGCTGACCGCGAAACGGCCACGCTGGGGGGTCAGTGTCCCATCGAATGAGAGCGAGCTAACCTGTTCGCCATTGACGCGCAGGACAACGCTTTGGCCCCGGCGATGGCGGATTGCGACGCGGATCGCCGGCGCACGCGGGTTGGCCGCGACGCCTGGGGTGAGGAAGCCATCTTCACCGTCACCCAGCGCGATCCAGTCGGTGTTGGGCGCGTAAGACATTTCAGCTGGCTGATCTGCTTCCTCAGCCGCGCGCGCAGTGCTCTCGAGGACGCCAGAGGCTGCTAAACGCTCGGCATCGGAGGGTTCCTCGGCGCCCTGTCCTCCGCCGTCTTCACCCCGTGCAATGGCATTGATGGCGCGAGCGCCGGCACCGTCAGGTCGGGTCTCTGCATTGGGAGTGGCAAGGTCAAGCGCGCCTTCGGGCACAACCGCATGGAAATCAGCGACCAGTAGGCTGCCGCCCTGCCCGATGACAAAGCGCGAAGAGGCGCTGCCGGCTGCGCGCGTGTTGCGGTGGCAATCGACCAGTCGAGCGCCCTCGGGTAGGGTCATTTGAGCAACGGCCACTACGTGGGTGCCCGGGACGACCCCTTCGAAGTGATAGCGTCCATCGGCATCGGTAATAGCGAAGCTGCCATCCTCCATCACGACGCGCACGCCGGGAATTCCGCGCCGTGGTTCTTCCACTGAACACCGGCCCGCGGTCACGCGGCCAATGATCGTCATGCGATCGGCAATAGTCTCGCGATCAATATCGACCGCGGCACTTGCTCGAACGGTTCTACCAAGAGAATCAGTGACTTCGGCATCGTTGATAGCTCTGCCTGGCGATGCATCGGGTCGTACTGTCATCGCGTAGGTGACGCGGCTTGATGCTCCGCCAGCCAGATCGCCGAGCGAAATCTCGATCAACCGGCCGTCCGCACTGATATTCACGGCATCTGGATCTTCAACTCCATCGATGCGGATCGTATCGGGCCGCAGACGCAAGGAGCTCGACGGAATATCGGTTAGGACAACGTCACGCTTCGGCCTCGAAGGATCAGCATTGGTCGTTGTAATCGAGTAGAAAACCACATCACCAGGCTGCACCCTGTCGCGCGATGCGGTTTTGACGAGACCAATGTCCAAACTGGGTCGATCGAGCGGAATGTCGACCTGAACCGGAGTTGGGTCATCGAGTACGAAGGAGCCTCCAAAAGAGGCATCCAAAATAACAAATCCGCGCCCATCTGGAGCCCTGAGCCTTGAAAGATTCTCCGGACTCACAACTGAGGGCGCTGAATAAGGATCAGGCGGATCAATCTGGAGCCGATAGGTGCCCAAGAATGTGAGTGGGAACCAAAACTCGCCTGAACCCATCACAGTGACATTTCCTGCCCCATCTGTAATTGGTTGGCCCGATATAACCGTTGAAGGCCATGAGGTTACGCCATCCTCAGCAAACACTGTGGCAGGCTGTCCAGTATCGGCATCGATCAGCGTTACGACCGCTCCATCGACCGGCTCGCCCGTTTCGCTGTCAAACACGATGCCAAACGGATCAGCCAGTACATCAACGTCCGCCTGCACGATTGTCGATGAACCATCTTGGTTAAGTGCATTGATCGTAATTGTAGAGCCGTCGACAATGCTCAGCTGACAGTCTCCCGAAACGGGCACTGGTGGCATGCGGACTGTATCAAATTGGCCAACAAAGACGCCTGTATTGACGCCTGTCTCAAAAATCGTCTGAGTTTCACTGTCTCCGGTCGAAGTTGTAACCGTTATGGTTAGCTCATCTTGAACGCTTGGATCAAGATTTGCCTCAGCCGCAACGACTTCGAACAAGATCGTTTGTCCAGCACGCACGATGCTGGAGCGTTCCACCTGGCTATCGAGCGGTGTCAGCTCAATCGAAGTGGGCGTACCAGTTCCCGCTAGCACACCCTGACCGTCCCCAGCGCACAAGGGCGCGCGGAAATCGAACGTAACTCCGCCGGTGGTGGCGGGCCTAAAAGTGCGAATTTCAGGTGGTGGCGCGATGACATCAAAGGTCACCTCATTCGAAACCGCCTCAAACTGACGGCCCACATTGCGCCACGAGGCCTCGGCGACGTTGCTGATCGTTGCGATCACTTCGCCATCGCCAGTATTGTCGTTATTTTGCGCGAGCGCCCCCTCTCCAGACACGCCAAATGGCAGCAGCACTAATGAAAGTGCTGCTGCCAAGCGCCTCGTAAGAGAGGGGGCTACACGCAAAGCTTAGTTTCCAGCTACGATCTTAGTTGATCGTGACGCGGAAATAGAGCGAGCGCGTTGTGCTCGCCGGGATGTCGCTCAGCGTTCCCGTGATCAGGTCAAGACCACCTGCACCGCCTCCTGCGGTGAAGCTGGCATCCCCACCTTCTTCATCCGTGCCGCCTGTACAGGCGCCATCGCCATCGACAAAGATGCCGAAGTCGCTCGGAGTGAAGGTCACGTCAGCAGGCAGGTCATCGTTTACAACAACCGAAGTCGCGTCAGCTGCGCCCGCAGCGTTGGAGACTACGATGCAGTATTCGATCACGGCACCCGGAATAGCCTTCGGATCGGTAACACCGTTGACCGGATCTGAGACAATGCGGCTCGACTTGACGACGCTCAGCTCAGCGCCCGCCACTTCGAACTGACCCTGGTCAGAGAAGTCACCATCATTGTCAGCATCTTCGCCGGTTCCGCCATTGCCATCGGCAAGGACTGTGTCCACGCCAGCGGTGTTGGCACCAGCGGTTGCAGTGATCTCTGCACCCAGCGCACCCACGCCGCCTGATTCATGAGCATCTGCAACCAGAACGATGTCAAACGTGTCATCGTTGACCGCATCGACCGAAATGTCGGCAACGACCAAGACAGCAACTGTCTCGGTGCCTGCACCATCATCGGCTGCGACTTCATCGAGGAAGGTGATCGGGCCAGCGGCCAGTTCACCTGCGTCCAGCACGCCGTCACCGTCAGCATCAAGGTAAATCTCGATATTGTCGATGTTGGCGACAGTGCCAGCGGTCAGAACCGTGGTCAGATCAAGATCAATCACAGCGTTCGACAGGTTGGTAACGTCGAATGCGAGAACCGCTTGGTCCTCACCTGGCGTCACGCTTTCCGGGCTCGTGCCCGTAAAGTTGACGTTCACATCGATCCGGCGGTCAACCGTGAAGGTGTCGCTGTCCGTTATCGAAGTCTGTGCGACGCCGCCAACTTCAAAGTCGACGGTGACGTTGTTGGTAATATCCGTGCCCGCGGTAGTTCCTACCGCCAGCGCCGGAGTGCTGGACATGGCGACAAGTGCTACCGCACTTACCGCTCCCAGCAATTGGCTACTCTTTTTCATTTGAGTGGTCCTCTGCGTGTGCCCCGTGTCAATCAAACCGCCCACAGGACTTGGCGGTTACCATCCGTTTTGAGGCGGACGATTGGGTTGCTTGTTTGCTAATCAGCGGATGATGGCCGGATATTCGAGCCGCCCGCTCTCGCCAGGAGCGATCTCTTCGAGTGTCCAGCGAACATGGGTGACATCGCCGTGAGTGGCTGCGCGCGTTGCGCCGTTTTCATCGGTGAAAGTGAGCGTTGCGAGCGGAGCAAAACTCTCGCCGCCATCGACAGACACCATCAGCTCCGGATCTGCATCGCTGGCGAGACGCACAGCGGCTGGAAGCGGATTGGTGACGACAAAGTTCTCTGCCGGCTCGTCGCCATTATTGGCGTAGTCGGTGCCGAAGATCAGGCGGTCACCGGGCACGATGACCGATGGCTCAACCAGATTGGTAACTTCGTTGCCTGCTGCATCAGTGGTGACTTCAACCGCCATCACATCACCCGACAAGGTCACAGGCGATTGGGCTTGCACTGCGGCGGTCGCTGGCAAAGCAGCGCCAGTGACAAAGAGCAGTGGTGCGACAATTTTAACAAAGGTTTTCATGTGGTTAGTCCTTTGGATGGAATTCTGATCAATCGATCGTGACATCGAATGTGATGGAATGGACGGTGCCGCCTGCCACGGTGCCGAGGTCGACGCTGATACCGCTGCTGTCCGATGCCTCGCCGGCATCGTCGCCGCTTGTATCTGTCAAAGCGCCGCTATCGAGCGTCAGCGATCCGGCCGCGTAGGTCGTGCCGTCTGGGATGGCGTCAGTGACGACAAGGTCGCTGACTGTGCCGCTGCCTGAAATGGTTGCGACGATTGTGAAGGTGGCTGTGGAGCCTGGGATGGCGCCGGTGCCGCCAAACTGATCTGCGATCGCTACCGACTTGGTGAGATCGACTGTAGTGATCCCCACAATCAGCGAGCCGATTGCGCTGTCATCAGCACCTGTTGCGCCAACGATTGCGTCGCTGCCGTCAACGCCTTGGCCTGCGAAGGTCGTGCCCGGGCTGCCTGTGCCCGTGACGGCTTCGGCGAGCAGCTCAACATCACTCGCCTCGCCATCTACGGCCCCGGCGGGAACCTCGACGACCACAAACACGGTGATCGCTTCGTCCGCTGCGAGCTCGGGAGTCGTTTGGGGCGCGGTCAATTCGGTATCGACGCCGGGATCGAAAACGCTGTTGCCATTAGTGTCGACAAAAAGCGCCGTCACGGTGGTGTCGAAGTCATTCCCTGCAACCACAGAGTTGGCGGTGAGCTCGAACGCTTCAGGGCCATTGCCAGTGTTGGTGACTTCGAAAGTCAAAACCGCTTCGCCTGGCGCCGCGCCTATCGCGCCGCTGTCGAGCGAAGCCACCGTGACGTCGAGCAATTCGTCAACGCGCACGGTCACGGTGTTTGAATCGACGGTCTGCGTGCCGTCGCCATCCTCGTAAGTGGCAGTCGCGATATTCTCGATCAACGTGCCCGCGCTGACACCCTCGGCCTGTGCCGGAGCGGCAAGCGTAACCGAAGCCACAAAGCTTGTGGCCAAGATGGGTCTAAGGAGAGTCTTCGTATCCATACGTAGGGCGGATACTGAAGAATGGTTAGCAACCCGTTAGCGAATTGCGACGAAATCCCAGAAAGCCGGGGGTTTGCGGGTAAACCGCGGGCAACGAACACGGTTAACAACCACGCGAGACTGACCGGTCGATCAGGCCATGACCTTACGGAACTTAGGGTTTTCCTACCGGGTGGTCAGTCACTTAGGCGCACGTTTTTGGGTCGTTCGATCGCGGCCAGCAGCGCGAAACTCGCCAGCCAATGCTCACCCATATAGTCGCCTGCAATGTGTGGGAGAGCGACGTCAAAATGGCATTTTGCGCGATCAGAGATGAGCTTTGGCGCGCCTTGGCCCAGCGCTTTGTCGATCCCCCAAAGGCACCAAGCGCGGCTAAGATTGAGCCCGTCGAGATGGGCAATCTTGCCGTCGCTCCGATCAGAAACTGACACCGGATGACACTCCCGTTCAAGCCAGTCATTAGAGAGGACGAGGCCCTCAAACCAAGGCGCAAACTCGTCGCTGGGGAGGATCCGAGAGATCAACAAGGCTGCAGTTAGAGCGGGGGAAAGAAACTCATCACCACCTGGCTCCCAGCCATCATAATTACGTTTATTTACATAATTTTGATTAGCATAGTTGAGAATATCTTTAAGGAAAGATGAGTCTCGATCTCCTGCCCAGTTATGCGCCAGTATCAACGCGAAGGCAGTGTTGAAATGGGTTCCGACTGTGATCGGATAGCTCAGTATATTCAGATATTTGGAGAACGAAGCTGCAAAGAACGTGGCCAGAGGCTTTAGTCTCGTCCCCCAATCGCGGTCGCTATGCTGCTCCGCCTCATCATGCAGCGCCAAAAGCCACGCCCAACCATAGGGCCGTTCAAACCCGCGCGCCTCCGGTGCTCGTGCATAAGCGAGCTCGGCTGCCAACTTATCCTGCGTGAACGTTTTCTCCGCAAGCGCCTCGATCTCTGCTGCTTCCGGCATGTTTGGAAACATTCGGCGAAGATGCAATAGCATCCACCAGGAATGGACGCAGGAGTGCCAATCGAAACTGCCAAAGAACGCCGGGTGCAAATCGCGCGGTGTTCTGACATCAGCGTCGCTTACCAACACATGATCGAGCTTGTTGGGATACTCGCGCGCGACATGGCCCAAAGCGATCTGCGCGAACCGTTGGGCCATATCTTTGGTCATGCCGTGAGGCACTGCGTCACTCATGCTTTCTCGCTTCCATGGCCACCGCCACCGGGGGTCTGGATAACAAATCGATCGCCGGAAGCCATTTCAGCCGATGCGGTTGCGGTAAGCTCTTCGCGGCGTCCATCTGCGCGTTCGACCCAATTTCGCCCAGCCTTGGCATCGCCGCCGCCGCAGATACCTCTCGGCGCAATGGCCCGACGATTGGCGAGCATATTTGCGCGCATCGGCTCGAGGAAGGTCAAGGCACGCTCGACCCCATCACCCCCAGTGAAGCGCCCTGCCCCTCCTGACCCCTCGCGGATAGCAAATCTTTCGAGCCGCACCGGCAAGCGGCTCTCGAGAATTTCTGGATCCGTTAGACGGCTATTGGTCATATGCGTTTGCACCGCGCTAGTACCATCGTGATCGCCCCCTGCTCCAGAGCCGCCACAAATCGTCTCGTAATATTGGTGGCTCCCATTGCCGAAGGTGAAGTTGTTCATTGTGCCCTGCGAAGGCGCCAGCTTCCCAGTGGCAGCAAACAGCGCATCGGTGACGACTTGGCTTGTCTCGACATTGCCGGCGACGACAGCAGCTCCGGGCTTGGGATTGAGCATCGAACCTTCGGGCACGATCAACTCCACCGGGCGCAAGCAACCGTCATTCATTGGAATCGCATCGTCGATCAGAGTCCGAAGGACGTAGAGCGCAGCAGCACGGGTGATGGATCGCGGGGCGTTGAAATTGTCTGCTTGTTGGGGGCTGGTACCGGTGAAGTCGAAAATGGCAGAGCGCGCGTCGCGATCTATCCGGATTGCGACGGAAACCTGCGCTCCATTGTCCATCGAATAGCTGAACTCGCCAGGTTCAAGCCGATCAAGCAGGCGCCGCACGCTCTCTTCCGCGTTGGCAAGAACGTGGTCCATATAGGCGGCAATAACATCCGCACCTGAAGCGTGCGCTGCCCCGGCAAGCAATTCTGCCCCTCTGGTGCAGGCCGCAAGCTGCGCACGCAGATCAGAAATGTTGCGATCTGGATTGCGCGCTGGGTAGCGCGCTTGAGCCAGAATGCGGCGCAGGTCGGCTTCGAGGAACGTCCCTTGGTCGACCATCAGTAGATTGTCGATCAGAACCCCCTCTTCCTCGATCTGGCGGCTTTCGGGCGGCATCGAACCAGGAGCTATCCCGCCAATATCGGAATGGTGGCCTCGAGCGGCGACAAAAGCATCCGGCTCTTGCGAACGCGCATGGTAGAATACCGGTACAATGACTGTGATGTCGGGCAGGTGGGTTCCCCCGCGATAAGGATCGTTGAGCACATAAGCGTCGCCACGCTTAAAGCCGCGACCATCGCGTCGCTCCCCACGGGCTTCAATCACTCGGACAATGCTGTCCCCCATCGAGCCGAGGTGAACAGGGATATGCGGCGCGTTGGCGATCAAGGCTCCAGACGCGTCGAACAGAGCGCAGGAGAAGTCGAGCCGCTCCTTGATATTGACCGAGGTGGCAGTGGATTGGAGCACCACACCCATCTCTTCGGCAATCGCCATAAACAGATTGTTGAAAATCTCGAGCCGAACGGGGTCAACCTGCGTGCCAATCGCCCGCTCTCGCTCGATAGGCTGATGGCGGGTCAGAACCAGGCTGCCCTCAGTCGCAACCTCAGCCTGCCAGCCCGCCTCCACTACAGTGGTTGCAATTGGATCGATGATGAGCGCTGGCCCGACAAACGTTTCTCCGACCTGCATCGCAGCGCGATCTCGGGTCAGCCAGGTACCGCCCGCTGCGCCCTTGGCAGGCTGAGTTTCGACCGCAGCTTGTCCCAATCCGCCAGAAATACCGCTCGCCTCCACGCTCAAGGCTTCCACGATGATCGTCGCCGCGTCGTCGGTGTAGCCGAAGCGCTGGCGATGCAGGGTGCGGAATTCGGCATCCATCTGCTCATGGTCGGAACAGCCAATCGGAAGCATGGAATCGCTCCCCTCAAACCGCAAGCGAGCCTCACTTCTAAGGAGAATATCTGCAGGATCGATGTTCTGGTCTAACAGCGCTGCTTTCGCTTGATCTTGCAGCGCATTGATTTCCGCAGAAAAGCTCTCGGATAGCGGCCTAATCAGGGTGATTTCACGAATGACCTTGATCGGCGCAAGACTTATTCCGAAAGCGGAGAGAATGCCGGCGAGCGGGTGGATCAAGACCGTCTCCATCCCCAGTTCATCAGCCACTTTACAAGCGTGCTGCCCCCCTGCTCCACCGAAGCATGCAAGCGCATACTCTGTTACGTCGTGCCCGCGCGCGACCGATATTTTGCGGATCGCATTGGCCATGTTGTCGACCGCGATGGTCAGGAAGCCCTGCGCGATCTCCTCCAGCCCTCGGGGCTCAGGCAGAGCATCAGCAACATCCTGCAAGGCCTGGCGCGAGGCTCCAGGATCAAGCGGCTCATCACCGCCGGGTCCAAACACGCTTGGGAAGAATGCCGGGTCAATCCGCCCGAGAAACAAATTGCAATCAGTGACGGTCAAAGGACCGCCTTTGCGGTAACACGCTGGACCAGGGTCTGCGCCAGCGCTCTCAGGCCCAACACGAAAGCGAGCTCCGTCAAAAGTGCAGATCGAGCCGCCTCCAGCCGCCACAGTGTGGATTTGCATCATGGGCGCAGCGACGCGCACACCCGCGACTACGCTGTCCCCGGTGAGCTCATATTGACCGGCGTAATGGGCAACATCGGTGCTGGTCCCACCCATATCAAACCCGATGAGTTTTTCGTGCCCTAGAGGCTCACAGGCGGCAACCATGCCCACCACTCCACCCGCAGGCCCTGAGAGGATCGCGTCCTTCCCTCGGAATGCGCCAACTTCGGCCAAACCGCCGTTGGATTGCATAAAACGAAGGCGCTTGGCCGAAGGAAGCTCGCTTTGCAGGGTGCGGGTGTAACGCTCAAGAACTGGCGAAAGATAGGCATCGACCACCGTCGTATCCCCGCGCGGGATGAGCTTGATCAGAGGCGCAACTTCGTGGCTGACACTGATCTGGCCAAAGCCAACCTCACGCGCAATCTCGCCGAGTCTGCGCTCGTGTTTGGTGTGCTTCCAGCCGTGGAGTAGGACGATGGAAATCGCGTCAAAGCCGTCTTCTCGCAGGGTTTTGAAGTTTTGCCGTGCGCGTGCTTCATCCAGCTGTTTCAAGACCTTTCCATCGACGCCGACCCGCTCGCTAATTTCGACCACCTCAGCAGGCAGTTGTTCGGGAAGTTCTATGTGGCGCGCGAAGATGTGCGGACGCGCCTGCGTGCCTATCCGCAAGGCGTCCTTAAATCCCTCCGTAATGGCGAGCGCCAACCGCTCTCCCTTTCGCTCGAGCAGAGCATTGGTTGCCACTGTCGTGCCAATCCGAAGCTCAGCAATAGGTGCATCAGGGCTATACCGTGCCATCAAGCGCCGAACTGCCTCGCTTGCTGCGTCGGCATAGTGCTCCGGATTCTCAGACAGCAATTTATCGGTGAGCAAGCGACCGTCCGGCGATAGCGCGACGACATCGGTGAAGGTCCCTCCACGGTCGATTGCAAAGCGCCAGGCGGTCATCGGAATAGAGTTCATCCAAAAAACAAAGAAACGGTTTTGTGAGCTTCAATCGCAAGCGGCGATCCCTGCGTCAAATGTTCGCCAAGCCAGTCTGAGCGCGACAGTGTCGGCTTAACGAAAGCAGCCGATTAATTTTCTGCGACAAGCGATCGAGCGCAGCGTTTACTTCGGCTTAATCATCGTAAGCCGCGCTGGACCTGAAATCGGCCTAAAAACAGCGCAAATCAGCAGTCGGTACGGTCTCGCAGAACTTCTTAATATATTAACCTTCTGCATAAACCGGACCCCCATTTCCTCAATCTATTCAAACGCGAAATATCGGTGAGTCCACTCATCGATGAGGCAATGGGTATCAGTTATGAAGACGGCTTTGGCTTACAGCACAGCAGGGTTCGCACTGATGGCTTCGTTTATGGGCACTGCTCAAGCGAAGGAGGGCGACGCGTCGGTCGACACGGCGCACGCTGCGGCCGCGGCCACCGCCCATACAGCGAGAGACATCAGCCTCGATCGTGTGAGCGCCAGCGAATCAGACAGCGGAGACTCCTCCGTAGAAGCAGCAAGCCCAATCAGTCTTCGTGACTCCGAAGATCGCGCTTCTGTTGTCTCCACCGCGCCGAAGACGCCAGAAACGGAAGCACACGACCTCGAACAGACAATCGGAGCGGCAGAAGGCAACGCGGGCGCTGTTTTGTCGGGCCGAGCAACCTCCACCATATACGACTTGTCCAGCGGCGAGACCGTCACTTTGCGCGAAATCGACCCGCTATGGGGGAACATTGACCCGTTCTATGGCGACATCAATCCATTTTACGGCGACATCGACGCCTTTTGGGGCAACATCAATCCGTTTTACGGCGACATAAACCCGTTCTACGGCGACATCGATGCCTTCTATGGCGACATCAATCCCTTCTACGGTGACATCACAGCGTTCTGGGGTACGATCAATCCGTTCTACGGCGACATAGTCGCTTTCGAGAGCCAATTGTCTGGCTTCACCATGTTCTGGCAAGGCCACTACCAGAGCATCGATGAAGTCGAAGCGCGCTTCCAAGCCATCCAATTCAACAGCAATGGCACGATCGTTCGCGACGGCGCGCCCAGCCTGATGATGAACGCTCTTAGCGCAATGATCGAGGAAGGTCGTGCTCAATTTGGCTCAGCCTATGAAGCGAGGACCGGGCAATCATTCGACGTGCTTGTTTCGCAAGTCTTCGCGAAATACGGCGCGGACCCTTACAACCGGGCGAGCGTCGAAGTCCTGACTCAGAATCAACGTGCAAGGCTCTATCTCGACTGGCACGATGCTCTCAATCTCTATTCGGGGCTTGATGCGGTTGATCACTGGATGCCAGCGATCAACTGGACACCTGCAATCACTCAGATTCAAGGCGGCGGCAGCGACACGATCATTGGCATTGTTGATGGCAGCTTCACCGCTGATACCGATCTGTCGAACAACATCGTGTATTCAGGTGGTTTTGAAAGCACCGTTGGCGGACATGGAGCTGGTGTCGCGAGTCTCATCGCAGGGGCGCATGACGGCGAAGGCGTGATGGGTATTGCGCCTAATGTGAATATCGCCACCCACAATCCTTTCAATTCGGCCGGTAAAACGTCCTGGAACCACGTGCTCGATGGAACGCACGAGCTGTTGAGCCTCAATCTCGACGACCGCACCAATCATGGCCGGGTCAGCATCGTGAACCTGTCGCTGGGCGTCAAAGGTTGGGCCTTGAACCAAGGGATGGCAAACCTGCTGCAACACGACATGTTGCAGCCCTATCTAGACAGCTCGATTTTCGTTCTCGCAGCTGGAAACGGAGGCATCACACAGACGCAAGATGTTGACTGGAATTATGAGGTTGATCCAACTTTCATCCTCGTCGGCGCAACCAATCCAGCAGGTGAGATAGCGCGCTTCTCGAATCGCCCGGGTACAGCCTGTCTGCTCGACAATGGCGTCTGCCATGCTGGCAACGAGCTCTACAGGCGCACAGTCGTGGCACCTGGCATGTTGCTCGCGCTCGCAGACGGCAATGGCGGGATACAACGCAAATCGGGCACTTCCTTTGCTGCGCCTCTCGTCTCCGGGGCGATTTCATTGCTCCACGACCGTTGGGAGTGGCTTGCTGAGCATCCCGAAGAGACAGCGCAGATCATTTTCCAAACCGCCCGCGACCTCGGCGCGCCGGGGCCAGATGAGGTTTATGGTTGGGGTATGCTCGACGTGGCCGCATCGCAATCACCGATTGATTTCAACGAGATGCAATTCACGTTCTATGGCCGCATCGGGTCATCCCTATATACGCAGAACGTTAGCGCATCGCAGATCGTTTCGATGGGGCTGCCGCAATGGTGGGACACCCTTGATGTCTACTTCACCGGTTTCGAGCAAATTGGCGACACGCATCGCGACTTTAGCATTCCAGCCTCGTCCTTCTCTTTTGGAAATAGCACTGATGCGCTTGGCCGCGGTTCTGAGCGGTTCCAGGATTTTGTTGGCCAACGCTTTGCACTGTGGGTCCAAAGCGGTGGCAGCGACTCCAATGGCGATGGCCTTCCCGGCTTCTCCGAGGCCCGCACCAATAATGCAAACGTCAGCGCCGGCTGGGGTCTGTCTTACACCGCGATGGCACCGCAATATGATGCCAGTGGCGAATTGCGCATGGTTCACGGTGCAGCCACATTAACCGAGCCTTCGGGCAAACTATCCTTCACTTTTGGCCACGGCCAAGGGGCGATGGCATTATCGGGATACCGTTTTGGCGTGCAGAGCGATCACGATCCCATGAGCGGCGGGGTAAACCCGCTGCTGGGCTTCGCCTCAGGCGACAGCTTCATGCAGGCGGGGTTTGAGCTCGCACCAGGCACAAAAGTAAATCTCGGCTATTCCGAAGATGGCGGTCATTGGGAAGATCGCGTTCTGGCGGGCGGCCAAGACGCCGCCTTGCAGCAAGCCCTGGGTGATCGGCCTGCAAGTGCGATCACTTTCGACATCGAGCAGCGTGTGAGTGACACCTTCACTGTCAACGTACAATATACAAGGCTTGACGAAACCAGCGCTTTGCTTGGCTCACAAACATCCATTGACGCGCTGCTTGGTGGTGGCGCGCAAAGCGATGCATTGACCTTTTCTGCTAGCCTTGCAGCCAGTTCGAACTTGCGCTTCGACGTCTCGGCAACCGGCGCGCGGACTGCGACTTCCCGCGATCAACTGTTCACCAGTTCTAGCGCGATCTGGAGCACCTCTGCGCAGTTCACTGCGACCAAGAGAGGCTTGTTCGCAGCGGACGACATGCTGCGCCTGACAATGGCGCAACCGCTCCAGATAGAGCAAGGCGCAGTCCAATTTGTTGCCGACGAGGTGGTCAACCGCGAAACAGGTGAGATTGGCCAGGTGACCCAAACACTAGGCATCGAGACCCGGCGTCGCATCACGACAGAGGCGACGTACGCGCTGCCATTAACCAGATTTTCCGAGTTTGGCGCTTTTGGTCGCTTTGTGAGCAAAGGCGATATGGCCAACGACGCAGGGTTTGTTGCTGGCGGCAATTTCAGCATGCGATTCTGAGCAACAAGGGCGTCTACTCGCTGAGCGCCACGGACCTAGCCTTCGAAGGCCAAAGGGAGATTGATCGAAATGAAGGGGAACGCGCTTTCGCTGCTGACGATGCTGGCTGCGCCCCTCCTGCTCGCCGCAGCCTCACCAGCTTTGGCCGATGTATCGGTAGTCAGCTCGGATTATGAAGAGGCAATCGGACTGGCCAAATCGAACATGATGGCGGATGCTGGAGCGGCGCTCGAACACGCGCGCTCGGCTGGAACGCTAATCGAGGGCGATGACGCTGCGGCGCTTGAAGCGAGATTGACAGCACAATGGCTCGAAGCTGAAGCGCTGATGCGGCTCAACCGCGCTGACGAAGCTGCCTCACTTCTCGACACTGCCCTCGAACAAGCTTCAAGCCAATTTGCAGGCTCAAAACTCCATGCCGACCTGCAGCGCTCGAAGGGCAGCCTCAGTGTCCACCTGGGCGAATATGGCACCGCGCTCTCATCGTTTCTTGCAGCGCACGATCTCTACCACGAATTGGGAGAGGATCGCAGCCGAGCGATTGTCCTGCAAAATGTCGGTTCACTCTATTCCGATGCACGCGACTACGAACGCGTGCTCGACTATTACCGGCAGGCGGGTGAAGCTTATCCGGAAGACAAGGCACTTGCCTTATCGGCGCACAACAACATTGGCAACGCCCTAAAGGAACTCGGCCAGTTTGCTGATGCGGAAGCCGAATTCCTCGAAGCTTTTGCGGTTGCAGAACAGATGGGCAGCCCAGTCTTAGAGGCGCGGATCCTAACCAACATTGCCTCGACCCAATTCCTGTCAGGTGAGCACGACAAGGCGGAAGCTACCGTCCAGCGTGGGTTGCGGATCGCTAACGAAAGCGCGCCAGAGTGGCTGCCTTTCCTTTATGGCGTAAGAGCACAAATTGCGCTGGCGCGCGGTAACTCTGTGCGCGCAGAAGGCTACTTAGACCTGACTTTCGCCGGCGAAGAATTGACCACTACCTCACCCTATTTTCGCGACTTCCACGGCACTGCGTTCGAGGTCTTCTCCATGAATGGAGACGACCAGCAAGCAATGGCACATCTGGTTGCCTTCCACCGGATTGACAATGAAGCGCGTGAAATCTCGGCTGCTGCCAACAATGCTCTGCTTGCAGCGCGGTTCGATGCCGCCAATCGCGATCTTATGATCTCGACATTGTCGGCTGAATCCGAAGCCAAGGAAGCCCGGCTCGATGCGGCACAGAACCAGGTCATCTTGCTCAGCGCGTCGGCGGTCATGGCACTCTTCGCCTTTATCGCTGCGTTGATTGTCTTACGCACGGTCAATTCCAGCCGCCGCGGAATGAAGGCGGCGAACAAACAGCTTACCCATGTTATCCAGCACGATGCATTGACCCAGCTATTCTCGCGCGAGCACTTCCGCGACCGGCTTGATGAGGTGGTCACAATAGCAGACGACGCTGCAACGCCCGCGATCATCGCCTTTATCGATCTTGATCGGTTCAAGCTGGTCAATGACATGTTTGGACACGCCGCTGGCGACGAGTTGCTCAGCAAAGTGGCTCAAAGATTCCGTGAGACAGCCGGCGAAGAAACCCTAATCGGTAGGCTGGGCGGCGATGAGTTTGCGATGCTGTTGCCAGACGGTATGACGATTGAGCAAGCCAGCGACCTTGCTGACAAGATCATTGCCGCTGTTGCTGAGCCTTTCCAGGTCGGCGAATTCGAAATTCAGATCGGCGCCTCGATCGGGATATCACAAATCGATCATGTCGGTTCAACGAGCAACCATATGACCAATGCCGATCTTGCGCTCTATGCGGCCAAGGATAACGGGCGCGGTACCTATATGGTTTATGAGCCCGGCATGCGCGAACGCCTTGAAGACCGCTCGAATCTTGAAAGAGACCTCGAAGCCGCGCTTGAAAATGGTCAGCTCTCGGTTTGTTATCAGCCGATCGTGAGAAGCGAAGATGCCGGTGTAATGGGCGTCGAAGCGCTGATGCGCTGGACTCATCCCGAACGCGGAATCGTCCCACCATCGGTCTTCATCCCAGTCGCTGAAGAGGCTCGTTTGATAGAGAAACTGGGCGCTTGGATGTTGCGTTCTGCCTGCGCAGAAGCCGCAAGATGGGATGATGAGATCAAATTGATGGTCAACATTTCAACGCTCCAGATGAATGATAAGACCTTCCTCAACGTTGTGGCCCAAGCGCTTGCGGCGAGCGGGCTGGAGCCGTCACGCCTCGTTCTTGAGCTTACAGAAAGCCTGATTCTGGAATTGGACGAACAGACCCAAGAGCTTCTGACCGGGCTCAAGACGCTTGGTGTTTCGTTTGCGCTCGACGACTTTGGACGTGGCTATTCGTCGCTCAACTATATCGAGAAGATGGATTTCGCGATGATCAAGATCGATCGCGAGATCGTTCAATCTGCCGCTGCAGGTTCATCGCGCAGCCAGGCAGTCGTGACCGCGATCGTCGCACTAGCGCGCTCGCTCAAAATTGATGTCACGGCCGAGGGAATTGAGCAGGAAGCTCAGGCTAAGGTCATGCGAGAATTGGGCTGCACCTGCTTCCAAGGCTATCATTTCGGCAAGCCCAACTCTGGTACTGCTGATTTCGACGCAGTGAGCAGGCGAGCCGCTGCCTGATCGTTGGCGTGTGCTTGGGAGAGCATTGAGTGTTTGGCTCGACAAGAGGGGTCGAGAGAAACTAAACCCATCGGTGTGAGGCCTCTAATCCGCGATAAATCCACCAATTGGTCAGAGGCTGCATGGTCGGGACCAATATGGCCCACTTTTGCTTGGGGAACCGTTGCAGCGGCAGGTATCGTCGGCCCTGCATTGGCTATGCTGGCCGTTGCAAAAATGGGATCTCCTGCATCGTTCGAGTCGGCAGGAAGCGCGATCCTCGCGGTTGGCTTGATGGGCAGCGGGATGATCGCTGCCGCAGCGGCAGGCCGCTTCTTGATCGGAGTGCTGCTCGCAATTGGAGTTGGCGCCAGCCTTGTGGCTTTACTCGGTACGCTGGGCTTCCCTACTTCAATCAATCCGCTCCCCCTCGGAGCCGCTCTGGTCGTAGCCAGCATCAGTTTTGCCGCGCGCGGGGCGTTGTTTGCTCGTAGTGTAGCGAGCAAGGGGTGGTGGGTCGCTGTTTTCGTAGTTGCAGGTGAAGCAGCGATCCTGCTTACAGCGGTAGTTAGCCCCGGATTGTGGCCAGACTGGCTGCTCGCTCTGTTGCCTGCACAATGGGCTAACTTGGCATTTCGAGCGTCGCTTACAGGCGGCCATCTTGGCCCGGCAAGCACCACCCTGATCGCGCTTGGGAGTACTGCATTAGCAACCCTTTTGGTCGCATGGCTTTGGCCACGCCGCTGGCCTTATCTGATTATGTTCACGACTTGGCTTGCAATGGCTGCATTGGTTTATAACCACCCCGGATCATTGCTCTAGTCAAACTAAGAACGCCCAATGGTTGGCGCCCAACAAGTCGGCAGACACAAAACTGCAAGAATGCCGTTTTCTTGAAACAGCTTCGCCGCGACCCTGTCATTTGGGGCCTCTAACGAGCGCCAACCTCTCCGGTAAGACAAGGGCAAAAACGTGACCAAATTCCTCTTCCGTTCGCTTCTTCTAACTTCGGCCGCCACCCTCCCAGCAGCCGCCATGGCCGAGGAAGATTCAGAGCAATCCGGCAATACAATCATCGTGACCGCACAAAAGGTTGAGCAACGCGCTCAGGACGTTCCAATCACGATCTCCGCCCTTAATGGCGAGCGAATTGAAGATTTGGGGGTTACCGATCTTGATGAGCTTTCCAACTATATTCCAGGCCTGTTGATCCAGGAGCAGAGCGCCAACAATCCAGGCGTTGTCATTCGCGGGATCACGTCTGACAGCGGCTCTTCGCAGCAAGGCCCGCGCGTTACGCTCTATTACAACGGGGTCGACATCTCCCGCTCGCGCGGATCGTATCAGGCGATCTACGACCTTGAACGCGTGGAAGTCATCAAAGGCCCGCAAGCCACATTGTTCGGCACCGCGTCAGCTGTCGGCGCGATCAGCCTTGTGTCGGCTCGCCCGCGTGCCGGTTTTTCAGGTGAGATCACCGGCGGATATGGCAATTTCGACCAGACCCTGCTTGCTGGTCACCTTAATGCCGGATCGGACGTGCTCGCTGGCCGGATTGCATTCGAGTATCGCACGCGCGATGGCTATGTTGAGAACCTCAACCCCAATCAGGAAGAGGAACTCTATGCACAAGACCAGCTCGGGCTGCGCGCCTCGATCCGCTACACCCCGACGGCGGACTTCACGCTCGACCTGATTGGTACCTACGACCAACAGCGCAATGGCGGCACGCCCTTCATCTCAGGCACCTTCCCAGCTTTTGCTGGCGCACCGGGCGGCCCAGCAAATGCGTTTGAGGATGCCAATCTGGGCGGCTTTCCCGACGGTGCAGTTGCACTTGGCGACGATCAGCTTGGCCTCAATCGCGAAGTATATGACCTCAATTTAACCGCAGAATATCAATTCAGTGATGAGTGGACCTTCACCACGGTCAATGGCTACCGCGAGTTTGACAGCGCCGAGGTTTTCGACGCCGACGGCTCCGCAGCGCCCTTCCTCGAATTCGCTGAGATCGCTGATGGCTGGCAGGTTAGTCATGAAGGACGTTTCACTTATTCGGGCGATAGACTGCGAGCCAGCGTAGGCTGGAACATATTCATTGAAGATGGCGCTCAGAACGTGCCGTTTGCAAGCGAAGAAGGACTGTTCATTCAGTGCCTAACGGGCGCGTTCCCGACTGGTCCTTGCGTTGCTCCTGACGGATCCTCGCCAGCTCTGGCAACCACGGCAGCACTTACTAGTGGGGCAATTACGTCACTTATCAATCAAGCTCGATTTGAAAATCAGGGTCGAAACGAGGCTTACTCTCTGTTCGGTGATGTCACATGGTTCGCAACTGATGCGCTCGAACTGACCGCCGGTGTCCGCGTTATCGATGAATATCGCGAAGCGGGCTTCATCTCTGCATCGGACGCACCGGTCCTCCCCACTCTTCTTCCGCCAGAGTTCAGCGGTCCGCTGCTGGCCGCAGTCCCAAGTCTCAACTTTTCACTCGTACCGGGCTTTCTTGACACGAACGGTCAGACGTTCAGGGCCGATGACAGCTTCCAGGCCTTCTTGCCGCGTTTCAACGTGCTTTATCGTGTTAGCGATGACGTGAACGTTTTTGCTACGGTGTCAAAAGGCCGTCGCTCGCCGGTCGTAACGCTCGGGGCAGCACTTGATCAGGCGCTCACGGTCGTGCCCGAGCTAGACATCGTGCCTGAAGAAACCGTTTGGAACTATGAAGGCGGGATCAAAGTTGCAAGCGGCCCGATCTCTGCCTCGCTTGGCGTATATTACCAAGTTTACGACAACTTCCAGGTTTCGATCCAGGATCCAGATGGGCCGCAGGGTAGCTTCATCACAGAGAGCGCGGGTTCAGCAAGCAATCTGGGCATCGAAGGCGAGCTAGCCGTCGATGCGACCGATTGGCTGCAGATCTTTGGCAACTTTGGCTACATCGACGGCGGTATCGACGAAGATGGCGCCTTCTCACCCGAATTCTCAGGAGCTCGCTTCCGCCTTCAACCTGAATTCCAGGCCTCTGGCGGGATCACAATCGACCATGAATTCGGTAACGGTGCGCGCTTCTTCGCAACGCCTAGCGTCACCTATCGCAGCCGGATCTTCTTCGAAGTGCCCAACAGCGATCTGATCAGTCAGGATGGGGTCACTCTAGTCAATGCGCGCATTGGCGTCAGCTTTGCTGATGAACGCTATGAAGTCGCTGGCTTCATCCGCAACGCCTTTAACGAGGACTACCTGCTCGATGCGGGCAATACGGGCGGTGCTTTTGGCGTTCCGACCTTTATCCCGGCTGAGCCGCGCTTCTATGGTATCCAAATCACTGCACGCTTCGGCAACTGACACTACCAAAACCCTGGGCTTCCCTCGGTTATTGGCCCGCTGGACCCACCAGTTCAGCGGGCCTTTTTTTGATCGATCTTTCGCATTTTGCAGCCGGACCACCCCGTATGGGTCGTGCTCGATTTGAGAGCGTCGGAACCCAAACCACCTAAGGACTGATCCTAGGGGAGCGTTTGCGCATAGTCTTTTGAATGACGCGCCATGGATGGGGCTGACATTCAAGGAAACTCCTATGCGCCTCTCTCTCACACTTCTCGCTGCCCTTGCATCCACCGCGATGGCTTCTCCCGCCTTTGCCGGGTCGGGCGATCCGATCGAGATCAGCGAAGGTATGACCCTCGATCCGATCCTTGATCTGCGCTTACGCGTCGAGACGGCAGAGCAATCCAGCTTCGAGCAAGCAGCGACCTCAGTCACTTTCAGGGTCCGCACAGGCGCAACGCTCTCCTATGAAGGTTTCACGCTGCTTGCCGAAGGTGAAGGCAATGTAACGCTGGAGCGATCTTTCAACGACACACTTCCACGCAACGGAGTAGAGCCTTTCCCCGTCATCGCTGACCCTGAAACGCTAGAACTTAACCGCCTCCACATTGGCTATCAGGCTGAGAACGCCTCTATCGTTCTGGGGCGCCAACGGATCATCCATGACGACGCGCGCTTTGTTGGCAATGTAGTTTGGCGGCAAAACGAGCAGACTTATGACGCTGTTCGACTGCGAGTCACTCAGGGGCCCCTCATGATCGATGGCACTTATGCGATTTCACAGAGGACCATCTTTGGATCGAATAGCCCCAGGACAGAGTTCGAAGGTGATTTCCTGCTCTCGCGCGCTGCGCTTGAACTGGGTCCGGTTGACCTTGTCGCCTTTCACTACGCCCTCGACTACGAAGACAGGCTCAATTTCTCGAGCGAAACCCTCGGGGCTTCGGCAAGCCTCAGTATCCCAGTTGGCCCGGCCAGTTTTGGCGCGAGGCTGCGTTACGCCACGCAATCCGACAATGGGGACAACCCGCTAACCTATCAAGCAGACTATTGGTTGGCCGAAGGCAGCCTAAAGCTCGCGGGGTTCACCGCTCGTGCGCAATATGAAGAGCTGGGCAGTGATGAAGGGTTAGCCGCATTCCAAACCCCGCTCGCAACCGCGCACAAGTTTAATGGCTTTGCAGACCTCTTCCTAGTTACTCCAGCCAGCGGCCTTGCAGACACCAATTTCAGCCTCGCCAGGACGATCACTGTCCCTGGACTGCCTGGTGGTATAAGCGTCAAAGCGATCTACCATGATTTCGACAGCGCGATTGGTAGAATAGACTTCGGCGACGAAATCGACTTCGTCGCAAGCTTCAAAATCAACCAGCTTGCCTTTCTGGTGAAGTATGCCGACTACGACGCCAACAGTTTCGCTGTGGATACTGAACGTTTGACCATCCAGCTTGGTCTCAGTTTCTAACCCGTGCCTACTTTCACGCGCTTAGGCTAAGATCGACCGGAGCGCCTTCACCATCGCTTGGCTGCTTCCGAGTGAAGATCGCGGTCGCCAGTCGCAACGCGCGCACCTGCTCCGCCAATTGCGCGCTCGCAGCACTGGACTGCTCTGCCATCGCTGCGTTTTGCTGCGTGGCTTTGTCGAGATTGGCGACCGAACCGTTCACTTCCGCCAATCCTTGCGCATGCCTAACCGACGCATCGGCGAGCTCGGAAACATTGTCGCTAATCGTGTCGATCATCTCGATCATTGTGCGAAGCGCGCTGGCCGATGCAGAGACTTGCTCATAGCCGTGCTCGATACTTTGCGCGCTTGACCCCATTAGATCTTGAATCGCTGTCACGGCCTCGGACGATCGTTGAGCCAACGCTCTTACCTCTGACGCCACCACGCCAAAGCCTTTGCCTGCCTCACCAGCGCGCGTGGCCTCAACCCCAGCGTTGAGAGCAAGGATATTGGTCTGGAAAGCAATATCCTGGATCATCTTGGTGATCTGCTCGACTTCGGTGAAGGACGAGCGGATCTGGTCCATTGCCTCCATCGCGACCTCGACTAGCTGGCCGTTCTGAGCAGCATTTTCGCGCGCCTTTGACGCCGCCGAATTGGTTTCGTCTGCTTTTTGCGCACTCGTCTGAATTCCCACTGTCGTGTCTTGCAAGGCCGACGCAGCCTCTTCCAAAGTCGCCGCTTGGTGCGAGGTGCGCTCGGAAAGGTCGTTCGCGGCCTGCATCACATCGTCCGCGCTGTGATCGATCTGCGAGGCGCTGGCAACCACCGAATCGATCACTTCGGAAAGCACGCGCTGGGTCTCGTTAAAGTCCATTCGGATCGACTTGAACTCATCAGAGAAGAACTGATCGATCTGGCTCGAAAGGTCCCCACTCGCCATCGCTTTCAACCGATTTCGCAAGGTGACGATGATCAGCTCGCGATCTTTTTGGAGCTGTTTGCGCTCCACGATGCTCTGGCGGAACGATTTCATGACATCGACCAGAGGTTCAAACTCGTTGCCTCGTTGGTCGGTGATGCTCACTTCCTCAACCCCTTGTGACAATTGGTGGAGAGGCTCAATCACGCTCGCAATGCGCATGTTGATCGTGCGCACGAAGTAGAAGCAAACGATCCAAGCAAGCGAGAAGGCAATGATCAGGATCACTCCAGCAACAATCAACACCGATTGCGCGTGTGCGACCGTCACGTTGATCTGATCCGAGAGCTGCGCCGCCATTGCGTCCTCATAGACCTTCAGACTGCCTATCTTCTCGGTCTGGGCATCAAACCAGTCTGAGCCTGAATATTGCGCAATCGCGGCACTGTCGCCGGACAACGCCACCTCACGCATAGCGGTAATGCGCTGAGCGACGTCGGACCTCAGGATCGCATCAAGCGAACCGCGCTGCTCATCCGAAACCAGCCGCGAGACAAAGTCGAGATAGCTTGTTTGAGCCGACAAGAGCCCCACAAGGCGCTGGTCTAGCCCACCGTCAAAAGAGCCTTGCGAAAAGCCCGAAGCGCCAATCGCGCGATCAATACCAGTGACATCCTTGCCAAACATCAAAGCGCTATAAACCAGCAGTCCTTGCGCAACCTCAGGTTCAGAAACACCCGCCGATATTTCGCCGACAAATCCAATCGCGGTGTGATTGAGCCCGGTGTAAAACTGGACCTGCTCACCGCGCGTTACCGACAGATCGTCAACCCGCCTGCGCATTGCATCGATCTCACTGAGGCGGCTTTCGATGGTGACAAGTTGCTCTTCCACTCGCGTGGCTGCACCCGAAGTCCGGATTTGTTCCAAACGCTGCGCCAGGGCGTCGCGACGGACATCCGTCGCACGCCGTTGAGCACGCATCTCGGGCTCAAATGCCTGGCCCGCATTGGTCAAGAAAACCGCCGATGCACCGCGCTCCTTTTGCTGTTCGTGAACAAGATCGCTCAGGGCAACGGCAAAATCGAGCAGCTCTGCGCTGTCCTTAGCGCGTGCAAGACTATTCGCGCTTACCCAGACATTGTAGCTTGCGAATAACAGGCCAAGAGACAAACCCACCCCTGCAATCAGCCAAACAATTCGCGTCAAAGGCGCCTTAGCAAATGACATGAGAAACGGTTCCTCTTCGCAGCATCAAGGGTCTGACTGACCCCATGAATCCACATGAATGACACCGTTTTCTACGCGCGACTGAGTGACACTTGTGTCTGCCTACACTTCCGCAATTTGCCTTAGGCCCTAACGAATAGCTCCGCTAACCACACCGCGTCCGCCCTTCCCGACCGCCGGGACGTTAATGCCCGCGGCGATTCGTAGTGACCCTTATGTCATCACAAAGGCTCGGTTCTTTAAAAGCACTTAGAAACAGTGCGTTGCTAGACTGCTTTGGAGGTCTGGCGCGCTTCTGTGTTGTCGAACCGAGAGTATCACCATGGCTGGCTATTTCCATGCCGATCCCGCTGAAGAAGGCCAGCATTGGACGGGCTGGATCCTGAGGCGACCCACGACGCATTATGTGTTTGCGCTGCTGTTGATCGCCTGTGCCTCTGTGAGTTCGCATTGGCTGCTAGTCGGCTCGTTGGCAAATTTGGAAGAGGATTCCACAGTCATAAATACGAGCGGTCGGCAGCGTATGCTGTCGGAGCAAACCATCCGGCTCGCTGGCGAATTGATGGTGGCTGACAGCGCCAGGGAAGTCGCAAGCCTGCGGCAAAAATTGACCACTTCGCGCGACCTAATGCGTGATAGCCACAAGGACCTGCTGGCTCGGTTGGATGGAATGCCCGCTGTGAACGCCGAGAGCGAACCAATTCGCAACGCCTATTTCGGCGGGCGCACGTCGCTTGATGACCGGCTGCGGGGCTACTTTTCATCAATCGATGATATTCTCGCAGCGGAGGACGATGCCTACAGCGTGAACATGCCCGCCTATCGAGCTATGGTTACCGCGCATCGTGATGGCCTTCTGGGACGCTTAGACGGGGTGGTGAAGCTCTATGAGCTGCAATCGCAGGAGCGACTTCGGCAGTCCGAGCAGCTTCATGTCTACTTAGTGATGGGCGCATTGCTGCTCTTGCTGGTCGAGGCGTTGTTCATCTTTCGACCTCTGGTCAACCGTTTAACCAAAGCACGCGATGACTTGATCGAGCAAAACGCGCAAATGGCGCGCATGGCCGTGAGCGATACTCTCACACAACTGCCCAATCGGTCTGGCTTCGGCCAACGCTTAGATACGCTGATCGACGCCCAGTCTGGCAAAGATCGATGCGTTGCGATCATGATGATGGATCTCGACCGCTTCAAGAACGTGAACGATACGCTTGGACACAATGCCGGCGACCGCGTCTTGGTCGAAGTGGGTCAACGCATCCGAGGCCAATTGAGCACCAAAGACACTGTGGCACGTCTTGGCGGCGATGAATTTGCGATCATCCTGCGCAATCTAAGCGGCCCTCAAGACGCCTCTGGCGTAGCCAAGAAGATCATCTCCTCTGTCAGCAGGCCTGTTGATATTGACGGGGTTGAGGCGAGTGTTGGCGCCAGCGTCGGTATCACCATTTTCCCAGACACTACAGGCACAGCATCGGAGCTCATGAAGTGTGCTGATCTCGCGCTCTACCAGGCCAAAAACAACGGACGCGGCCAGTATTGCTTTTATGATCCCGTGATGCAGGAAGTGGTGGTTCGCAAAGGCCACATAGCTGACGAGCTGCGCAGAGCGTGCATTGAGGACCATCTTGAGGTGTTTCTTCAGCCTATCTTCTCGTTTGAGACAGGCCGGGTGGAATATGCCGAAAGTCTGATCAGATGGCGACACGAGACGCGCGGGTTGATCCCAGCAGGCGAGTTCATCGATATTATCGACGAGTTTCAGATGGCAGCGCACCTTGAAGCCGTCGTCTATCGTCAGGTCTTCGGCCGACTGGCGGCGTGGCGCGAAGAAGGCCTCGATTGCCCTACCATCACGCTGAATGTGTCTGGCGTGAATCTGCGTCAACCTGATTTTTGCGATCGATTGTTGCAGAGCGCGCGAAGCTATTCAGTCACACCCAGCAAGATCGCCTTGGAGATCCTTGAGACCGTATTTGTCGATCGCGGTTCGGAGACTGTGATTTCCAACATTTCCAAGCTCAACAAGCTTGGTTTTACCATCCTTCTGGATGACTTTGGGACGGGCTATGCCTCGCTGAGCCATCTGATGGACATTCCTGTGGACGGCATCAAGATCGACAAATCCTTTGTGCAGGATGTGGGACAGGGTGGTGCTTCGGAGCAGATCGCCTCTTCGGTTCTTTCGCTTGCTCAAAACCTCGACCTTATGACTGTCGGTGAAGGGATCGAAAGCCCCGATCAGCTTGCCTATCTGCAAGATAAGGGCTGCGACTATGGCCAAGGATATCACTTCTCAAAGCCCATTCCGATGGATGAGTTTGAGGAACTCTTGCGCATGGGGGCATTCGGCATCAATTCCGACCACACCTGGATAAGAGAGCGTCGGTCCGGGACCTGAACAAATACTGGGTTGGTAGCGGAGGAGGGACTTGAACCCCCGACACGCGGATTATGATTCCGCTGCTCTAACCACCTGAGCTACTCCGCCGCACCAATTTGGCCTTGGGGCCCTCTGATCGGCTAACGCCTTTCAGAATTCGCGAGGCTAGAAAGCCTCAAGCGAGCGGCGCATTTAGGGTGCGCTCTCGCGTCGGTCAACCTGAAATTGGGTCAACCTGCATCACCTGACGTGGTCTGGTTCATGCGCATAACCTTGGCTGCGAGGCTGCGATTGAACGCGCTGTCTACGGCGCGCCCGATTTCAGGCACACTGCGGGCGAGTTGCGCAAGTGCATCGCGGTCTATCTGCGCCATGCGCATGGGCTCAGTGACCTCTACGCTAGCGCTCGCACGTTGTCCTGAAATGTGGCTCATTTCGCCAACAAACTCTCCGCCAGCGCACTCGCCAACAATTTCAGCATCGCGCACGATCTTGGCGCGACCGGTGGCGATGTAGATCAAGGGCGGATCGAGCTGATCCTGCGCGATCAGCGCTTCGCCCACGTCCACATCGCGCCACTGCATCAGATCTCGAAGGCGGTTTTGCTTGTTGGGATCTTCCATTTGCATCACATGGTCGAACAACTCGCGCTCTTCTGCAGTCATGTTCCCGCGGCGTGCACGGCGGTGAAGTTCGGCAAGGCGCATTGCGTTCACGATCACGAAGGCCGCAGCAATCGCAAGCGCCAGTATGGAGCCTCCACTCATTCCTAGATAAGCGAGCGCCAAGAGCCCTGCGGCCAATGCCAGCAAGCGGATCGTCCTAACCTGCGTCGGCACCATTGCAGCAACCAAAACGACCCCTGCAAGCAAACCGAGATAATGCGCATTTTCGCCCATCGTGCCCCCCCTATTCCCACACCGAGCTTGGATAAGCGATCCCTTTATAGACACTCTCGCCCACGAAACGCCATGCGTTTGACACGCTCCCAAGGTCCATCCTTGTAAAGGTGAAGCTCAAGAGCGGGAAAGTTGAACGCACGCTGCTCCATGGTCGGCGCTAGCTGCGCTTGGAGCGCCCGTGCCTCGCGCTTGGTAACCTTGTTCTGAATCGTGATGTGCGGCCGCGGCTCGTAGAGGTCTTGGGCCGTAAGGCTGCCATGAAAGTGTTCTGCGATCATCTCACGCAGTGCGAGCAGGCTTTGGCTTTCGAGCGCGATAGCAGTTCCGCTATCCAGATCCATCACTCCACTCACCATAGCTTCAATCGGTGCGAATTCGCGGGTCAATTGCGGAAGATAGTCTTTCAGCTCATCCAAAAGCGACGGCGCGAAAGAGTGGAACAAGGTCACATGCGCGTGCAGATGATTTCGTTCAACGGGATAATGCGCGCGGCGCAGGCCATCCGCCCAGCTTTGAATGCCCTCAGGAAGCGCAGCGGTGACAATAAACGGCTTACCCATCATGGGCGCCGCTTAATCCATCTCACCGCGCTGGCGGCGCAACTCAAACCAGCGCCCGACAGCGGCGTTATGGCCGCTGAGGTCCTCATTAAACTCGTGTCCACCAGTGCCATCAGCGACCATGAAGAGGTAATTGTGCATCTCAGGGTCTAGGACCGCAGCAATGCTTTCGCGCCCCGGATTGGTGATCGGTCCGACCGGCAACCCCACTCGCGTATAAGTGTTATAGCCATTCACAGCGGCAATCTCAGACTGCCGTATGCGCCGACCCAAGGGCTTTCCCTTGGTGATCGGATAGATAATTGTCGGATCAGCCTGGAGCAGCATCCCGGTCCGCACGCGATTGGAATAGAGGCCAGCGATCGTGCGCCGCTCTTCCGGAGTGCCCGTTTCCTTCTCGACGATCGATGCAAGGATCAACGCGTCACGCATTGTGTCGACGGCAATCGTGTCGGAACGCTCTGCCCAGGTTTCGGCGAGGTAGAGGTCCATCGCTTCTTGCATTTGCTCGACCAGCGCAGCGCGGCTTTGCCCGCGTTCAAAGGCATAAGTGTCGGGCAGTATCGACCCCTCAAGCGGGACCTCGATCTCACCTTCTAGAAGTGGCTCAGCCATGAGCCGCTCCCACACTAAGATCGAAGGCATGCCCTCGGGGATTGTGACAAAGCGCCGGATCACATCGCCTTGTTGGAAGGCGGTGAGAATCTGATTTTGGGTCATGCCTGGGGTGAGCGAAAATTCTCCGGCCTGGATCGGATCGGAAGAACCAAACAGCCGCGCCGAGATCAGAAAGCCATCAGCGGAGCTTATCAAGCCCTGCTCTTCCAGATCATTCGCCACCGCGCTTAGCGATGAGCCAGCTGGAATGATGAAAGCGGTTTCGTCCTCAATCGTGGCTTCGCCCAGCACTTGCCCACCGAAAACCAGCGCCCCCACGCCTAGGACGGCGAGAAGTAGCCCGACTAAGAGGCCGAGCTTCTTCATCCGATTAGTCCTCAACCCGTTGCATAATGAGCGAAGCGTTGGTGCCGCCAAAGCCGAAGCTGTTGTTGAGCACGGCGCGGACCTCGCGCTTCTTGGCTTCGAAAGGCACAAGGTCAATGCCCTCAGTGCCTTCATCAGGATCGTGGAGGTTGAGCGTTGGAGGCACGATCTGATCACGCATAGCAAGAACACAGAAGACCGCCTCAACCGCGCCCGCACCGCCCAGAAGGTGGCCAATGGCGCTCTTGGTCGAGCTCATCGAAGCCCCACTAAGGTCATCGCCAAGCACGCGCTTCACAGCAGCGAGCTCTAGCGTATCTGCCATTGTGCTGGTGCCGTGTGCGTTGACATAATCGATATCGCCTGCGCCAAGGCCAGCCTTCTTCAAGGCCATCCGCATGGCGAGCTCTGCGCCTTTACCCTCTGGGTGAGGCGCGGTGACGTGGTAAGCATCACCAGACAGACCATAACCGGTCACTTCGGCGTAAATCTTGGCCCCGCGAGCCTTGGCGCGTTCATATTCTTCGAGCACCAGGACACCGGCGCCCTCACCCATCACAAAACCCTCGCGATCCTTATCGTAGGGCCGGCTGGCTTCGGTTGGGCGGTCGTTGAAATTGGTATTAAGCGCGCGGGCTTGCGCAAATCCAGCAATGCCAAGCGGGTTGATTGTGCTTTCCGCTCCCCCCGCAAGCATCACATCAGCATCGTCAGCCGCGATCATGCGCGCCGCATCGCCAATGGAGTGCGCTCCGGTTGAACAGGCGGTTACGACCGCGTGATTGGGACCCATAAAGCCGTATTTGATTTGGACTTGTCCAGTCACGAGGTTGATCAATCGACCGTGCACAAAGTGCGGAGAGACCCGACCGGGACCGCGCTCATGGAGATTGACCGCTTCCTTCTCGATACCCGGCAGGCCACCAATGCCCGCCCCGATCGAACAGCCGGTGCGCTCCTTCTCGGCCTCGGTCATCTCAGTCAGGCCTGCATCTTCAAGAGCCTGTCCCGCAGCGTCAATTCCGTAGACGATGAAGGGGTCCACCTGACGTTGAATCTTGCCATCAACGCGTTTGTCCGGGTCAAAGCCGTTTTCGTGGTCCTTACCCTTCACTTCGCAGGCAATAGTGCACTTTTGACCCTCGGTGTCGAAGCGCGTGATCGGCCCCGCTCCGCTCTTTCCAGCGATCAGGTTCTTCCAGGAAGTCTCTACATCGCCCCCAAGCGGGGTGACGAGACCAAGTCCGGTTACAACAACGCGGCGCATTACTCACACTCCAAGCAAAACAGGCTCAACCCGATGTGGGTCGAGCCTGTCTATTATCCATCATCCTGCCAACGTGCGGTTTGTATCGCAAGCGGCCCCATCCCTTCGACAAGCGTAAGGACAGGCGGATGGTTCGGGCTGATTAGCCCTTTGTCTCTTCGATGAACTTGGTGGCATCGCCCACGGTCGAGATCTTCTCAGCCGCATCATCGGGGATTTCCACGCCAAATTCTTCCTCGAAAGCCATCACCAATTCGACGATGTCGAGGCTGTCTGCGCCCAGATCATCGATGAAGCTGGCTTCCTGAGTGACTTTGTCACCTTCGACGCCGAGATGTTCGACGACAATTTTCTGCACGCGGTCGGCAGTATCGCTCATGTTTGTCCCTCTTAAAAATTGGGGTTTGAAATTCGTGAAACGCCCTAAAGGTCGGTTCGATTGAGCGCAAGTCAAGATGCACACGGTTTTCCTCTATGCAATCATACAAAGAGGTCGCGCGTGTTGAGCTGGACGATGTCCGAGCGAATATCGAGCCTGCGCTTGATCATATATTTGTGCGCCGAACCGAACATGATTAGAGCGGTCAAGCCCTGCCCATTCACTTCATCGAGCGCGGCGTTGATAAGGTCGTTATGGGCGCGATTGATCTGGGTCCAGCCACCTGAACCAAGGTCGCCATCAAAGTGAACCTGATAAGGTTCTCGCGACTTTTCAACAATTTGATCGAATTCATCCGTGTGAATGAAGAGCGGATCATCGCCCCTTCCCGCAATCGCCCGCGAATATTCGCGCCGCGCCACAAGGTGCTCCGCCCATTGATCCGCGCGTGATGGATCACTCTGAATTCGCTCTAGTGCAGCTCTCCGATTATCAGCGATCTCACGCGTCCAGCCAGCGCAGCCATACAGCCGGAATGGAAATTGGTTGCTGAGCGGAAAAACAACTTCTGTGTATTCAGGAAAAACCTGCGTGCGCGGCTCATCAACCACTCCCAAGGCCGCAAAGGTCGTTATTGCGCGGTCAATCCGATCCGGGGGGATCTCGGTCAAGATAACGTCCGGCGAGGCTTTTCGGATTGCGGCTTCCAGCACAGCAAGCGAATAGGTCTCGCTGCGGCGATGATTGGAATGGATCACTCCCATCGTATGGACGCGCGTCTTGCTAGACCGGTCACATCCCATAAGGGGATGCGCCGCAAGGCCCATCGCAAGGCTACCGGCGAGTAAGGTGCGGCGTGACGCTTTCATACATTCCCCTTCGATCCAGAAGAGTGCAAGGTTACGCGGTAAGTTGCGAGGCTGAAAGAAGGCAAGATCGAAAGACCCATGCTGACCTATTATGATGCTGCTCAGGCAAAGCACGCCCCTATTCGTGAGCTCAACAATGGCGAGTGGGTTGATTTTGCCGAATCGCCCGAGCGATTGGAGTCGATCCTGACTGAACTGGTTGACGTGCAACAAGCTGAGGATCATGGGATCGAGCCAATTCTGGCCATCCATTCGGCAGATTACGTCGGTTTCCTTCGCACTGCGCATAAGGATTGGCTCGCTCAGGGCCGCACAGGCGATGCGATTGGCTATGCCTTTCCCGTACGCGGAAGGCGACCACTGACGCATAAGCGCATTGACGCAAGGCTCGGCCAATATGGTTTTGACGCCGCCTCTCCGATCGCGTCGGGAACTTGGGAGGCAGCCTATGCCAGTGCGCAGACCGCGCTTAGCGCCTTTGACGCGGTCGCATCAGGTGAAGCGACAACGGCGTTTGCTCTGTGCCGTCCCCCCGGCCACCATTGCGGCGCGGATTATTTCGGCGGCTATTGCTACCTCAACAACGCCGCTATCGTTGCCCGTGAGGCGGTGAAACGCGGGCTCGGCCCGGTGGCGGTGCTCGATGTCGACTATCACCACGGCAATGGGACGCAGGACATTTTCTACGAAGATGGCGATGTTCTGTTCGCCTCGATCCATGCCGATCCCTTGAAGGACTACCCCTATTACTGGGGCCATGCCGATGAAACGGGAGCAGGCGCTGGCAAGGGCAAGACGCTAAACCTGCCTCTGCCGCGCGGAACGACCTGGACAAGCTACGAACCCGCGCTAGCGAAAGCGCTGGACAAGGTGCGCGCGCATGGCACGCGGTTCCTCCTCGTCAGCTATGGCGCGGACACTTTCGCCGAAGACCCGATCTCGCACTTCAAGCTTACGACGCCCGACATGCAGAAGGTCGGCGCAATGATCGCGACGCTGGACCTGCCCACGCTCACTGTGATGGAGGGCGGCTACAAGATCGATGCGCTGGGTAAGAACGTAGCTGCGTTCCTTAGCGGGATAGAGGGGCCTTAGGCGCCTTCACCCTCTTTCTTCGGCGGTTCGATCACACGCAGCATCAGCTCACGCAATTGCGCAGGCTCGGCCTTGGACGGAGCCCCCATCATCAGGTCTTCGCCCTTCTGATTCATCGGGAAAGCGATAACCTCGCGGATCGCTTCCTCGCCAGCGAGCAGCATGACGATGCGGTCAATGCCGGGCGCTGAACCACCATGCGGCGGCGCGCCCAGCTTGAATGCCTCGATCATGCCGCCAAACTCCTTGTCGACGGTGGCGTTGTCATAGCCGGCAATCTCGAAGGCCTTATACATGATCTCCGGCTTGTGGTTCCGGATCGCGCCAGAGGAGAGCTCATAGCCGTTGCAGACGATGTCGTACTGCCACGCCTTGATATCGAGCGGATCCATCGTCTCCAATGCCTCCATCTCGCCCTGCGGCATTGAGAAGGGGTTGTGGCTGAAGTCGATTTTCTTCGCTTCCTCGTCATATTCGAACATCGGGAAGTCGACGATCCAGCAAAACTTGAAGCAATCGGGCTCGATCAGGTCGAGCTGTTCAGCGATTTGCGTGCGCGCGGCGCCGGCGAGCTTAGCGGCATCCTTTTCCTTGCCCGCAGCAAAGAAAAGGCCATCATCTGGGCCAAGGCCGAGCTCGTTATAGAGCTCTTCCATACGATCAGGGCCGTGGTTCTTGGCAATTGGCCCGCCAAAGTCACCGCCTTTGCGGGTGACATAACCTAGACCGGCAAAGCCTTCACTGCGCGCCCAATTGTTCATGTCGTCGAAGAACTTGCGGCTCTTCTCGTTGGTGTTCGGAGCTGGAATCACGCGGACCACACCGCCGCTGCCAACGATCTTCTCGAAAAGACCAAAGCCGCTTTTCTCAAAGTGGTTGGTGACGTCCGAGATAATCAGAGGGTTGCGCAAGTCTGGCTTGTCCGAACCGTATTTGAGCATCGCTTCGGCATAAGGGATGCGCGGGAAGGTTCCTGATGGGGTCACCGCCTTGCCGTCTGCAAACTCTTCAAACACGCCCGCAAGCACAGGCTCCAGTGCCTGGAACACGTCCTCCTGCGTCACGAAGCTCATCTCGAGGTCGAGCTGGTAGAATTCGAGGCTGCGGTCAGCGCGCAGGTCTTCGTCGCGGAAGCACGGCGCGATCTGGAAGTATCGGTCAAAGCCCGAGACCATCAGCAGCTGTTTGAACATCTGCGGAGCTTGGGGGAGCGCATAGAAGTTGTTGGGGTGCATCCGGCTCGGAACGAGAAAGTCACGCGCGCCTTCGGGCGAGCTGGCAGTCAATATCGGGGTCTGAAACTCGGTGAAGCCCTGATCGGTCATGCGCTGGCGAATGCTTGAGATCACCTTGCTGCGCAGAACGATGTTGCGATGCATGACTTCGCGCCGCAGATCGAGGAAGCGGTATTTGAGGCGGATATTCTCTGGATATTCCTCCCCGCTTGCAACCGGCAAAGGCAGCTCATCTGCTGCGCTCTGAACGGTGATGGTCCGGGCAAAAATCTCAATCTCACCGGTTGGCAAGTCTTTGTTCACCGTCTCGGGCGTGCGCGCTTTCACGTCACCGTCAATCGTCACAACCGACTCGGCGCGCAGTTTCTCAAGCACCGGCAAAGCGGGCGAATCTTCGTCTGCTACGATCTGCGTGATACCGTAATGGTCGCGCAGGTCGATAAACAGCACTCCGCCATGATCGCGTTTGCGGTGGATCCAGCCGCTCAGCCGGACG
Source organism: Pseudomonadota bacterium (assembly GCA_039039885.1). Lineage (GTDB taxonomy): Bacteria > Pseudomonadota > Alphaproteobacteria > Sphingomonadales > Sphingomonadaceae > Erythrobacter. The sequence continues at coordinate 156,348 of JBCCPG010000003.1, read as the reverse complement.
CTTTCTCCAACATTCTGGCCCGAAAGCTGTGCGCAAGTGTGGGAACGATAGGCGTGCATCTAACTTCTTGTCCTGTCTGGGTGTATGGCGCTAAGGGCGCTGCCGTGTCTCGGCAGCATCTGCGTACCATCGCGATATCCGCGCGCTAACAGGGTAGAACCACCGTTTTGTCAAGTCGTGTGCACTTCTAATTGCTGGGTCAATTCGGCCCGAGAGCGGCACTCCGCTCAAACAACAAGAAAAACAACGTTATGAAAATACACGAACTGATTACCACTTCTGACGCTCTTGCCGACCTGTGCGAGCGTTTGGCGAAGTCCGACTTCGTCGCTGTCGATACCGAATTCATGCGCGAAAACACCTATTGGCCGGAACTGTGCCTGGTGCAGATCGCAAACACCGAAGAGGCTGCGGCGATTGATCCGCTTGCTGACGGGATCGACCTCTCCCCTCTGCTGGAACTGCTGACCGATAATGAGGATGTGCTCAAAGTCTTCCACGCCGGCGGTCAGGATGTAGAGATCATCGTCAACATGACGGGGAAGACGCCCTTCCCCATTTTCGACACGCAGATCTCGATGATGGCGATAAGCCAGTCAGAACAGATCGGTTATGCGAACTTGGTCGATCACTGGCTCAATATCCAAGTCGACAAAGGCGCGCGCTTCACCGATTGGAGCCGCCGCCCGTTGACCGACCGCCAGATCGAATATGCGATTGGCGATGTGACCCATCTGTCAAAGATCTTCCCCAAGATCCTCAAAAAGCTGATCAAAACCGGGCGCGGAGACTGGCTCGATGCGGAAATGGAGAAGCTCGCCGATCCATCCAGCTACATCATCGATCCAGATACGAGCTGGAAACGCATCCGCCAACCAGGCCGCAATCCGCAAGTGCTCGGACGGCTCAAAGCGCTCGCTGGCTGGCGCGAGGGGGAAGCGCAGCACAAGAATATTCCGCGCGGCCGGATCATGCGTGACGAGACACTGGCCGACATCGCCTCTCATCCGCCCAAGAAGCAGGGCGACTTAGCCAAGGTTCGCGGGCTGTCGAGTGCCTGGAAGGACAATGATATTGGAAAGCGGTTGATGAAGGTCATTGCCGAGGCCGAACCGCTTCCCAAGGAAGAGATGCCCGAGAAAATGAAGCGCGGCGCTCCATTGGGCAAGGAGGGCGCGCTGGTAGCTGACCTTTTGAAGCTGCTCCTCAAAATCCGCGCACGTGAGATCGATGTAGCCGCTCGCTTGTTGACCCGAGCGGACGAGATGGAAGCCCTCGCCGCCGGTGTGCGCGATCTCAAAGTGCTCAAAGGCTGGCGCTATGATGTCTTCGGCAAAGACGCGCTGGAACTGGTCGAAGGCCGCCTCGCCTTCGCGGTCCAGAACGGACGGCTGAAAATGGCACATATCGATGATATGCAAGCCAGTATGGAGGAGGCATTAGCCTCAGAATGAGCACCTACCTGCCCACCATCAAGCAGCTGCAATATCTCGTCTCGCTGCACGAGCATGGCCATTTTGGCCGTGCAGCCGATGCGAGCTTCGTTTCGCAGTCCACTTTGTCAGCCGGGATTCGCGAACTTGAATCGCTGCTTGGCGTTACGCTGGTGGAGCGCTCGCGTCGTGTGGTCCGGTTCACCTCGCTCGGCGAGCAGGTCGTGGCCAAGGCCAACAAGCTGCTTCGAGAAGCCGAGGAACTTGCCGACTTGGTTCAAGCGGCAGGCAAGCCTTTATCCGGGCAGCTGCGCATGAGTGTGATCCCCACCATCGCGCCCTTTCTTATCCCGAGCCTCCTGCCGCGCTTGAGAACCCAGCGCCCCGATCTCCACCTGATGCTGCGCGAGGAAACCAGTCAGGATGCGCTTGATAGCCTCCACCATGGCCGCGCCGACTGTGTGTTGCTTGCCCTGCCATTCGACACTGGTGATGTGGAAATTGAGCACATTTCCGATGATGCGCTTTTTGTTGCCTTTCCCAAGGATGATCCACGCGATCCCCCCGCGACGATCTCGCCTGAAATGATCGAACCGGCAATTGCGGAAGGGCGCTTGCTACTGCTCGAAGACGGGCACTGCATGCGCGATCATGCGCTGGCGGCCTGCAATCGGTCGGAATTGCGCGCCTCCTCAAGCATGATCGGCACTAGTCTCCACACTTTGGTGCAAATGGTCGACAACGACCTTGGCCTCACCATGCTGCCCAAAATGGCGCTCGACGCCGGTATTCTCGATGGAACCAATGTTGTTGCGCGCCCGGTCGAAAGTGACACAGCCAAACGCGAGATTGTGCTCGTGTGGAGGAAAAATTCTCCGCGAGAAGCAGATTTTAGGCTGTTGGCCGAGGAATTGCGGGCGGGTTGAGCGCGCGGTCTAACCCCAATGGCTTAGGTCAGCGTTTCTTGCTTCGCACGCAGCATTGATACGATAGTTTCTTCCGAGCTTACCCGGAGGAATTAATGGTTCCAAAATGCATCGCCGTCGCCACCGATTTCAGTCCGCGCGCTGACCGTGCCATCGACCGGGCCAAGCTGCTCCAGCAACACATGCAGGCGAAGCTATGCGCGATCCATGCAACCAATCTTGCCGCTGACGACCCGCCTGATCTCGGCGAACTCAATCGCAAAATGCTCGCCTCGACCGGGCTCACCGCAGAGAAAGGGAGGACCGAGTTCCTTTATCCCGCTGGATCGCCTCCGCACGCGATTGCGAGCGCTTGCAACAAGAGTGGGGCGGATCTGCTGTTGCTCGGCCCTGCGCGCTACAACACTTTGGGCGATTTTTTCCTCGGCACCGCGGTCGATTACATCCTGCGAACCACGTCGAAGCCGACGCTGATCGTCAAGAACCGCGCCCATACCGACTACCAGCAGATCATCGCTGGGACCGACTTCTCGCCAGGATCTGCCAATGCGATCCTAACCGCTGCGGATATGTTCCCTGATGCCTCGATCCACATAACTCATGCTTGGCAAGTGCCGTTTCAGGCTTTCAACACTGATGCCTATGTCGCCGAAGAACTCGAAGCCGAGCACACGGCGACTATGGGCAAATTCATGGTCGAGCTGACCGCGCGCAATGGTCGCTTTGGCGACGCTACCAGCGAAGTCGTACGCGGCGATGCGACTGACGCGATTCGCAAGGCGTTGGCGCTGACGCCGGATGCCATGGTGGTGGTCGGCAGCCACGGAACAAGCGGTTTCAAACAAGCAACCATTGGCAGTGTAACAAGCGAGTTGTTGCGCTATCTCGAAGCCGACACTCTGGTCGTGAACGCCGCGGCAGCAGGGTGAGGCCTGTAGTCGCCTTAGTCCATGTGTTTGAGACCAACCCGCAAATAGTCCCAGCCGGTGATGCACGTCAGAGCCGCTGCAAGCCAAAGCGAGACCAGTCCCACCACGTGCACCCACGTCTCCTGCACACTCGCGCATGCTTCTCCGGGCGTTTGGCACGGTTGGCCGTGGACCGCTCCGCCCAGGATCAGCGCTCCCAAGGCGACCAGTTGGAACGTTGTCTTCCACTTCGCCAGCTTAGTCACCGGGACCGAGACCTGAATGCCGCCGAGAAATTCGCGCAGGCCGCTCACCGTGATCTCCCGGATAAGAATGATGAGGCCAGCTATAACATGCATGTCGCCAACATAGGGCCCTCGTAGAAAGCCTTGCGCTGTCAGGATCAGGATCACAGCTGCGACCATGATCTTGTCCGCGATTGGGTCCAGAAACTGACCCAGCTTCGATACCGTCCCCTGCGCGCGCGCCAAATAGCCATCGAAGAAGTCGGTCACCGCGATCACGCAATAGAGCGCAAATCCGATCAGGTAGCCAAGCTGCCAATCCGGCCACCACAGGAAAAACCCCAGCAAGGGTACCGCAAGAATGCGCGACAAGGTCAAGATGTTGGGCAGCGTCAACATTGCACTCGGTCCTTTAGCCGCTGATCTGCAATGAGCAAAACCTCAACCATCATTCGCCAACAGTTAGCCACGTCCTGGCGACACGTGATGGGGCACATTGAGGGCTTGTACCATGCCAAGGCATCGCTATGTCAGGCTCTCTGAAAGAGGAAAAGCGCTCGCTCGCATTGCAGCAATGACCACATCGACGCACCTCTTACGCCGCAAGCGTTTCCTGCCGCTGATGATCACGCAGTTCTTTAACGCTTTCAACGACAATCTCTATCGCTACGCCGCGCTCTTCTTTGTGATCTACGTGATCTACAATGATGAAAGCACAGAGGGTGCGTTTTCAGGCTTTGCGAGCTTTATCTTTATCCTGCCTTTCGTTCTGTTCTCCGCTCTCGCCGGACAATTGGCCGATACGCGCGACAAAGCGGCGATAATTCGCTTTGTGAAACTGTGCGAGATTGGCTGGGTTATACTCGGCGCGATTGGTCTCTACATGGCGTGGTCGGGCATCGCGGTGCATGAATTCGCCATTCCGCTTTTGCTGCTCGTAACCTTCCTGGCTGCCACGCAATCGACCTTTTTGGGGCCGATCAAATACGCGATTCTGCCACAACACCTCAAAGAGGAGGAAGTTCTTGCTGGAACCGGTCTTGTTGAAGCAGGCACCTATATAGCAATCCTAGCGGGCACGATCCTTGCCGGGGTTATCCCGGTGGAATGGGCAATCGTCGGGATCATCTTAACTGCACTAGTCGGTTATCTTTCTGCACGCTTTGTCCCAGACGCTCCGCCGCAGAGCGATTATGAGATGCACTTCCCGCTGCTTGAGCCCTTTGCTGCTAAAACAAAGAGCCGCGTCAAACGCTGGCTGTGTTATCCCTTTGTCGCGATTGCAGACCAAGCGGTGATGAGCACGCGGCTGATCAAAGAGACAACGCAAAACCGCGAGATCTGGCTCGCGATTGTTGCGATCAGCTTTTTCTGGACAATTGGCGCGGTGCTTTTCGTGCTGTTCCTGCCGCTGGCAAAGAACCAACTCTACGCTGCACAGGACGTAGCGAGCCTGTTTCTCGTCATCTTCTCGCTCGGCATTGCAATCGGATCGGTTTGCATAAATGCGCTGTTAAAGGGCGAGGTTTCAGCCAAATTCTCCTCAGTCTCGGTCATTGTGATGGGCGGCTTCGTTCTAGGCTTCTACCTTATCGCCAAGGCCTGGCCTGACAGCACAACGGGCGAATTGCTGACCTGGACTGACTGGATATTTGAGCCGATGGCCGCGCCCTTGTCGCTGATGCTCTTTGGCATCACCACCGCGGGCGGGATGTTCGTCGTGCCTCTTTATGCCTTTCTCACAACGCGCTGCGCGGATGACGCGGCAAGCCGGACGATTGCGGCAAATAACATCCTCAACTCGCTTGGAATGGTGCTCGGCTCGGCGGTTGCGATGGGGTTGAGCACCATCGGAATTCCGGTGGTCGATCAGGTCATGTTCGTCGCCATCCTGACTGGCGTATCCGCTTGGCTTGGCTGGCTGCTGTTCAAAGCTGAACGCAATGCAGCGGTGCTGGCGGAATAAGGACTGCCCAAAGGCCTCCCCAAGGATTACATCAGAGGATAAACACCAGGACCGCGGCGAATGTCGCAAAATAGACGCTGGCAAATCCGCGAGCATCATCGGCCGTCAGACGCCACAGGCTCTCAGCTGGAATGTCGTGCAAGTCTTCCTTCACATGGGGCGGAAGCGACGCGCGAAACGGGTGCCTGGCACTCTCTTCGGTCAGCACAAGAGCGCGCCGTGTCCCCTCTCCGCCAAGTACCGGGATCTTCTTGATCCTAGGCTCAACTTCCTGACCATTGCGGCCAGAGAACAGGGGGCGGATCGAAGGTTGTGCCGTGCTCATGGGAACGGCCTTAACACTTTCTTAACCTTTGACGAGCGCAAAGCCTTGGATGACCAGAAAGGGGACAGTTAGCCAGGCTTGTGGTTAATCTCCCCAGATTTCGCCCCCAGCGGCTAACCTATCGGTGAGAGCGTAGAGTCCTAGCCCTGCGACATTTTACAGATAATCTGCCATTCCTCAGGCGTGATCTTAGCTACGGAAAGCCGCGAAAGGCGCACCAGCTCGCAATTCTCCAGGCCCGGCTGCGCCTTGATCTGTTTGAGCGTCACCGGGCGGTCAAACTTGCGCTTCGGCTTGACTTTTACCGCAGCCCATTTGCCAGTCTCATCGGTGGGATCAAGGATGCCAGCGACGCTGATCTCGCAAATTCCAACGATCTCAAGCCCCTCACGCGAATGGTAGAAGAAAGCTTCATCGCCAACCTGCATCGCAGCAAGGTTGTTCTTCGCCAAATGATTGCGCACGCCGTCCCAAACGCCTTCTTGTTCTTCGACGAGATCATCCCAGCCATATTTGAACGGTTCGGACTTCATCAGCCAATAGTTGGGCACTTTCGTTCTCCTTGACACCAGCTAGGTGATCCTACGCGTTGCAGATCCCATCATGGACTTTGCAAAAGCTAGACGGGTCGGCTTGAACCGCGAAATTCCGCCATACTCCGAGGGTTAACGCAATTTTCAATATGTCATTGCATTGAAAGCAATCAAGGCGGGCCTTCCATGCCCGCTCAAGGTGCACGGGGCTGGAATCAGACGGACATTCGATGATGGACGCAGACCACAAGCAAAGAGGTATTGGCCGGGCTGATCGAGACTTAGTCGCGGTTGGAATTGCTACGGCAGCGATCATACTGTTCGTGGGAACTGGCGGCTCTGCTCTGCCTGTCGCTCTCGATGCCCTGTTTGGCAACGGCCAGGCCCCCGATGTGCTGCTCGTCAATGCATTGCTGCTCAACATTGTTCTGATTATATTTGGCTGGCGTCGCTATCGTGAGCTGCAGCAAGAGATCAATGATCGACGCAAGGCCGAAGAGCTGGCGCGCGAGCTGGCAGAGACTGACCCCCTTACCGGATGCCTCAACCGCCGCTCGATGAACGCTGCAACCGATGCCCTCCGCCATCGCGCAAATGCAAGCGGATTGGCAGTCGCCTATTGCATGATCGACCTAGATAACTTCAAGCAAATCAACGATATGCATGGGCACACCAAAGGTGACTTTGTGCTCGTTGAAATGTCCAAACGGATCATCAGGGAGCTGCCCAAACAGGCTAACTTTGCGCGCCTGGGAGGCGATGAGTTCGCCGTCATCACTCCTTACGATCCGAAAAGCCAAGAACGTATTGACGACCTCATCATTCGGCTGTTCGAAGTGCTGTCTCGCCCCTTCGAAAGCGACGATGGTTCAATCGATGCGACCGTTTCTATTGGGGTTGCGAGCGACCATGACGAGCATGGCTTTGATCCGCAGTTGGCAGATGGGGACGCGTTGATGAAACGCGCAGACATCGCAATGTATCACGCCAAGAAAGAGGGCAAAAACCGGTTCTTCTGGTTCGAGCCATCGATGGAGAGCGAGCTTCGCTTCCGCAACCAGCTGGAAAGTGGCATTCGTGGCGGACTGGCTACCCATGAATTTGTGCCATTTTACGAGCAGCAGATCGATTTAGAAACCGGCGAACTGGTGGGATTTGAGATGCTCGCCCGCTGGCAATCGCCGAAACTGGGCCTCGTCAGTCCCGAGATTTTCATCCCAGTGGCTGAGGAGATAGGCGTAATTGGCGAGCTGTCAGAGCAACTGCTCGACCAAGCTTTGAATGACGCACGTTCCTGGGATCCCAATCTCACTCTTGCGATCAATATCTCACCTTTGCAGTTGCGCGACCCCTGGTTTGCGCAAAAGCTGTTGCGAATGCTGGTCGTAAAGAACTTCCCGCCACAGCGGCTTGAAGTGGAAATTACCGAAAGCTGCCTGCACGAAGACATTGGAGTGGTGCGCAAGATCATCACCTCGCTGCGTAATCAGGGCGTACGGATCAGCCTTGACGACTTTGGCACAGGTTATTCGAGCCTTGAACAACTGCGCACGCTGCCGTTTGATCGTTTAAAGATCGACAAGGCGTTCGTCGCCGAATTGCGCGATTCAGGGTCCAGCTCAAGCATCGTCGACGCCATAGTCTCGCTTGGCAAAGGTCTAGATATGCCGGTGACAGCTGAGGGTATCGAAGACAAGGCAACCCTCGAAGCGTTGCGCAAAATGGGCAAACTCAAAGGGCAGGGCTACCTATATGGCCGTCCAGAGACAGCTGAGCAGGTGCGCGAACGGCTTGCTGCGCAAGGGCGTCTGCATAGCGCCCAGGACCCTGGTGAAAAGCCTGCCAAGACTGCCCCTCTTACTAAGTACGCAGCTCCAGAAGCCGCGCCTGACAGTGAACCAGCGGCTGTGCCTAAGACCGGCACGCTCTAATCCAAGACCCTATCCTTCCCACGCGGGACTGGACGATGCTCTCTCGGGTGCATAGATGCGCCTGAGTTATGCGCGTCAATTTCATCAAAATGCACGGCCTAGGCAACGATTTCATCGTGCTCGATGCGCGACATACGGCCCTGCCTGAGATCTCGCAGGATATTGTGCGCGCCTTGGCCGACCGTCGCGAAGGGATCGGCTGCGACCAGCTGATCATGCTTGAACCGAGCGAGGCTTACGCCTTCCGGATGCGCATCTTCAATTCCGACGGTGGCGAGGTAGAAGCATGCGGCAATGCCACTCGAGCGGTCGCGTTGCTCCATGGCAGAGCGGTGCAGATCGAGACCGCTGGCGGTGTACTCGCGCTTGAGCCGAGCGATGGCGGCGCAACGGTTGATATGGGAAGCCCCCGCTTCCATTGGGAAGACATCCCGCTTGACTATGCGATGGACACCGACCCGATGCCACTCGCTTGGGAGGGGCTCAAAAATCCGATTGCGGTTAATGTCGGCAATCCACATGTCGTCTTCTTCGTAACGGATGTTTGGGAGAACGACCTCGAAACGCTTGGGCCTATGATCGAGGAGGACCTTGTTTTCCCCAAAGGGGTGAACGTCAATGTGGCTCAATTTATCGACGCCAGCCATCTGCGACTCAGGGTCTGGGAACGCGGCGCTGGACTAACGCGGGCATGCGGGACGGGCGCTTGCGCGACTGCGGTGGCGGCCATCCGTAAAGGCTTTGTTGGCAATACCGTGCGCGTGAGCTTGCCGGGCGGTGATCTGATCATCGAATGGAGCGAGGGCGGCACTATCCGAATGACTGGCCCCGCGACCGAGAGCTATCGTGGCAGCTTCAATTGGGATGATTTCGCGTGAACGCGCCGCCCGCCCTCAAACCCGAAGTCATCTCGCTTGGATGCCGCCTCAATATCGCCGAGAGCGAGCGGATGAAGGCGATGCTGGCCGATAGCGGCGATGTGGTTGTCATCAATTCCTGCGCGGTGACTTCCGAAGCGGTGCGGCAGACGCGTCAGGCGATCCGCCGTGCTCGGCGCGAGCGGCCTGAAGCTCGCTTGCTGGTGACCGGCTGTGCCGCAGACATCGAGCGCGAGCAGATTGCCGACATGCCGGAAGTCGATGGACTGATCGCCAACGAGGCAAAGCTCGACCCGCGCGCTTGGAACGTACCGGTTCCCGAAGCGCCGCCACCGCCCACCCGCACCCGCGCCTTCATCGCTGTGCAGAACGGCTGCGACCACGCCTGCACCTTTTGTGTGATTCCCCAGGGGCGCGGCAAAAGCCGCTCAATGACGATCGGTGGGGTGCTGCGCGAAGTTGAGCATCACCTTGAGCTGGGCGCCAAGGAGGTGGTTCTGACCGGAGTGGATGTCACCAGCTGGGGACACGATCTTGCAAGCACACCGCCCTTGGGCGCCTTGGTGGATGCAATTCTAAAGACCTTCCCAACCTTGCCGCGCCTGCGCATGTCTTCGCTCGACGGGATCGAGATAGACGAGCAATTATTCGAGCTTCTCGCGAGCGAAGAGCGTTTGATGCCGCACCTCCATCTAAGCTTGCAGCACGGAAATGATCTCATCCTCAAACGGATGAAACGCCGTCACCTGCGCGGCGATGCGGTCGATCTGGTCGCGCGCCTCAAAGAGCGCCGTCCCGATATTGCTATCGGAGCAGACCTGATTGCAGGTTTCCCAACCGAGACGAACGAGCACCACACGGCGAACCTTTCGATCATCGATGAACTTGATATCGTCCACGGCCACATCTTCCCTTACTCCCCGCGCCCCGGCACCCCCGCCGCGCGGATGCCGCAGTTGGATCGCAGTGTCATCAAAGCGCGTGCCGCTCAATTGCGCGAAGCGGTCGCCAAGCGCCGCTCCCAATGGCTCGCCGGATTTGTGGGTGAAAGTGTCACCGTCCTCGCCGAACGCGACGGCACCGGCTATGCGCCGGAGTATGCGCGGGTTCAGCTGCCCGAGGGAACACCCGCCGGAGAGCTGATCACACTTACCCCCCGCGGGATCGAAGGAGGCTTGCTCGCATGACAGACAGCTGGACCGACCGGCTGTTCGGGGGTTTTCGCAAGACTTCTGAACGCCTTGGCGCAAACCTCACAGGAGTAGCCGCCAAGCTCGACGATGCGACGCTCGACGATATCGAGGATGCGCTGATCGTCTCGGATCTCGGTCCTGCCGCAGCGGGCCGGATCCGTGCGAAGCTGGCGGAAAAGAGCTTTGGGCGCGAAATCACGCAAGCCGAGCTGAAACAAGCCGTCGCCGACGAAATCGCGGAAATCCTGCGCCCGGTCGCCAAGCCGCTCGAAATTACCGCTTTCCCGCGCCCTCAGGTGATCCTTGTCATCGGCGTCAACGGCTCAGGCAAGACCACCACCATCGCCAAGCTCGCGCATCTCTTCACCGAGGATGATTACGGCGTGCTGCTGGCTGCCGGAGACACGTTCCGTGCCGCCGCCATCGGCCAGCTGGCCACATGGGCGGAGCGAGCCGGGGTCGACATTGTACGCGGGCCTGAGGGCGGCGACCCTGCCTCCATCGTCTTCGACGCGGTGAAGCAGGCGACCGACACCGGGATCGACGCGCTGGTGGTCGACACCGCCGGGCGCTTGCAGAACAAGAAAGAGCTGATGGACGAGCTGGAGAAGATCCGCCGCGTCCTTGGCCGCCTCAACGAAGATGCACCGCATGACGTCGTGCTGGTGCTCGATGCGACCAACGGCCAAAACGCGCTCTCCCAGATCGACGTATTTAAGGAAGTGGCAGGCGTTACTGGCCTTATCATGACCAAGCTCGACGGCACTGCGCGCGGCGGCGTCCTGGTCGCGGCGGCAGAGCAATATGGCCTCCCCATCCACGCCATCGGCGTCGGCGAGAAAATGGAAGACTTGCGCCCCTTCGACCCCGATCTTGTCGCCAAAGTCATTGCAGGAGTGGCCTGATGGCCGAAACAGAGACCCCCGCCTCCCCCCAGAGCCCAGAGGAGCCGAGCGAAGCCAAAAAGGCTGGTTCCAGCTGGCTCAACGTCGCGGTTGATTACGGCCCGCTGCTGGTCTTCCTCGCCGTATATCGCTTCACCGCGCCTGACGAGCCCAATGCTGCCGGAGAGTTGCTCGCGATCATCTACGGCACCGGAGCCTTCATGGCCGCCGCTGTCGTGGCCCTGGTGGTCTCCAAATGGAGGCTAGGCAAGGTTTCGCCCATGCTGTGGTTCTCAACCGCGCTGATCGTTGGCTTCGGAGCGCTGACAATCTTTTTCGGCGATCCGGTCTTTGTGCAGCTGAAGCCGACGATCATCTATTCAGTCTTCGGAGTGGCGCTGTTGGTAGGCTTCTTCATAGGCAAGGCTCTGCTCAAGATCCTGCTCGAAGCCGCGTTTGAGGGGCTTTCAGACGAAGGCTGGCTCAAACTCTCGCGCAATTGGGGTGTGTTCTTCCTTGTGCTTGCGGGCATCAATGAGGGCCTGCGCGCCTATATGAGCTTTGAAGGCTGGCTGTGGGCCAAGTTCTGGGTGTTCCTGCCCCTCACCTTCCTCTTCACCTTCGCCAACATCCCGATGCTGCTTAAGCACGGTCTGGATGTGGGGCAGGATGAGGAGGAAGAGAAGGACGCGGCCTAGCCGCGCGGGACCGTGCTAGACAGCTTTCGGCCCCTGCGCGAGCAGCGGTGACCAAATACGCTCGAGTTTGCTGGTGTTGGCCTGAGTTATTTCGAACATGGCCGACAGGCTCGCTTCTATCGCCGCCACCAATTCCCGACCGCCCACATCGCCAACAACGCGTCCATAAATGTCGTAAGTGAACTTCCATCCCTTGTATTGACCCGGCTCACATGCCTGAGCCTCAACCATACGGTCACTCCAAATGGTGACTTGAAGCCGTTGCATTGAGCGAGGCTTCGCGATCAAGATCTCGACGCGCTCCCGAGTGAGGTCGCCCTCCGATTCAAGAAAGCGCTCGATCTGGGGAGCGGAGTTTTTATGCTTCAGTGCCTTGCTGCGCTTCTTTAGCGACGCGAGCACGTCCTCGATAAATGGTGCAGTCTCGCGCGTTTGAGGCCGACGCACGCCGCTAAATCTCCACCTGACTTCCCAGCTCCACGACCCTGTTCGTCGGCAGCTTGAAGAAATCCATCGCGCTTGCTGAGTTCCTCAGCATCCAGGCGAAGATCTTCTCTCGCCAGATCGGCATTCCGGGCTTGTCGCTAGCGAGCAAGGTCTGGCGGCTGAGGAAGAAGCTGGTGTGCATCATGTCGAAGTCGCCGCCGCAATAGAGACCCATCGACTTCAGCCCCTCGGGCACGTTGGTGTCCTCCATAAAACCGTATCGCAGCACCGCGCGGTAGAAGCCGTCGCCCATATCCTTGTACTCACATCGCTCGGCCGGATCGACGTATGGTTCGTCCTGGATCTCAACCGTCAGGATCACGACGCGTTCGTGCAGCACCTTGTTGTGCTTGATGTTGTGCAAGAGGGCCGAGGGCACACCTGCCGTGTTTGAGGCCATGAAAATCGCGGTTCCCGGCACGCGCAGGGCGGAGTTCTTGGCGGATTTGGCAAAGATCTCCATCGGCAAAGCGCCCTCGCCCATCCGCTCACGCATCAACTTGCGCCCGCGGGCCCATGTGGTGAGCAAAGTAAACGCGATGAAGCCGACCATCAGCGGGAACCAGCCGCCATCCGGGACCTTGGTGAGATTGGCCGCGAAATAGGCTCCATCGACGATCAGGAAGACGATCACCACCGGCGCGGCATACCACCATTTCCATTTCCACACCCCCACCAGCAACACCGCCATCAGCAGCGTGTCGATGGTCACCGCCCCCGTCACTGCGATGCCGTAAGCGCTGGCCAAGTTGGAGGAGCTTTGGAAAGTCAGCACCAGCAGTATCACGGCCACCATCAGCGCCCAGTTGACCACCGGGATGTAGATCTGACCGCCCTCGGTCTCGCTCGTGTGGAGGATTGAGAGGCGCGGCATAAAGCCCATTTGGACCGCCTGATGCGTGATCGAGAAGGCGCCGGAGATGACTGCCTGGCTCGCAATGAAGGTCGCGACGGTGGCTAGGAAGACGAGCGGCAGGCGCCACTCTTCACTTGCCAGCAGGAAGAACGGGTTCTGTACCACAACGGCCGCTTCCTCTGCCGGAAGACCTGCGATCATCGCGCCTTGACCGAAATAGTTGAGCAGCAAGCACGGCATGACGAAGCCGAACCAACTCAATCGCATCGGCCCTCGTCCAAAGTGGCCCATATCGGAATAGAGCGCCTCTGAGCCGGTCACCGCCAGCACCACTGCGCCCAAGGCTAGGAAGGCAACAAAGCCATCGGTGACAAAGAACATCACCGCGTAATAGGGGTTCAATGCCCACAGAATGTCGGGGTTCTGGATAATCTGCCATCCGCCAAGGCAAGCGAGCACGAGGAACCAGACGATCATCACCGGCGCAAACAAAGCTCCGACCTTGGCCGTCCCCCTCGCTTGCAGCATGAACAGGAAGACCAGCAGGGCCAGCGCAATCGGGATCACATATTGCTGTAAGCCAGCGTCAACGACTGTCAGCCCCTCCACCGCCGATAAGACGGAGATTGCAGGCGTGATCATACTGTCGCCGTAGAAGAGCGAGGTCGCAAACACGCCCAGGAGGATGACCAGCCAGCCATATTTCGACTTGCCCATATGCCGCGACAAAAGCGCCACGAGCGCGAGCGAGCCGCCCTGCCCCTTATTGTCCGCCCGCATGAGGATCGTGACATACTGGATCGCCACAACGAGCAGCATCGACCAGAAGATCAGGCTGACAACACCCAGCACATGCATATGGTCAATCGCCACATTGGCGGTGCCAGCGAAGGTCTCACGGAAAGCGTAGAGCGGGCTGGTGCCGATATCGCCAAACACGATCCCAATTGCCCCGACCGCGAGCGCGGCCTTTGACCCGCTGTGAGCGTGTCCACTGGAATGCGTTTCGCGCGAGGGAGCTGTCGTGTCGCTCATTCTGCCCGGCTGTCCCGACCCAAAGGGACTCGCATTATCGCTTATCCCTGTCCAAGGTCGGGCGCTCTAGCACTGCCTTCTCGCACCTGCAACACGCGCCCTATTGCAGCATCGGCGCATTGGCGATGGCTTGGTCGAGCTGCGCCACACGCCGCTCCAGTTCAGGGCGCCACGGAGCATCGGCTGGCGAGTTATCCAGCAGCCTTGCCCAAGTGTCGCGCGCAGCTCGAACTTCTCCGTTGTTAAGGAAGGACGTGCCGAGGAAGAAATCTGCGCCCGGATGGGCCGGATCGATCGCCCGAGCTCTGCCGTAAGCATAAAAAGCTGCCGGTGTGACGACACCATCAGCATGGCCGGTCAATGACATCCCCAGTGCCAGCCACCCTTCCAGGTGATCTGGATTGCTTGCGAGACCTCCGCGAAGGAGTCCTGCAGCCTCTGAGAATTTGCCCCTACCAGCGTATCCATCCGCCATGATGAGATAGTTGGGTCGGTTGGGGACATCGAACAGCTGCTTTCGCGCAGCGACCATCGCCTCGCCCGATTGTTGCTCAAGAGCCAGATCCGGCTCTTTGGGCGCCCCGGGCTTTCCGGGCGAGCCCTGAAATGAGTAGCCAGCCAAGCCAAGCAGCAGGACCGCGCCAAACACCCCAAATCCGTGCTTTGGCAAACGCAGCGCGAACGCGGCTATGGCGAAGCTGGCCAAGGACAGCGCGAGGATAGCAAGCCAGCCGCCAATCATGCTTCCGCCTCTCCATCTGAGCGCTTGCGTCCGAGCCGCCGCAGCAGCACCAAACCAACCAACAGCAAAAGAAATGCCGGGATTGCAAAGAGCGGCCATGTGGCCGAACTGACCGTCGGATCATAGCTGACATAATCACCATAGCGCTGTGTCAACCAATCACGGATCTGATCGGGGCTCTCTCCCGCCAAGAGGCGCGAGCGCACTTGGTGCCGCATATCGCCTGCCATCGGCGCGTCGGAATCGTTGATACTCTGCGACTGGCATTTGAGGCAGCGTAGCGTTTCCATCAGCTCGGTGGCCTGAGCCTCCAGCTCCGGATCTTCCAATTGGGTGTAAGCATAAGGAGCTGGCGGCATGCCACTTTGAGCAGCAAGCGGGCTCGCAACGAAAGCAAGGAATGCGATCAGGAGACGGATCACCGGGCTTTCTCCAGTTCCTCAAGCAAAAGCGGCACCGTCTCAGCGCGCACATCGCCAATATGCTGGTAGCGAATGATGCCTTGGCCATCGATCACAAAGGTCTCGGGCACACCGGAAGAGCCAACCTCAAGCTGAATTGCTGAAATCTCGTCCGAGCCAACCCGGGTGTAGGGGTTGCCGTAATTGGTAAGAAACCGCTCCACGTCCGCAGGTCGGTCACGGATGGCGACGCCGATGATCTCCACCCCTTCCTCTTTGAGCCGGTCAAGATGCGGCGCCTCGGCAATGCAGGGCACGCACCAGCTAGCCCAGATATTGAGCAGTTTTGGCTTCCCATCGCGAAAATCGGCAAGGCTGGCGCCGAGCAATCCTCGGCCAGCCGGCTCAAGATCAAATTCCGGCAGAGGCTGACCGATCATCTGGCTTTCGACGAACTCATCCTTGGGTTGGGTGAGCATGTATCCAGCCAATCCAGCGAAAAACAGGAACAGCGCAAGCGGGACAAGATAGAAGGCGCGAATCATTCGGCAGGTTCCGGCGCGGCCTTCGAGCCGCCCAGCGCATCGAGATCGTCGCGCCGCTCCTTGCCTCTGGCGACAGCGCTGCGGCGTTTGAGATCGACGCGCACGCGACCGATGATCGCAAGCAAGCCACCAAGCGAAATCAGCAGCCCGCCATACCAGATGAAGGTCACAAAGGGCTTCCACCAGACACGCAACTGCCAGCGCGGATTGCCTTCTGCATCAACCCCCGCCTGATCGCCGATCACCGCGTAAAGCTGGCCATCCCAGCGCGTGAGCAGAGCGCTTTCGCTGGTGGGTTGCGGCGGCGACCAGAAATTGCGCGCCTGCGGGGTCATGATAGTGGGTTCCTCATCGCCGCGCGCGACTGCGATACGCGCCTCGATCGCGGTCCAGTTAGGACCGGCAACGGGGTCAACGCTCACGAGTTGGATGGTCCAACCAGCGATCTCATCACTGCCCCCCGGTGATACCGCTGCGAGCCGTTCTTGCGTGAAAGCGCTCTCGCTCGCCATGCCGAACAGCGAAACGGCGACACCGAAATGGGCAAGGACCATCCCCCAAGTCGCGGTCGGCACGCGCCGCAAATTGCGTCCCCTGAGGGGAAGCAAGGATCCAACGGCGAGCGCTACCGCCAGTGCAAGACCCAGTAGCGGAAGGACATTGTAGTCACCAAAGAACGCCACCAAAGCAACCACAGCAATGACAATCGCCGCTAGCATCGACAGCTCAAACTGAATGCGTTTGGGTGTGTCGTCCTTCCAGCGTAGCAGTGGTCCTATCGCCATCACGATGAACATCGGAACCGCAAAGATCGCCCCGGCCGGATTGAAGTAAGGTGGTCCCACGCTCACCCGGACGTCAAACGCTTCGGTCAACAGCGGATAGAGCGTGCCCAACAGGACGATCGCAAGGATCGCGGAGAGCATCACATTGTTGAACACCAGCGCGCCTTCGCGGCTGGTGAACGTAAAGCGCTTGCCTTCCGCAATGCTGCCAGCGCGCACCGCGAAAATCGCCAAAGCGCCGCCGATGTAGAGGCCAAGCAGCGCGAGGATGAAGCTCCCCCGCTCCGGATCAACCGCAAAAGCGTGGACACTGGTGAGCACCCCGGAGCGTACAAGGAATGTGCCCAGCATCGACATAGAGAAGGCGAGCACGCCAAGCATAATTGTCCAGGTCCGCAAAGCGTCACGTGCTGCCAGCACGCTCACTGAATGGAGCAAGGCGGTCGCTGCGAGCCAAGGCATCAATGAGGCGTTCTCCACTGGATCCCAGAACCACCAGCCGCCCCAGCCAAGCTCATAATAGGCCCAATAGGAGCCTGCGGTGATGCCGAGCGTGAGGAACACCCAAGCCCCCAGCACCCAAGGCCGCATAACCTTAGCGAAATCGGGCGTAACTTGTTTGGTGATCAGCGCGCCCATGCATAGACTGAAGGCGACCGAAAGGCCGACATAGCCGACGTAAAGCGTGGGCGGGTGGATCGCGAGGCCGATATCTTGCAGCAGCGGGTTGAGCCCAGAACCTTCTGGCGGGACAATTGGCAGCCGCTCAAACGGATTCGAGGACAAGATCAGGAAGGCGTAGAAGCCCAGCGCCACAAAACCCTGCACCGCGAGCGTTGCGGACATGGTCTTCTCCGGCAGGCGCCGTTCGAGACCCGCCAGAAGACCGCCTGACAATGCCAGAACAGCCACCCACAAAAGCATCGAGCCTTCGTGATTCCCCCAAGTTCCCGTCAGCTTGTAGATGAGCGGCTTGGCCGAGTGCGAATTGGTCGAAACCAGTTTGATCGACAAATCGGTGACCGCAAAGGCATAGAGCAGCAATCCAAAGGCCAGCACCGCCAGAAACGCCTGTACTACCGCCGCTGGACGCGCATAAATAGCCTGGCTCGCGCCTCCCTCGCGTAGTCCTAGTCCGCCTGAAACCATCTGCAGGACAGCGAGCGCAGCTGACAGCCAAAGGGCAGCAAGACCGAGTTCTGCGATCATCTCTGTATTACTCTAGCCCGGCCACAGTCTCAGAATAATCGGGGGTTTCATACTGATAGTCCCCGCTATACTCGTCGCCCTGCCCGCCGTGTCCCTCTAAGCCTTCAAGCTCTCTTGGCACATAATTCTCATCATGCTTGGCAAGCAGATTGGTAGCGAGGAACGTCCCATCAGACTGAAGCGACCCCTCTGCCACAACACCGGAGCCTTCAACAAACAAATCAGGAAGGATGCCGCTGTAGGTCACGAATATCGTGTCTGCTGTATTGCCGCCGACCGTGAAGTTAACTGTGATGCCATCGGGCTGCGTTACGATAGAGCCGTTCTGGACCATGCCGCCCAATCGCACCGGCTGACCAACCTCAGGAGGGTCAGCGGCCATGTCCTCTGGCAAGTAAAAGAAGTTCGCCTGATTACTCAGTGCCCAAGCGGCAATGAGACCAGCAGCAACAATCGCCACCAGAGCTAGGATGACCAGCGTCATACGCTGATGTTTAGCCTTCAATTGTGCCACTATCCCCTCTTCAACTCATCCCGGCGCTTTTCAGCCCGACGCATTGTTGTGTAGCTCCATGCGATCAAAATGCCCATCGATACCGCGCCAAAAGCATAGGCGCCCATGACGAAAGGCCAATGGTCTAGCGCCTCGCGCATTACGCTCCCTCCATCGAACTGCTTGCTGCCGGTGCCGCTGCGCCATCGTCAAGCGCTCGCCGACGCAAGCGAGCTTCGACCTGTTGTTCCGCAATCAAAGCGCGCATTCGCATCATAACCAAGCCGCCGAACAGAAGTGAGAAGCCCAGCGTAGAAGCCAGCAGAGGCCACAGATAGACCGGATCAATTGCGCTTTTGCCGACAGTGAGTGACGGCGGCTGGTGGAGGGAATTCCACCATACGACGCTGCGATTGATGATCGGAACATTGATCGCGCCAACGAGCCCAAAAATGGCTGGGATCTTATACGAGCCCCCTTCGCGCGCCGCAGCCTGCGAAAGTGCGATGAAACCGCCATAGAGGAACAACAGAACCAGCATCGATGTGAGCCTGCCATCCCATTCCCACCAGGTTCCCCAGGTTGGTCGCCCCCAGATCGAGCCAGTGGCCAAGCAAATCGCGGTGAAAACCATACCCGGAACCGCAATCGCCCTTGCGCCAATCCCTGCAAGAGGGTGCTTCCAAATCAACAAAGCAGCGCAGGAGATCGCAAGTCCGGCCCATCCACCCATGCCGAGCCAAGCCGCAGGGACGTGCAAGAAAAGGATCCGTACGCTCTCGCCCATTAGCCGGTCAGGTGGCGGAACCGCCATGCCCCAAGCAATCGCACCAAGCGTAAGAGCCAGACCGCTCCAAAAAAGAAGGGGCATCAACCAGCTGGCAAGCTGCAAAAAGCGTTTAGGGTTGGCGTAGATATGCACAGGTCGTCTCTTAGGAACCCTATTAATACCATAGGCGCGCCTCGCAAGGGCGCAAACGGCCTAGGCACAGGTTTGGAAAGGAGCGCGAGTTTGGTCCTGAGGCGCTCTCGCTTACAGGAAAAAACCTATGCGCGGCCGATAAGTTCCTGTGCCATTTGGTCGGCTACTACGTCGGGTGAAGTGCCGCTTGACGCGCTTGTCTGCCAGACCTGCTCCAGACGCGCTGGGATCTTGTCGATCCGCGTGTGGACATCTGATTTGCTCGCTGAACCGTTGTCACGGCGAGCGAGATATTCAAGCGCCACTGAAATGATCCCGCCGGCGTTGATTACATAATCAGGTGCGTAGAGAATGCCGCGCTCAAACAATGCTGCGCCGTGATGAGCGCATGCGAGCTGATTGTTGGCACCTCCAGCGACGATCTGTGTCTTGAGCGCGGCGATGCTTTGCTCATCGAGGATCGCTCCAAGAGCATTGGGGCTCAGCACGTCACACTGCGTGGTTAGGATCTTGTCAGGTGTGACCAAAGATGCACCCAGTTCATCTGCCAACCGCTTCGCTCCATCGGCGTTGATGTCTGCAAGCGTCAACCGTGCACCATCCTTGGCAAGCAAGCGCGCGACGCCGCCGCCAACGCTGCCCGTGCCTTGGATCGCGACGTGGACGTCCTTGACGCTGTCGGCAGCCAGTTTGTGCTTCACCGCCGCCTTGATGCCGAGATAAATACCATAGGCGGTGAACGGCCCGGGATCACCTCCTGCGCTGCCCTCACCTGAGACAGGCAGGCCGGAGACATGCGCCGTGCGCTGTGCCAAGGCGACCATATCGCCCTCGGTCATGCCAACGTCCTCCGCAGTGACGTAGCGACCGCCTAGCCCTTCAACTGCATCTGCAAAGGCTGCGAGCAATTCGGGGGTCTTGGTACGAGCGTCATCAGCAAGGATCACAGCTTTGCCGCCGCCCATTGGCAGCCCCGCCATTGCGTTCTTGTAGCTCATCCCACGCGATAGGCGCAGCGCATCGCGCAGGCCGTCTTTGGGGTTGGGATAGTGCCAGAACCGCGTTCCCCCAGCGCCCGGGCCTAGATGCGTGGAGTGGACCGCAATAATCGCTGTAAGACCCGCTTTGCGATCGCGCACAACATGCACGATTTCGTGATCGTCAAAATCGGGTTCGGTCCAAAAAGCGGTCATTCACGCACACCTTGTTCAAGCAGCGCGACAACGACAAAAGCATTAGGGAAATGGGGCGATCGAGGGGTCTCGAACCCCCGACCTCCGGTACCACAAACCGGCGCTCTAACCAACTGAGCTACGATCGCCACATGCCCCGCCCGACAGACCTTTAGCAACTTGCGACTTCGCAAATCACGTTCGGATCACTGCCACTATTCGCGCAGAAGACGCCGATTGGCGCACAGTGTCCGGTCGGTCAAGGCCGCTTTGGACGGGGGCGAGCCTGTTGCACAATGCGGCTCACAAGAAAAGCAAAAACTGCTTTGGACCCGCAGTCACGCAAGATTGTTTCGCGATCCTTTGACGCTTGCCCCAAAGGATCGCGAAGCTAATGCTTTGTGCATGGAAGAAACCGGCGATTCTGTGGTGAGCAACCTTGCCAGACATGGGGGCGTTCAGCGCGTTCCCCATCCCAAGATTGAGCTGTTTCAGATCCGTGATTTCATCGCGCCAGAATTATGCGCCAAGCTAATTCAGTTGATCGACGCCGACCGTCGCCCTTCGACCATCGCTGACCCGAACGGCGATGACTACTTTCGCACCAGCGAGACCTGCGACCTAAACCGCGAAGAACCTTCTGTGAAAGAGCTGGAGGCGGCCCTACACGCTCTCAATGGCATCGACCCAGCTCTGGGTGAGCCGTGCCAAGGGCAACGCTATGACGTTGGGCAAGAGTTCAAGGCGCACACCGACTATTTCACCCCGGGCGGCGCAGATTACGAGAAGTTCTGCAGTCAGACTGGGCAGCGGACTTGGACTTTCATGATCTATTTGAATGAGGTCGAAGCTGGTGGGGCCACGCGCTTCAAAACGATCAAGAAGACCTTCCAGCCCGAGCCCGCCAAGCTCTTGTGTTGGAACAATCGGCGCCCTGACGGGGGAGTGAACCCCAACACACTCCACCACGGAATGAAGGTGCGCAAAGGCCTGAAATACGTAATTACCAAATGGTATCGGGAGAGGCCTTGGCCATGGTGATTGGCGCAACGGTAGCCGCCGTTCACCGCGACAGTGAGCATCGCTTTTCCAAACAACCCACCGACAAGATCCGCATGATAGCTGGCCTCGGGGTCGAGGGTGATGCGCATGCGGGGAAAAAGGTCCAGCACCTGAGCCGGGTGCGCGCTGATCCCACTCAACCGAACCTTCGCCAGGTTCACCTGATGCACGCTGAGTTGTTCGATGAACTGAAGGATGAAGGCTTCATTGTGCGCCCCGGCGATCTGGGTGAGAACATCACCACGACCGGGATCGATCTGCTCGGGCTTGGCCGCGGGACCTTACTCCACATAGGCAAAGAGGCGGTGGTCGAGGTGACCGGCTTGCGCAACCCGTGCGGCCAGATCGACAATTTCGCGCCCGGCCTTTTGAAGCATGTTGCTCTCAAAACGCCCGCCGGCATCGTGCGCAAGGCCGGAATCATGGGAATTACGCTGGCCGGTGGTGAAGTGCGCGCCGGTGATGCGATCCGCGTGGAGGCTCCGCCCGGGCCGTATTTGGCTCTGGAGCGAGTATAGGCTGGATGCCGCGCAAGGATTCGAACCACGACCGCCGCAGTCAAAGTGCGGTGTCCTACCATCAGACGACAGGGTAAAGAAAAAGGGCGGCCCAACGGACCGCCCTCTTCGAAATCGCTGATATCTCGCGATTATTTCTTGAGGCTGAGCCCACCAAAGCGCTTGTTGAACGCAGCAACGCGGCCGCCTTCCTGAACCTGGCGGTTGCCGCCGGTCCAAGCTGGGTGGCTGGTCGGGTCAATATCAAGCGCGAGCGTGTCGCCCTCTGCACCCCAGGTGGAGCGGGTTTGAAACTCTGTACCATCGGTCATTTTGACCGTGATCATGTGATATTCGGGATGCCCTTCGGCTTTCATGTCTTATGTCCTTTGAGCTTTCACCGGTTCCGACCGGCGTCGCTATAAAATCGGAAGATGCGCGCAAATAGCGGCTTTCACGTCGAATGCAAGTCTATTCCCCGGGGGGATCGGCGATCATCGCAGTGAATTCGGTCTGACAAGTCACCTTACCTTCAACACTTGCCTCGCCCTTGAACTTGTAGATTGTTCGGCGCTGCTGGAGGAATTCGACCTTCAGATCAAGCAAACAACCCGGCGTCACGGGCGCGCGGAATTTGGCGCTCTCGATGCCCATGAAGATAACCAGTTTGCCAGTTCCAGCCAGCTCCAGGGTCTCAATCCCCAGAATGGCAGCCGCTTGCGCTAGCGCCTCAATTTGGAGGACGCCGGGCATGATCGGAGCGCCCGGGAAGTGTCCCAGAAAGAACTCCTCATTCATAGTCACGGCCTTAACCGCGTGAATGCGCTCGTTGAGGTGAATCTCCTTCACCCGGTCAACGAGGAGCAGCGGATAGCGGTGCGGCAAGGCTTTCAAGACCTTGTGGATGTCATAATCCGTGATCGGTTCGCTCATCTGCTGCCCCCGTGACCCGGTTTTACTTGGGATTCAGCGGCCAGAGGGCGCTTGCTGAGCGGGCTGTTCAGCCTGCTGTTCTTGCTGAGCGGCCTGCCGCGCGATTGCCTGGCGCAGGAGGAGACGACGTTGCACTTCCTGGAAAACCTGCAAGCTTTGCGGCTGGGGACGCCAGCCTTGGGGAGGTACAATCCCGACCTGTGGGACAAGCGTATCGAGCGTAGTGGTCACTTGCGAAGTAATATCGCCTCCATCTGCAACATATTGCAGACTGGTCGGATCAAGCACGACGACGATTTGCTGCTGGGTCGCGACCTGTTCAAGCGCCACGTTGTATTGCACCAGCAATTGTTCGACAGCATAAACCTGTGCGGCGGTGAGCTGCTCCTCAATACCGGCAATTTCGGTCTGAAGCGCCCGAATGTTTGCAAGATTAGGTGCCGCATCCAGCGCTCCGACTTCGTTGTCGTCGATCCGGCCATCGCCATTTGCATCGAACGGACGCAGAAGATCGTTAAGCTGAGTCTGGCTCGCCTCTAGCGACTGGAGCTGCGCGGAATAGGTCGTTGGAATGGTGGTCAAGGCCGCTTGCATGGCGTTTGTATCCAACAGGGCACGCGAAACGCTGGATGTAGCGAGACGGCCGTCAACCTGAGCGTTGGCCGAGGCAATAGGCGCCAACGCACCCAGCGCAAGCGCGCCGGTGGCGAGTAATTTCGAAGTGAATTTCATTAGAATTGGGTTCCTACATTGAACGTCAAAGTCTTGTCATCATCGCCCTCGACCTTGCGAATAGTCTGGGCGAAGTCGATACGAAATGGGCCGAAGGGTGAGTTCCAGTTCACCCCGATACCCGCTGTGATGCGCGGCGATGGGGAATCGCCCAGGAAGACCTCGCGGAAGCTCCCTTGAGCGATTGGGTTGAGAGTGACTCCATCCGGGGCTACCGGATTATCGGACAATCTGAGATCGGTCTCGAAGACCGGATTCATGCCAGCATCCAGCACCGGATTGCCATCTGCATCAAGCACCGGGATTCGGTTGCCCATGTCATCCAGCACAAAGAAGGTTTCGACAAACTGCAGGGTATCTTGCAGAACTGGGGTCTCGACCCCCCATAAGGCGCCGACATCAAGGTAGATTGATGGGCGAAGACCCAGTTCGCGGGCACCGGTGCCGAGAGGAATTTCGATCTCAGCTCGTCCCAAATAGTAATTCCGGCCACCAAGGGAATCGTCCTGCTGCTCGTTACGTTCTTGGAAAACGGTGACATTGCCTTCTTCGTCACGCGTGTAGAACTGGCGCAAGACGCGCGGGCCCACTCCGCGAATGTCGAAGCCGCGGAATTGCGGTTCACCGAGGAAGAACCGGTCTGTCAGAAGGACGTCGTCAACACCTTCCCCTTCGCGTTCGCGCAATGGTTGGATAGTGCCACCTTCCAGGGAAAGCGAGAAGATGAAGCCAGTGTTCGCGATATTCCAGAACTGCTGTGCTTGGCCCCTTAGACGTATGTAGCGCACGTCGCCGCCCAATCCGGCAAATTCCGACGACACAGAGATCGCACGACCGCGCGTTGGACGCAGACGCGAATTGAGCGAGTTGTAATTCACGCTGACGCCCAAGATTGAGCTCAGTCGGTCGCCAAGCGCATCGCAAAGGAAACGGCCCGCAACCAACGGATCGCAGGTATCTCCGTCCTCGCCGCGGATGAGGTCACCATCATTATCGGTAAAAAACAGCCCCTCATCCAGCGTGATTTCATCGTAATTGAGCGTGTAGCTGCCCACCAGCGACATGAATTCCGTCAGCGGCACGCCCAAGCGATACGACATACCCGTCGTTGCCTGTTCAAAGCTGTTGCCACGGTCGCGCTGGAAGCGATTGAAGCTGTTGAAGTCACGTCGGTAAATGTCAGCGCCTGCCGAGATGTTCCGGTCGAACACATATGGCTCTGTAAAGCTGACTTGCGCTGAGCGAGAGAATTGCGAGTAGTTCAGGCTCAACCCGATGGTTTGGCCTCGACCACGAAAGTTCCGCTGACGAATCGAGCCTGCAAGAATAAACCGCTCGATTGACGAGAAACCCGCCGAGAATTGCAGCTCGCCAGTCGGTTGTTCTTCAACGTTTGCCTCAAGAACGATGCGGTCAGGTGCCGAACCTTCGACCTGCTGGACTTCGAAATTCTCTTGGAAATAGCCGAGCGAGTTAACACGCGCAGTGGTCCGCTGCACGCCCAGGGAGTTGAAAGCATCGCCTTCCGATAGACGGAACTCGCGGCGGATAACCTTGTCCTGAGTAAGCGTGTTGCCGTTGATATCGACCCGCTCAATGTAGGTCCGAGGCGCCTGACGCAGGATGAAGGTGATGTCCATCGTCAGCGTTTCGGGATTGCGATTGAAGCGCGGTTGGACGTCAGCAAAAGCATATCCAAAGCGTCCCGCCAGCTCTGTCAGCTGCTCAACCGTGTCTTCTACGGTCTCCGCGTTGTAAGGGTCGCCCGATTGCATGACGAGGCCAGCTTGCAAAGCGTCGCTATCGAAATCGCGCAGCTGGCTTTCGACCTCAACATCACCAAAATCGTAGCGCTCACCTTCTTCCACCACATAGGTGATGATGAAATCGCGTTGGTCGGGAGTTAGCTCTGCAACCGCCGACACTACGCGAAAGTCGGCGTAGCCTTGCG
The DNA here is from genome assembly GCA_039039885.1 of Pseudomonadota bacterium. Lineage (GTDB taxonomy): Bacteria > Pseudomonadota > Alphaproteobacteria > Sphingomonadales > Sphingomonadaceae > Erythrobacter. Next base: position 130,607 of record JBCCPG010000003.1, on the reverse strand, counting down.
TTAGGTAAAAGCGGCGCAAATTGGCCTGGTCAAAGGCCAGACGGTCAGGGTCGTAACTGGTGTTGGAGCTGAAGAACCGGAAGAAGCGCGATTGCTTCGTCACCATCTCGCTGCGCAACTCTCCGTCCGAAAAAACCTCGTTGCCAATGATGTTGATCTGACGAACCTTGGACTTGGGCCCTTCACTGATCTCAAAGACGATATCAACGCGGTTCTGCGGCAGCTGCACCATCTGCGGCTCAACCGTTGCAGCGAACCGTCCCTGGCGCTTGTACAGCTCGATGATCCGCGCCACATCGGCGCGAACCTTGGAGCGAGTGAAGATCTGACGCGGCGCCAGGCGAATTTCAGGTAGGATCTTTTCGGCATCGAGCCGCTCGTTGCCTTCGAGCACGATGCGGTTAATCACCGGGTTCTCGGTAACCGAGATAACAACGTTGCCGGCGTCATTGCGGATTGAGAAGTTCGCAAACAACTCCGTTGCGCCGAGGTCTTTGAGCGCTTCGTCTGCAGCAGCAGAGGTGTATTCTTGCCCAACGCGCAGCCGGATATAAGAAAGGATCGTTGTCGGCTCCAAACGTTCTGCGCCCGCAACGCTGATCGAACGGATAACGTTGGAGACAGGAGCAGGAGCGGGTGTTGGAGCCGGAGCGGCCTGCGCAGCCGTTCCTGGAGCGGTCGCGACTTCATCCTGCGCCAAGGCGGCAGTGGGAACGCCAGCCAGCATCGTCGCGCCGGTAAGAGCAGTGGCCAAGCGTCGCCGCGAATGTGTGGCTGAGCTTGTTGAGATGGCAGACCGAAGGCCTGCTTTTTTGCATCGATTCATGAAAACAACCGTTCCCGTCACCCGTGTAAATCGCGCCAAGCCCCTAGCGCGGGCGGCACGACCTGTCAGCCCTGCCAAACTCAAAATGTTCGCCCCCGCGTCTGCCCGATGCGAACCGGGCAATCAAGCGAGTGTTATCGGACAATTGCACCTGCCCGCCCGCTTTCCCCGGCTAACTGGCTCCGACAGGCCAAGCGCGCCAGTTCTGCATGATCCTTAACTGCCGAAAATGGGCAGCGTGATCACATCGTTCACAGTGACCACCACCATGAACATCAAGACGATCGCGATGCCTGTCCTGTAAGCCCATTCTGTCGCTTGAGGGCCCACCGGTTTGCGGCGGATCGCTTCAGCGGCGTAAAAGGCAAGGTGCCCGCCATCCAGCGCCGGGATTGGCAGGAAGTTAATGAATGCCAAATTAAGCGAGATCAACGCGGCGAAGTTGACAAAGGCGATCAAGCCCAGGCTCATCTGCTCGCCCGAATATTTAGCGATCTTTACTGGCCCACCCAACTCTTTAATCGACCGCTCACCAGTGAGGATCTGCTTGATGCCGGTGACCATCATCACCGTTATGTCCCAGCATTTCTCGGCCGCTAGTGGGATCGATTCGAGAACGCCGACCTCTTCAAAAACATACTCAACACTCTCATCCGGCCCGACGCCGATCTGACCGATGACACTGACATTGCCAAACCCATCAGTCATCTCGACTCGCGCGGTGGTAACTGGGATGTCTGTCTCTGACCCATCGCGGATGACGGTGAATACCATATCCTTGCCGGGATGAAGCAATACCTCTTCACGGATATCTTCGAAGCTGGAGACGTCTTGGCCATCAATGGCGATGATCGTGTCTCCCAGCTCAATACCGGCCTGCTGCGCCGCTGATTCTTCGGCAAAGCGCCCGACCGTGCGCGGGTCCTCTTCACCCACCAGAGTTGGATTGCCGAAGATCGAGAAGAAGGCTGCGAATATGGCGATGGCAACCAAAAGATTGGTCACGGGCCCGGCCGCGACAATCAGCGCGCGCTTCCATAGTGCGGCGCTCTGGAAGCTGCCCGTTTCAACCGGTGCATTGGGGTCAGGAATGCTCGCAGGGTTCATGTCGCCTTTGAACTGGACGTAACCGCCCAACGGCAGGACCGAGAGTTTCCAGCGGGTCCCATGCTTGTCGGTAAGCCCGGCGATCTCTTTGCCAAAGCCAACCGAAAACGCCTCAGCCTTCACGCCAAACCAGCGGCCCACCAGATAGTGGCCGAGTTCGTGCACTGTGACGAGCGGCCCCAGCAGCAGCAGGAAGCCGACAAAATACATCCAGAAAGGGGGGGATTCGAACAAGTCTAAAGGGTCTCCAAAACCGCGAGGGCTTGTCCGCGCGCCTCGCTATCTATCGCCAGCACGTCTTCCATCGTGCCTGGGACGGGGGGCCTATAACGTGCCAAAACACTTTCCGCCACTATTGTGATATTCGTGAACGCAATCTGACCGTTCAAAAACGCCCCTACCGCTATCTCATTAGCCGCGTTCAAAACCGCTGGCGCCGCTCCGCCCGCTTCAATCGCTTCGCGCGCAATTCGCGTCGCTGGGAACAGCTCTTCGTTGGGCTTTTCAAAGTTCAGCTCGCCAATCGCGGTCAGGTCGAGCGGTTCAAGCGGCGTTTCCATCCGTTCTGGGTATGCCAAGCACGAGGCGATCGGGACGCGCATATCGCTGGGGCCCAATTGCGCGAGGACAGATCGGTCGCGATATTCAACCATCGAGTGGACGATGCTCTGCGGGTGGACCACGATCTCGATATTCTCAAGACCCACCGGGAAGAGATGATGCGCTTCGATGAATTCGAGACCCTTATTCATCATCGTCGCGGAATCGATCGTGATCTTTGCGCCCCATTTCCCAATTGGGATGCTTCAAGGCCTGTTCGCGGGTGACCGATTTCAACTGCTCGGTAGAAAGCGTGCGGAACGGGCCTCCGCTGGCGGTCAGGATAATGCGGCGCACCTCTTTGGTCTGGTTGCCCGCGAGGCATTGGAAGATCGCATTGTGCTCGCTGTCAGTGGGGAGCAGCGTCGCCCCCGCTTTGGCAACCGCCTGCTTGAAGACATCACCAGCCGAAACGAGAGCTTCCTTATTCGCAAGCGCGATGGTGCCGCCCTGCTCCACCGCCGCCATGGTCGGTGCAAGGCCTGCGCAACCAACGATGGCCGCAACCGTCATGTCGACGGGCCGCGCGGCCGCCTCGCATAGTGCCTCAGACCCGCCCGCCGCTTCGATCCCGCTGCCTTCCAGCGCTTCGCGCAATTCGGGTAAGCAGCTCTCATCGCCGACAACCGCAATCTTGGCATCGAACTCGCGCGCCAGAGTCGCCAGCTCCTTCGCCGAACAATTGGCGGTCAGAGCCTCAACTTGCCAATCGCCGCGATTGTGGCGCAGAAGATCGAGCGTTGATGCACCGATGGAACCCGTCGCTCCGAGAAGACTTATCGAGCGCGGCATCTTAGGACACCCCAACATATGCTGGCACTACAGCAAGCAGGAAAAGTACGAAGAACACGGCGAGGAAGCCGTCAGCGCGGTCGAAAACGCCCCCATGTCCTGGGATCAGGTTCGAGGAATCCTTCATACCTGCGCGCCGTTTCATCCAGCTTTCAAAGAAATCTCCGCCCTGCGCGATGATGGCAATCAAAACGCCCTCGAGCACGCCACCGACCCACATCAGCGAAGTTGACCCGAAATAGTTGGCAATGGGGCCGATCTCGGCAAAGATGCACACAATGCGGATAATCGCAGCGGCCACCATTCCGCCGATGAGGCCAGCCCAGGTCTTGGACGGGCTGATGCTCGGTGCGATCTTCGGTCCACCAATCAAGCGACCTGCAAAATAGGCTCCGACATCGACAGCAATGACCGGCGCCAAGAAAGCGAGCAAGACGACCCACATTCCGAAACCCTGAGTCGACCCTTCGCCTAAGATAATGTGCCAGCCATTGCGAACAGCAATCATCGCCAGCGCAGCGGCCCCAACGTAGATCGCACCGAAAAACTGCCAAATTACCTCGCCCATGGGTGATATGCCGAAGCCGCGCACGATCGCGCTCCACTCCCAAAGGACAAGCCCGGCGATGAGGAGCACAAAGCCGATCCAGAACCACCCGCCCAGCCAAAGCGCCATGATCGACACGCCGAGCATCGCCACCGCTGATACGAAGCGGACAAGAAGATCCGAGGTTGGGCTGGTTTGCTCCACCATTGCCTTCTGCCTATTTGCGTCCGCCATAGCGCCGCTCCCTTTGCGCAAAGTCGTCGAGAGCTTGCGCTAGATGATCAGGCGTGAAGTCAGGCCAGAGCGTGTCAATGAAAAGCATCTCAGCATAGGCCGACTGCCACAGCAGGAAATTCGATAGGCGAATCTCGCCGCTCGTGCGGATCAGCAGATCTAGTGGTGGCAATTGAGCGGTATCGAGATGCTGCGCGATCGCCTCAGCATCGACCGCGCCTTTCTTCGCCGCCTTGGCAGCAGCTCGCGCAATTTCGTCTTGCGATCCATAGTTGAGCGCAACGGCCAACAGTTTTGTGCCATTCGCAGTCTGCGCCAGAGCATCCTCAAGCATTTCGACAATATCAGGCGCTAGACTGCGCCAATCGCCGATTATCTTGAGCTTCACATCGTTGGCCACAAAGTCGGGCAAGTCGGATTTGATGAACTTGCGCATCAGGTTCATCAGGTCGTCGACTTCATCTTCGGAGCGTTTCCAGTTTTCGGAACTGAAGGCGTAGAGCGTCAAGCAATCAAGGCCCATAGGCTCGAGGCCGCGCACTAGGCGCCGCACCGCCTCAACCCCGCGCTGATGACCGACCGAGCGAGGCAGCGCGCGCTTCTTGGCCCAGCGGCCATTGCCATCCATGATGATGGCAACATGTTTGGCGCGTCCCTCTCCCAAGCCGATGCTCCCCCTCACCCAGTCACTGGGTCAGGATTTCTTGCTCTTTCTTATCCGCGGCCTCGTCGGTGTCAGCGACGAAACGATCGGTGAGTTTCTGGACCTCGTCCTCCATGCGCTTGCGCTCATCCTCGGAGATGTCCTTAGCCTTCTCATCGGCTTTCAAGCTCTCCATTGCATCGCGGCGGACATTGCGGATCGCAACCTTCGCCTTCTCAGCATATTGCCCCGCGAGCTTCGCCAGCTCTTTGCGGCGTTCCTCAGTCAAATCGGGCATGGGCAGGCGGATGGTCTGTCCGTCGGTCATAGGGTTGAGGCCAAGGTTCGCCTTGGTGATCCCCTTCTCGACCGCATTGACGTTGCTCTTGTCCCACACCTGCACGGCGAGCATGCGCGGCTCTGGCGCATTGACTGTCGCGACCTGCGCGAGCGGCATCATCGAACCATAGACCTCGACCACAACCGGATCGAGCAGCGAGGTGTTCGCGCGGCCCGTGCGAAGTCCGGAGAGATCGCCCTTGAGCGATTCCACCGCGCCGGTCATGCGGCGTTCGATATCTGCCTTGTCATACTGAGGCATGCTTTAGTCCTTCTGTACAATCGTCTGCGTGCCCTCGCCCGCAAGCACTTTGGCGACATTGCCTTTTTCACGAATTGAGAAAACCACTAACGGGATATCGTTCTCCCGGCAAAGCGCCACAGCGGTGGCGTCCATCACTTTGAGATTGTCGGCGAGAACCCGGTCGTAGGAGATTGTGTCAAATCGCTTGGCGTCGGGATTGAATTTGGGATCGCTGTCATAGACCCCATCGACGCTGGTGCCCTTTAGCAGCGCGTCACAATTCATTTCTGCCGCACGAAGAGCCGCTCCAGTGTCGGTGGTGAAAAAGGGATTGCCAGTGCCAGCTGCAAAAATAACGATCCGCCCCTTTTCCAAGTGCCGTTCTGCGCGGCGGCGAATATAGGGCTCGCACACTGAGGACATCGGGATCGCGCTTTGCACCCGCGTCTGCACTCCTGCCTGCTCGAGCGCGTTTTGCATAGCCAGCGCATTCATCACTGTGGCCAGCATACCCATGTAATCGCCAGTGGTCCGGTCGAGTCCGCGCGCAGCACCGGCAACACCGCGGAAGATATTGCCTCCACCAATGACGAGGCAAACCTCGAGCCCTGTATCCTTGGCCGCCTTCACCTCTTCGGCGAGCCGCGCAACATAGGCCGGGTCAATGCCGTACTCCTGCTCCCCCATCAGCACCTCGCCCGACAGTTTGAGAAGGACGCGTTTGATCTCGGGAAGCGGCATGGCGTTTGTGTGTCCTTGACGAAGAGATGGTTCTGGCCAAAGCCCTTATCCGCGCCGCGCTGCGCTGCCAAGGGGCAGATGCCGCACATCTTGTGCGCAGTTTTGCCGATCTTGGCGCTTGTGTCCGTTGGGCTCTTCGCGCCAGAAACAGATATGCGCTCTGCGATCAAATATTTGCTCAACAACAAGTGGGTCCGGGCCTGCCTCACCTTGGCGGTGACTGCGGGCCTGATGCTGGTCGCGAAAGCATGGCACGATACGATGCGCGATCCTGTGGTGAACCGGCTTACCATTGAGAGCAAGCACCTACCCGCAGGCTCTGAGTCAGTGACAATCGCGCTTGTCGCCGATATCCATATGGCGGGTCCCGAGATGACCCCTGAGCGCGTTGAGCGGATTGTCGCGCAAACCAACGCGCTTGGCGCGGATCTCATCGTCATCGCAGGCGATCTGGTGAGCGAGAAGTTCTTTGCCACAAAGCACTATTCAGCTCAGGAGGTCGTCGCCCCACTCGCTAAGCTGTCCGCTCCCTTGGGTGTCGTGTTTGCGCCGGGCAATCACGACCATTGGTTTGGCTGGGAGAAGTTGGAGCGCGAACTCGGCCGTCAGACCAATATTACACTACTCCAAAACGAAGCCGTGCAGCTTGGCCCCATTGCGCTGGCTGGCCTCGACGATGAGCACACCAAGAACCACGATATCGAGGCAACCCGCAATGCGATGCTACCTTTGACAGGTGCGCAAGTCTGGCTGAGCCACACGCCCGATGTCTTCCCCTCCATCCCCGTCAGCGCAGACCTTGCACTGGTAGGCCACACCCACTGCGGCCAGATTGGTTATCCCTGGGGAGGCTCACCTGTCTCCATGTCCAAGTACGGCGAGAAATATATGTGCGGCGTGGTGCGGGAGGATGAGAAAACCATGGTCGTCAGCGCGGGCCTCGGCAATAGCGTTCTGCCCATGCGGCTGTTCATTCAGCCCGAGCTTTGGCTGGTGGAGGTGCGCAGTGTTAGGCCTTAGTCAGAGTTTGGCCAGGATCATCTGTGGCTTACAAGGGAAGCACTATCGAAGATTACGTGCTCCTCCACCGCCATTCGATCAACAATGTGAAACCGATCCACACCGAGCCACTCAGTCTTGGCACCGTCGATCCTGGCAGATGAATTCCAGTAGATATAAAGCAAGTCGCCCGAGCCTGCACAGTCTATTGGTGTGACTTCAAGATCCTCCATGGTCTCCAAGAGCCCTGCCATTACATCGACATACTCGGCACCTGAAAAGGTTCCTTGACCCGAGAAATGTACCACGGCGTGAGGGGCAATGATTTCAGCCACGCGTGCGCCGCTCGGCCTAGCCCAGAATGATCTGAACCGCTCGTAAAACTCTTTGTGCTCCTGACTAAGATCTTTTGTGGCAGCGGTGGTCATAAATCTCTCCAGCTGTGGCGCAGTCGCACATGACTTCGAAACGATTTATGTGCGCTCCGCACATATTGTCAAGTTGAAAAGTGTGCGGTCTGCACATATTACAAGCGCATGTTAGATCGCACAGCAAATTTGCTCGGGGTTGTTGGACTCGCCGTCGCGGATCGCATCGAAGAGACGGCTCGTGAAATCATGAACCACTCCGGAGAGACACCGGCCGCTTTGGTTGTGATTGGATATGGCACTGGCCCATCAAACGACCGCCTGAGGCGTACCCTTGGTCTCTCTCACCCAGGCACGGTACGCCTCGTTGACAGACTAGTCGCCGATGGTCTGGTTGAGCGGCGCCAAGGGCAAGATAAACGCGCAATTGCTCTGCACCTGACAAAAGCGGGATCCCGGCTACGCGAGAAGCTGCTTGAAGGACGACTTGCAGCCATTCGATCCTTGCTAACTGAATTGTCTAACGAAGATCGGAGCGCACTAGATCACTTGCTCCACACTTTGCTTTCTTCGATGGATACGACGGATCAGGATCGCCGCACCTTATGTCGCCTTTGCGATAAACGCGTTTGCGCCAATTGTCCCATCCCAGCAGATTTCCAAGACAGGTAGGCTTAGCCTCAAAGCCTGACGGCCATCTTGCAGACTGCTATTTATGCAGCCTGTGAAACGCGACCGGATGGCCACGCGCATTGCGAACAAAAAAGGCCGCCGCGGAGCACTCCGCAGCGGCCTTTCAATTTTGCTTAAAGCGCGAGGAGCTAAAGCTTAGCCCTTCACTGCCGCAGCAACTTCCGCTGCGAAGTCTTCCTCTTCCTTCTCGATGCCATCACCGAGCTGGTAGCGGACGAAGTCGACGAGCTTGATCGACGCGCCCGCTTCGTTGGCGGTGCGAGCGACATACTCTTCAACCGTTGCTTTGCCGTCCTTGACGAAAATCTGGCTGAGCAACGCGTTTTCCTTAGCGTATTTCTTGATCGCGCCTTCGACCATCTTCTCCTGCACGTTTTCAGGCTTGCCGCTTTCAGCTGCCTTTTCCTGTGCAATCGCACGCTCACGCTCGATCACATCAGCGTCGAGGCCGTCAGCGTTGAGAGCCAGCGGGAACATCGCAGCAGCGTGCTGGGCAATGTCACGGCCAAGCGTTGCAAGCACGTCCGCGCTCGCGTTGCCTTCGAGAGCGACGAGCACGCCAATCTTGCCAAGGTCCTGATCGTCAGGCGACACAGCGTTGTGCATGTAGGGGACAACCGCGCCCTCAGTGACCGAGATGGTCTTCATGCGGCGAACCTGTTGGTTCTCACCGATCGTCGCGACATTGTTGGTGAGCTTGTCAGCAACCGACCCACCATCGGGATAGCTAGCTGCCTTCAGAGCTTCGACATCGTCCGAACCAAGCGTCAAAGCAACGCCCGTGGTCTTGCGAACGAAGTCCTGAAACTGGTCGTTCTTCGCAACAAAATCGGTTTCCGAATTGACCTCGAGGGCAACACCCTTGGTCCCGTCGACAGTGATACCGACAAGGCCTTCGGCCGCAGTGCGGCTCGACTTCTTCTGAGCGGTCGCGAGGCCCTTTGCGCGCAGAGCATCGACAGCGGCATCGATGTCGCCGTCCGCTTCGGTCAGCGCCTTCTTGGCGTCCATCATGCCTGCGCCGGAGAGTTCGCGCAGTTTTTTCACATCAGCGGCGGTGAAAGCAGCCATGGGAAATTCCTTCTTGTGTAATTTTGGGCGCCGGGCCCCAATGGGATGCCCGGCGCGCTAGTAGGGAATTGTGACGCGCGAGTTGCGCGCGCCCCGAAATCTTAGGCGTCGGCCGCAGCTTCTTCAGCAGGAGGCTCAGCCATCGCGCCAACGTCAGCGCCAGAATCGGCAACGGCACCGCCCTTGCCTGCGATCGCAGCGTCGCCAATCGCCTGGCAATAAAGACGCACAGCACGGCTCGCATCGTCATTCCCCGGCACCGGGAAGGCGATGCCGGTTGGATCGGTGTTAGTGTCGAGCACAGCGATCACAGGAATGCCGAGCACGGCCGCTTCCTTGATGGCGAGGTCTTCCTTGTTGGCGTCGATCACGAACATCACGTCCGGAATGCCGCCCATATCGCGAATACCGCCAAGCGACAGCTCAAGCTTGTCACGCTCACGGGTGAGCTGGAGGACTTCCTTCTTGGTGAAGCCGCTGGTGTCGCCTGACAGTTGCTCTTCAAGGGTCTTCAGACGCTTGATTGAACCACTGATGGTCTTCCAGTTGGTGAGCATGCCGCCCAGCCAACGGTGATTTACGAAGTGCTGACCCGACATACGAGCAGCTTCGGCGATTGGCTCTTGCGCCTGACGCTTCGTTCCTACGAACAGAACCTTGCCGCCTGCGCGCACGGTTTGCTCGACAAAATCGAGAGCCCGCGCGAAAAGCGGAACGGTCTGCGACAGGTCGATAATGTGAACACCGTTGCGATTGCCGAAGATGTACGGCTTCATGCGCGGGTTCCAGCGGTGGGTCTGGTGGCCGAAATGCGCGCCGGCCTCAATCAATTGCTGCATGGTGACGGTAGTGGCCGCCATAGTTATTTCCTTTCCGGTTGTTCCTCTGGAAGGCATGGGGACTGCTATTTGCGGAGTTCCCGCGGAGCAGCACCGGTATGAAGCGCCTTCCATGTGAATTTCACCTACGCACTATCCCGTGATTCGGGCGTCGTCCCTAGGTGAGCGGTGGGCCATTAGCGGCTCTTCTGCCTAAAATCCAGCACAATTCGCTCCAAATCATAAGATTGATCCATTGTGAACGAAAAAGGAACAAAGCTGTTGACACGTTGGAACACTTAGGGAACAACGCGGTCAGAACAAACACAGTACGTATTCTTCCTTGGTCAGACGCAGAGCGTTGTTCTTTGATCGAGAGGTGCGGGATTGGTGGATCGGCTCCGTCATACAGGCGGGCCGGTTATGTAGGCAGGAAGGCAAAGGGTATGATGATCGCACTGACAGTCGCAGCTTTGTTTACAATCGTCGCTATCGCCACAGCGCTTAGCCTCGTCGACAGCTGGATCCGCGGCCGCAGCGCCTACACCGTGCTGCGGCGCGAAGAGGCGCTCTTGAAGTCAGGCTTCGTCCCTCAAGTCGAACCTTATGAGACTCGACTTCGTCACCCTGCCAAGGAAGTCGCATTTGGGCGCGCTCAGACCGCGCGTTCAACCGCTCGTCGTTCGCTTGCTGGTGCAACCCGTGGTGCAGAGCGCGCTATCCCCCTGCCCGATTGCGCTTGATTGCTCGGCTAGGTTGATTCTCTCAGATCAAACGCGGCCTCAAGACCAAACCTAGCCCGCTTCCCTTTCGGCGAGGGCTCGCCGCCGCTTGATTGCTCCGTATTTGAGCAGCACGAAGGGCATTAAAACGAGATAGATGGTGCTGATTGCAGTCAGTGACCACCATGGCTCCAACAAGATCGCAGTAAATGCCAAAGCAGCAAGGGCAAGCAGAGGCAGGCGTACATCGCGACGCGGTCGGATCGCGCCCCAGCTGAGCGTTGCCATATTGGAAATCATCAACACCGCTATCAACGCCAGCCAAACAGACAGCATAATCGGATCACGGAACACTGGCATTCCGGTTTCAAACCACAGATAGCACGGCGTGAAAGCAAGCCCCGCCGCGACCGGCGCGGGCACCCCAGTGAGAAACCCAGCTTGCTTGTGCGGCTGATTGTCGACATCAATGCGTGCATTAAAGCGCGCCAGTCTCAAAGCACAGCACAGAGCAAAGGCGAGCGCGGCGAACCAGCCGAAGCGCTCCAGATCTTTCAGTGCCCACATGTAAAGGATAAGCGCTGGCGCCATTCCAAAAGATAGCGAATCCGCAAGACTGTCGAGCTCCGCCCCAAACCGCGATTGCGCGTTCAGCAAGCGCGCGATGCGACCATCCATCCCATCAAGGACGCCGGCAAGGATCACCGCCAAAACTGCATATGTCCACGCGCCTTCAATCGCGAAGCGCACTCCGGTCAGCCCCGCACAAAGGGCAGCCGCAGTGATCGCGTTGGGCATCATAGTCCGCAACGAAAGCCCACCGCCGCTCGGTGCCTTGGAATCCTCTTCCTCGTCAGCTTTTGGCCCGAGCCGAGCAGGAATATCCTTAGGTGCTTTTGAGTTGCGCGCCTTCTTGCTCACAGCGAAGCCCCAGAGGTGAGGCTAGGCGCCATTACTGCGCCACGCCTTCGAGCAGTGCAGCGGCACCGACTTCGGCCAAAATCGTCTCGCCTGCAACAATCCGTTGTCCCATTAGGACCTTCGATGAAGTGCCGGTCGGAAGATAGACATCGACCCGGCTACCAAAGCGGATGAGGCCCACCCGCTGTCCTTTAGCAACCATGTCGCCGGGCTTCACAAAGGGGACGATGCGGCGCGCAACGAGGCCGGCGATCTGTGTAAAACCTATCTTCAAGCCATCGGGGCGCTCGATCAGAATGTGCTGCCGCTCATTCTCCTCGCTGGCCTTATCGAGGTCGGCATTCATGAACTTGCCCGGTATGTAGACCACCCGGCGTACAGTGCCCGCCACGGGCGAGCGGTTAATGTGGACGTCGAATACGCTCATGAAGATAGAAATACGGGTGACCGGGCCTGCAGGCAGGCCAGAATTGCCTGAGCCATCGTCGATCTGCATTTCCACCGGTGGCTCGAGCTCTTCGATGAGTGTAACAAGACCGTCTGCAGGCGCAACAATCGCATTGTCTGCTTGCGGAACGACGCGCTCAGGATCGCGGAAAAAGGCGAACACGCCGAGCGATAGGAACAGCAGAGGCCATCCAATGATCCCCCAGCCAAAAACCAAGGGGATGATCGCGATCACCAGAGCGATCACGCCATATTTGCGCCCTTCCGGGTGGATTGCGGGCCAGCCCCAGCTGGCATCGCCGCGGCCTTGATTATCGAGAATTTCACCTGCCATAAACCGCCATCTAGGTAGCCTCTAGCCTCGCGGCAAGCGAGCGCATGCGCTTGATGCGAAATCTTTCACCGATAATCCACGGAAATTGAGCGGCCGTTTCGGCCAAATTTCACACCTCGCTCTGCACGACAGCCACCGCTTTCTTGTTCACATTTTAGTGAGACGTTTACCTTATTTCGAGAGAGCAAAGGTCGAAAACCAAATCAGCGTCTGAGGGAAGCCAGAAACATCATGAAATCCGCCGCAGCAGAACGTGAGACAATGGGAGCTGCACCCTCGCTTGCGACCCTGTCCACGCGTTGGTGGGGCGAAGCGCCGATCTTGCTGATTGGCTGCGCGCTTATGGCAATATGCCTTTCATTACTGATATCGCGCGGAATCAATCCGGGAATTGGCGGTATTCTCGCCAATATGCAGATCTTCTTCATGTTTGTGGTCGTCCTGATCTGCTGGGATGCCGGGCGCCAACTCTACAGGGTCCGTCCGCAAAGCCCTGTGGCCCACCTCAAAGCGCGATACAGCCGTCCCGCCTTTCTACGCACGATAGCAGCAGGGTTGCCCATGATGGGCGTCGCCATCGTTCTGTTGCCGTATTTTTCAAAGATGAAGTCAGCGATACCGCTGTTCAACGACTATACCTGGGACCAGGCCTTTATCGAATGGGACCGCGCAATTTTCTTCGGCTATGATGCGTGGGAAGTGCTCCAACCAGTGCTGGGTTTCCCGATCATCACAGCCTCCCTCGCGCTGCTCTACCAATTGTGGTTTCTCCTCCTTTATCCAGGCGTAATGTTCTTCGCCTTTGCGAAGATCGACCCCGCAATCCGGCGACAGTTCTTCCTGTCTTATGTGTTGAGCTGGACTTTGATTGGTGGAGCGATGGCAACCTGGCTTGCTTCGGTAGGCCCATGTTTTGTCGGGCCAATGCTGGGTAATCCGACTTTCGATAACCAGATGGCCTATCTTTATGCCGCAAACGAGCAGGTGCCGATCATGGTTCTGCCGGTGCAGGAGATGCTGCTTGATTGGTATGGCAAGGCAGAAAACGGGTTGGGTAGCGGCATCACCGCGATGCCAAGCATGCATTGCGCGATTGCTTTTCTCTACTGGATAGCTGTCCGCCGTATCTCGCCCAGATGGGGCGGTTTTTTCGGCGTGTTCTTCTTCATCACGTGGGTCAGCAGCGTGCACCTTGCCTACCACTACGCAGTCGACGGGCTCGTGTCCTTGCTCGCTGTTGCTGCGATCTGGGCGCTTTCAGAGAAGATTATTGCCGCTTGGGACTGGTGGCTCGCGCGTCAGGAAACCTTGCGCACGAAGACGGTTCCAGCTGAGTAGCCCGCACCGAAAGAGCAGATCAGGCCTGTGTCGCCAGCGCTCAGATCTCCGCTGTTCTTGTGGAACGCGATGATTGACCCGGCGCTTGACGTGTTTCCATAGGTGTCGAGGACGGTGGGGCTCTCATCGTCATCTGCTTCATGCCCCAGGACGCGCTGCGCAATCAGGCGGTTCATCCCCGCATTGGCCTGGTGAAGCCAAAGGCGCCGGAGGCTCGCTGGATCGATCTGGAGCTTTTCAGCTTCGTCGATGATCATTTGCGCGACCATAGGGACGACTTCCTTGAACACTTTGCGCCCTTCCTGGACGAACAACTTGTCCGCGTTCTTCGCGTTCTCAGGCGCCGCGCGATTGAGGAAGCCGAAATTGTTGCGGATGTTGTTGGAAAACACCGTTTTTAGCTTCGTGCTGAGAATTTCCCAATGCGCTGCCGGGGCTATAGCCGCGTCTTCAACCAGCACAGCAGTGGCGACGTCGCCAAAGATAAAGTGGCTGTCGCGATCACGCCAATTGAGGTGACCTGAAGTGATCTCAGGGCTGACCACCAATACGCTCTTGGCGTTTCCCGATCGAACGTAATCCGCAGCAGTTTGAATCCCAAAGGTGGCCGAGGAGCACGCAACATTCATGTCGAACCCAAAGCCGTCGATTCCTAGCTCTTGCTGGATCTCGATGGCCATCGCGGGATAGGGACGCTCCATATTGGAAGCCGCGCAAAGCACGGCATCTACATCTACCGCGTCACGGCCCGCAGCTTCCAGCGCTTGGCGGGCTGCAGTCACGCCGATTTCGGCCATCATCGAACGTTCGTCATTGCTCCGCTCTTCCCAGCGCGGGGTCATGATTTCGGGATCGAGGATCGGCGCCTTGGTCATCACGTGGCGAGCCTTAATACCGCTCGCCTTTTCGATGAATTCAACCGAGGAATGGTCAAGAGCTTCAACTTCACCCGCTTCGATAGCCTCGGCATTTGCAGCGTTAAAGCGGTCGACATATTCGTTGAAGCTGGCGACCAATTCTTCGTTCGTGATGGATTCCTCAGGCGTAAAAAGCCCGGTTGCGGAGATAACTGGACGGCCCGTTAGGATGGCATCGTCCAAAGCATGTAATGCGGCTGTTTCATTCATGGCGAGGTGCATTAAATGCACTCGATTATCGCTGCAACCTCAATCGCCAGCCTTTGCACCGGGCCACAAGAGATGCCATGCGAGATGCATGAAGAAAATCCTCGCCTTGTTTGGCACTTTGACTGCGGTGATTATTGCCGCTTGGTTCGTCGGTCCGAGCTTCTTGCGTTCCGCTGGAGAGATGGACGATCCACGATCGGAGATCCATGCTGCCGAACTGGATGGTGTGATCTATACAACTGGCGGGATTGGCTTTTTTCGCACTCTGTCGAGTTGCGCAGCCTTTGACACGGCAAATGAGACTTTTGCCACATGCCCAAACTTACCTCGCCCGCTCCACCATGTCGCGATGGCTGCAGGCGACGGCTCGATCTGGGCCTCTGGTGGATATGAGAGCCTGCCGTTCAACGTCGATCCCAATGGCGCCTTGTTCCAGCTCGATCTTTCGGAACTGGAGCCGCAATGGCGAGAAATCAGCGCGCTGCCCGAACCCTTGGGCCAACATGCCATGTTCTACCATCAGGGCACCGTTTGGCTGATTGGTGGCGATCGGAATGGCGAGACCACCGGCGCACTGACGCTCTATGACCTATCGGAGGGCGAATGGGTCGAGGCTAGCCCTATGCCTACGCCGCGGCATTCACATGCATATGCGCTCGACGCCGAAGCAGGTGAGGCAGGATTTCTCTATGTAACTGGTGGTCGCAGTTCGGCTCTAGGGAGCCAGTCGCGTGTGATCGAGGCCTACGACTTTGCGAGCGATTCCTGGACCCGTCTTCCCGACGCACCGTTCGATCTGGGCGGCCACGGAGCTGCAGTTTTCGAAGGCCGTTTGCATGTGTTTGGCGGCGAAGACCTTGGTTCAGGAACCGTGATCCAAGATCATGCCGTGCTGGATCTCGCTAACCTTGATGCGGGATGGGTGATGGTCAACCCTGTCTCCCTGCCCCGCCATGGTTTCGCAACTGCGCGGGTCGGCAACACGGTTTGGATCCTTGGCGGAGGCAAGCGGGCGGGAATGCGCACGCCATGGTCTGTCACCGGCACCGCATTTTCACTCCCACTAAAATAGGAATTGGCAGATGGCATCGCGACGCACTTTTCTGAAATCCGCGGCCCTGAGCGGTGCGGCGCTGTCGCTGGGCGGTGAAGGCCTGATCTCCAGCACCTCTGCGCAGGCCTTCGGGACCGCCCTTCCCCTGCCGCCGCCGATCACAAATAGAGAACGCGCAACGCGGATCGAACGCGCACAGGCGCTGATGCGGCAGCAAAGAATGGCAGGCATCGTAATCGAAGGGGGCACCTCGATGCTCTACTTCTCCGGCCTTGCATGGCGGCAATCAAGCCGCCTCACCGCGTTGGTCATCCCCTCGACCGGAGATCCCGTCATCGTCTCTCCAAGGTTCGAACGCAGCAAGCTCGAAGAGATGATGGTGATGAACATGGAAGTGCGCAGCTGGGAGGAACATGAAAGCCCCTTCGTGCTGATTGCAGGCGTGCTCAATGATCGCAATTACGGTGGCAAGATCGGCCTTGAGCGTTCGGTTCGTTTTTTTGTTGCCGATGGGTTGACGAAAGACGCGCCAGGTCGTGACATCGTTTCCGCTGACCCGGTTATCTCTCCACTTCGCCAGATTAAGAGCCGGCGCGAAATTGCTCTGATGCAAGCGGCGAACGACATCACGATGGCTGCCTATCGCGACATTTTCCCAAAGGTTGAAGCCGGAATGACCGGCAGCGACATCAGCACCTTGATGACAGCCGCCACAAGAGCCCGCGGCGGGCAGCCAACCTTCGCGCTTGCGCTTGTCGGGGAGGCCAGCGCCTACCCGCACGGCTCCAAGAAGGTCCATTATGTGTCCGAAGGTCAAGTGATCCTGATGGATTGCGGCTGCGATGTGCACGGCTACAAATCCGACATTTCGCGCACCTGGGTCTTTGGCGAGCCGACCGCACTCCAGCGCCGCGTCTGGAATACAGCGCGAAAGGGTCAGGATATCGTCATGGAGAAGGCCCAGCTCGGCTCTCGCTTCGGCGATATCGATGATGCAGTGCGCGCCTTCTACGCAGCAGAAGGTTGGGGCCCCGACTATCGCTTGCCCGGCCTATCGCACCGCACGGGTCACGGAATCGGAATGGATGTTCACGAAGATCAGTTCGTCGTTCGTGGGAATGATACCCAGCTTGCACCGGGCATGTGCTTTTCAAACGAGCCGGGGATCTATCTCCCCGGACAGTTTGGAGTGCGCACGGAGGACTGCGTGTATATGACGGCGACGGGACCCCAGCTGTTCACATCGAGCGCGCCCTCGATTGACAATCCGATGGGATAGTTGACCGGTCTGTTGCAGAAGTAATGGTGGACAGGGCTGGATTCGAACCAGCGTACGCTTGCGCGGGCAGATTTACAGTCTGCTGCCTTTAACCACTCGGCCACCTGTCCACACAGGAGCGCCAATCGAAGCGTCGATTAGCGCCAGTCAAAAGAGCCACCAAGAGACTCATTTCTCTGTAGATGAAACCGGTGCGGTCCCACTGCCGAGAGGCGGGTCTTTGGCGAAGCGAGCCTTGCCTGTCAATGGGGCTGCTGGCAGGGAGCGCGCTCAAACGCAAAAAACGAGAAATGAAATGGCAAAAGGTGACCGCAAACGCGCTCTTAGGGGGCGAGCTGGCCGAATGAAGGGCGGACGCGGTTCTGGTCGCGCCACCACTGGTCATGTCCGGCTATGGGGACGCCACCCGGTTGAAGCTGCGCTCAAAAACCCCGATCGTACCCACCGCAAGCTTTGGGCCACGCGCGAGGGGATCGAGAGCCTCGATGGGGAGCTGCCACCCGATTTCCCGGTCGAGTATGCCGATGTCGCCGACCTTGCGCGACTTGTCGCCAAGGATGCGCCACATCAGGGTCTTGTTCTCGAATGCGAAGGCCTGGACGATGTCTTTCTCGATTCAGTAGCGGACGGAGATCCTGGCCGGCCGGTTGTGGTGCTCGACCAGGTTACCGACCCACACAATGTCGGAGCGATCCTGCGCTCTGCCGCCGCCTTCGGAGCCGCTTGCATCGTCACACAGGACCGCCACGCCCCGCCCGAGGGCGGCGTGCTGGCTAAGTCTGCATCGGGAGCGCTTGAAACAGTGCCATGGGTACGCGTCGTCAATCTTGCCCGCGCACTCGATGAGCTGGCGGAAGCAGGATATTGGCGCATCGGGCTTACCGGAGAGGCAGAGGCATCGCTCGAAGAAGCCATGCCAGTGGGCGCGCTCGCACTGGTTCTGGGTGCCGAAGGCGAAGGCATGCGCCAAAACATCGCCGCTCATTGCGATGCCGTGGCACGGTTACCAATCAGCTCTGCGATAGAAAGCCTAAATGTTTCTAATGCTGCAGCGATTGCGTTATACGCTTCGGCAACACGCAGCGATGCGTAACGCCTGATGATTTGGTGTATCTCAATGGGGGAAATGCGATGACACTCACTCAACATCCTCGCAAATTGGCAACAGCTGTACTGGCCAGTTTGTCCTTACTCTTGACCGGCTGTTTTATCACTCCGGGCAAATTCACCAGCGAACTTGTCCTGATGGATCAAGACCGCTTCAGCTTTACCTATGAAGGCGAAATATTCTTTATCGGTTTGTCCGACCTGTCTGCCATGGGCGGCGAAGAAGAGTTTGTGTCGAGGGGTTGCTACGATGAAGAAACCTACGAAGATCGCGAATGCACCGAAGCTGAGTTAGATGCAGAACGTGCCGAATGGGAAGCGGGACG
The DNA here is from genome assembly GCA_039039885.1 of Pseudomonadota bacterium. Lineage (GTDB taxonomy): Bacteria > Pseudomonadota > Alphaproteobacteria > Sphingomonadales > Sphingomonadaceae > Erythrobacter. The sequence continues at coordinate 111,930 of JBCCPG010000003.1, read as the reverse complement.
CGAAGCGCGCGCTGCCGAGCAGGCACAGCAAGCCGAACAGATGGCAGCTTTGATGGGCGGGGTTGATCCGAGCAATCCTGAAGCAGCCGCCGAAGTGGCCGCACTTCTTTTGCGTCAGCGCGGTTGGGAACGGGTCGAAGACAAAGGCGACGGCATCTTTGACGTGACTTACCGTATCGAAGGCGAGCTAAGCCACGACTTCATGTTCCCAATCATCGAAGAAGTCCCAACCTTTAGCCCCTTTGTTCAGATTATCTTGCGCGATGACGACGTGGTGCGGATCAATGCGCCGGGCTTCTCCGCTGGCGGGGAAGCCAATCCCATGGCAGCTATGGCGGGCAGCATGGGCGGTCTTGGTGGTTTAGCAGCAATGGGTAACGACACTTCGGAGGGCGAAGAAGAAATGCCCAACATCCCACAGATGGAAGGCACCTTTACCATTGTCACCACCGGCAACATCCGCGCCAACAATACTGACGAGGGCTCGGTCCCGGCAGAAGGTGGGGCTGAGAAGCTGGTGTGGGAAATTTCCCCGCGCACCAGTTCCGCGCCGACGGCCTTGATCGATCTGAGCGGCAGCTAAGCTACGCCGCGCCACTAGCAACACAAAGGCCCCGTCAACCAATTAGGTGACGGGGCCTTTATTTTGTCCGCAGCCCGTTTGGCCGAGCGGGCATCCAACGCGCAATCAGTTGACCGCGTCTTTCAAGCCCTTCCCGGCCTTGAATTTAGGCTGGTTAGAAGCAGGAATAGGCATTGGTTCGCCAGTGCGAGGGTTGCGCCCCATAGATGCCTTACGTTTGGCTACGGCAAAAGTGCCGAACCCGACCAAACGCACTTCTTCGCCACCCGCGAGCGCTTTCTGGATTGCATCGAAAACGCCCTCAACGGCATTCGCTGCATCGCTCTTCGAAAGACCGCTGGTTTCGGCAACCGCGCTGATCAGATCGTTTTTGTTCATCGTGAGTGTCCCCTCGTTCACATTCGAATTGACCGGACGGAATCGCCCCCGTCAAAGACTACAGATTGAGCTTTTTTTCAAAGCACTGTCAAAGGCATTCCGCCATGTAATGCGCCAATCTGGAGCTTCATTGCTGTTATGCGACACATCGAAGGCTTTTCAAGCTGCCGATGGCTTGCTGTCTCGTTGTGAGATCAGCTGCTTCGCCGCTGCGACCCAACCGCGAATCGCGGCGGAAGCGCAGGGCATAGCGGATCAATGCGCGGTTGGCACGTCCGATCCTTGACCAGGTGTCATTCCGGGCTGCGAAGCGAGATCATCGGCCTCAGTCCACTCGATCGGAGATGGCATGTCGATTATCGCTTGCTCAAGCACTTGGTCGACATGGCTAACCGCGATGATCTCGAGACCTTCCTTCACATTATCGGGAATTTCCGCGAGATCCTTGACGTTTTCTTCGGGGATCAGAACCGTGGTGATTCCACCGCGAAGCGCTGCGAGGAGCTTTTCTTTCAGCCCGCCAATTGCCAACACCCGACCGCGCAATGTGACTTCGCCTGTCATTGCAATGTCGGGCCGCACAGCAGCTCCAGTTAGAGTCGATACTATGCTGGTGACCATACCGATCCCGGCGCTTGGCCCATCCTTCGGCACAGCCCCCTCGGGCAAGTGAATGTGGATGTTCTTGCGCTGGAACAGTGAGGGTTTGATCCCGTAGCCAGGTGCGCGCGCCTTAACGAAGGAAAAGGCCGCCGCGACGCTTTCCTGCATCACATCGCCCAGCTTACCGGTGGTCTTGATCTCGCCCTTGCCCGGAGTTGTCACGCTCTCGATAGTAAGCAGCTCACCGCCAACACTCGTCCAAGCAAGGCCCGTGACTGCGCCGACCTGAGCCTCATCTTCGCTCATACCGTGCTTGAATTTGCGCACGCCAGCAAACTCACCAAGATTGTCGGGCGTGATCGTGACCGAGGTCGCCTCTTTCTCCAGGATCTTGCGCAGGCTCTTGCGCGCCAACCGTGCGATTTCGCGCTCCAGAGTGCGCACTCCAGCCTCACGGGTGTAATAGCGGATGAGGTCACGCAGACCTTCTTCGGTCAGCTCAAACTCGCCTTCTTTCAGCCCGTGCGCCTTGACCTGTTTCCCGATCAGGTGGCGGGTCGCAATCTCGACCTTTTCGTCCTCGGTATAGCCTTCAAGCCGGATTATCTCCATCCGGTCGAGCAGCGGCTGCGGCAGGTCGAGACTGTTTGCTGTTGTCACAAACATGATGTCCGACAGATCGAGATCGAGCTCGAGATAGTGGTCCTGGAACTTGTTGTTTTGCTCAGGGTCGAGCACTTCGAGCAGAGCGGAGGCAGGGTCGCCGCGGAAATCCTGGCCCAGCTTGTCGATCTCATCGAGCAAGAACAGAGGATTGCTGGTTCCAGCCTTCTTCAGATTGTTGACAATCTTGCCGGGCATTGACCCGATATAGGTTCTGCGATGACCCCGGATCTCAGCTTCATCGCGCACACCACCCAGTGACTGACGAACAAACTCGCGACCCGTGGCTTTGGCGATCGATTTGCCAAGCGAGGTCTTGCCCACGCCGGGAGGGCCAACAAGGCAAAGGATCGGACCTTTGAGCTTGTTGGTGCGCGCTTGAACTGCGAGATATTCGATTATGCGGTCTTTGACATTCTCAAGACCGTAATGATCGGCATCGAGCACTTCTTGCGCTTTGCCGATGTCCTTCTTCACCCGGCTCTTTTTGCCCCATGGGAGGCCGAGCAGAATGTCGAGGTAATTGCGCACAACGGTCGCCTCAGCGCTCATCGGCTGCATACCGCGCAGCTTCTTGAGCTCTGCCTTGGCTTTGATCTTGGCTTCCTTTGAGAGTTTGGTCTTCTCAATCTTCTCGGTCAACTCAGCGATCTCATCGCCTTCGCCGTCATCCGATCCGCCAAGCTCGCTCTGGATCGCCTTCAACTGTTCGTTGAGATAATATTCGCGCTGGGTCTTTTCCATCTGGCGCTTCACGCGGCCGCGGATCTTGCGCTCTACCTGAAGCACTGAAAGCTCGCCTTCCATGAAGGCCATTACCAGCTCCAACCGTTTGAGCGGGCTTTTTTCTGTCAGGATCGACTGTTTGTCAGACACCTTCGCACTCAGCGCAGCGGCGATCGTATCCGCGAGCTGGCCTGCATCATCGACATCGCTGAGGTCGACATTGGTCTCCTCACCCATCTTCTTGTTGAGCTTTGCATACTCGCCGAATTGCTGGGTCACCTGGCGCATCAATGCGGTGACTTCGCTCCCTGCAACCGTCTCCGGATCGTGCAGCTCCACCTCAGCGAGGACATAGTCGCCCTCCTTGCGCAAAGATGCGAGTGAGGCTCGCGCAGTGCCTTCGACCAGAACGCGCACCGTGCCATCGGGCAGCTTCAGCAGTTGGAGGACCTGCGCGACGACGCCCACATCGTACAAATCGTCGCCTTCGGGATCATCCGTTCCGGGATTGAGCTGCGCGAGCAGGAAAATGTCTTTTGACGCTTCCATCGCCGCTTCGAGCGCGGCGACAGACTTGTCACGCCCAACGAAGAGCGGAACTACCATGCCTGGAAATACGACGATGTCGCGTAGCGGAAGGAGAGGGAAATGCTGTGTCATGGTTTCAGTCCGAGGCGGTCAAATGAGGAAAGGTATCGATCCGCCGTTTGAGCGAATATGGGAAGCCCTCCTCCACCTCGCAATGCCCGCTTGAACGAAGCTGTGGACGTAGCAGCTAGAAGCGTCGCAAAAACGGGTGCTTAACCAGTCACTGCTATAGCTCCCAGCGACTAAGGAGCAGAGAAATGCATTACATGGGATGGATCGTCGCAGGGTTTGTCTGTCTGGGCGTTTCAGGATCAATTGAATGGATCGGAGACCGCGGGGCCAACCCGAGCGAGCGTATGCCCTATTACCTCGCAGCGTTGGGCTTGTTGATGGGCGCTGCATTCTGCTTCGTGAAGGGCGGCAAGGAAGTCTGGTACGCGATCATGGTCCAAGCTGGAGACGCTCCTCCCAAGGAGAAGGTGAAAGCGGGTGCACGCCCGGCCCGCCGCACCGCCGATAGCGACCACCAAACCGCAACTGATCAGCACAGCACATTTGACGCGGATGAAGCGCTCGCACGCTATATGGCGCGGCGTGATCAGGCTGCGGACGAAGAAGGTACCATCGAAGTCTCCGCTGAACCGGTTCCGCAGGAGGACCCCCAATCAGCTAACGCACAAAAGGCAGCGCCGCTTGCGCAGCCGTTCTCGCGAGAACCGCGCCCAGCTGTTCGTCCAACGTTCGGTCGCAAAGTAAGCTAGGCATTGCTCTGCATGGCTGGAACACGCCCTAAAGCTAGGCCCATTCATTCAAATCCATCGCAGCAAGCTCAGCGCGTAAATCCGGGTGGTGCTTCGTGAGGTAGGCCTCTGCCTTGTAGTACACCTTACGAAGGTAATCCTTGAGCGCCGGAGCTGTATCGCGCGACGAAGCAAAGCGCTTTTCAAAGATCGCCAAGGCCGTGACGAGCGCGTTCTCGGACAGATAGCCTGACGTTTGAGAGCTCCACCCTTGCATCGCGCCATCATTAAATTGAGCAAATTGCCGCGCGCTGTTGGCAAGGAACACTCCAAATCCGAGATAGACCGCCATACAATCGGTGGCGTGCTCCTCTAGCGCGTTTCCCCCCGGCGGCATGCCTAGCGTATGGATCACCAGATGCGACAGCTCATGCGCAAGGGTGGCGACAAGCGCGTCAGGGTCGCGCAATAGACCCGGGTCATAGTGGATGACCGGCAGGTTTCCTTCGACATGGAAGGTGCCAAGCGCATAGCTATCTGAACTCGGACCTGTAGCTGGCCCGGTAACGATCTACTCTCGCCGCGCTTCGCCTTTGACGAGCTGGCACTCCCAGTGTTCCAATCCCGCGAGCCGCTTGACGTTCTCAAACAACTCGCTCGCGGTTGATGCCGACGCGATTTCAGGATCGGAAGGCAGCACCAATCGCGGCACGAACCCGTCTGCATGATCGCGCTTGCCTAGCGTGCGATCAATCCATGCAAAACAGGCGAGCAGCCATTCAAGCTCATCACGATCAATTGGAAGGCTGGGGCCAAACAAACCCTTCGCTATCGCGTCACGGGCGGCTCAGCCCATGCCCGGCAGGTTAAAGCCCGGAGGCAAGCCAAGACCGCCCTGCATTTCCTTCATTTGTTCAGCAGAAACCCGGTCGGCCTTGTCGCGGGCGTCGTTGAACGCAGCCGTCACAAGGTCTTCGACGATGTTCTTTTCCTCGGGTTTCATCAGGCTATCATCGATGCTTACGCCTAGGATGCGTCCCTTGGCAGACGCGCGTACCTTGACGAGGCCGCCACCGGCCTGACCTTCAACTTCGATTGCATCGAGTTTGACCTGCATGTCGCCCATCTGTTTCTGGATGGTCTCTGCCGCTTGCTGCGCGGCCTGCATCATTTCTTCCATGCTCTTCATGGGTTCGGGGTCCTTTTCTCTAGTTCCATCTGCCGCCAGCGGAGGAGGCCCGCGCGACAGTATCTTTGGGGTCAACCAGCTCTGCATCGGGGAATGCTTCGAGCGCGGTTTTGACCATTGGATGAGCGCGAATCCGCTCCTCCTCGGCATCAGCATCGGCTTTGGCAATCTCACGCAATGACGGTTGCGCTCGTCCGCTTCCTCGTTCGACCTGCCAGCGTTTGCCGGTCAGCTTGAACAAAGCATCGCGGATTTCCGGAACCGGGTCGTCGCTGAAATCGTCAGCTTGTTCAAAGATGAGCTTTTCTGGCGCAAGTTCAATAACCCTCACCCGGTCGCGCATCATTTGGGCGACCCGCAATTGGCCGGCGGCATCTATCTGATCGACCAAAGCTTCCCATTCAAGATGCGCCGACTTCGCTACGCTGGTGGCAGCGCCAGGAGCAGCCGGCGCCGAAGCAGCGCTGCCACTGTCACCTTGTGTTGGTGCGGAAGGCGTGGGTCCGGCCTGCGCCAACTCCTCCAACTTTTTCGCAAGCTTGCCCGGATCGGGCATTTGCGCGGCGTGAAGCACCCGCAAGAGCGCCATTTGCAGCGCAACGAGCGGATCGGGACTGGTGCGGACTTCGTCGTGGCCCCTAAGCATCAGCTGCCAGAGCCGATGAAGCTCTGCTGCGCCCAACTGGTTCGCAAATTGGGCTAGAGCACCGCGCTCTTCTTCGCTTGGCGCATCGGGCTCTCCGCCTGACACCTGCGCCAACGTCACTCGGTGGACCAAGTCCATCAGAGCGCGCATGAGCGCAAGTGGCTCAACCCCGAGCGAATATTGCTCATCAACTCCAGCGAGCAACGCCTGCGCATCGCCTTTGAGCAAATCGCCGAGAACCCTGCGCTGCGCGCTCTTGTCGGCGAGGCCAAGCATGGCCTGGACCCGCGCGGCTGTGACCTTGGCCGAAGGTCCACCGTCTGAGGCATCCATATCCGCATGGGCAATCGCCTGATCGAGAATGGATAGCCCGTCGCGCGCCGACCCTTCGGCTGCATTGGCGATAATCGCCAGCGCTTCTTCTTCAGCCTCGACGCCCTCCATCTGGCAGACATTGCCAAAATGCTCTTTCAAGAGCGCGGCCGGAATGCGGCGGAGATCAAAGCGCTGCGTACGGCTGAGCACCGTTACCGGCAATTTGTCGACTTCGGTGGTCGCGAACAGAAATTTGACATGGGCCGGCGGCTCTTCGAGCGTCTTGAGCAGAGCATTGAACGCGTTGCGCGACAGCATGTGCACTTCGTCGATGATGTAGATCTTGTAGCGCGCTGAGACGGCCGCATAGCGGACCTGCTCGATTATCTCGCGCACATCATCGACCCCGGTATGCGAAGCAGCGTCCATTTCGATCACATCGATATGACGACCTTCAGCGATCGCCTGACAATGTTCACAGACTCCGCACGGATCGATAGTTGGACCGCCCTCGCCATCCGGGCCAATACAGTTCAGCGCCTTGGCAATAAGCCGCGCGGTCGATGTCTTACCAACGCCCCTCACCCCGGTCATCAGAAAGGCATGCGCCAGCCGATCTCGCTCAATCGCATTGGCGAGCGTACGGACCATTGGCTCCTGACCTATGAGCTCTGAAAAAGTGCGCGGTCGATATTTGCGGGCCAGGACGCGGTATGCCTGATCGGGCTCCGTTTCGGGCGCAGCAGGTGCGTCCTTAGGCTCTGTTGTCGGCACAGAAGACGCTGGGTGAGCGCCGCGCATATCGTCCCCGCCAAACATAGAATCCTGCCCCGCAGCCTCAAGCTCGGCCGCGCTTGGAGCCTCTTTTTCTTCGGTCTCAGGTAGATCTGGATCGGAATCAGTCACAAACGCCAAGCTAGGCGCATGTTCGCCATTTGTCATGGCGGTGATTGATGGAAATGTTGGAAAAGGAGCCGAGCGACCCGCCGCAATTCACCTGGGCTGCTTCCTTCCGGACCTGACCCGGTGAGCGAACGCAAACGTCCACCCGACTCCCACGATCCTCTATGGCGCGCAAATTTCGATTTTCAACCGTTTTTGGATATATCTGCGCGAAACAATGATAAGGCCACAGCATGCGTAACATCGTTCTCTTTGTCGCTCCCCTTTCTCTCGCAGCTTGCGGTCTGGAAACCCCTGATCCGACAGAATTGAGCAGCGAGGAGTTAGAATCGCGTCCACCCACGGGGTCCATCAACTTCGGTGATGACGGCGGCGATTGGGCCAATGATGGCGAATGTGATGATCCCCGGTTTCGGGGACCCGGCATGACAACGACACCGCTGCTTGATGAGGACATTATGGCCGACGCGACCGATTGCCGTTCTGCTTACAACCGCGGTGAACTTACTCTGATCGAGTGAGCCAGCGCGGCTATTGGTCCAGTGGATCAGCGGAAATTGTCGGCGTAGCTTTGTAGCTTTAATGACTTTTGAGGCGTGGCATGAACGCGCGCAGCGATACCGTATCTCTCAGCATAGGCCTTGGCTGCTGCCTTGGTCGGGAAGGTTAGCTTGACTTGCGCCTGCGTGTCGCCGCTGCCGGTCCAGCCCATCAGTGGGTCGGCCTTGCGCGCCTCGCTTTGTTCAAACTCAAGCACCCAAGTGTCGAGCTTGGCCTTGCCCGATTGCATCGCGCTTTTGGGAATTTGATAGATGATGGCTGCCATTGGTGATCCCTTCGAGGCACGCTCATTACTGCAAAGCTAGTCGCGATTGAAGGCGTTTTTCGTCTTCAGGCTCGGCTTTTCGGTCCACGGTTGATCGGGCCAGCGATGCTTGGGGTATCGTCCCTTCATATCCTTGGCGACATCAGCCCAGCTGCCGCGCCAAAAACGGGGGAGATCGCGAGTGGATTGAATCGGGCGGCCAGCCGGGCTCGTCAATTTGAGCAATAAGGGTTGACCCGCCTTCCCTTGACCGATCATCGGATGTTGGTCGAGCCCGAACAAAGCCTGCACCCGGACCTCCACACTCGGCGCATCGTCGCCCAGATAATCGATCCGGTGCCGCGTATCGGCGGGCGATGTGAAATGGGTGGGCGCAGCTTGATCGAGCCGTTGCCGCGCGCCCCAATCTAGCAAAGTCAATGCTGCATCGGCAAATCGGCCTGATGGCAGATCAAGGTCGCGCCTGCCTTCAATCAATGGGGCGAGCCATAAAGCCGACTGTTCTTGCAAATGAGCCTCGCCCAGCGTCTCAATCCCAGCAAATCTTGCGCGCTCCAGAAATCCGGATGGAAGTATTTGCCTCATGCTTTCCAGAGCCTTGGCCATCAATATGTCGGCAAATATAGCTGGGTCCGGCTTTGGGTCGGGAGCGCTTTGCAGGACAATCGCGCCAAGTCGCCGTTCGCGTCGCGCCTCGGCACGATTTCGGTCCTTGTTCCAGCGCGCAACCGGACGTTCTTCAAGCTCGTCTGCGAACAGCGCTTCGACCTCTTTTGCTGCGAGTTCGTGGCCAGCTGTGATCCGCGCACCCTTGGACTGACCAACCGCATCTCCAATCACTATCCATTCGGCCCGAGCAAGCGATGAGGCTGGGTCAAGCTGATATCCGCGCCCGCTCGCGCTGAGCCAGCTCTCGCCATTGGCATCGCGGCGCCGGGCAACGAAACCTGAGCGAGCCAACGCCAGGCATTCAGCAGGCGTCAGGTTAAGCGGCTCTTGATTGGCAACCAGCTTGTTCGCGACTTTTGCCCAGCCCAAAGCGATACGCGCTGCGCTTTCTCCCCGTTTCGACCGGTCGCTTCGCCAACGATTGAGCCTGGCGCCAAGATCTTCGCTTCGCCCACCCAATCCGCGTTCCTGCGAGAGCATCGCCAGCCGTGCCGCATCCTCAGCGCATCCCGAACGCGCACCATACAGCACGCATGCGGCGTGATCCGGAGCCATAGGAAGAGCTGCAATCGCATCTCCCCACGCTGTAATACGCCCGATCTCATCCAGAGCGCCAAGCGATTCCAATGCAGAACGGCCCGCGGCGAGCGATGCAGCGGGCGGAGGATCAAGCCAATTTAACTCGGCCGGATCGCTCGCTCCCCATTTAGCAAGCTTGAGGATCAGGGCCGTGAGGTCGGCGATCTCAATTTCCGGAGGCGCGAATTCTGGGCGTCCAAGATGTCCGCCCTCTTCCCACAAGCGATAGGCCACGCCCTGACCTTGTCGCGCGGCACGTCCGGCGCGCTGCGTGGCTGCCGCCTGACTGGCTCGCCTTGTGACCAATTGAGTGGTGCCTGCTGCGCGGTCATATTCAGCAAAGCGTGCCAACCCGCTGTCGATCACGACCGAGACATTATCCAGCGTCAGAGATGTTTCGGCGATGGCTGTGGCAAGTACGATGCGACGGCGGCCCTGCGCGTCTTTTCGGATCGCGGTCCTCTGCCCGGCTGGCTCGACCTGACCATTAAGCGGAAGGATTGGTATGTCTGGGAGCTTGGCCTCCAGCCTCTCACGCGTGCGTTCGATTTCGCCGACACCCGGCAGGAAGGCCAGGATATCACCTGATTCCCCGCGCCATGCGGTCATCACGGCAGCGGTGACCTGATCCTCGATGCGTAATGAAGGATTGGCTCCAAGCCATTTGATTTCCAGCGGAAAGCTGCGTCCCTCGCTCTCAACTATTGGGGCTCCCTTGCCCAGCAAGCTCGCAAAGCGATCTCCATCAATCGTCGCCGACATGACCAGCACGCGCAAATCGTCGCGCAGAACGCTGCGGGCCTCCAAAGCAAGCGCGAGGCCGAGGTCACTGTCGAGATGCCGCTCATGCGCCTCGTCGAACAGAAGCGCTGAGACACCGGACAATTCAGGGTCGTCGACCAGTCGATTTACGAGGATTGCCTCAGTGACAACCAGCACGCGTGTCCTGTTTGAGACCTTGCTGTCGAGCCGGGTCATATATCCGATGGTCTCACCCGGCTTTTCGCCCAGCATCTCCGCCATGCGTTCGGCCGCTGCTCGCGCGGCGACCCGGCGCGGTGAGGTGAGGATGATTTGCCCGGTGCACCATCCCTCGCCGAGCAGATAGGGAGCAACTGCTGTAGTCTTTCCCGCTCCGGGAGGTGCGATCAGAACGCCCGCTCCATGCTTCGCCATTGCCTCGGCAATGTCAGGCAGGACATCTTTTATGGGAAGATCAAGGCTCACGCCCAGACGTTAGCCGCAATCAATATCCACGCGCGACTGCAAATTGCGCAGCCTCGCCCATCGCGGCGCGCGCCTTGCTGTCCGGGAAGATCGAGATTGCATCGATCGCTCGCTGCGCGAAATGGCGTGCTTTGTCGCGGGTGTCTTCGAGCGCGTTGTGTTTCTCAATCAGCTCGACCGCTTTGGCAAAGTCATCATCCGCAGTCCGATGGCCAAGAATCGCGTCTTTCCAGAATTTGCGCTCCGCCTCGTCCCCACGAGCATGGGCGAGGATGACCGGCAGGGTCATCTTGCCTTCGCGAAAGTCGTCGCCTTGATCCTTGCCCATTTGCGCAGCATCAGAATCGTAGTCGATCGCATCGTCAACGAGCTGGAAGGCGACACCCAGATTGCGTCCGTAATCCTCCAGAGCGCGCTCTTCGTCTTCGCTGCACTCAGCAACGACCGCGCTGATCTGGCTGGCTGCGGCAAACAGGGCCGCAGTCTTGGCGCCGATGATGTGGAGGTAGCGTTCCTCACTCGTTTCAATCTGGCGTTGCGCGGTGAGCTGTGAGACTTCGCCTTCGGCGATCACGGCGCTGGCATGGCTAAGGATCTTGAGTACCTTCAAGGAGCCATCTTCGGTCATCAGTTCGAAAGCGCGGCTGAATAGGAAATCGCCAACCAACACCGTCGCTGGGTTGCCAAACACGATGTTGGCCGCTGCCTTTCCTCGGCGCAATTCACTGCCATCGACCACATCGTCATGGAGCAGCGTTGCCGTGTGAATAAACTCCACAGCTGCGGCGAGTTTGTGGTGCCGAGTACCGTTATATCCAACCAGCTCAGCCCCCGCGAGCGTCAGCATCGGGCGCAGGCGCTTCCCGCCCCCGGAGATTAGGTGTCCAGCAAGGCGTGGAATAAGCGGAATTTCGCTTTGCATTCGCTCCAAGATTACCGAATTAACCGCATTCATCCCATTCGCTGTGATGGCAAGCATCGGGTCAAGCGTCGGTTTCTTGCGCGGCAGCGGAACAACATCAGCGGTCATGGCGATCGCCTTAAGGGGTGGTCAGCGCGCTTGGCAAGCGCTGAATTGGTGCTACGTTTGAAGCATATGACGCAGCCCACGCAACACTCTACCGCTGATACCCCTGGCGACGACCCAGTTCTTGCTGGCTTTCGGAAAAGCATCGACAATATCGACGCGGCTCTTATTCACATGTTGGCCGAACGGTTTCGCATCACGCAAGCAGTGGGTGAGTATAAGGCAAAGGTCACTCTGCCACCTGCTGATCCAGATCGCGAGAAACGGCAGATCGCACGGCTCAGAGCGCTTTCGGAGGCCGCCGATCTTGATCCAGAATTCAGCGAGAAGTTCCTTCGCTTCATCATCGACGAAGTGATCCGCCACCACGAAAAGGCGCGCGAAGGCTAAAACAAAGTCAATTGGCTAAGCGCGCGAAGTGAGCCTCACTGCCGCTCTTCGGCCTCCCGATGTGCGGATGGTGGACCATCCGCGATTGGAGGAGCAGACGGCACTGGCGACGCACGCTCGGCCTCGCGAGCACGCAGCTCATCCCTTAAGGCGTTGCCCTGCTCGATTACTTCAAGCGCATCTTGCCGCCGACGCAGTTCACGGCGAGACGCCCGCGAAAGACGTATTCGATTGCCCTCTCGATCATAAGCGTATTCGCCGCGCCCGGGGTAAAACAAACCGTCCAAGTAAGGTTGCCTTGCGTCCTTAATTGGGTCGCCAGTTTCCGGGCCGACATCGCCCTGCGCAAGCTCGGGAGCAACATAGGGATTATGAAACACAGAGCGGTGGCCACCGAAGTTGTTTTGAGTTTCCTGGGAAACCGCGCATCCGCTCAAGATCAGCGATCCAGCGATTACGCTTGCGGAAATCCTGAACATAACACTAGCTCCCTAGTTGCATGAGCTTAGCTGTAAGAGGCAGCTTGAACCCAAGTTCAATCACTCATGCTCTGGGCAGTCGCAAATCGACCAGCAGACCGCCTAGATCCTCACTCTCACCCAAAGTGACTGATCCTCCGTAGATCTCTGCCACGTCGCGCACGATGGCGAGGCCAAGGCCGGTTCCGGGCTTCCCAGTGTCCAGACGTGCACCGCGAGCAAAGATCCGGTTGCGTTCTTCTTCGGGGATACCCATGCCGTCATCCTCGATCCAGATCCGACATTGCGGACTTCCGGGTTCGTGGTCGACGGTGACGAACACGCTACCCCCACCATATTTAGCCGCGTTCTCGATCAGATTACCCAGGATCTCGTCCAGATCCTGTCGCTCGACGGCGACCGGAGCATCCTTTGCTCCAGCGATATCCAGCCGGCCGTTGGGATAGAGCCGCTCAACCGCGCGCCGCACCGCTTCAGCACACTGACGCGCATTGGTGCGAGCCTGGCCAACCGCCCTCCGGCCCACAGCTCTTGCACGAGCCAAATGGTGGTCGACATGACGCTGCATGGTCTTGGTCTCGCGGAACACCGCATGGTTGAGATTGGGATCGCGCGCGGTCGCCGCATTGGTCAGCACGGTTAGCGGGGTCTTCAACGCATGAGCGAGATTGCCAGCATGTGTGCGCGCTTCCTCCGCCTGCCGCTCAGTGTGTTCGAGCAGCGCGTTCACCTCCTCAACCAATGGCTGAACTTCGGTCGGAAGCGGCTCAGTAATGCGATTGTCGCCCGTGGTGCGCAGTTTGGAGATCGCAGCTTCGACCCGGCGCAGCGGAGAAAGGCCATAGCGGATCTGCAACAGGGCCATCACGATGAGGCCGAGGCCGAGCACTGCGAAGCTCCAGATCAAGATTGATCGCACCTGCTGAATCTGACCATCCATCTCCTCGCGCGCGCTAGCAACCGCAAAGGTCCACCGTGTTTCACTGCCCGGCAAAATGATCGAGCGTTCAGCGATGCGCAGTGGCTCGCCAGCAAACTGGTTCGAGTTGTAAATCCTGACTTGGCTGTCAAAGCCATCCCCGGCTTCCCCTGCGACTTGTTGGTTCTGCGCGCTCACTTCGAGCGTCCGATCCCACAAACTGCGCGATGGGTAGGGTTCATATCCGTCCCCGCTTATTTGCCAGTAAAGGCCGCTTGCCGGCTCCAGAAAACGCTGATCGTCAAGGCTGCGATAGAACCAAACCTCGCCAAAACTGTCGATCTCTGCAGAGGAGATCATCGAGGTCAGCTGGTATTCGAGCTGCTCGTCAAAATTGGACTCGACTTGAGTGGTTAGCGTGCGCTCAAGCGCGATCCCTCCGACCAACAGCAGAACAATGATCCAGCCCGCCGCAATCAATCCCATGCGCCGAGCAAGGCTGCCACGCGGTCGATCGAGCAAGGTTTCTCTTGCCTGTTCTACAGCCTCATCCGCAGCAAATGCCTCAGCATTGTCCGGCGCAGCGGGCTGAGAGCCGCTAGTTGCGGCACCGTCGGGCAGGTCCTTACGCTCTTGGAGCGTCTGCCGGGTCGTCGAGGCTGTAACCGAGGCCACGGATTGTTGTTATCACTTCTGCGCCAAGTTTCTTGCGGATGCGGGTGACAAAGACTTCGATCGTGTTGGAATCGCGATCAAAATCCTGGTCGTAAATATGCTCGATCAGCTCAGTGCGGCTGACCACCTTGCCCTTATGGTGCATGAGGTAGGAAAGGAGCTTATACTCCTGTGCGGTCAGTTTGACCGGCTCACCGTCGAGCGTCACACGGCCTGAGCGCGTATCCAACCGGACCTTACCGGCGGTGAGTTCAGACGAAGTGTTACCCGACGCGCGGCGGATCAGAGCGCGCAAACGAGCGATCAACTCTTCGGTCTGGAACGGCTTCGCAAGGTAATCGTCCGCGCCTGCATCAAGCCCAGCCACCTTGTCCGACCAGCTATCACGAGCGGTCAAAACCAGGACAGGGAAGTCGCGCCCTTCCTTGCGCCACATGCCCAGCACGCTGAGGCCATCAATCTCCGGCAAGCCAAGGTCGAGAATACACGCGTCGTAATCCTCAGTACTGCCAAGGAAATGCCCGTCCTCACCATCAGTCGACAGATCGACAGCATAGCCGGTCTGCTCGAGCGTGGTCTTCAATTGCTGGCCAAGTGTAGGTTCGTCTTCGACGATCAGAATGCGCATGGTCCACCGTGAGCTTGAGTAATTGTCTGAATACGTGTCACCAAGGGCTTGCGCGCTCGCACCGCCAAGGTCAAGCGGACGCGCTGCAAAGGTGCAGGTGTCATCCCCAAAGGACTGCGCATGCCGCTCTAATTCGACCGATTGATTATGCGGCCCGTGCGCGCGTCGACATCGATATAGGTCACGCGGCCATCCTTGATGAATTTGAGCCGATAGGCATAGGCGGTCGAATCATAGTCGAAGCGCAAATATTCGTAGCCTTGCATCCGCGGCAGCACGCGCCCTTCGATCTCACGAATAGTGAGGATCCGGCCCGCGCGCATCTCACGGCGCGCCTCGCTCTGATCAGTACGCGATTGTTCCTGCGAAGCGAGCCGATCAAGCGCTTGCACTGGGGCAGAAACCGCAGTCGGCGCGGCGCCGAGCGTGAGCATCGCCGTGAGGGCGACCGCTGCAGCAAAAAGGATGCGTTTCCCGCTCATGATGCGTTTTTGCCTAGCGGTTCAGCTTTGAACAAGCAGTGAATATTCCCTCTCCCAAGCATTAAGCTAGGAGGAGTGCTACTCCTCGGCCTCCTCTTCCTCAACCATTTCGTATTTGATCGTGATCGAAACACCAGTGCTAACTTGTCCAGGCTGGACTGGAGGAGGTGCGGCTGCGACATCCGCGACCTCCGCCACAGAGCGCAAGACCATTGGTCCAGAGCTTCGCGCCTGGATAGTCTCGCTGATCGAGAGGACTCTCACCTCATCATAGCCGTAAAGCGCTGCATAGGCCTCTGCGCGTTCCTGAGCGCGCTCAACCGCGCGTTCGCGCGCAAGAGCTTTGGCCGCCGTGTCGTCTTCAATGCTGAAACTGGGCCCGTTAAGATCGGTTGCCCCAGCCGCGACGAGAGCATCAAGCGCCGCTCCGGTCGCATCAATATCGCGCAGCCGCAAGCTCACGCGGTTCGAAACCTGATAGGCACGAAAGACATTGCGCTGCGTGTCGCGATCATAGTCATAGCGTGGGTTGAGGTTGATGCCGGTGGTCTGAATGTCCTTTTCATCCACGCCCAGCGCCTTGATCTGGTCGATCACCTTGCGCATCTCAATCGAATTCAAGCGCATGGCTTCGACCGCGCTCCGGGCTTCTGTAGTGACGCCGGCCCCAATCGTCACGAGGTCAGGATCAGCCGCGATACTCTCATAGATGCTGAGTTCGATCACCGGTCCTTCGGCTTCGATCTCAACCTGCGTCGCATAGGCAGCAGATGGGAGCGTGGCGGCAGGGATCACAAGGGTGGAGACCGCCAATGCGGCTAGGGTCGTGCGGATCATATGATGTTCCTCCTTTGCGCTTCGCTTTGCTGCACAGCGCCTTACCCGGTACTGAACCGTCTTGGCAGCTTGGATGCAAGCCCCTAGTGGGCGTGGACCATGGCACAACCTCCCATCCTCTCGCTCGAAGGGCTCGGCCTGCAGCAAGGCGCGCGTTGGCTGTTCGGCGGGCCGGATGTCGCGCCGATGGACCTGCATATCCTGCCCGGAGACAGGCTCGCGCTGATCGGCCGCAATGGGGTGGGCAAAACGACCTTGCTCAAGGTTATCGATGATCAGATCGAGACCGATCGGGGCACGCGCAGGGTCAAACCCAACACGCAGATCGTGTTTCTGGAGCAAGAACCGGATTTTTCGTCTTTCGCCACTTTGATGGATTTCGCGCTTGCCGGGGACGATGCGCCAGCCGCGCATGATGTCGAGAGCATTGCCGGGCAGCTCGGCATCGACATGTCGACCGAGGCTGTGAGCGCCAGTGGGGGCGAAAGGCGGCGGGCAGCGATTGCGCGCGCGCTGGCCCAAGAGCCTGATCTGTTGCTGCTCGATGAGCCGACCAACCATCTCGACCTTGGCGCGATTGATTGGCTGGAGGATTGGCTCGGCCGCTACAAAGGCGCCTTCATCACGATCAGCCACGACCGCACTTTCCTCAAACGCCTGACCCGCGCGACGCTGTGGCTCGACCGCGGGACCCTGCGGCGCAAAGAAGTCGGTTTTGGTGGCTACGAGGCGTGGGAAGAACAGGTCTACGCCGAAGAAGCGCGCGCGGCGGAGAAGCTTGATGCCAAACTCAAGATAGAAGCGCACTGGCTCGAACGCGGTGTGACCGCGCGGCGTAAACGCAACCAAGGGCGGCTGGAGAAGCTCTACCAAATGCGCGCTGCTCGAGCGGCGATGATCTCAGACAACGGCGCGGCCAAGCTGAAGCTTGCCAATGATGAAGAATTCAAATCGAAGTCGGTGATTGTCGCGGAGGGGATCTCCAAATCCTATGATGGGCGGGCGATCATCAAGCCCTTCACGCTGCGGATCCAGAATGGCGACCGGATCGGCATTGTCGGGGCGAACGGTGCGGGCAAGACAACTCTGCTTAAGCTGCTGACCAAGGAATTGGAGCCGGATGGCGGCACGATCACTCATGCGCGTACGCTCTCTGGTGTGATGATCGACCAACAGCGCAAGCTACTCGAACCCGGTGCGAGCGTGCGCGACATCCTTGCTGAGGGCGGCGACTGGATCGATGTGCGTGGGCAACGCAAGCATGTGCAGGCCTATCTCAAGGATTTTCTGTTCGACCCCAAGCTGGTCGACACCAAGGTCGGCATCCTCTCTGGTGGAGAGCGATCGCGATTGCTGCTCGCCCGCGAATTTGCGCGCACCGCGAACCTTTTGGTCTTGGACGAGCCAACCAACGATCTCGACCTTGAAACGCTCGACCTGCTGCAAGAGGTTATCGCTGATTTTGATGGCACCGTGCTCATCGT
Organism: Pseudomonadota bacterium; assembly: GCA_039039885.1. GTDB lineage: Bacteria > Pseudomonadota > Alphaproteobacteria > Sphingomonadales > Sphingomonadaceae > Erythrobacter. The sequence continues at coordinate 94,374 of JBCCPG010000003.1, read as the reverse complement.
CAGCCATGACCGCGACTTTCTCGACAAAACCGTCACTATCACGCTGGGGCTGGATGGCACAGGCCGGGTCGACATTGTCGCGGGCGGCTATGCCGATTGGGAAGCAAAGCGGCGCAAGCCGGCAGCCGGCAAAGCGAAGTCAGTGAAAGCCACGAAGCGCGCGCCTGCTCCATCCGCTGCGAAGTCATCCCCATCAGACAAGCTCTCCTACAAGGATCAGCGCGATTACGAGCTCCTGCCCGCTCGGATTGAGGAGCTCGAAGCCGCGATCGCGAAGGGCGAAGCGATCTTGGCCGATCCGGACCTGTTCCAAAGCGATCCCAAACGCTTTGCGACCATTTCGAAGGGCATTGAGAATGCTCGCAGTGAAAAGGACGCCGCTGAGGAACGTTGGCTCGATATTGCCGCGCAGGTTGAGGGTTGAGCATAGCTACAGCCAGCGACCTCCACGAGGAGATCAAGGCCTGCACGCTCTGCAAGGATCATCTTCCGCTGGGGCCCAGACCGGTTGTTCAATTCTCCTCCCACTCGCGCATCCTGATTATTGGCCAGGCGCCCGGCACCCGCGTTCACGAAAGCGGCGTTCCGTGGAACGATGACAGCGGCGAGCGCTTGCGGTCATGGCTCGGACTTGAACCTGAACAATTCTACGACCCCGCCCTCGTAGCGCTGATGCCGATGGGCTTTTGCTATCCCGGAAAAGCCAAAGGCGGGGATGCGCCCCCACGCAAGGAATGCGCCCCCGCATGGCATCAGCGTATGCTGGACCTTCTGCCGAAGGACCGCCTGACGCTTCTGGTAGGATCCTACGCGCAGGCGCGTTATCTGCCTGAGGCCCGCAAGCTCTCGCTGACTGACAAAGTGCGCCAAGCCGCTCAGGACTTTGATAGCTTCGCGCCCTTCCTCCCGCTCCCGCATCCCTCTTGGCGCGTGCGGAAGTGGATAGGCAAAAACAGCTGGTACGAGGCCGACTTGCTCCCACGCCTACGCAGCGAAGTGGCGAAACGGCTGACCGCTCATGCGTAGAGCGGCAGCGTCTTGTGGGACTTTTCCTCAAGAGCTTTGGCGCGTTTGACACACTTGACACACAGTCCAGGGGCGAAATTCGGACGTCATCTGATGCAGTAGAAATCCGCCACTCGTTCGAGCGCGAGTTTGAGCACTAACTTTCCGCTGCGCACAGGCCAACCCAGGGACTTTTCCGCATCCGGTAGGCTCTCGCCCGCGCAGACGACACGCCAAAGCACATCCTCAAGGCCCTTACCCGCTTCCTTCAGCGCGCCGTCGAACCGCTGCTTGGCCGCAATCTGGCGTTCGCTAGGCGTGAGGTACTGATCTCCGCCATACCTCCCAGTCTTTATCCGCACTGGGTCCCACCGCATTGTGATGCTGGGAGAGAGTTGCGCGCGTTCATAGTCGCTGCGCAGCGCTTCGCCTGCGTCGAACAGGCGGTCGGATAAATGACCACGCGAATGCAGCCACGCAATTGGGGATTCGCCCAGATTGACGGTGGCGGAGCGACGCTTTGGTCTGCTCCCTTGCGCCCGGCGGGGGCCTTCAGATGTCAACTCTCTTTCAACCAGTTTGCGAGGCATAGCAGCTCCTATTTCACCAAATCGGTGAATCAGGCCTTGCAATGGTATCGGTGGTGTAGGAAAGTACAAAAATGCCAGAACGGTTATTCCGACGCGTCGACGATCGGCGCCAAACGAGGAAAGGGTACGCCAGTGATCAATCGCATCCGTGAAATTCGAAAGGCCAAGGGGCTAACTCTTGCCGATCTCGCCGAAGCTTGCGTGCCCCCGACAACCGCGCAGACAATTGGCCGGCTTGAGACAGGTATGCGCAACCTCTCGACCAAATGGATGGACCGTATCGGTGCGGCGCTCGAAGTTGATCCGCAGGTCCTCGTCCGGTCGGAAGGGCAAGCGCGCGCTCAGATCGTTGCTCAGCTCGGCCTTGCCGAACCAGAAGCGCTCGGAAAACCGCGCGAGGCGATCCTACCGACCGAAATCGCTGCTCGTGAAGGCGCAGCAGATATGCTTGTGATTGAGGTGATTTCCTCTGTAGGAGAATATCGTCCAGGTGACATGGTATGGCTCAAGCAGAAGCAACCTGACGATGCGGCAGGCGCGATGAACCGAGATTGCCTTGTCCCTCGGCCCGGAGGTCGTTTTGCCTTTGGCCGATTGATCGACCGTAAGGGCACTTTGGTGGGCATCCTCCCTGCGCAGTCGGGCAACAAGCAACAGGTGATCGACAACCCTCCGTGGATTGCGGTCGCTGTAATGCTGGTGCGGCCATTGTGATTGCGCAGTTAGCCCTGCACCCTCGTGGATTCCGTATGGTTTCCGGCGCGTTACGCGAATGCCGTCAGATGGCGTTAACTTAGCCAACCTACCGCAGACCAAGGCCATGAAACACGTCCTTTCGCTCTCCACACTCTATCCCAACCCGGTCAATCCGCGGTTCGGGACCTTTGTGGCACGCTCTCTGGAAGCGCTTGCCAAGCGAGGAAGCTTACATGGCGATTGGCGGGTCAGCGTGGTCAACCCGATCGGCATTCCGCCGGTCGCAGTGGGGCGATACCGCGCGCTCTCCAAGCTGCCTGAATCGGCACAGGAGAACGGCGTCACAGTGCATCGCCCACGCTTCACGCTAATCCCCAAGGTGGGAGCGAAGCGCAATGCGGTTGCGATTGCGAAGGCGGCCCTTCCGCTGATCGAGCAGATCCATTCGCAGGATCCAATCGACATTATCGACGCGCAGTTCTTCTTCCCCGACGGCCCTGCAGCTGCGATCATTGCCGAAGCGCTCGCATTGCCGCTGTCGATCAAGGCGCGAGGCAGCGACATCAACTATTGGGGCGGGATCGACTTCGCCCTTGAACAGATGCTCGTAGCCGCGCAAGCCGCCGATGGCCTCGTTGCAGTGAGCGAGTCACTGGCGGCTCAAATGGGCGAGCTAGGGATGCCGCGCAGCAAGATCTGCGTCCACTACACCGGGCTCGACCGCGACCGCTTCCGTCCCTTGGAACACACCCAATTGCGCGCGCAGCTAAGCCGGGAATTGGATTTCAAGCTGCCTGACAATGCCCCCATCCTCACCTGTGTTGGCGCCTTGATCGAGCGTAAGGGGCAAGACATTGCAATTGCGGCACTGCCTCAGATCGAAGGCGCAAAATTGCTGCTTGTCGGCAAAGGCGATGACGAAGCGCATCTGAAGGATCTTGCGCGCGATCTGGGACTGGCAGACCGCGTGTTTTTCGCGGGATCGATCGACCATGATCTGTTGCCGCTGGTGCTTTCAGCAAGCGATGTGATGGTGCTGCCAACCTCGAATGAAGGGCTCGCCAATGCCTGGGTCGAAGCGCTCGCCTGTGGCACGCCGGTTGTGACCTGCGATGTCGGAGGCGCGCGTGAGCTGATTACCAACAACACCGCTGGGCGCCTGGTGCATCGCAATCCTGAAAGCGTTGCCGCCGGTGTCAATGAAGTGCTCAACAATCCACCAATGCGCCACGCAGTGGCCGCGCTGGTGGAGCGGTTTAGCTGGGAGACCAACGCGCTGGAGTTGGCAGCGCATTACAGTTCCCTGGTAAAATAGAGCGCCATCTCACCCGCTGCCAAAAAAGGAGGACGAGCCTACGCCTCGCCCAGAACCTTCTTCTCTTGCCGGTCCATCTCGGTTTCTGTCGGTACGAAGCTGTCCGAGGTCACGCCGAGCCAGATCAGAATGGGAGCGGCGAGATAGACGCTCGAATATGTCCCGATGAACAGGCCTGCAGTGATAGCTGCGACAAGACCAAACAGGCTCGATGGCCCCGCGACAAGCAGCGGCACAAGCGCCACCAGCAGCGTCAAAGAGGTCATCACAGTCCGCGCGAGAGTTTCATTCACCGAGAGGTCGAGCAGCTCTGGCAGCGGCATCTTGCGGTACTTTTTGAGGTTCTCTCGAATGCGGTCATAGACCACGATCGTGTCGTTCAGCGAATAACCGATGATCGCCAAAATAGCGGCGATGATCTGGAGCGAGAATTCCCACTGCGTGATTGCGAATAGCCCTAGGGTCAGCGACACGTCGTGGAACAGCGCGAAGAGCGCCCCGACCCCGAACTGCCACTCAAACCGGATCCAGATGTAGAGAGCGACCATCACCATCGCGGCAAGCAAGGCGATCTGTGCGTCCCACGCAAATTCGCCCGAAACCTTACCAGAGACGCTGTCGACACCGTCAATACGGATATCAGGGTAGGTCTGCTCCACTGCCCCGACAATCGCGTTGGTCATCTGATTGGCAAAATCGGGATTGCCCTCTGCCTCTGGTGGAAGCTTTACGCGGATCGAGACTTCATTGGGTTCACCAAACCTCTGCACGATCGGGTCTTCGACGCCGTCAATCGCGCCGATTGTCTCGCGCAGCTCCACCACGGGAGCCTCTTCGGTCTGCGTGAATGTGGCGCGGATTTCCTGGCCGCCAGCGAAGTCGACGCCGAGATTGAGCCCTTGTGTCGCGACCGCTGCCCAGCTCCCGATGATCAGGAAGATGCTGAAAATGAAGAACGGAACCCGCAGCTTCAGGAAGCGGATATTGGTGTCTTGCGGGACGAGTTTGAGAAGTTTCATCGCTCTAATCCCTCCCTTATATCGTGATGTCTTTGGGACGTTTTGCGGAAAGGTAACCGCTCACCCACATCTTGGTCAGGACCAACGCGGTAAAGACTGAAGTCGCAAGGCCGATTACAAGCACAACTGCAAAACCCCGGATCGGCCCTGAACCGAACCAGAACAGCAGCACACCGGCGATAAAATTGGTGAAGTTCGCATCGTAGATCGCCCGGCTGGCTTCTTTGTAGCCGTTCTCGACCGCGGTGATGACTTTGCGCCCGCGCTTTCGTTCCTCTCGAATACGCTCGTTGATGAGGACGTTCGCGTCCACCGCTGCACCGACGGTCAGGACGAAGCCGGCGATCCCAGGCAGCGTCAGCGTGAAATTGCCGATCGCCATCAGCCCTAGCAGGATCATAACGTTGAAGACCAGCGCGATGGTCGCGTAGACGCCAAAGCGGCCATAGGTCGCCATCATCAGCGCGATCACCGCAAGCGAGCCAATCAGCATCGCGATCATGCCCGAACGGATCGATTCAGCACCCAGATCAGGGCCCACCGTGCGCTCTTCGATCACCGTCAGCGGCACCGGCAAAGCGCCTGACTGCAGTGAAATCGCCAGCGCGTTGGCTGAATCAGGGGTGAAATTGCCCGAGATTTGCGCCGAACCCCCAAGGATCGGCTCATTGAAGAACGGCGCTGAAATCACCTCCTCATCGAGGATAATGGCGAAACGTTCGCCGACATTCTCCGTCGAGAGCCTCGCAAATCTTTGCCCACCCTGCTGGTCAAACTGGATGTTGACGACGTTCTCGTTCGTCTCGGGGTTAACGCCGGCCCGTGCGTTGATCAGACTGTCGCCGCGAATGCCGCCCAAACGCTTCACCGCTTCGAATTGGCCTTCGAAATTGGTGCCCTCTGCATAGGGATAGATTTGACTGCCTGGGTTGGCGACGCCAGCTGCGGTGTTGGTTGGGAGCGCTTGCTGGTCGACAAGCTTGAATTCCAGCTCAGCAGTCTCGCCCAGCAGCTGCTTCAATGCGACCGGGTCTTGCAAGCCAGGAACCTGAACCACGATCCGCGTGTCGCCCTGGCGGATGATCGTCGGCTCACGTGTGCCGAGCAAGTCGATCCTGCGCCGCACGACTTCAACCGCGCCCTCCATCGCGGTGTTGAGCGCGACTGACTGGCCCGCCTCGGTCGGCGTTAGGATCATGCGCTGGGTGTCGACGACGGTCAGCTCCCATTCGGGGGTTAAGGCACCAGCATCGCCCATCATGATTGGCTCAAGCACGCCGCGGGCACGATCAATATCGGCAGGTGTTTCGAGCAGGAAAGACAGACGATTGTTGGCGCGCGACGTATCCCCGAAATCGATTTCAGGCGCAGCATTTTCGAGCGCTGCTTCGACCGCCTCTTCCATGTTCTCCAGCCGCTGGGACGCGACATCGTCAGGATTTGCTTCAAGCAGCAGGTGCGAACCGCCTGCCAAGTCGAGGCCAAGATTGACCTGCGGCAGCCAGCTCTCATCCTCGTCCGCATCAGCGGCAGGGGCCGTGATCGAAATATCGTCGGGGATCTCTACCGGGCCTTCAGGCTCGCTCAAAACCGGGCTGAGCAGCGAAGGCAAGGCCGCCGCCGCAAGGCCGAGGGTCAGAACCCACAGCGAAATCTTTTTCCAGAGGGGTGTATCAAGCATTGCCGCTCAACTTGGTCCTTTTGAGATGTATGGTCGATGTCCGAGCCACTAGAAAAGCCCTTGGCTTAGTCGTTGGCGGGCTTGCCGCCGGGCTCGATCAGGTCAGCGATCGTGTGCTTGACCGCCTTGACGCGCACATCCTTTGCCAGTTCGAGGTCAACATAGGTGTCATCGACTTTCAGCACTTTGCCGACCAGACCGCCTTGCGTGACGACCTTGTCGCCTTTCTTAAGGCCGCCGACACGTTCCTGATGTTCTTTCTGCCGTTTGATCTGCGGGCGCAGAACCAAAAACCAGAAAATCAGGCCCATCCCTCCGAAAAGGATCAAGGTGTTCCACCATGGTGCCTGCGGAGCTTCGGCTCCAGCAGCGGCGAGAAGGTCTAGCATAAGTCAAAAACTCGTATTTTGTTGTTGGCTGCGGGGCGCTGGTGCCTGCGAAAACAGGCCTCTCTCCGCCCCAAATCCCACGTCTGTTCCAATAAGTGGGCGCGCCTAGCAGCAATACAAGCAATCGGCAATCGAGGGAGTGCATTGGAGCGTCAAAATCCGCCGCATGCGCAAATGCGTCGTGCTGTTCCAGACTAGCACGCGATTTCGACCGGTAAGCGACTTGCCAGTCCGTTTCCTCCCGCCTATAGCGCGCCTCCTCCACTGGATCGGGAAGTAGCGCAGCCTGGTAGCGCATCACACTGGGGGTGTGGGGGTCGCAGGTTCGAATCCTGTCTTCCCGACCAGTGGAGAGTTTATCTCACAACCAGTTCAGTCTGTGCTTCTTAGCGAGCGCTGGCGCTCGAACCTGCTCGACGGAGGTGGGGGTGTGGGGGTCGCAAAGCGCGAATCTAAGTCTTCCCGACCAGTGGAGAGTCCTCCTCACAATTCAGCAATCGCTTTCAGAGCTTGGTCAAAACGCTTATCGATTGGTGCATCAAGCTCGATCCAATTGGCATCGGCCTTGGCCAGAACCTTCCGGCATATTTGATCGAAGCGCTGACGGTCGCCGTCCTCGCCGAACATCCGGACCGAATCCTGCACAAAGGCAAGATCAGGCGGCAGATGGAGATAGAGATCGGCAATCCGGTAGCTTAGTCCACGCAGAGGCTCATCAAACAACATCTCGCTCCATGCCTCGGTCATCAGCCAATCGGTGTCGGTGATAACCGCCGCATCAGACCTAGTTTGAGCCGCCGCTATCTGTGCCTGCTGCTCGGCCGCAATTCGCTCCAGATCGCTAGCGGAAAGATCTGTGCCGTTCACTTCGCAATACAGACGACCATATTCCGGAACCCATTCGCACCCAAGCCGCTCTGCCAGCGACGCGGCCAGTGTCGATTTTCCAACGCTTTCGACGCCGTGTAGCGCAACGACTTTGGAACAGTTTGGCGCCGGCGTGATCATGAAGCGGTCGCGCACATCATGCCAAGGCCTCAGACCCAGCGGGCTCGGATCTTTGTCGGTTATAAGCTTTGAGCCATTGCCACAGGCCAACCGAAGCTAGCACCAGGAAGATGACATAGAGCCCACTCGTTGGGACCAGATCCCGAGTATAGAACAGCCATATCGCCAGTACATCGACCGCGATCCAGTAAATCCAGCTTTCAATCCGGCGCAGCACCATCAAAATCTGCGCGGTGACGCTCATCATCGCAATTGCTGCATCCGGATATGGTGCCGCCGCGTCGGTGTAGCGCTCCATTGCATAGCCAAGACCAAAGCACAGTATCGCAGTGCCAACCACCACCACCGCAATGAGCCACGCTGGCGACCAGCGGACCATCACCTCGCCCTGTTCGCTTTGGACGCGTTGCCAGCTCATCCAGCCGTAAATCTGAGTTGCAAAGAAGAACACTTGCAAGCCCATGTCGCCATAAAGCCGCGCATCGAAGAAGATCACGAAATATAGCGACACCATCGCAATACCGAACGGGTAATTCCAGATGCTGCGCCGCACGAGCAGCGCGATATTGGCAATGCCCAGCAAAACCGCGAGCCACTCGACGTAAAACAGCATTGGATTTAGGAACTCTCTTGCCTCTCGGCGTTGTCCAAAGACGTGGGCCAAATCCAGCGCACGCCCGAACTTAGGATAAAATTGACAGCATACCTTTCACCAGAAGCCTGAGGCATTTGTCCAGCCCGCTTGTCAAAACACGATATTCAGGAGGAAGGCGACTGGCGGGATCGAATGGACTTCGACCCCGTTTAACCGTCACTGACGTTCATCGAACACCAAGCCCTGTTCGTCCCTTCCGGCTATTATATGACTTCGACTAGGCGCAATCGGCCCGCATGATCCCACCATTCCATCCCTCTAACCTGGCGGTGCTCTTTCGGCGTGCGGTCCTCACTGCGAGCGGGGGAGCCTTGGTGTTTGCGATCATTCCCAATGCTGCCGCTGCCGAATCCAGCGCAGAAGCACTCGACGAAACCGGAGAAGCTTCGAGCGAGGAGAACACACGGCGCACTTTCGTGCCATCTGACTTTGAGCGATTTGCCCCACGCAGCGCGCTCGATATGGCCGAACAGATCCCGGGGTTCGCGATCCGCTCAGACAGCGGCGAGCGCGGTCTCGGCCAGGCAACCACCAATGTCATTATCAATGGTCGGCGCATTTCGGGAAAGTCAAACGGACCAGTTGAAGCCCTTCGCCGTATTCCCGTTGATGAGGTTGTAAGGTTGGAGCTGGTCGATGGTGCCAGCCTCGATATTGGCGGCCTCACCGGACAGGTTCTCAACGTCATAACCCGCTCCACTGGCAGCATTACAGGCCAATTCCGTTACTCTGCTGAATGGCGCGACCGCGGCGTGCCGTTCCGCTGGGGCGATGGCCAGATTTCCATCGCAGGAGGCTCTGAGAACACCGAGTGGACGCTCAGCTTTGAAAACGATGCCGGGCGGCGCGGCGATGAAGGTGTTGAGCTGGTCTTCGATGCCGACGGCAATCTGATCGACACGCGCAATGAGGACAGCTTTTCAAACTCCGACCGCCCTACTCTCTCTGGCTCCTTCACCCGGACCGCCAACAATGGGAATGTGCTGAACCTGACAGGCCTCGTCCAAGGCTTCATCTTCCGCGGCGGCGAGGATTCGCTGCGCAGCGGAAGCATCGCTGCGACCGACCGCACCCGCATCTTCCGCAACAGCGAAGACGAATACAATTTCGAGATCGGTGCAGACTACTCGTTCGGCTTTGGCCCAGGCACGCTCAAACTGATCGGCTATCACCGCTACGAAGACAGTCCTACCACCTCACGCGTAACGACTACTTTTGCAGATGGCAGCCCAGCAGAGGGGTCTGTCTTCTCACGCGACGCAGATGAAGCCGAAACGATTGCGCGGGCCGAATACAGCATGTCCGGACTTGGCGGTGATCTGCAATTCGCCGCTGAGGGGGTCAAGAACTTCCTCGACATCAATTCGACCTTCGAAGAGCTCGACGCGAATGGCATGCTTCAGCCGGTTGAATTTGACGGAGCAACATCGCGCGTCGAAGAAGATCGCGCAGAAGCCAGCGTCACCTATGGTCGTCCGCTCTCTGACACGTTCCTTATCCAGCTTTCGCTAGGCGCGGAATATTCGCAGATCAGCCAGTCGGGCGCCGCTGGACAAACCCGGAGTTTCTGGCGCCCCAAGGGCTTTGCCTCGTTTGATTGGAAAGCGAATGACAGCCTCAACCTGTCTGGCCGGGTCGAGCGGGTTGTGGGGCAGCTCGATTTCTTCGAATTCATCGCGTTCACTGATCTTGACCAGGATCGGGTGAATGTGACCAACTCCAATCTTGTCCCTCCGCAGACCTGGCGGCTTGAGGTCGAAGCTACGCAGAGCCTGGGCGATCTTGGCTCGGTCAATCTGCGTGGCTTTTACGAAGACATCAGCGATATCGTTGATCAGATTCCGATTGAAGGTGGCGGGCAGGCACCGGGAAATATCGATTCCGCGACCCGCACTGGGCTTGAGGCCGAGCTTACCCTCCTGTTCGATCCAATTGGGGTCAAAGGCATGCGGCTCGACCTGAGTGGTGAGTGGACCGATAGCGAAGTGCTCGACCCCTTGCTCGGCACACCGCGGCAAATTTCGGGTCAGGACTTCATCGACCTCAATGTCGAATGGCGGCAGGATTTCTTTGGCACGCCATGGGCTGTCGGCGGCTTCTTCCGCTATGACGAGGCGCGCCCGAATGTTCGCCTTGATGAGATTTCTCAAAGCCTCGAAACCCCCGGTTTTCTGCGTGTCTTTGTTGAGCACAAGGACGTGTTCGGGATGACGGCGCGGTTCCGCTGGGCGAACTTCATCAATCGCAAGAACCGCTTTGACCGCACGATCTTTGTCGACCGTTCTGCAGGGTTAGTGGACTTCACTGAGGATCGCGACCGGACATTCGGACAGATCTTCTCCTTCGACATCGAAGGCTCATTCTGACGAAGCTTGCACGGTCTGCTCGCGCGTCCTAACCGCTGATCTGAGAGGCAGCTGAAGGGACAGCGAGAGACACATGACCACCAGAATGCGCAGTTGGTTGTTTGCCCCCGGTGACAGCGAAAAGAAGATGGCCAAGGCGATCGCGAGCGATGCTGATATCGCGTTGCTTGACCTTGAAGACTCGGTCGTGCCTGATCGCAAAGCGACGGCGCGCACGATGGTGGCAGACGCAATCGCAAATGCGCCCGTCAAGGCGCGCGTCTGGGTCCGTGTGAACCCGCTTTCGAGCGGCTGGACCGAAGATGATCTCGACGCCGTGCTGGCCGCAGGTCCGGGAGGTCTGTTCCTGCCCAAGGCTGAAGGCGGCCATGACGTCGAAGCACTCGATGCGATGCTAAACCCGCGCGAGGACGCCTCTGGTATTGTTCCTAGATCAACCAAGGTTGCTGCTCTCGTCACTGAGACCGCAGCTGCGATGTTCACCACCGGCACCTATGATTGCACTCAAAAAGGACAGGAACGCCTTGTGGCGATGAGCTGGGGCGCGGAAGATCTCTCAAGCGAACTTGGTGCAAGCGAACAACGCGGCGCTGACGGCGAGTACAGCCACGTCTACGAAATGGCGCGCAGCCTCTGTCTGCTCGGCGCGGTAAAAGCTGGGGTCACTCCGCTGGAAACCGTCCAACCTGAATTTCGCGATCTAGCGGCGCTGGAGACCCGCGCGCGAAAAGTCCGTGCCCAAGGGTTCCGCGGGATGCTGGCGATCCACCCCGCTCAAATTGGACCGATCAACGCAGCCTTTACACCGAGCGAGGCCGAAATCGCCCATGCCCGCGCAGTCGTTCAGGCCTTTGCTGACAATCCGGGCCAAGGCACTGTGGCGCTTGATGGCAATATGCTCGATCGCCCGCATTTGGCGTTGGCCCAGCGGCTTTTGGCTGAAACTGCGGAATAGACTGGCGTTAAATGACGTTTATGGAGATTTAATTCTCCTATATGTACCGTTTTGGTTATTGGCTTAAGTCTCTTAATACAGGAGCGCCCCATGGCCATACTCGAAACGCTCATCGGCCCAATTACCTCGTTGCTCGACAAGCTGATCCCCGACAAGGAAGCCCGCGCCAAGGCTCAGCTTGAGCTGCTGCGGCTCGAGGGCACACAGGAAATGGAGCTTATCGAGGCGCGTTTGCAGGCCATCGTCGCTGAGGCAAAGTCGGTAGACCCCTGGACCAGCCGCGCCAGGCCCAGCTTTCTTTATGTGATGTATGTCCTGATCCTCACCGCATTGCCGATGGGGCTGCTCTCCGCCTTCAATCCCGCCGCTGCAAGCGACATCGCTGCCGGAATGAACGCGTATCTCGGCGGCCTGCCCGATCCGCTCTACGCGCTATTTGGGACCGGCTATCTCGGCTACACCGCCGCGCGGCAATGGGGTAAGATCAAGGGGGGTGGATAAGTAGCGCTTAGAAGACCGCCTCGATCATGTCTGGCCACCACGCAAACTGGCCGACATTCATTTTGAACACGAATGCCCCCAAAAATAGAGCCAGTCCAACGACACTCGCCCAATGCGGTCGTCGTAGCTTGATAAGATCATAGACGAGGATCGCGGCGTAGAGCGCCAGTTCGAATACAAGGATGAGCATGCCGGGCAAGCCCACCCCGAACACCAAACGCGCCATCGCCGGGTCGATCATCATCAAGGCTGCGAGCAGCATAAACCGCTTATGCGCTTGTGCGTTGCGCCGATTGGCAAAGCCGAGTGCATAGGTGACAGTGAAATTGAGAATGTCGAAGATCGGAAACACCGCTCCCTCGACTGCGGGCCGCCCGGCAATAGTCATGTCCGGTTTCGCGACCGCGTAGCTGACCACCAGATATCCCAGCACGATGATCGCGAGTGCAAGTCCTAGGCTGAGCTGGCCCAGCCTTTTGTGGAGCGCGATGTGGCCCGCCCCGGGCAGGCGGGCCTGGTAAGCAAGCAGCACAAACCAGCCTAGGAAGACCGCTCCGTGAAAGTGCAGGAACAGCGGCACCGCCAACGGCCCACCGGGTCTTGAAAAGCCAAGAATACTAAAGCCGCTGATCACGATTGCGATCAGAAGCAGCGTCATCCAAAAAAAGAACGGTTCGTCCCGCGTCTTCAAAAGCGTCCCCCCAAGCCGGAGACATTACGCAAAGCGGGCTAATTCACAAGCAGCTCTCATTGTATCGCAGGCTGTTTGTGTAGCAGGCTGTTCAAGCCGCCTCTGGCGACTGCGCCAATCGAAACCGCGCGGTCCAAACAAACAGGGCAAAGCAGACTACACAGCAGCCCAGCGCGAGAAAGAGCGGCGCGGTCGGAGACAGAGCGTAGATAGTTGTCCCAGCCAACGGACCAATGACAAACCCGCCCGCCATGGCCGCTTGAACATAGCCTGCTGCATTGCCTTGTGAGTCTGCTCCGGTGGCTAACGAGACTATCGCGCTGATCCCCGGCTGGACGAGCCCAAAGCCAGCACCCATCACTCCAACGCCAGCGACAATCACCACATAGCTAGGCGCAAGCGCCATGACCGCGATGCCGAGTGCCGCTACCGGAAAGCCGATAGCCAGCATCCTTGTGGGCGCGGGCTTCAATTTCTGCACAACAAAACCCTGCACGAACAGCATTGCCAGCGCGAGGACCACAAAGGCGTTGCCTGCGAGCCGCGTCGTTTCGGTCGCGTCTGCGCCGGTGAAATCCTGAAGGAAGAAGGACGTGGTCTGTTGGATCGCGGAGATCGCAATGAAGGTGATCAGGCCAAGCGCGAGGAAAGGTGCCAGCGAAGCGATCGAGGCTGTTTCAGCCTCCTCGTCCTGGCCATCTTCTTCAATCTCCAGACGCTCGGGATCATGGACAAAAAATCCGGCGAGCAGGGCAAGAACCAAAGCTGCTCCTGCTGCCACGAACAGCGGCACCAACAAGCCGAACCCGACGAACAGGTAGGCGACCCCTGGCCCAACAACGGTGCCAATCCCAAATGCGGCCCCGACCGCTGCAACCCCAGCGGAGCGATCACTCTTAGAGGTCAAATCTGCCATCATGGCGACCGCCGCAGGCTGAATTCCGCCCGATCCCAATGCATAGAGCAAGCGCGCCGCGACCAGCGAGGCAAACGCGATGGTGGTCCCCATTGCGCCCTCCAGTCCAAGGCCAAGCAGCCACGCAAACAGCACTGTGGCAAATGCATATGACCCTAGCCCGGCAACGATCACATTCTTGCGTCCCCACCGATCAGCCAAACTGCCCCAGAACGGCGACACTAGGACAAACACGACCGCTGACGCCGATATGATTGCACCGACTTGCCATTCGGCCAGCCCGATATCGCGTGCAGCTGGCCCAAGGAGCGCAAAGAGAATGGTTTGGCCCATGGCAAAGACCATCAGTCCCAACAGGATAATCCCTCGCTGCATTGTCTTACCCTTCCCTTCCCACTTGGGTATTGCCACAATTGCGAACGATTCGCAATAGAGGAGGCAGAGGGTTGGAACTGCGACCAGGCCAACGGCGCGAGACCTTCACTTGTGGACGGAGCTTGCCGGCTTGCACTCTAGCGGGCTATCTGCTTGCCTATGTCGAACACGATCTACGTCCTCAACGGCCCCAACCTCAATCTGCTCGGCCTGCGCGAGCCGGAGATTTATGGTTCGACCACGCTCGATGAAATTGCCGGTATGCTGGAGGATCGCGCGCGCGAGCTCGGTTTCGTAATCGACATGCGGCAGACCAATCACGAAGGGATGTTGGTCGATTGGCTGCATGAAGCACACACAGAAGGCGCAAGGGCGGTGCTGCTCAACGCTGCGGCGTACACCCACACCTCCATCGCTCTGCTGGATGCGTGCAAGGCGATAACCGTTCCGGTTATTGAAGTGCACCTGTCTGATCCAAAAACGCGAGAAGACTTTCGGCATATTTCCTATGTCGGCATGGCTGCGGCCAAGACTGTCGAGGGGCATGGCGCCGATTCCTACCGCATCGCCCTCGAAGCCGTAGCGTCAGACGAACTCTAGTCGCCCGAGTGCGGGCAACGTGTATTCTCCCCTTAGATACCGCCCCAGAAAATCAAAAAAATTGCACATCTGCCACTTGCCAGCCGCAATTCGCGTGAATAGGCAGCTCAGCTTATTCGCTCCTAACGCGAAACCATAATAGGGGATTGCATGCCTACTCCTGGGGCTACCAAGAAGCCAAGCGCCGGTTCGAAATCCGGCATGAATGTCGACACCGCCCTTGTGCGCGAACTGGCAGAGTTGTTGAACGAGACCGGTCTTACCGAAATCGAAGTCGAGGATGACGATCGCAAAATCCGCGTGGCTCGTGGTGGCGCGGGCATCGTCGCGGCCGCTCCGATTGCGGCGCCTGCTCCTGCTGCGGCACCGGCCGCCGCTCCAGCCCCCGCAGCTGCACCAGAAGCGCCTGCCGCAGACCATGCAGGCGCACTCAAATCACCAATGGTCGGCACTGCCTATCTGGCACCAGAGCCAGAGGCGCCCAACTTCATCAAGGTCGGCGACAGCGTTGCCGAAGGCGACACTTTGCTGATTGTCGAGGCGATGAAGGTCATGAACCCGATCACCGCGGACAAGGCTGGGACAATCAAAGCGATCCTCGTCGAGAACGCCCAGCCGGTCGAATTTGACCAGCCGCTGGTCGTCATCGGCTAAGCGCTATGACGATTTCTCGCATCTTGATCGCCAATCGCGGCGAAATCGCGCTGCGCATCCACCGCGCGGCGCATGAAATGGGGATTGAGACCGTTGCGGTGCACTCCACCGCTGATGCTGACGCGATGCATGTGCGGCTGGCCGATCATGCGGTCTGTATTGGCCCACCTGCCGCCGCCGATAGCTATCTCAACCATGCCGCGATTATCTCTGCCGCCGAAGTCGCGGGCTGCGACGCGATTCACCCGGGCTATGGCTTCCTTTCAGAGAACGCCAAATTTGCCGAGATCGTCGAAGCGCATGACATCGCATGGATCGGTCCCAAGCCTGAACACATTGTCACGATGGGCGACAAGGTGCAGGCGAAGAAGACCGCCGGAGACCTGGGCTTGCCGCTTGTCCCCGGCTCCGACGGAGCGATTGACGACCCCGAAGAGGGCAAGAAGATCGCTGCGGAAGTCGGCTATCCAGTGATTATCAAGGCCGCCTCTGGTGGCGGTGGACGGGGCATGAAGGTCTGCGAAAGCGAAGTCCAGCTCGAAACGCTGATGCAACAGGCAGGCAGCGAAGCGAAAGCCGCCTTCGGTGACGCAACCGTATATATTGAGAAATATCTCGGCAATCCGCGCCATATCGAATTTCAGGTCTTTGGCGACGGGAAAGGCAATGCGATCCACTTGGGTGAGCGCGACTGTTCGTTGCAACGCCGCCACCAGAAAGTGCTCGAGGAAGCCCCTTCACCCGTTATATCCGACGAAGAACGGATGCGAATGGGCGAGGTCTGCTCCAAAGCGATGCGCGACATGGCCTATCGCGGCGCCGGGACGATCGAGTTCCTGTGGGAAGATGGTGAGTTTTACTTCATCGAAATGAACACCCGCCTGCAGGTCGAACACCCCGTGACCGAAGCCATCACGGGGGTCGATCTGGTGCGCGAGCAGATCCGTATCGCAGCTGGCAAACCGCTTTCGGTGGCGCAGGAGGAGCTTGAGTTCCGCGGCCACGCAATCGAGTGCCGGATCAACGCTGAGGATCCCTTCACCTTCGCACCCTCGCCGGGCAAAGTGACCTATTATCACCCGGCCGGCGGGATGCACGTGCGGGTCGATTCCGGGCTTTATGCTGGCTATTCGATCCCGCCTTATTACGATTCCATGATCGCCAAGCTGATCGTCTATGGCCGCGACCGTGAAGGGTGTATCATGCGCCTGCGCCGCGCGCTGGAGGAGATGGTCGTCGAAGGCGTCAAAACGAACATCCCGTTGCATCAGGAATTGCTGCATCAGGATGATGTCCTCCACGGCGATTATTCGATCAAATGGCTCGAAGAGTGGCTGGATAGCCGCGAGGGGTAGCCCTCAGTATGTTTTCCACCCCGAGCGACGTGATCGCATCGCTTTACGACGTGTTCGGCGGCTATCCTACGCCCAAAGTCCTGCCTTGCTCGCCATCCAAAAGCGCTTCGGACCAGCGAAGTTATCAGAAGCTTGTAACCGAGCCCTTGAGGACGGTCTCACCTAAGATCCTCGGCCCCTACGCAACCTCTGCACCTTACACTGTTGGGAGCGAAGCGGACTACAAGCATTTCCTGCCCCGTATCTTGGAGACTGCGCTGAGTGAAGGAGGCTGGGGCGGCTTTGAAGCTTGGGCCATTGCCAGCAAGCTCGTCTATTTGAACTGGCGAGACTGGCCTGAACAAGAGGTCGACATTCTGCGCTGCTATTTTGCCCTCGCCTTTGAGCAAGCCTGCACGCGTCCCTTGAGTTTTGAGTCGGATCTTGAAGAGTGGCTGGTCGCATCACTGCTGCTCGGTGAAACAGCTGAGGCGCAGCTCGCCATCGCGCTTCGCACACACGGCTCTCAGGCAATAATGCACATGGCAGTCTCACTCGTGGCCGGTTCGGATGAGTTGATCCGGAAAGGAGATTTCGGATCTGGGATCTGGGAAAAAGTGGCGCCGAGCGAGCGTGACGAGATCGTAAGATTTCTTGGCTCTGAAGAGTTCCAAGATGCTCTGGTGAAACATGGTGTCAATGCATCGGCTGATGACGTGGCCTACATTTTGGAGCCAGCGCTCGACTTCTCAGAACAGTTGCAGCAGACGCTGGAAGACAACGCCCGTTAGGTGACTTAAGGTCACTGTATAGTTTGGGCGTCAGACGTGGTTTGCCGAGCTAAGTGGCGGTTTCCAGCAACTCACCCAACGGACAGCTCAAACGGTAGATGAAGGTCGCTGGCGCGATATCGAAGCGTCCTTTGCCATTGAGTGAGCGTGGGACGATCTGCCGCAGCAAGGTTTCGCTGAAGCTGGCCAAAGGCTCAGGCGTATAAGTCCCGTCGCCTCCTACCGCTTTATCGAGCGGGTCTGTGTCGCTGACCCCGAAGCTCTCGCGCCATTCGAAGGTGAATTGAGCTTCGCCGTCGGTTTGTTCTTCAACCTTCCAGCTGATTGCGACTTTGCCCCGCGCTTGCTCGGGCCGGCCCAGCTGCGCAAAGCGCGAGGCAGGCTCCCAAGTGACCAGGCTAAGCTGCTGCGCGCCTTGGGTGCCGATGTCCAGTTTGGGGCCTGCTACACTCAACTGCTCTGAGGGGTGTGGAAAGAGCGGCTCAATCTGGCGCAGGATGATATAACCAAGGTCCACGCCCATGCGATCGTCCTGCTCCATAACGATAGTGGTCGCCACCAGCAGCGCATTGATGCGGCCTCGAAGCTCTCTCAAGAAGGTCTCTGGATAGGTGCTGTCATCTTTGCCCGGCTCGACCAGTGAAGCCACGACATGGATCAGATCGCGACTGCGTTGAAGCGTCTCGCGCATGGTCCGTGCGAGCTGCGCATTGGCTACGTCCAGCTCACCCGTGCGCTGCTTGACACGGGCCTCGAGCTGATTGCGCGTCTGAGCGAGATCCACCAGCGCGACTTCGATCTGCTCGATCACTTCGTCATGCCGGTCGGGCGTCGGCAGCCTCACCAGGACCGGGATGAGCCGGAACAGCGCCGCCGCAGTGAGCAGCGCGACGGCTCCGGTCGCGAATTTGAACGCCGTGAGTATCGGGGAGATCGGAAACCATGCAGCGACGATGCTCAAAGCGTGGGTCAGCCCGCAAAGCAGGACGAAAGCCGCGAAGAGCATCACAGTGCCCTTATGCGTGAAATCTGGACGCTGTTTGAGCACTATTCCCAGCGCTAGCGGGATCGCTAGAGATGCGATGATAATCGCAAGATCGGACCCGGCCCAAAATATCGCCAACCAGGGCTGCCACACAGTAGGCGCATCGAGCGGCACATATCGCGAGAAATCGAGCACAGGCGCGCACCGCCTTTCTGACTAGCCGCTCCCAACGGGTTTTCGGTCGGCCGCAAACGTATTTCCGCCAATGATTGATGCGGCCAGCACCGCTCACATTAGCGCAGGCAAGGCCTCGCCGCGCCTCGGTCAAACACCTAATATGGCTCCGCAATGGTGGCTTTATGCCGGCTTCGGCGCGCTGCGCTCTTGCTTGCCCAGACAAGGCTCTGCACTTGCGCTTTGCCCATGAATGCCACACATAGGATGAGGATGACGCGCCCCAGCGGGATCAGGGGGCTGATTGACAAGGCGCTGTTATGAAACACGATATTCAGGCGCGGACTGACACCGAACGCTTGCCTCCCGCCCGCACGGGCGCTTCGCCCAAGACACAGATTGTCGTGGTCGGCGGTGGCGCTGGCGGGCTGGAGCTCGTCCGACGCTTGGGCGCGCGCTATGGCAACAAGCATCACGACATCATTCTGGTCGACCAGAACCTTTCGCATATCTGGAAACCCTTATTGCACGAGGTTGCGGCGGGATCGCTCGATGCCAATCTCGATGAGGTGGGCTATCGTGGCCATTGCGCCAAATGGGGCTATCGCTTCTTCCACGGTCGGCTCGAGAGCATCGACCGCGGAGCCAAGACGATCACTCTGGCTCCAGTGATGGACGATTTTGGTGAGGAGCTGATTGGCACCCACACTATCCGATATGACATGCTGGTCCTGGCGATGGGATCGGTTTCGAACGATTTTGGCGTACCAGGCGTGGCTGAGCATTGCCTCTATCTCGATAGCCGCGTCCAGGCCGACCGCTTCCGCTCCAAACTGCTCAATCATTGTCTACGCGTCAGCCGCGCGATGATCGCCGATCCCAATGCGGATGAGCGGGTCAAAGTCGCAATCGTCGGCGCAGGCGCGACAGGCGTAGAACTCGCCGCAGAGCTCTACAACGCAGCCGGAGCGCTGCGCCACTACGGGCTTGAAGTGTTCGATGAAAATCGGCTGGATGTGACCTTGGTCGAGGCTGGACCGAGGATCCTGCCCGCCCTCCCCGACAAGCTCGCCAAGGCCGCGCGTGGAGAGCTGGAGGCTCTGGGCGTCAAAGTGCGTGCGGGAACGCAAGTGGTGAGGGCAGAGCGCCGCTGCCTGATCACCAAAGATGACGAGCGGATCGAAGCGCATCTGATCGTGTGGGCTGCCGGCGTGAAAGGCGCCGAATTCCTGACAACGTTGGGTCTCGAAACCACCCCGCGCAATCAGATCCTGGTCAAGGACACGCTGCAATCGGTCACCGATCCAGACATCTTCGCCCTCGGCGATTGTGCGTCTTACACGCCACCCGGAGAGACCACCCCTATCCCCCCGCGCGCACAGGCCGCGCATCAGATGGCGAGCACGGTCTTCACCAACCTCCAGCGTCTGGAAAAGGGCAAGAAGCTGAAACCCTTTGTCTATGACGACAAGGGATCGCTCATCTCGCTGAGCCGCTTTTCAACCGTGGGCAGCCTGATGGGCAATCTGATCGGCGGAGCGATGGCGGTTGAAGGGCGGCTGGCAAGGTTGATCTACACCTCGCTCTATCGCCTGCACCTGATCGGTATTCACGGCTGGCTTAAGGGCATGGGACTGATGCTGATCGGCCGAGTGAACAGGATCGTTAGGCCGAAGCTGAAATTGCACTGATAGGCAATTTGCGGCGTGGGTCAGAAGCCTATCCTGACCCGCGCTTCGACTCCATCTGCATCGAAGCCGCCCACTCCCTGCTTAATGACATTGGCCTCCAGCTCGGCATCCTCAGACAATCTGACACTGGCCCGCGGCACTGCGCTGCCCTCAAGCATCTCCTCAGCGCTTGGCCCATAGGTCGAATCAAGGCGCGGAGCGATCTGGGTCTGCCTGCACACCAGGATCTCGGGCTGGAAAGGGTCTGGCTCGCGCTCCTCGAAGCATTCATCGGTGGAAGGGACCAAGGTCGTCAGATCGATGATCACAGCATCATCGCTGCGTTCTTCGAGCCGGAGTAGAGGCCCACTCTCAGTGGGGAGATCAATTGATGTGGCGCCTGCCTGCTCGCTCTCGAGAACGATGACGGGCGGTGGTGGAGGAATGTCGGCAGCCTGCATGCAAGGACACTCGCTCGCAAACGTTGTACCTTAGGTGAACGGCGTTGCCGCGTCGCTTGGTAGCCGGTCGAAGAAGGGCTTCAGAGCGGCACGCCCGGCGAATGCTTTGACGTGCGGATCGTGAGCGAGGTTTTGACGCTGGCCACATTGGGTGCTGGCGTCAGTTTGCTGGTCAGGAATTCCTGAAAGCTTTGAAGGTCTTGGCTCACGATCTTGAGAATGAAGTCAATCTCGCCATTGAGCATGTGACACTCGCGCACTTCGGGCAGATCGGCCATGTGCTCTTCAAATTCGCGCAAAGCGCTTTCGGCCTGGCTCTTGAGGCTCACCATCGCAAAGACGGTGATCGCAAAGCCCAGTTTGGAAGGGTCGAGATCGGCGTGATAGCCGCGGATGACGCCTTCTTCTTCAAGCCCTCGGACCCTACGCAGGCACGGCGGAGCGGTAAGGCCAACGCGCTGTGCCAATTCGACATTGGTGACACGGCCTTCAGCCTGCAGCTCGCTCAAAAGCCGCTTATCAATATCATCCAAATTCGCCATTTGATCACAGACCCCCGAAGGAAAGACTTCACACCCGCAGTTTCGTTCGCCTGGCCTAAAAAAGCCGCGACATAATTGCGCGCACACGTACAACAGGCTTACGCGCTAACAATCACTAGCAAGAACACGCACGGTTTCGCTCGGTTCCGGCTAATTTTATTATGTGTGCCAGCAATTGTCCCGCTTTGCAACGCGGAGGGCGAAGGCTGTGTGACAAATGCTCTTGAGTGCTAGAGATAGGTAGAAGGATTGCGCCGTTTGCTCGCACAGGTGCCGGTCCAATGGGCGCTCAAACTCGAAGGAGCGCCGCGTCGCTGTGCGGGTTGGAGCCTGTCATGTTTTTCGATGATCGCCTAATCACAGTGCTGCGCCAGCGCACTGAGAGCGATGTAGAAAAACGTATTCAATTCAGGCAATTGATCGACCTTCTTGGCGCGCGACACACCGGGACGCGGGAGCAAATTTTCTACCCCAGCCTGATCGGCGCGGCATGGATGCGGCTTGATGCGTTGGGCTATATGATCCCGCCTGCTGATCGTGCCCGGATGATCCGCGAGCCCGGCTGGCGGTTCCGAAATCCTGAGCTCGCTGCGCATCTCGCTGACTTTGAGCCTGAAGTTGCCGCATCCGCGCTCGCCCGAGCGCAATTGTCTGTGGATGACTGGACTGCGCTGATTCCGCGCCTGCCAGTGCGCGCGCGCGGGTTTCTGCGACTGCGGCGAGATTTGCCGGTGGATGTGGAGGCGCTGCTCGATCAGCTGGGTGTGCGCGATCGCGGTTTGCCCTCGCCCGCAGACCCTGCCGTGATAGCTCAGCAAAATGCCGCTGAGGCCAGGGTCGATATCGTCAATCCGGCTGAGCCAGAGCCCGACTTTGCGGCGCCCCCACCGACACCCGAGCTCGAGGCGCGTAGTTCGAACACCCAGCCTCCGCATGACTTTTCCGACCCTCCGCCAGAAGAGGAAGCGGAGGAAGAGCCCTTTATGCTCGCAACGCCCGGCGAGGACGAGCCCGAGCTTTCTGACGAACCCGACGCCGAGCCCGATGAAGCGGACGGCTTGGAGCGCCAAAGCACTTCTCAGGAGTCTGACCAAGATACCGCACAAGATGCGGGGCGCAGCGAGATTTCCGCACTGGTCGAACGCATCGCGCAGTTCCGCCGTGACCGCGACGCAGGCGATGGCGGAGATGGAGCAGACGGCACTTCGATGCCGCGCCTACCGCTCGGCGAAGAAGAGCAAGAGGATGCGCGTGAAGTGCTCAGCTTCGGCTTCTCTGCCGATGCGAGGGGTCGGATCGACTGGGCTGATGACGCAGTCGCTCCCATGGTGGTGGGCACTAGGCTGGTGCGGCCTATCCGCGCTGGCCCAGGCTCCGAAGCGCAAGAATCCGCAATCGAGCGGGCGGTCAGTCGTCGTCAGCCAGTCGCGAATGCGCCGATGATGCTCGACGGCGCTCCCCAGATTGCCGGAGACTGGATTGTCGATGCCCAGCCGCGTTTCAGCGATGGCGGACATTTTGCCGGATATATCGGACGCTTTCGCCGGCCCGTTTCGCTCAACGATGACCGTCCCTCAGCAGCGCAGCGCGAAGCGGACCGCATCCGTCAATTGCTCCACGAATTGCGCACTCCGGTGACCGCTGTTCAGGGTTATGCCGAGGTGATCCAGCAGCAGATTCTGGGAATTGTTCCGCACGAATATCGCGCCCTTGCTGCGGCGATTACGGCCGATGCGGCGCGAATTCTCGCTGGGTTTGAGGAATTGGACAGGCTCGCCCGGCTTGAAACCGGGGGCATGGCGATCGCACGTGGTGCTGCGAACTTCAGCGGCCAAGTCGAACGCACGGTCAATCAGCTTAAACAGGTTCTTGCCCCGCGGATGGCTGGGATTGTGATTGAAAGTGCGCCTCCGGAGCCGCTCGAGGTGGCGATGGCGCCCGACGAGGCCGAGACGATGCTGTGGCGATTGCTTGCGACGCTGGCGGGGGGATGCGCGGCAGGCGAAATGCTCGAAGCTGAGTTGACAACTCAGGACGACCTAGCTGCGCTCACCTGCGAGATGCCCGCCTTGTTGCTTCGCGAAGCCGATGTCTTCACTGCCGAAGCGCGCCCGATCGGCACCACGATTAACGCCGGTCTGTTCGGAGCAGGCTTTGCATTGCGCCTTGTGAGGGCCGAGGCGCGAGCAGTGGGCGGAGATTTGTTGCGCGACGGAGAAAGCCTGATGCTAACTGTCCCTCAAGTCCTCGCGTTGACTGAGCCTGCGGACAGACAGGACGGTGGCGGGTAACCTCTCGCTTACAGCTTCACTCTATGGCAAGTGGAGAACAATAAGACCTAGGGGATTAGTCGCGCAATGGCTGAGGCTGCGACAAACGTTTCAATGATCGAGCCGCCATCGCAGCCCCACCTGGCGGGATTTGCGGAGGGGTTTGGCCAGCGCGTCCTCCTGACCGTCGACACCGAAGAGGAATTTGACTGGAACGCCCCCTTCTCTCGCGATCAATACGGCTTGGAACACGTCGCCGCGATCCCGCGCTTTCAGGCCTTTTGTGAGGAGATTGGAGCCCATCCGGTCTATCTGGTCGACTGGCCAATTGCTGGCAACGCGCGCGCTGTTGAGATCATTGGCGATGCGGTCAAGCGCGGTACCGCCGATGTCGGAATGCAGCTGCACCCCTGGGTCAACCCGCCCTTTGACGAGGATGTCAGCGCGCAAAATTCTTATGTAGGTAGCCTGCCACGAGAACTGGAGGCAGCCAAGATGCGCGCATTGCGCGACCGCATTGAGGACGCCTTTGGGTCGGCTCCTCAGATCTATCGAGCAGGGCGTTATGGCCTCGGACCCAACAGCGCGGGAATCCTGCGCGATAACGGGATAAAGATAGACACATCGGTCCGTACTCTGTTCGATTACAGCGCGCAGCATGGCCCCGACTTCTCGTACCATCCGCTCGCGCCCTACTGGGTCGATGGAGACACAAAGGCTAAGCAGAACTTGCTCGAGCTACCAGTCACGACTGTCTATTGGGGGGTGTTGCGACAGTTGGGGCGCAAGCTCCAACGCGCGCAGCGACATATGCCGACCTTTTATTCCGGCTTTTCTCGTCTCAACCTGCTCGAACGTATTCCTCTTACGCCTGAAGGAGTGAGCGCGGAGGAAGCGATTCGCGGCATCGATATCGCGCTCGATGAGCAGCTGCCCCTTTTGGTGCTGTCCTTCCACAGTCCCTCATTGGCCCCCGGCTTTACGCCCTATTCGGCCAATCAGGCTGAGGTTGAGGCATTGTATGATTGGTTCGCGCAGATCTACGCCTATCTCGCCAAACGCGATGTTCGGTCCGCAAATGTGCACGAGATCATGGCAGCGAGCGGACTTTGATGCACAAGCGTTAAATACGCCGCTTGTCTATTGTTCAAAGGGGCTGTAGAGGCCCCTTTCGCGCGCTCGCCCGGACGTGAAAGTCCAGGGTTTGGGTACGGGCCTGTAGCTCAGCGGTTAGAGCTGGCCGCTCATAACGGCTAGGTCGCGGGTTCGAATCCTGCCGGGCCCACCAAACCCCTTGGGCCAGACAGAGCGCGAGACATCTGTTGGCGAGTTTCTCTAACGAGGAGCGCCAGTAGAGGATTGAAATGTCGGGGAGTGGCGCAGCCAGGTAGCGCACCTGTTTTGGGTACAGGGGGTCGGAGGTTCGAATCCTCTCTCCCCGACCATTTCAATCATTTTCTTCCGATTGAGCAAGAAAAAGGGCGGGAAAGCACCTGCCTCCCCGCCCCCTCAATATTGCCAAGCTAGTCGCTTAGAACTTCACGCCAACCTCGACCCCGTAAAGGCTGCGAGCGCCGGGTGAGATGAACGATCCGCCGAACTCGATCGCCGGGATCGCTTCGTTAATGTACTTCTCACCCAGCACGTTTTCGCCAAACACGAAGACGCTGATATTGCCGAACTCGACACCCGCGCGCAGATTGAGAACATCGAACGCATCGCGCTGCGCTACGCTGTAATTGGCGTCACCAGTCTCGGCCGGCAGGAAATCGACCTGCGAGATCGGGATAAGGCCGGTAAACAAGGTCGGCCGGGTTTGATCCTGCACCGAGTGGAACCATGTCGGACCGGTAATGCGATAATCAGCGCGCATGATCAGGTCTGCGTTGCTGCTTAGCGGCACATCCACCTCGGTTCCGATGTTGATCGTGTAATCAGCCGTATAGGGCGATTCGTTGCCGACTGTGTAGGGCCGCGAAGCGTTCTCTTTGATCTCGCTGTCGGTGACATTGGCTGAGCCGAAGATGGACCAACCCTCAACCAGTTCAGCGGTCAAATTAAGCTCGGCGCCCATCACCTCGACCTCGTCGATGTTCGAAACCACGCGCAACAGTCCAAAATTGCCGACGAAGAATTCGAAGAACTGCATGTCATCAATCTCAGTGTAGTAACCGGCAAGGTCGAAAGTGATCGCTCCGCCTGCCAGGTTGCCCTTCACTCCGACCTCGAACGCGCTCGACACTTCCTTGTCATACTGGTCCAAGATCAACACGTCGGCATCAATGGTGCCGGGCGTCACGCCATCATTGAAGTTGGCATCGATGATCGCCTGGCTGCCTTGGTTGTTGAACCCGCCCGACTTAAAGCCGATGCCCCAGTTGGCGTAGACATTTACGTCCTCGGTTGGCTGCCAGCTTAGGGAAAGCTTGGGCTGGAGCTGCTTGAAGCTCGCGCTTGCCGGGTCGAGTGTTCCGAAAGCCTGGCCCGGATTGATCGGGCCGCCTGTGATCGGATCGGTCGCGGTCGGGACGAGCGAAGTCGTCGAACGGTCTTCAATGTCATAACGCAGCGCAAGGCCCGCTGTGAAATTGCCGAAATCGTACTCAGCGTTGCCAAACGCAGCATAGACATCGGTGTCGAAGCTATCCGCCAGCAGCAGCGAGGTCGGGTTGATCGTATCGGGCGCGTTAAATAGCTGCGGGATCACTCCCTGCCCCAGATCGGCGCCGAGGCTCACCCCGGTCTCGCGATCGATATTGAGGTAGTACAGGCCAAGCTGCCAGCTAAACGGGCCCCCATCGTTCGAGGACAGGCGAATCTCACCGCTGAAGTCGCTTTGCTCGCGCGACTGGAACTGTGTGCCGTCGCAGGTCGTCGGGCTGTAGGGGCCAAAGGTCGAACCGTTGGCTGGGTCGAAAAGGAATGGAACTGGGACCGTGCCGATGAAGCCCGGCTGGTTCACCTCAAAGCCGGTCAGCGCTGCCGTGGAGGCGAAACATGCATTGGCAACATCCTCGGCGGTCTGCGTTGGTGCCGGGAACGGGATGTAGCGTGCAAAGTCAGCTGATGTGCCATCAGCGACAAGGCTCTGGTCCACATCCGAATAAAGAGCCCAAACGGTCAGCGTCGCCCCGCCAAAATCGTGGTCGATCTTGGCCGAGATATCGAAGCTGTCCTGATCGTTCTGTGGATCGATATTGCCATAATAATTGAACGGATGATCGTTCACGTCCTCGTTAAACGCAGGGTTGAAAGCCGCAAATTCTGGCAAGTGGAACGACGCGTTAAAGTTGATCGACGCACCGCTCAGTTCTGAATAGCGCGCTTTGATATCGAGCTCAGTATCCGGGCCGAGGTCTGCCATGACCCGACCGTCAATCGACCAAACTTCCTGATCATCGACATTCTTCTCGTCGAGGAAAACATTGCGAAAGAAGCCGTCAGTTGTGCGGTAATAGCCGGAGAGAACAAATCCGGCATTGTCCGAAATCGGCCCTGCAATATAGCCGGTCGTCTCAACCGTTTGCTCGTTGGCGTATGAAGCGCGGATAGAGCCTTCGATCACATCCGATGGCTCAAGCGTCGAGATCACAATCGCGCCCGC
Organism: Pseudomonadota bacterium; assembly: GCA_039039885.1. Taxonomy (GTDB): domain Bacteria; phylum Pseudomonadota; class Alphaproteobacteria; order Sphingomonadales; family Sphingomonadaceae; genus Erythrobacter. The sequence continues at coordinate 67,127 of JBCCPG010000003.1, read as the reverse complement.
TGCCGCGTTGCGACCGTAAAGCGCGCCTTGCGGGCCTTTGAGGATTTCGACCTGTCGCAAAGTGCCTTGGTTCTGGTTCAACTGAGCGGTGTTGGTCTTGAGGATCCCGTCCACCACCAGCGCGACCGAGCTTTCTGCATCGCGCGCACCGTTAATACCGCGAATATTGATCTGCGTATCGCCAGCCTCAGCTGTTCCAGTCACGATTGTTACGCCTGGGGTAAGGGCAACAAAGTCTTCGGAATTGACCGATCCGGTCCGGGCAATTGTATCCGCTGTGATAACCGAGACAGATGCAGGTACGTCTTGCAGTCGCTCATCCTGACGCCGAGCGGTCACGATGATGGCGTTGTCTTCGGACGCGGCCTCCGCATTGGGGCCAACGCTCTGAGCGGCGACCGGACTAAGCGGAAGGACCGCGCCGCAAGCTACACCAGCGGCCAGGAGGGTCTTGAGATTACGCATTAAATTGTTCTCCCCGAACAGGAAAAGGAGGCCTCTGGCGAAGCCTGCAAAAACTGATCGCGTAGCCCTCAGGTAAGTCCCAACCCATCATGCCCCGCAGATGACGTTTCGCGCCCTTGACCCTGAAATTAAGCAAATGGGCCTGTTGCGCTGAGCGCGTCTTATTGTATACAATCGGCCAGAGTCAACCCGGGAGTGTCCGTGCCCAAAGCATCCGATCTTGCCTACGAAACGATTCGCGCGATGGTGCTCTCTGGGGAGCTTTCTCCCGGAGAACAGCTCAGCGAGGAGGCGCTTGCAGAACGTTGCGGTGTATCACGTACCCCGGTGCGCGATGCCCTCCGGCGACTCGAGGCTGAGCTGCTGGTGAGGAAGAATGCATCACAGCGCAGTTTCGTTGCTGACTGGTCGCTGGGCGATGTCTCCGACGCATTTGAACTGCGCGCGATGATGGAAGGCTATGCCGCAAGGCGTGCAGCAGAGCGAATGGACGGCGAGACGCTTAACCGCTTGAAAGCAGTGAATTCTGCGCTTCGTACCGCTGTGAGCGGGACTAAGGTGAACGTCGCCAAATTCCTTGAGCACAACAAAACTTTCCATGGCATGGTGCTAGAGGCAGCGGATTCGCGGCGCCTGACCAACCTGCTCTCCGCTCTGATCGAACAGCCCGTCGTGTGGCGCACCGCGCAGCATTATGGCCCTGAGGCATTCCGCAGTTCCTACAGCGAGCATGAGGATCTTCTCGCAGCCTTCGCGCGCAAGGATGGTCCATGGGCTGAAGCCATTATGGCAGGACATATCCGCCGCGCTTTCCATGCATATGCCGACGCGCATCGCGGCCTCACAAAGGATGCGGCCTGAGGGGTGCAACAACGAAAATGTATACAGAAGGTTCCCAGAGAATTGAATTGGTCGAAGTTGGCCCCCGCGACGGCTTGCAAAATGAGCCTGAGGCGGTGCCAACCGAGGCCAAGCTTGCGCTAATCAATGATATGCTCGGTTACGGGGCGAGGCGGCTGGAAGTGGCGAGCTTCGTTCACCCTAAGCGCGTGCCGCAAATGGCCGACGCGGAAGCTGTGATTGAAGCCCTGCCGGACATTGGAGATGCAACCTATATTGGCCTCACGCTCAACAAGCGCGGCATCATGCGCGGCCTTGCCACCCGTGAGGGCGGAAAGCGCGGCATCGACCAAGCCGGCTGTGTGATCGTGGCGAGCGACACATTTGGCCAGAAGAACCAGGGTCAGACCATCGCGGAAGGTATTGCCGAAAACCGCGACATGCTCCGCTTTGCCAAGGCCGAAGGGCTCTCGGCACAAGTAACCATCAGCGCCGCTTTCGGATGTCCGTTTGAAGGCGAAGTGAAACCCGACACCGTCCTAACCATCGCCAAAGAGTTGGCGGCTGAAGGCCCTGTAGAAATCGCGCTCGCGGACACGATTGGCGTCGGCACTCCGGCCCAGGTGAGCGAGTTGTTCTCACGGCTCGGCGAACTGCTGGGCGGAGAGATTCCAATGCGCTGCCACTTCCACAACACACGGGGCACCGGCATCGCCAATGCTTGGGCCGCCTACCAGGCAGGTGTGCGCGTGTTCGACGCTTCGCTAGGCGGGCTTGGCGGATGCCCCTTCGCTCCCAAGGCAACGGGCAACATCGCGACTGAAGAGCTTGTCTACCTGATGGAGCAATCCGGCGTCGAAACCGGGATCGACCTTCAAGCAGCCATCACAGCCAACCATTCCTTTGCAAGCGTCTTGGGGCGCGAGCTTCCCTCGCTGGTTGCAAAGGCGGCCTAGCGAGAAATTCCTGCAATCCACTCTCTCAACCAGATCCCACCGGGAGAAAATATGACTTACAGATTGGGCGTTGATGTCGGCGGCACGTTCACCGACCTCTTGTTGTTCGACGAAGCCAATGGGCAGTTCTGGCGGCACAAGACCCCCTCCACCCCGCATGACAGTTCTGAGGGTATCCTCAACGGGGTGAAGGCGATCACCGAAGAGGCGGGCGTTGCGGCGAGCGAGATCAGCTACTTCCTCCATGGAACGACCGTGGCGACCAATGCAGTGCTCGAAGGCAAAGGCGCGAAAGTCGGGCTGATCACGACCGAAGGCTACCGCGATGTCATGCAGATCGCGCGCAGCTTCGTGCCCGGCGGGCTTGCGGCATGGATCGTATGGCCCAAGCCTCAGCCGCTTGCACATCTCGAAGACACTCTCGAAGTGCCGGGCCGGATGGATGCTGATGGCAACGAAGTCCGCCCCCTCGACGAAGACGCGGTCCGCGCGGCGCTTAGACAGCTGAAATCGCAAGGCGTCGAGGCGCTCACCGTTAGCCTTATCAACGCCTATGTGAACGGCGCGCATGAAAGCCGCATTGGCGAAATCGCGGCAGAAGAGTTGCCGGGCATTCCAGTGTCGCTCAGCCACGAAGTTCTGCCCGAAATGCAGGAATATGAGCGCACGCTCTCAACCGTCGCCAACGCGGCGGTGCGACCGGTAGTGAGCAAATATGTCTCCAACTTGCGTGAGCGACTTGAAGACGAAGGTCTCGAAGGCAAAGTCTCGCTGCTGCGGTCGGATGGCGGTCTGATGTCGAGCCACAAGGCCGAAGAGCATCCGGTCAACATCCTGATGTCCGGCCCTGCTGGCGGGGTCACGGGCGCAAAATGGGTCGGCAAAAATGCAGGCCTTTCGAACATTCTGACGCTGGATGTCGGCGGCACCTCCACTGACGTTGCCTTGATCGAAGGGCTGGAAGCACGCCGTGTTCGCACGACCGAAGTCGGCCACCTGTCCGTCCGCGCCTCCGCGCTCGACGTGAAAACGGTGGGCGCAGGCGGCGGCTCGATCGCCCACGTGCCTGAGTTGACCGGTGCGCTGCGCGTCGGACCTGAAAGCGCGGGCGCTGTCCCCGGCCCTGTTGCCTACAACAAAGGCGGCGAGCTGCCGACCGTGACCGACGCCAATGTGGTGCTCGGCTATCTGCCCGAAGACCTGCTCGGTGGATCTTTCAAGCTCGACCGCGAAGGCGCGAAGGCGGCGGTGCAAACCATTGCCGATGCGCTGGGTGTGAGCCTGATGGAGGCGGCGCGCGGCATCATCGATATTGTGAACGAGAACATGTTCGGCGCGCTCCGCATGATCAGCGTCCAGCAAGGCTACGACCCGCGCGAATTTGCGCTGATGGGTTTTGGCGGAGCGGGTCCGCTCCACGTCAACGCTGTCGCCAAGCTGATGGGTTCCTGGCCCGCTGTTTCGCCCGTCTCCCCCGGCGTGCTCTGCGCTCTGGGCGATGCGACGACACAAATGCGGACGGAAACAGCTCGCAGCTTCTCCAAGCTCGCGAAAGACACCTCCGTCGCCGACCTTGTCGCTGTGCTCGACGAGATGGCCGCCCAGACCCGCGGAGAGCTGACCGCAGACGGTGTGCCCGAAGCCTCGATCACAACGCAGTTTGAAGTCGATGTGCGCTATGCAGGGCAAGCCTTTGAAGTGCCCCTCACAATCGACAAGGCCGTGCTCGACGCGGATGGGATTGAGGGCATCCTTGCGCGCTTCGATGAGGAGCATTTGCGCCTCTTCACTTTCAACATGGACACCCCGCACGAGATCGTGAACCTGCGCGCTGTGGCTCTTGGAGAGGCGCCTGCGCTTCCAGCCGCCGAGCTGCCCAAGGGTGATGGCGATCCATCCGCTGCCAAGATCCGCGACCACACGGTCTGGATGGACGGGCAGGAAATGCCAGCGGTGATCTACGACCGCTCCAAACTGCGCCAAGGGGACGTGATCCCCGGCCCCGCCATCATCACGGAAATGGACTCGACCACACTCGTCGAAGCCGGCTGCACCGCGACCATCGACGCGGTCGGTAACATCCTCATCAATCCAGATCAGGAGGGCTAAGCCATGCCTGCACAGATCATCGAAACCAACGAAACCCCATTTGAGCGCGTCGCCATCGACCCCGTTTCGCTCGACATCATCGAAAACGCTCTCAGGAACGCCCGGATTGAGATGGACGCGACGCTTGTGCGCACCGCCATGTCGCCCGGCATTCGTGAACAAGGCGACGCATTCCCTCTGATTGCCGATGCGTCGGGCAAGATGATCGTCGGCCAGTTTGGAAGCTTCATCGACGGCTTCCTTAAAGGCTATGATGACACGCTGGAAGACGGGGACATGATCTTCCTGTCCGATCCCTATTCCTGCGAAGGCGCGATTTCGCACTCCAACGATTGGCTGGTGCTGCTGCCGGTGTTCAAGGATGGTCGCCTGATCGCCTACACCGCGATGTTCGGCCACCAATCCGACATTGGCGGCATGGTCCCCGGATCAATGCCGATCGGAGCCTCTTCGATCTTCGAGGAAGGTGTGCGCATTCCTCCGGTGAAGATCTGGAAGAAGGGCGAATATAATGACGACCTGATGAAGCTCGTCATGCACCAGACACGCAAGCCCGATTGGTGCCAGGCCGACCTTAACGCCCTTATCGCCAGCTGCCGCGTTGCTGCGAACCGCGTGGTCGAAATGGCAGAGCGTTTTGGCGACGACGTCTACTACTCGGCAACGCAAGAGCTGCTTGATCGCAACCACCGCGCTATGAAGGCGCTGATCTCCATGGCCGTCTCCGAAGAGCCCAAAAGCTTTGAGGATTACATCTGCGACGATGGCAAAGGCTTTGGCCCTTACAAGATCAAATGCACGATGCGACGCGAGGGCGAGAAGGTCATCCTCGACTTCGAAGGCACCGACCCGCAGAGCGCTGCGTCGATCAATTTCTACCTCAACGAGAACATGTTCAAGATGTTCTTCGGGATCTACATGATTATGGTCTTCGACCCGCAGATCATGTTCAACGATGGGTTTTACGACCTGATCGAAGTCCGCATTCCCGAAGGATCTCTCCTAAAACCGCAATTCCCTGCAGCGCTGTCGGGTCGCACCCATGCTTTGGGTAGAATCTTCGACATCCTTGGCGGATTGCTGGGGCAAGGCACACCTGAGTTTCTCAATGCAGCCGGGTTTTCGTCTTCTCCCCACCTTTTCTACTCCGGTTGGGACGAAAGAGGCGGGAAGGATCGTGAGTGGTATCAGCTGTTCCAGATCGGCTTTGGCGGCATTCCGGGACGCCCGCTGGGCGATGGTCCCGATGGTCACTCGCTGTGGCCAGGCTTCACCAATGTCCCGAACGAATTTCTGGAGCGCTATTTCCCGCTGCGGATCGAGCGTTACTCAACCGAACCTGACAGCGGCGGAGCAGGCCTCCACCGCGGCGGCAATGGCATCCACATGACCTATCGCTTCCTCGCCGATGGAGCGATTGCGATCCATGACGACCGCTGGTTCGTCCCACCCTGGGGCGTCAATGGCGGCCATCCGGGCATGCGCGCCAAGAAGGTGTTGGAGCGTGCCGATGGTTCGACCGAGATCGTTGGCAACAAGATTGAAGATGTCGAGGTCAAGGAAGGCGATCTTCTCCACTTCATAACCTGGGGTGGCGGCGGCTGGGGCGACCCGCTGGAGCGTGATCCAGAGGTCGTTGGTCTCGAAATCCGACAGGGACTCGTCACAGCAGACGGCGCGAAAGCTTATGGCGTAGTGGCCGACGCAAATGGCGTGATCGACACCGGCGCGACCGAAAATCTCCGGGCTGAGATGAAGGCGACGCGCGGCGATCTGCCCCTCTTCGATTACGGTCCTTCGATCGACGAGTTGCGCGCCCACTGCCTCGAAGAAACCGGCCTCGAGGCGCCGCAACAGCCGCAATGGCACCATTCCGATATGCGTGAGGCGGCCGAATAATGGGCGCTCTTAAAGACATTCGTGTGGTCGAGATGGGCCAGCTGCTCGCGGGTCCCTTCTGCGGCCAGTTGCTCGGCGATATGGGCGCCGATGTGATCAAGCTTGAGCCTCCGGGCGCGGGCGATCCGATGCGTCTGTGGGGTCAGGGCGAGGAGAAAGTGCAGTGGGAAGTGATCGGCCGCAACAAGCGCTCGGTCACCTGCAATCTGCGCATTGCCGAAGGCCAGGCGCTCGCGCGCAAACTGATCGCCAAGGCCGACGTGCTGATCGAAAATTTCAAGCCGGGCACGTTGGAGAAATGGGGCCTTTCGCCCGAAAGCCTGCTCGAAGAGAACCCGGGCCTGATCATCGCGCGCATGTCGGGCTATGGTCAGGATGGTCCTTACTCAAACCGCGCAGGCTTTGGAGGAATTGGAGAAGCAATGGGCGGCTGGCGATACATTGTCGGCGATCCCGATCGCCCGCCAGCGCGCATGGGTATTTCGATCGGCGACACACTTTGTGCCTCCTATGGCTGCATGGGAGTGCTCGCCGCGCTCCACCACCGCGAGAAAACTGGCCAAGGCCAAGTCGTCGACACTGCGCTTTACGAGGCCGTGCTGCAGGTGATGGAGGGGCTGGTCCCCGAATATGACTTCAACGGCTTCATCCGCGAACGCTCTGGCTCGATCCTGCCCGGAATTGCGCCTAGCAATGTCTATCAGTGCAAAGACGGTCACTTCATGATCGGCGCGAACAAGGATGAGATCTTTGCCCGTCTCGCCGAAGCAATGGGGGAGCCAGAACTTGCAACCGACGAACGCTATGCCACTCATATCGCGCGCGGGAAGAACCAGACCGAACTGGATCACAAAGTCAATGCATGGACCGGCTCGCTAACCGTGGACGAGGTCGAAGCGGCAATGATCGAATATTCGATCCCCGCAGGCCGTGTCTACCGCGCACCCGACATGATCGCCGACCCACACTTCCAGGCGCGTGAGGCGATTATCGAGGTTGAAACCGCTACGCGCGGCCCGATCAAAATGCAGAACGCCTTTCCCAAGCTCTCCGCCTCACCCTCAGGAGTGCGCCGCCCTGCCCCAGCAGAACCCGGTATGCACAATGGCGAAGTGCTTGGAGAAGTGCTGGGCTTTGGCGACACAGAGCTTGCCGAGCTGTCTGCAGCGGGAGCGATCTGAGCATGGCTGGTGCGTCTAGCCCCACTTGGAAGGAAGCTTTCGCAGGAAATCTCACTCCAGGTACAGCTCCCGCCTTGCTGCTGGTTGATCCGGTCCGAGCATATGTCGAGCAAGGCTCGCCGCTCTATCTGGAAAGCGGCGCAGATGCGGTGGCGCGTATGGCGGAGCTCGTTGCTCTCTTCCGCGCGCGCAACCTTCCGGTGATCTGGACCGGAGTGCGCTACTCCGAAGGCGGTGCGGATGGAGGGTATTTCTTCAAGAAGATCCCTGCGCTCAAAATTTTCGTCGGCGAGACTAAGCTTGGCGGCTTTCCTGCCGACCTTTCACCGGCGGAAAATGAAAAAGTGATCCTCAAACAATACCCTTCCGCGTTCCACTGGACCGGGCTTGATGACTGGCTGAAGCAGCACGGTATCGACACGCTGTATATTGGCGGCTTTTCGACCTCTGGCTGCATCCGCGCGAGCGCGCTCGATGCTTTGCAATATGGCTATATTCCGATGACCGTCGCTGATGCCTGCGGCGACAGGAATGCCGATCTGCACAGGCAAAACCTGCGCGATCTCGGCGCGAAATATTCAGAGATTATCGATACCGTAAAAGTGCCCGATCTGCTCGGCGCCGCCTAGCGCACTGTGCGCCGATAGAGGTACCAGGTCGCATGTCCCAGCACGGGCAGCACGACTAGCAATCCAAGGAACGCCGGGATCATGGCGAGGAACAGCAGCGCGGCGATCGCGATCGCCCAACCTAGCAATACGCCTGAATTGTCGCGCAGCGCCTTCAGACTGGTGAGGATCGCGGTCATGAAGTCGACCTCGCGGTCGACCAACATCGGCAGACTGAAGACCGTGATCGCATAGAAGATCAGCGCGATAATTGCTCCGATCACACTCCCCACGGTGAGCATGGCGAGGCCAGCGCTGGTGGTCAGAAATTCGAGTGATTCCGACCCTGCTCCGGCCTCAACAACTGCGATTGAGAAGACCAGATGGGCGATGATGACCCAGAACCCAAAGGCGACGAACAGGATCACTCCCATGCTCATGATCTGCTCGTCCCCCCGCCCTCGAATGGCACCGAGAATGGCGCGCCATGTCAGCGGCAAACCTGCCTCGCGTCTTCGGCTCACCTCATAAAGACCAACGGCTGTGAACGGGGCAAGCAAGGGGAAGCCGGCGGCTGCGGGTATCAACCAGGAAACTTCCCCCCTGACCAAGGCAAAATAAGAAAGCGCGACCCCCGCACCAGCGAAGATCGCGCCAAAGAACAGTCCGTATTGTGGGGTTCTGAGGAAATCGCCCCACCCAGCCGCCAGGGCTGCAAGCAAGTCTCTCGAGGTGAGATCGCTTGCGACCTGTATCGGCGGAGGATGGGGCAGATCAGTTCCCGTCACATATGTCCTTCTTATCTCTTAGAACGTGAAGCTCACGCCTGCGCTCAGGACCCAAGGATCGAGGCTGTGTTCAGTCTCAAGGATCAGCGTATCATCAACAAACACCGTCAAAGTGGTGTCGATGAAATAGCGCTTGGCGTCGAGCGTCAGCCCAAATCCATTATCGCCCAGTGGAACATCTACACCAGCTTGCAGGACGAGGCCAAGTTCGTCCGAGAGATTAACGTCGGTCACGCCCAGCGGGACGATACCTGCACCTGGATCAGCATCGAGCCAGATGAAATAGGCGCCGCCGGCACCGACATAGGGCTTGATACCGCCCGCATCGAAGTGGAACTTGCCGGTGAACGTCGCAGGCAGGAGCAAGCCGTCAGAAACGATTTCCGCGCCCGGCAGACCCGCGAAGGCGTCCACATCATGCTGAGTTGTTCCAGCAATGGTTTCGATCGAGAAGCTGTCCGTCAGGAAGTACTCAACGGCAAGTGTCGGAACGACATTGTCATTGGCTGCAGTGTCGAAATCAGCTGGAAGCGGCACATTGTCAAAGGGGATGCTCTCAATATCACCTTCCGGGAGGACGGCGGTGGCGACCACCTTGAGTTGAATGTCTCCTGCTTCCTGCGCCATTGCAGGCGAAGCAAACGCCGCGGCACCAGCAGCAGCTGCGAGCATGAGAAACTTGGTTTTCATTATGGTTGTTCCTTGATCCGTTTCAGAAAAGGGGGCTGAAAAGCCCGGATGCATTGGCAGCAAGCCAAACCTGTGGCGTCGGCTGGGCGGCGGGCCTTTTGGCCTATGCCAACCAGCCCATGCCACCCGCCTAAACGCATCCTAGGGGCGATCCCTCAGCCTCCTCATGACAGCAGTGGCCACCCGTTGTGGCCCAGGAATTTGCTGCCATTGGCGCGACATTTGGGGCATGCCGCTCGCGATTGCCTTGATTTGCATCAAACTGATGTGAGTTGATCTGGATCAATGTTGCACGGGATAGCTTGCGCCATAGCGGTGCTGTCATGGCAACAAGCAACCTTTCTCCAGAGCTGCGCAGCATGGACCAGTTCCGTGCCGCAATCGGCTATTCGGCCGAGAAAGGCTCTATGATCGACGGGCTGTGTCTCGACCGCCTATGCGCAGTGGGGCGCTGCCTTGCGCTTGGACGCGGTGGGCAATTGCCGATCAATGGGCAAGAGGATCGCTTGGTCTTTGTCGCCAACGGCTACGCCAAATTGGTAGTCCAGACAGATCAAAACCCATCTGCCACGCCTAAACAGAGCACGTGCAGCTGCCATACAGGCCAGATCCTCTCATTCCATTTTCCCGGCGACATTGTCTCTGTTCTGCGCGACGGCCGCAGCGCCTATCGCCTGATCGCCCTCAGCGATCTCGAGTGCATCGTGTTCGAAACCGACCGGTTTCTCGATGTCGCGCAGGATGACCCAGCCGTTATTCGGGCGGTGATGACGCGCTCTCTTGAAGCGCTCCACCGCAGCCGCGCGCGAATGATGCAGATGGGGCACAAATCGGCCCGCCAGCGGGTCGCAGACTTCCTCGTTTCAATCGCACATCGGGTCTGCGGCTGCACCCGCGGGCCGTGCACGTTCGACCTCCCGATGAGCCGCCGCGACATTGGCGACAGTCTCGGGCTGACGATCGAGACCGTCAGCCGTCAGTTTGCCGATCTGCGCTCAGAGGCTTTGATTGAGACGCAGGGGCGCTCACAGATCAAGCTCCAGAACATCGACAAACTCAAACAGATCAGAGGGCAATTGTGAAAAGGAGCGTTTCGCCAGCCAATTTGATTTGAGTCAAATACAACGCATTCCCCGCCTGCAATTGGGTTTTCATTGAATGGTCTTCGACCAACAGAAATCAGGCGCGGAAAACAGGGATCAAAATCATGGAATCTGTACTTGGACGGTTCGGGCTGTGGGCGATTGTGATGCTTGCAGCGATTGCGGCCATAGTCGGCGCGCAGGACAGCGGCTTTGCCATACATATGGGACTGATCGCCGCACTCGCTGTAGTGCTGATGATCGCCACATTGCGCAGCTTTGATCCGCTGGCGAGCGCGCAAAGCCTTTTCAAGATGCCCCCGGGGCCTGATCGATATTATGATGACGTGATCCGCTGGGGCGTGATTGCAACGATGTTCTGGGGGCTGGCAGGCCTGCTCGCAGGCGTCTTCATCGCGCTTCAGATGGCCTTTCCGGTGCTCAACATCGAACCCTGGCTGACCTTTGGCCGGGTCCGCCCCCTGCACACCAGCGCGGTGATCTTTGCCTTTGGCGGCAACGCCCTACTGGCGACGAGCTTTTACGTGGTCCAGCGCACTTGCCGAACGCAGCTTGCTCTGCCCGGCCTGGCGAAATTTGTGTTCTGGGGCTACCAGCTGTTCATCGTGCTGGCTGCGACTGGCTATCTGCTCGGCGTCACTCAGTCGAAGGAATATGCCGAGCCCGAATGGTATGTCGATCTGTGGCTGACAATCGTCTGGGTCGCCTATTTGGTGGTGTTCGTAGCCACTTTGCTCAAGCGCAAAGAGCCGCACATTTACGTCGCCAACTGGTTCTTCCTCGCTTTCATCATCACCGTGGCCATGCTGCACGTGGTCAACAACCTGTCGATGCCGGTGAGCTTGTTGGGATCGCGCAGCTACTCCGCGTTTGCAGGCGTTCAGGATGCGCTGACGCAGTGGTGGTACGGCCACAATGCAGTGGGCTTCTTCCTCACCGCGGGCTTCCTTGCCATGATGTACTACTTCGTGCCCAAGCAAGCCGGGCGTCCGGTCTATTCCTACCGGCTGTCGATAATCCACTTCTGGTCGCTGATCTTCCTCTATATCTGGGCGGGTCCGCATCACTTGCACTACACCGCGCTGCCTGACTGGGCGCAGACCCTGGGCATGGTCTTCTCAATCATGCTGTGGATGCCGAGCTGGGGTGGGATGATCAACGGTCTGATGACGCTCAATGGCGCATGGGACAAGATCCGCACCGACCCGATCATTCGCATGATGGTCCTTGCGCTCGCCTTTTACGGCATGAGCACTTTCGAAGGGCCAATGCTGTCGATCAAAGCGGTGAACTCGCTCTCGCACTACACCGATTGGACCATCGGCCACGTCCATTCCGGCGCGCTCGGATGGAACGGCATGATCACCTTTGCCTGCATCTATTTCCTCGTGCCCAAGCTGTGGAAGCGCGAGCGGCTCTATTCGATGCGGATGATCAACTGGCACTTCTGGCTCGCGACGCTCGGCATCGTTTTCTACGCCGCCAGCATGTGGGTCGCTGGGATCACCCAAGGATTGATGTGGCGCGAATATGGCTCCGACGGATATCTGGTGAACAGCTTCATCGACACCGTCACGGCGCTTCACCCGATGTATCTGATGCGGGTGGCCGGCGGTCTACTCTACCTCTCGGGCGCGATCCTGATGGCCTACAATATTTGGATGACCATCGCCGGATACCAACGCGATGAAGCCCCGATGAGCGACATGGACCACGACGAAGCGGCTGACCGCCCATTCGTTGGCCGCCCCCAAATTGAACCTGCTGAATAAGGAGCCATTACGATGAGCACCAACTCACCCCAAACCGCTCCCGATCAGGGGGTAATGGAAGGCCACAAGCGTCTTGAAAAGAACGTCACCCTGCTCGCCGCTGCCACTTTGGTGACGGTTGCGATCGGCGGATTGGTTCAGATCACGCCGCTCTTCTATCTCGAGAACACGATCGAGAAAGTCGAAGGCATGCGGCCTTACACCCCGCTCGAGCAAGCAGGGCGCGACATCTATATCCGCGAAGGCTGCTACACCTGCCATAGCCAAATGATCCGACCCTTCCGCGACGAAGTGGAACGCTATGGCCACTACTCGCTCGCAGCTGAGAGCATGTATGACCGTCCGTTCCAATGGGGATCCAAACGCACCGGGCCTGACCTGGCGCGGGTCGGCGGCCGCTATTCGGATGAGTGGCATGTACAGCATCTGAATGACCCACGCTCGGTCGTTCCGCAATCGATCATGCCGAGCTACTCATTCCTTTCGGAAAACAAGCTCAAAATCTCCGATATCGGTGCGAACTTGACCGCCTTACAGCGCGTGGGCGTGCCTTACAGCGACGTCGACATCGAGATGGCGGAAAGCGACATGTTCGCACAGGCCGATCCGATGCGCGATCCCGGTGACTTGGAGGCGCGTTATCCCAAGGCGCAAATCCGCGACTATGACGGCGACCCCGAGCGGGTGACGGAGATGGATGCGCTGGTCGCCTACCTCCAGATGCTCGGCACACTCGTCGATGTGGACAGCGCCGCTGCGCAAGCGGTCCTCGCAGAGGAGACCGGCCGATGAGCTTCTATGAACTCTTCCGCCACTTCGCCGACAGCTACGGCCTGATCATGATCTTCGGTCTCTATCTGCTGCTGTGCGGATGGCACTTCCTGCCCGGCTCTCGCAAACGCGTGAGCGATGCCAAGAACTCGATTTTCAAGGAAGACGATCATGGCTGATAACAATCAGATTAACCCCAATGTCGATGAAGCGACTGGGACCGAGTTTGTCGGCCATGAATGGGACGGCATCCAGGAGCTCAACACGCCGCTGCCGCGCTGGTGGCTGTGGACCTTCTATGCAACGGTTGCATGGGCAGCCGTTTATGTCGTGCTGTACCCTGCTTGGCCGCTGGTCAGCCAAGCCACCGAAGGCACACTGGGCTGGTCAAGCCGCGGTCAGCTTGATGCAGAGATGGATGCTGCCGCGCAGGCACGGGCTGGCACATTCGCCCTGATCGCTCAGACCGATCTCACCGATATTGCCGACGATCCCGAGCTGCTTGCTCAAGCGGTTGCCGGCGGAGCCTCTGCCTTTAAGCAGCACTGCGTCCAATGCCATGGTGCAGGCGCTGCGGGTTATGAGGAATATGGCTATCCCAACCTCAACGATGATGATTGGCTGTGGGGCGGAACGCTCACCGACATCGAATATACCTTGGTTCACGGCGTCCGGTGGGAAGGTTCCGATCTCACTCGCATCACCTTCATGCCCGCTTTCGACGGCATCTTCTCAGATGCCGAAGTCGATGCATTGGTCACGCACGTCCTCTCGCTTGACGGCGACGGTGCGAGCAGCGCTGCGGGCGCACAGCTCTACGCTGACAATTGTGCAGCCTGCCACCAGCCTACGGGCGAAGGCGATCGCATCCAGGGCGCGCCAGCCTTGAACGATGCGATCTGGCTCTATGGTGAGAGCGAGGCGAGCGTTCGCCAGCAGATCCTCAATCCGCGCCACGGTGTGATGCCGGGCTGGAGCGATAAGCTCGATCCAGTGACGATCAAGATGCTCGCTGCCTATGTCCACTCGCGTGGTGGCGGTGAAGCCGAGGCTCCCGAACCTGCCGCAGAGCCGATCGCTGAAGACACGCCTGAAGAGGTGGCAGCGACGCCATCCGAAGCTGGAGACAATGAGCGAGGTTGACCTCAAACCGGCTCCCAAGAGTGAAAAGCGCGATTGGGGCGCGGCGCTCAGCGCGCATGAACCGGACGACATCGCGGCCAAGCGGCTGTCCGGCGCGCCGCCCCCGATCAAGCTCTATGAAAGCCGCAAGGCGGTCCATAACAAACGGATCGACGGGCCATTTCGGCGCTTCAAGTGGTTGGTCATGCTTGTCACGCTGGGGATTTACTATGTCACCCCATGGATCCGCTGGGATCGCGGTCCCTATGCGCCCGATCAGGCGGTGCTGATCGACCTTGCCGGTCGCCGTTTCTACATGTTCGATATCGAGATTTGGCCGCACGAATTTTACTTCGTGGCCGGCTTGCTCATCATGGCGGGGATCGGACTTTTCCTTGTCACATCCGCGGTTGGCCGGGCGTGGTGTGGTTATGCCTGTCCGCAGACCGTCTGGACCGACCTGTTCCAGCATGTCGACCGTTTCTTCGACGGCGACCGCAACGCGCGGATCAAGCTCGACAAGGCCCCGTGGGGCGTGGCGAAAACTACAAGACGGCTCAGCAAATGGACGGTCTACACGCTGATCGCGTTTTGGACCGGCGGCGCGTGGATCATGTATTTTGCCGATGCCCCCACCCTCACCTACCAGTTCTGGCGCGGTGAAGCGCCCTTCGTTGCCTATGCCACTGTTGCGATCCTGACCGGCACAACCCTGTGGCTGGGCGGCTTCATGCGCGAGCAGGTGTGCATCTATATGTGCCCATGGCCGCGCATTCAGGCGGCGATGCTTGATGAGAAATCGCTCCTCGTTACCTATAAAGACTGGCGCGGAGAACAGCGCGGCAGCGTCAAGAAAGCGGCCAAGAATCCGGAGCAATATGGCGATTGTGTCGACTGCCTCCAATGCGTCGCAGTGTGCCCAACAGGCATCGACATCCGCGAAGGCCAGCAAATCGGCTGCATCACTTGTGGGCTCTGCATCGATGCCTGCGACCGGGTGATGAAGGATCTGGATCGCCCCCGCGGCCTTATCGATTACGCAACGCTCGAACAATGCGAGGCTGAGGCAGCTGGAGCCGCGCCTACGCCCGCTTGGAAAGCTTTGCTGCGGCCGCGCACCTTCATCTATCTCGGCGTATGGGCCGCGATTGGCGCGGGATTGTTGTTCGCGCTTGGTGCGCGCTCGCACACCGATCTCACCGTCTCGCCTGACCGCAATCCGCCCTACATGCTGATGCGCGATGGGTCAGTGCGCAATGCCTACACATTGCGGTTGCGGAATATGGAAGCACGCCCGCGCGATATGGAGCTCGCATTGGTTGGCCTTCCCGAAGGCGCGGTGTTCTGGACCGACCGTATCGGGCGCGAGCAAGCGGCGGTGAACCAGGTTCTGACTGTTCCTGCTGACGAAACCCGCGTGGTGCGCGCCTATGTGATCGCGCCCGCCCGCAGTGATGTCGACGCTTTCACCTTCCAGCTCACCGCTCTCGACCAGCAAGGCGAGCAGGACAGCGAAGAAACCACTTTTGCACGACCAGGAGGTCAATAATGGCAAGCTCAACGAAAAAACCGTTCACTGGAAGGCATTTTGCCGCGATCATGGTTGGCGGCTTCAGCATTGTGATGGCGGTCAATTTCTATATGGCGAGCCTCGCCACAGGCGGCTTTCATGGGATCGTGGTCGACAATTCCTATGTCGCGAGCCAGAAGTTCAACACCTGGCTCGAACAGGCTGAGGAAGCGCGAGCGCTGGGTTGGAGCGCGCACGGCTCCCGCGATGAGGCAGGCTATGTCGCGATCCAGACCGAAGGCGTGCCTGAAGGCGCGCTGCTGACGGCTGAGCTGCGCCGTCCATTGGGCACACGCGAATACGCCGATCTTACCTTTGGTCCGCTTGGCGATGGCACTTTCCGCTCGACCACTCCGGTCAGCGAAGGACGCTGGACGATGCGGCTGTTTATTGAGGCCGATGGCAAGAGCTGGGCTCACGAAAGCGAGCTGTAAGTGAACGCCGCCGACCTCACCTTTTCCTCACCCCTCGATGTGAGCGCCTCCGACGGAGCACCCGCCGGCGCAACGACACGCGGCACGCGCTTCACCGTGCCGGGCATGCGCTGCGCTGGCTGCATCGCGAAGATCGAGCGGGAGTTGCCAAAGGTCGCAGGGATCGAAGCGGCGCGCGTCAATTTCTCCTCCAAGCGGGTCGCGATCGAGCATGACCCCGCGATGGACGAGGACGCCTTGACCGCTGCGCTTTTGAAGCTGGGCTTTGAAGCACAGCGGATCGAGGAGAATCCACTCGGCGTAGAGGCGCATGAGAAACGCAATCTGATGCGCGCCTCGGGCGTAGCGGGCTTTGGCATGATGAATGTCATGCTGCTCTCGGTCAGCGTCTGGGCAGGCGCGGAGGGCACCACGCGCGACCTGTTCCATTGGCTTTCCGCCATCATCGCTTTGCCGGTGATCGCCTATTCGGGTCGGCCCTTTTTTGCGAGCGCATGGATGGCGCTCAAATATCGCCGCACCAATATGGACGTGCCGATTTCCGTCGGTGTGATCCTTGCCACCGCGCTCAGTGTCTATGAGACGGTTGCTGGAGGAGGCCATGCCTATTTTGAAAGCGCGGTGATGCTGCTGTTTTTCCTCCTTGCTGGCCGCGCGCTTGATGCCGAGATGCGCACCCGAACGCGCGCCGGGATTGGAGCGTTACTGGGCCGGATGGGGAAGAGCGCTGCGGTCATCGACGCTGATGGCTCGACCCGCCGCGTACCAGCCGCTGCGCTGGAGCCGGGAATGCTGGTTCTTGTTGCTGCTGGAGAAGCACTGGCCGCCGATGGTGAAATCGAAGAGGGCACAAGCCAGATCGACAATTCGATGCTCACAGGGGAAAGCGCGCCTGAACATGTCGGTATTGGCAACGAAGTCCATGCTGGCGCAATCAACCTAGGCTCGCCCATTCGCCTCCGCCTTACCCGCACGGCCGACGATACTGCCTTGGCCGAGATTGCGCGGCTTATGGATGAGGCTGGCCAGTCGCGCAGCCACTATGTCCGCATCGCTGACCGTGCGAGCCGCGCGTATGCGCCGCTCGTCCATTCGCTCGCCGCGCTTGCTTTTGTGGGGTGGATGATCGCCGGCGCTGGCTGGCATCAGTCGCTTGTCATCGCCATCGCGGTGCTGATCATTACTTGCCCTTGCGCAATGGGCCTCGCGGTCCCCACCGCGCAAGTCGTCGCTTCGGGAGCCCTGCTTAAGCGCGGACTGTTGGTCAAGGATGGGAGCGCGCTAGAACGCTTGGCCGAGGTCGATGTCGCTCTGTTCGACAAGACCGGGACACTCAGCCTCGGTGAACCGCGACCAGACCTTTCAAAGCTCAACAACCAAGCGCGCCAGATCGCGCTCGCGCTCGCGCAAAGCAGTCGCCATCCCTTGAGTAAGGGGCTTGCAGCCGCGCTGCGCGATGAAGGGGTTGAGCCTGCCGACGTCACCCATATTGCCGAGCAAGCTGGCCGCGGGCTGACCGGGTATTGGCAGGATCAGGGGTATGATCAATTGGTTGCGCTTGAACGGCCTGAGGACGCCGAAGCGGCGCTTTCGACCAATCTAAGGATCGGTCATGCGCTCTATCCAATCCCCTTCACCGATCCCTTGCGTGCCGATTGTGAGACGGCGCTTGCCGCGCTTCGCGAAGAAGGGATTTCCGCAAGCATCCTGTCCGGTGACCGCAGCGCGCCGGTCGAGGCTGCCGCCCGTGAACTCAGCCTTCCAGCCACCGCCGAAGCCAGCCCACAGGCCAAACTCGCGACGCTCGAAGCCTTGCGCGATGAGGGTCGTAAAGCGCTGATGGTGGGCGATGGCCTCAATGATGGCCCAGCGCTTGCCGCTGCCCATGCCTCGATCGCGCCCGGCACTGCGAGCGATGCAAGCCAGCAAGCCGCGGATGCGGTGTTCATCGGAGAGCGGCTTGCCCCGGTTGCGCTCCTCGTGCGGGTCGCGCGCCGGACGATGACCATCGTGCGCCAGAACTTCACCTTCGCCATCGGCTACAACGCGCTAGCCGTGCCGCTGGCGCTGTTTGGCTACGTCACCCCGCTGATCGCCGCCATCGCCATGTCCTTGAGCAGCATCGTCGTGGTCGCCAATTCGCTGCGCCTTGCGAGCAGCGCGAAAGGAATGGAACAATGACGGGTCTCGCTTTTCTGATCCCGATTGCGCTGGGCATGGGGCTGCTGGGCCTCGTCGCCTTTCTATGGGCGATGCGCGATGGTCAGTACGAGGACATGGACGGCGCCGCGCAGCGCATCTTGATCGACGATGATGAGCTGGAAGGGGATGAGGAATAGCCATGAAGTACCTAGCTTTTCTCGCTCTCATTCCGCTTGCGCGCGGACCGTTCCAGGCAGAGCAGAACGCGCTGGTGCTCGCGCTCTGCAGCGGGGCAGAGATCACCATTCCTATCGAGAAAGAGGAGGAACCTCGGCGCCACAACTGCCATCAGGCGTGTCATGCGGGCAATTGCCGAGAAGAGATTGATCGAGGGCGTTTTGATCGAGATCAAGGACGGAGCCCCAAGGCATAGCCAAAAGGCTCCGCATGTGGCCTTACCATCCCGACCTGCTCGAAACGCCAGTTCCGCGTTACACCAGCTATCCCACCGCCGCCGATTTCGGCTCGCTCAACGAAACCGCGCTTCCGCAAGCGATTGAGCAAACGCGCGGCGATATCTCGCTCTACATCCATATCCCGTTCTGCGAGAAGATCTGCTTCTACTGCGGATGCAATACAGGCCGGGCTAATCGTACGCAGCGTGTGGAGGCCTATCTCGATGCTCTCCATGCTGAGATCGCGACCGTCGCAACTCTGCTGTCAGCCGACGTTCGAGTGCGCAACGTGGCCTTCGGCGGGGGCAGCCCCAATGCGATCGCGCCCAGCCGGTTTCTGGCACTGGTCGAACATCTCCACCACCACTTCAACCTTGCCGATGCGCGCTGGTCGATTGAGACAGACCCGCGCTCGATGACCAGCGATTGGGCGAGAGCGATTGGCGAGGCGGGCATCACCCGGGCGAGCATGGGGGTTCAGACCTTTGCTAAGGCCTGTCAGAAGGCCATCGGTCGCGAACAAGACGAAGCCTTGATTGACCGCTGTGTCAGCTGGCTGCGGGGCGCAGGTGTGACTTCGCTCAACTTTGATCTGATGTACGGCCTGCCACAGCAATCCTACAACGATCTTGCTGACAGTCTCTTGCGCACCATGCAGCTGGGTGCTGACCGCATCGCGGTGTTTGGTTATGCTCATGTCCCGCAATTGGTTGCGCGACAAAGAGCGATCGATGCGGAGACCTTGCCGGACCGCGATGACCGCTTTGCTATGGCCCTGCAGGCCTATGACACTCTGACCCAGGCGGGGTATCGTAGCATTGGGTTCGACCATTTCGCGCTGAGCCATGACCCTATGGCCAAGGCCGCCCGCGCAGGCACATTGCGGCGCAATTTTCAGGGCTTTACTGAGGATCCCAGCGATGTCCTGATCGGCTTTGGATCAAGCGCGATCAGCGGCTTTCCGGGTCTTATCGCTCAAAACGAGAAGAAAAATGGCCGCTATCAAGCAATGGTAATGCAAGGCAAGCTGACCGCCTCGGTCGGAATTGCTCGCAATCACCAGGACCGAATTCGCGCACAGCTGATTGAGGACTTGCTGTGCCGAGATCGGGCTCAGCTGCCTTTGAGCCTTGATGCAGCCGCCTATGCTGCGCTGACGCCATTTATTGAGCGAGGTCTAGCCCGGATCGACGGAACTCAGCTCTCCATCACGTCATCTGGGCTCCCCTATGCAAGGGTTATTGCGAGCCTGTTCGATACCTATCGCGCAGCAGCCAGCACGCGTTTCAGCTCTGCGATCTAGGCCTTGGCAGTGGCGTCGAGAACCCACGCCGCCAATCCATTGCAATTCAGCGGTTCCGCTGCAACGCCGAGGGCTCGCAGGGCGTTGTGCCGATCTGCTGGAGCACCCTCTCCGGGCGTTTCGACGAATGCCTTTCCCCCGATCTGAAGTAGGATTTGCAAGCCTTTCGCTCCGTCACTCCCGGTCCCCGGAAGCAAACCTCCTGTCGCGGTGAGTCGCGCGCGCGCAATCGATCCGAACAACAGATCAGCGCACGGGCGAATGCCGCCCACTGGATCGCGCGCTACGCAGCGCAGGCGCGGCGGCGGACCGCCTTCGACGACGACATGGTTCATCCGGTCAAAAGCGATAACGACTGTCCCGGGTGTAAGCTCAATTCCGTCACTGGCAGCAACGACGTTGCAGGCCGATTTCGCGCTTGTTTGCGTGATTGCCTCTGAAACCACGCCGGGGTCCCCATCGACGACAATCACAGTGGGCGGGCAAGCAGCAGGGAAAGCGCTGACCGTCGCCATTGCCGATGCAAGGCCCGCTTGGCCGCAAGCGATGACCAGGAGGCTACCGTCGGATTGGTAGTGGGCAAAGCTATTGCCTGAAGCCTGTGCCTCTTCAACGGGCTCCTCTGCCGACACGACTTCGCCATCATCGCCTGCGGCCTCATCCAGTGTGCCGTTATGCGCCCGGATCACAATATCGCCCAGCTTTGCGACAGTCGCATCAAATTCTTCAGGGCTGGAATGCAAGGGCTTGGGAAAGCAGTGAACTGCGCCCAGTTCCATCGCCTGCTGCGCGACACCTGATCCAGCCTGCGCAATGCTCGACAGCATGATCACGGGCATTGGGCGCTCCTCCATGATCTCAGCCAGGAAATCCATCCCGCTCATCCCTGGCATCTCAACGTCGAGCGTCAGAACGTCTGGCAGGCAGGTGTCGAGCTTGGAACGTGCGTCGGCCGCATCATTAGCGACCCCGCACACTTCAACGCCTTTTGCATTTTCAAGAATGCCACAAAACAAGGCGCGCATCGCAGCGCTGTCGTCGACAACCATAACTCTTGTATCGGGCATATGTCCTTCCGGGCAATCAGGCTGGTAAAAATGGCACGCGACAAACAGCCAAAATCAAAGCCGTTTTGCGGGCGTCGTCGGGCCTTTAACCCACGACCTTCGAAAATTTGCTGTGCGCCTGCTTACGCGCTTGCGCCTAGCTGACGGGCCAAGGGATTTTCACGCAATCGGCCTAGCCAGCCTGCAATCGAGCCGTGTGTCTGCTCGCTTGCAACAGGAGGCCTTCATTCATGTCCATCGCGCGCTTTTCCAAGCTTGGAGCCATCGGTCTTGCAGTGATCTTGATCCTGTCCACCGCGCTCACCGCTTATAATGTTGAGCAAATTCGCGTGGGCGGCCCGCTCTATGAAAAGGATCGCGGCTATTCGGACCTTTACGCCGATATCCACCCGCCTTCGCTCTATCTCGTTGAAGCCTTTGCGCTCGCCAATGTGATGGTGGTGCATCCCGAAACGCTGGATGAGAACGAAGCGAAACTGCTCGAGATCAAAACCAAATGGGAAGAGGCAGTCTCCCGCTGGACTGAGGCTGATGTAAATGGGGGTATCCGCGCCGACATCGCTGAAGGTGCAAGAACCGACGGCATCGAGTTTTGGGATGTCGTTGAAAATGTCCTCGAACCGGCTGCGCATAGCGGTGACGCCGAACAGGTCGAAGCCGCGCTCGACCGCATTCTTGTTGTCTACAACAACCACCGCCAATCCATCGATGCGTTGAACGCTGCCACACTCGCGCGCCAGCAAGAGGTTGCAGAGGAAAGCGAGACGACCGTTTGGCTCAACACAATGAGCTCGCTGCTTGTCGGCGTGCTGACAGTGGCCGCTCTGGTCGGCGCTTACTTCGTCATGGCGCGCAAATTGTTGGTTCCGATGACTGAAACGTCAGAGACGATGGAATTGCTAGCTTCGGGCCATCTCGATGCAGGCCGCCAGGACGAGCATCGCGACGATGAGATTGGCGCGATGACCCGCTCGATCGAGAGCTTCCGCGCTTCCCTCTATGCCAATCGCGACAGCGCCGAAGAGCAAAAGCAGGTTGTGGATTCGTTGTCGGACGCGCTCCAAAAGCTCGCCGATGGCGATCTGTCCTACCAGATCGACAAGCCCATGCCGGGTGAGCACGACAAGCTGCGCGCGATCTATAATGAATCGGTCCATCGCCTCTCCAGCATGATCCGCGACGTGCGCGCTTCATCGGGCAGCGTGAGCCAAGGCTCAGATGAAATCCGCGCTGCGTCCGATGACCTCGCAACCCGCAACGAACAACAGGCTGCAAGCCTTGAAGAAGCCGCTGCTTCTATGAGCCAGGTCACCGAATTGGTCCGCAAATCGGCAGATAACGCCCAGAACGCGCAGAATTCGATGATCAGCACCCACCAGCAGGCCTCGGATGGCGGCGCAGTGGTGAAGCGCGCAGTCGAGGCCATGGCATCGATTGAAACCTCGTCATCAGAGATCACGCAGATCATCGATGTGATCGATGGGATCGCGTTTCAGACCAATCTGCTGGCGCTCAATGCCGGGGTCGAAGCAGCGCGCGCTGGCGATGCAGGCAAAGGCTTTGCTGTGGTCGCCAACGAAGTCCGCGCCCTTGCCCAGCGCAGCGCAGAAGCTGCCCGCGATATCAAGCAATTGATCTCCACTTCGACCAGCCATGTTGGCGAAGGCGTGGCGCTTGTCGGCGAGACCGGGACCTTGCTTGAAGCAATCGTCGAACAGATTGGCGCAGTCACCGCGGAGGTCGACGATATCGCTTCGATGGCGAGCGCTCAGGCGTCCAATCTCGAACAGGTCAACTCCTCCGTCAGTTCGATGGACCAGATGACCCAGCGCAACGCCGCGATGGTTGAAGAGACAACCGCTGCAGCCCGCACCTTGTCCGAAGAAGCCACAAGGCTGGAACGGATGGTCACACAATTCCGCACGGACGACGTGCCAGGCAGCGCACTGCAGACACCACCGAAAAGTGGTGAAATCAGCGCTCCACCGGCGGCGGTGCCAATCAGGCCATCGGCAAAGGAGCCAACTGTCCCCAAGGCAAAAGGCGAGCCGACCGCCGTCTCCACCCAGTCGCGCGCGCCGGCAACAGCAGGCAATCTCGCCTTGAAGGACCAGCCCGAGGCCGAATTCGACGATCAGGATTGGAGTGAATTCTGACCTGAGCCTTGCGTTGACCACTCTCCCCCACCCTCCCCACTCAAGCAACGAGCAAACTCCATGAACACGCTGTCCCTCCCCTCCGTTTGCGATCGTGCCGCCGCGCGCGAGATTTTGCCCGAATTGCGTGACGCGATCGCTTCAAGCCCGCTCGCGATTGATGCGAGCAAGGTGGAAAAAGTGGGTCAGGCGATGCTGCAAGTGCTGCTTTCCGCCTCGGGAACGGAGGGCGGGATCACATTGCATTCGCCCAGCAATGCGCTGATCGAGGCGCTGCGCCTCACCGATTTACAAGACAGCTTGGCCGCTGAAATGAACGAGGAGCCCGCACAATGAACGAAGACGATATCCAACAGATCTTCTTCGTAGAATGCGAAGAAGCTCTCGAAGCCACCGAGGAAGGGCTCGACGCTTGCAAGGCCGGAACCCATGATGATGAGACGATCAATGCCATTTTCCGCGGCGTCCACTCCATCAAAGGCGGCGCTGGCGCATTCGGACATGCGGCGCTCGCCTCCTACACCCATTGTTTCGAAAACCTGCTGGGCGAAATTCGCGAGGGTGCGGTTGAGCTGGAGGCTAGTCTAGTAGACCTGCTGCTGCGCGCCTGCGACCTGCTGCGCGATCATGTCGAGGCTGCTCGCAATGGCGGAACCCCGCCCGATGACGCGTCGCTAATGGGTCAGCTGGAGGCTGCGCGCGCGAGTGGAGCGGATCAGTCAAGCGGATCCGAAAAGGCAGCAAAGGAAACTGCCGAAGATGTTCCTCAAGAGTCAGATCCCGAGGTCGAGGCTGCCCCCTCAGCATCTGTATCCGATCTGCCGCTAGATTTGGGCGATGACCTTGATGCTCTGCTCGACGAACTGTCCCTCGATGAGCCTGAGCCGGTTCTCGCTGACACCTCGGACGCCCCCGATCAGACCGAAACGGAGCAACCGATCTGGCAGCTTCACATTCGTCCCCATTCAGGCGCCATGGACAATGGCGGCGAACCGCTATTGTGGCTGCGTGAGCTTGAACGTCTTGGCGGGCTTTGCGAGTCCAGCGATCTCAGCGAGATACCCCAGCTCCATGACCTGTCGGTCGACGAAGGCTATCTCGGATGGACTTTCACAATGCCGGGCAGCGTTTCGCAAGGGCAGGTCAAGGAGATCTTCGACTTCGTTGGGGAGGATTGCTCGATCGCCTTTGGTGCCTCTGAAGTCATCCCCCCGACCAGGCTAGCGGTCAAGCAAGAACCCGCCCCAAGCATTGAAACGCGCGAGGAACCAAAGGCCGAACCGCAAGATGCGCCGACACCTGCGCAATCGCCCAAGCCTTCCAGCGCGCCCTCGCCCGCTCCCTCACCAACGCCCACTGCTTCGCGCTCATCCAATTCGCAAAGTGTTCGAATTGACCTGTCGAAGCTCGACCGGCTGATCGACGGCGTGGGCGAGCTTGTGATCGCTCAGGCTATGTTGGCGCAGCGGCTTGAGAATGAGAGCTTTGCTCATATCGAGGAGCTGGCGATGCTTGAGACGCTGGTGCGCGATATCCAGGAACACGCCATGGCGTTTCGCGCACAGCCCATCAGTTCCGTGTTTGGCCGCGTGCCGCGCCTGCTGCGCGAGCTCGCTGGGAACACCGGCAAAAGTGTCAAGCTGGAGATCGAAGGCGAGACCACCGAGCTCGACAAAACCGTCATTGAGCGGCTCTCCGAACCGATGACCCATTTGATCCGCAATGCAGTCGATCACGGCATTGAGTCGCCCAAAGATCGCAAGGCAGCGGGCAAGGATCCCGAAGGCACTCTCTACCTTTCTGCTGAGCAGAAAGCCGGTCGCATCGTCATCAAAATCCGCGATGATGGCGCAGGGATCAATCGCGAACGCGTCCTAGAAAAAGCCATCGCCAACGGGATCGTCGCAGAAGATGCATCCCTGTGTGACGATGAGATCAACCAACTGATCTTTGCCCCCGGCTTCTCGACCGCAGCTTCGGTCACCAGCGTTTCTGGCCGCGGGGTCGGCATGGATGTGGTCAAATCCAATGTGCGTGATCTGGGCGGACGGATCGCGATTGAATCGACAGAAGGCGAAGGCACCACCTTCATCCTCGCATTACCGCTGACGCTGGCAATTTCAGACGGAATGATCGTCCAGACCGGCGACCAATCGCTGGTCATTCCATTGACCCATGTCATCGAAAGCCTGCGCCCAGGCCAAGCTGACCTGAAAGGGCTCGGCACCGAACGCACCTTGCTCCATGTGCGCGGAAAGTTTGTACCTGTAGTTTCGCTCGGCAAGATGACCGGGGCAGGCGACCCAGTTAGTGACCCAACCAAAGGCGTGCTGGTTCTGGTCGAGACTGAAAGCCACGGGCAGGCCGCACTTTTGGTCGATGCGATCACCGATCAACGCCAATTTGTGATCAAGAGCCTTGATGCGCACTACCGCTCTGTCGATTCCGTTGCAGGAGCCACGATCCTTGGTAACGGTCAGGTCTCGCTGATCGTCGATATCGACTTCATCGTGCAAGCCGTCGTCGCCCCCGCCTCGCTCGCCATCGCTGCGTAGGGGGACACAGCATCATGCAAGTTCAGGCCGACGAGACCTTCGTCCCCGGCATCAGCCCCCAAGTCTACGGCAAAAAAGACTTCCAACGCATCTGCGACATGCTGCGCGCGGAAGCTGGGATCGTGCTAAACGATAAGAAGCGGATGCTTGCCTATTCACGGATAGCCCCGCTGGTGCGTGAGAGCGGGCTGCAAACCTTTGAAGACTATTTGGACCTGCTTGCGACCGACCGAGCCGAGCATGCGAAAACGATCGCCTCGCTCACGACAAATCACACTTATTTCAATCGTGAAGCGCACCATTTTGATCATTTCAACGCCGAAGTGCGCGGCGATTTAATCGCCCGAGCCAATGCGCGCGACCCAGTGCGCATCTGGTCGGCTGGCTGCTCCAGCGGCGAAGAGATCTACACTTTGATGATGGTGCTGCTTGGCATGGACAAGCGCCACGGTCAGGCGATCGCGCGCAAAGGCGGCATAGTTGTGCTGGCGAGCGATCTTGCCGAGCATGCAGTGAACGCAGCTCAGCGCGCGCTTTACCCGGAAGAAGCATTATCAAAGGTGCCTGAGAAACTGCGCGAAAACTGGTGCGAAAAGACCGAAGAAGACGGCGCACCGATGCTCGCGATCAGCTCGCACATCACCAATATGCTGCGCTATCGTCAGCTCAACCTGTTGCGGCCTTGGCCCTTCTCGGCCCAGTTTGACGTGATCTTCTGCCGCAATGTCATGATCTATTTTGACGGGCCGACCAAAGACGCATTGCTGGTGAATTTCGCGCGCCAGCTGAAGCCCGGCGGCTATCTGTACATCGGCCATTCAGAGCGTGTTTCTGGCGAGGCGAGCGGGCTGCTCGAACCGGTTGGCTCCACCATCTATCGCAGGAATGCGGCATGAGCATTCGGGTTCTGATCGTGGATGATTCAGCGGTGATGCGCGCGCTGCTTCAGCGCAAGCTGCAGATTGAGGACGATATCGAAGTCGTTGGCGCAGCTCGTGACGCCATGCAAGCGCGCAGCATGATCAAGAAGCTCGACCCGGATGTCATCACGCTCGATATCGAAATGCCGGGTATGGACGGATTGTCCTTCCTCGAAAAGATCATGGCGCTGCGCCCGACTCCGGTGATCATTGTCTCGGGGTCAACCCAAGAAGGCGCGCAGGCCACTGCAAGAGCTTTGCAGATCGGCGCGGTCAATTGCTATGCGAAATCTACTCCGCAAAGATCGCTCAATGATGACGATGGCGGAGAGCTTGCCAAGCTGATCCGCGAGGCGGCTGCGGTGAGGACGGGCGCAGCGAATGTGGACAGACCAGCGCGGTCTGCCTCGCCATCGCCAGAGGACCGCGCGCATTCGCCTGGACAACCACGCCGAGAGCTTCGCGTTTCCACGGAGCCTTCCCTAAAGCCCGTCGCATTGCCACAAGTAACTGCAAACGCTCCGGAATTGATTGCGATTGGTTCTTCCACCGGCGGGGTCGAGGCGCTGCACAGCCTGCTGGCGGGTTTCCCGCCAGATTGCCCACCCACACTGATCGTGCAGCACGTCAATGCCACCTTTGCTGGCGCTATTGTCGACAGCCTCAATAAGACCTGCGCCCCGCAAGTGGCGCTTGCTGATAGCGACATCGTTCTCGAGACGGGTAAGGTCTGGCTGGCGCCGGGGGATGAAAAGCACCTAATGCTGGCCACCGCCGGGTCGCATGGGTGGCGGATGGTCTTGCGCGCCGATGACAAGGTCTCGGGCCATCGTCCGAGTGTTGACCGGCTGTTCCAATCGGTCGCTGAAGTGGCGGGTCCCAGGGCGCTTGGCATATTGCTTACCGGGATGGGACAGGATGGCGCGAAGCACCTGCTTTCGATGGCTCAGACCGGATCGCGCACGATTGCCCAAGATGAAGCGAGCTGCGTCGTCTTTGGCATGCCGCGCAAAGCGATAGAATTGGGTGCTGCCCGCGAAGTGCTGCCGCTCGAAGCGATCCCACAGGCGATCTTCGGAAACATCGCTCCATCCCAAGCTGCACAAGGAGCCTAGGATGTCTGCGCAAGGCTCAATCAAGATGACGGTTATGCAGGGCGAGGCCAAGGCCAGCGGCGATGAACGCGTCATCATGTCGACGGTGCTAGGCAGCTGCATTTCGACGTGCCTCTACGATCCAATTGCGCAGGTTGGCGGGATGAACCACTTCCTGCTGCCCAAACCGCTCGATGAAGCAGCAGAGGCGAAGTTCGACCGTTCCTACGGGCTGTTCCTGATGGAGCTGCTGATCAACGATATGCTCAAGCAAGGCGCGCAGAAGCATCGTTTGAAAGCCCGCGTTTATGGTGGCGCAAATATCAACGCTAATCTTGGGCCGATTGGGTCAGAAAACGCCGCCTTTGCACGCAAATTTCTGCGCGATGAGGGGATCGAGATCGTTCACGAAGATCTTGAAGGCAATCGCGCACGCCGGGTCGAGTTTCGCCCCGCCGATGGCCGCGTCCGCGCCCGCCATGTCGCAAATGAGGCATCGCCTCCCCTCACCGCACCTAGGGACAAGCCCGGAGGGTCCGATAAAGCCCCCGTTGGCTCTGTCGAACTATTCTGAATGGCAAAGGAGCAGTACATGTCGCCAGCACATCCTGCAGAGGATCCGATCAGCGAGACGATTGAGCCCAACATCACTGTGCTGACCGTCGATGACAGCGCCAGTATGCGTGCGCTTTTGCGCTCCGCACTGACGTCGAGCGGCTTCGCGGTTGAGCAAGCCGAGGATGGTCAGGAGGCACTCGAGTGGCTTGCAGCCAATGAGGTGGATGTCATTATCACCGATATCAACATGCCGCGCCTTGATGGGTTTGGCCTGATCGAAAAGCTGCGCACCACTGCGCTGCATGCAGACCGTCCGATCCTGGTGCTGACCACAGAAAGCTCAGACGAGAAGAAGGCCCGCGCTCGCAAGGCCGGCGCGACCGGGTGGATCGTCAAACCCTTTGACGCCGAAAAACTGACCACGGCGCTCCGCCGCGTCACGCACTAATCAAATCGGGATCGAGGAGCCCTCAAACCCATGCGCTACGAATTGATCACTTTTGGTATTTCCAACCAGCTGTTTGGCATCGACATCATGGCAATCCGCGAAATCCGTGCGTGGTCACCGGTTACACGGCTGCCACGGGTGCCCGATTACGTCGCTGGCGTGGTCAATCTGCGCGGCACCGTCCTGCCGGTAATCGACCTGTCAGTGCGGCTCGGCTGGCCGGCCACAGAGGCGACCCCTCGCAACCCTATCGTCGTTGTCGAAGTTGGCGGCCAATCGCGCGGACTGATCGCGCATGATGTGAATGACATCGTCTCGATCGAAGCCGAGGCCATGCAACAGCCCGATGCGAGCGCCGAAGATTCAGTCTCGCACTACCTAAAGGGCATCGCACCGCTGGATGACGATATGGTGATGGTGCTCGATCTTGAGAAGCTGATGGCTGCTGATGAGCTGGACCTTGCCGCGTGAACCCATCCCCCTCCCATCTGCACGGCGAGCATACAAGCTTGTACCAAGCTATAGCTGAGACACTGAATGCCATGTCGGTTCAGATCGAAGCGATGGGCGCAGATTTGTGCCGCGACCCTGTGATCGTTCAGCGCCATATGACCAGCCTCCAGACGATCGATCGGCTTTCCCAGCATCTCGAGCAGGTCGCGGCGATCATCGGCGCGGATGACCCTGTTGCAGCGATTGAGCAGGTCAAGCTCGCTGATCTCAAAGAACATCTTCAAAGGGCGGCTTAGCTCTCGCACCACTCAGACCCCGTAGTCTGTGCGCATCCCGCCACCGCGTTCTGCGACATATTGCGACCGAGTGCGACGTGACATTCTGGGCTTTTCAGTTCAGTTTCCTCTTATCAAAGAGGAGTGATGGAATGCGATGCACCGTCCGCAAAACAGATCAGCGCCGTCTATGCGTGCCTGCTACATGAGCAACTCCGCAGATTTTGACGCGCATATCGCGCTCAACCGCTTCGGTTATGGCCTAAAGCGCGGCGCTCGCGTCCCTACCGACCCGCGCGGCTATCTTCTCACCCAACTCGATCGGTTTGACCCGGAGCCTCAGCCTATAGCGGGGCGCGGCGATATGATGGAGAAGCCAGGAGAGATGCTCGAAATGCTGCGCCGCCTGCGCCGCCAACGCCAAAGCGAGGCCGGCGCTCAAGACATGGCCAGCATGGAAACGATGGGATCGCAAGCGGGCGAGAGCCGCACCGATCCACTCAACGGCCTGCCAGATGAAGTTCGCCAGTCCTATCGCCGCTCTGGCGAGGCTCTGCGCGCCGATATCGGCCTGCGCACCAATCTCGCAATTGCCAGCGACACGCCCTTTGCTGAGCGGCTGGTTCACTTCTGGTCGAACCATTTCAGCGTCTCTGCGCAAAAGCCAGGGACGCACTACCTCGTCGCCAATCATGAATTCCACGCCATCCGCCCGCACTTGACCGGCAAATTTTCAGACATGCTGAAATCTGCCGTCTTGCATCCGGCAATGTTGATCTATCTCGATCAGTTCCGCTCGATTGGGCCGGGATCGCAGTTCCAGCAATTCCGCGCCCGTCAACGCAACCGGCGTGGCAGCAACGAACCGGATCTTGGCCTCAATGAAAACCTCGCGCGCGAAGTGCTCGAACTGCACACGCTAGGCGTTGATGGCGGCTACGATCAGGCCGACGTGACCGAGCTTGCCCGCGCGCTGACGGGTTGGACGATTGCGGGCATTCGCCGGATGGCGCGGTTTACGCAGGACAAGGCCAATGGCGCTGCCTTTGCCGCGCCTGCACATGAGCCGGGCACCCGGCGGATCATGGGCAAGTCCTATCGCGCCAGCGGCGCAGATCAAGCAATTGCAGTGCTGGATGATCTCGCTGCCCATCCTGCCACAGCGCGGTTCATTGCAACCAAGCTTGCGCGACACTTTGCCGGCGACACGCCTCCCGACAGCCTTGTTGCAAGGCTTGAGCGTGACTTTAAGGAAAGCGGCGGCGATCTCGGGAGCCTGTCGCGCACTCTTGTTGCCTCGCCTGAGGTTTGGGCTGAGGGTCCGGTCAAGTACCGCCAGCCGTTCGAATGGCTGGTCTCAATCCTGCGCTTCACCGGCATAGACAATCTCAATTCGCGGCGGATTTCAGGCGGGCTCGATCAGCTCGGTCAATTGCCGTGGCGTGCGCCTTCGCCTGCAGGTTACGATGATCTGGAGGGAAGCTGGGCAGGACCTGACGCACTTCTGCGCCGGGTTGAGCTGGCCGAGCGTATCGCCAGAGGCGCGCGCGCCGACAACATCATGGACCGGGCCAATGCCGCCTTCCCTGCAGGAGGCTTATCGGATCACACGAGCACCTGGCTTTCGCGCGCTGAAAGCGGGCAGCAAGCGCTGGGCCTACTTCTCGTCTCACCTGAAATGCTGCGGAGGTAAGCGCTATGACATTTTCACTCAATCGCCGCGCTCTTCTAGCAGGGTCACTCGCCGCCACAGCGGGCATGAGCCTTCCTCAAATGGCCTTTGCGCAAGGGGTCGGGAAGCGAAACTTCCTGTTCATTCTCCTACGCGGAGCCGCCGACGGCATGGCGATGGCAGCCCCGGTTGGCGATCCGGGATATGCAGCTCTGCGTGAAGCGACCTTGCCCGAATATGCTGAAGCTCTGCGCGCTGAGGGGATGTTTGCGATCCATCCTGCCTTCGAAGAGGTCGGAAAGTCCTATTCAGCCGGCGAAGCGCTGTTCGTCCACGCGACCGCCACCGACTATCGCGAACGGTCGCATTTTGACGGGCAGAACATGCTCGAAACTGGCGGTGCAGAGCCCTATTCCGCGCGCGATGGCTGGCTCAATCGGTTGGTTGGCTTGATGGGCGAGGATGCGGGGGTCGAAACCCCGCGCGCGCTCGCCATTGCGCCAACAATGCCGCTGGCGCTTCGCGGCGATGCACCTGCTTCAAGCTATGCGCCTAGCGCTCTGCCACAGGCCACCGATGACTTCATGAACCGCGTCGGTTTGCTCTATCAAGGCGACCCGCAGCTCGACATGCTTTGGAACCGCGCCCTGGAAACGCAGGCGATGGCCTCGGATGACGGCCTCAGGAACCTGCGCGATGCACGAGCTGCCGGTGAACTCGCCGCCTCGCTGATGCGCGGAGAAGACGGCGCACGGATTGCGATGATGGCGCTCGACGGGTGGGATACTCACGCCGGGCAGGTCGGCGCCTTCCGCCGCAACGCGACGCAGCTCGATGCGCTTCTGGGCGCCTACCGCACCAGCATGGGCAGCGCTTGGTCCAACACCCTTGTCGTGGTCGCGACCGAGTTTGGCCGCACCGCGCGCTTCAATGGCACAGGCGGCACGGATCATGGCACTGCAAGCGCAGCGCTGCTGATGGGCGGTGCAGTGCGCGGCGGCCGCGTGGTCGCCGACTGGCCTGGTCTTAGGCAAGCCGATCTTTTCCA
This sequence comes from Pseudomonadota bacterium, assembly GCA_039039885.1. Taxonomy (GTDB): domain Bacteria; phylum Pseudomonadota; class Alphaproteobacteria; order Sphingomonadales; family Sphingomonadaceae; genus Erythrobacter. Next base: position 34,673 of record JBCCPG010000003.1, on the reverse strand, counting down.
GGCTCGCGATTTGGCTCCCACCATAGGTTTGGAAAGCGTGCTCGCGGGAAGCCTTGCCGAGCATATGCAGCTCGATCCCAAAGCGGTTATGGCGCGGCTTTTCCCGGGGCGCGGAGTGCCTGCAGCACAATCACCGACATTGGGCCTGATCCAAAGCTAGTGCCGCTCGGCCCTTGCCTGCTCAGCTCGAGGCAGCACTCTTGAGCTCGGTAAGTTGAGGGGAAAGGTCTGACACCGTTTCAGCGTCGTCCTCTCCGCGGCGCCCTAGTTCCGCATTGCCGACCTGGTTCCTGCCCGACGACTTGGCCTGATAAAGCGCAGCATCGGCGCGCGCGAAGAGGCGATCATAATTCTCCCCTTCGCGCAGCGTAGCCACGCCAAAGCTTGCGGTGAGGCGCACATCGTCGTTCACGCCGTCATGCTCAATTCGAGAAAATGCGTGCCGGATACGGTCGGCGAGACGGCCAGCAGGCTCGTTCGGGCAGTTCCACACCGCAATGCAGAACTCCTCTCCGCCAACCCGGCCCGCAATATCGCAGCCGCGCACCATTTCATGGATCAGCTCACCAAAGCTCGAAATTGCGCGATCGCCGGCTTGGTGCCCCCAAATGTCATTGACCTGTTTAAAGTGGTCGATATCCGCCACCACAAGGCTGAGCTGACGGCCCTCATCATTTGCGCGCGGGATCAAAGAGCGCATCTTGTCTTCAAACGAAGCGCGATTGTGCAGACCGGTGAGAGGGTCCTTCTCGCTGCTTTCGCGCAGGGACTTGGTCCACTCAACAGCGGTCGCTCCCATGAGGATCATGGCGCCGGCCATCGACTTGAAGCCGAGCACCAGTCCAATCAGAGAATAGTAGATCGAGCTGCGATATTCCTCGGCGGGGATCGACTGTTCGAACAGCACCGTCATTGTCGGCCGGACAAAAAAGTCCACCGCCTGAAAAGCCGTGAGAATGATAATCGCCCAATCCGCCACCTCGCGGCGCTCGCTGTTTAGCAATGTGGTAAGACAGACGAGGAACATCGCTCCATAACCGATATTCACAAGGATCAGGCGCGCCCCAAGGTCGTTGGTGATGCTGATCGCGATGGCCATAGCCACTGCACTTACGACGTAGATACCCACCAGCGTCGGAATATGAACCCGCTGATCCACCCGTTCGCACGACGCTATCACAAAAAGAATAGTCGAAGCGGTGTAGAAGAGCTGTGTCGTGTGGAATGTGTAGAGCGCGTCTGCGGGGAGGAAATGGGTCACCAGATAGCCCACCGCAAACAGCAGATAGCCTGTCGCAAAGCCGAGCACATGGCGCTTCATCCGCCCGACTTTCCAGAACACCGCAAAGGTGATGGCGAATAAGAGCGCCATCAGAGGTGTCAAAAGCCCAAGAATTTGTGTCTGCATCGCCGCTGCACACTCCCTCACTTTCGAGTTAGGCTGATAAGGTTAACGACCTCCTTAGAAAGCTCCCTTAACTGGAAATTTTTCCGACACTTTTAGCTTGGCGGATAGAGCCAGAGGCGTTCACCGAACCTATCCCTAGAGATCACCCAGCACGCACGCTTGCCTAAGCCCCGCTCGCCCCCTATTTGCACTGCCCATCACTCCAACAATTTCTCATGTCGCAAGGAACACGCCCGATGGCCGCGCAATACGCCTTTGTTATGAAAGGCATGACCAAGAGCTTCCCCGGTGCCCAGAAACCGGTGCTCTCGAACATCAACCTGCAATTCTACCAAGGCGCCAAGATTGGCATTGTCGGCCCCAATGGAGCGGGCAAGTCGACGCTGATGAAGATCATGGCCGGGATCGATAAGGATTTCTCTGGCGAAGCATGGCCCGGTGAGAACATCACTGTGGGCTATCTGCCGCAGGAACCTGAGCTCGACACCTCCAAAACCGTGCTTGAAAACGTTAAGGATGGCGCGCGCGAAACCGCTGATCTGGTTGAAGAATTTAACGCGGTCTCCGCGCAAATGGCCGAACCCGATGCCGACTTTGACGCACTTGGTGAGAAAATGGCCGAGCTGCAATCCAAGATCGATGCTGTCGATGGCTGGACGCTTGACAATCAGCTCGAAATCGCGATGGAGGCGCTGCGCTGCCCGCCTTCAGACGCCTCGGTCGAGAACCTGTCAGGCGGGGAGAAGCGCCGCGTCGCTCTCACTCGCTTGCTGATCCAAAAGCCCTCAATTCTGCTGCTGGACGAGCCGACCAACCACCTGGATGCTGAAAGCGTCGAGTGGCTTGAGAACCACCTCAAGGAATATGCCGGCGCGGTCCTGATGATCACCCACGATCGCTACTTCCTCGACAACGTGGTCGAATGGATCCTCGAATTGGATCGCGGCACCTACTACCCTTACGAAGGCAATTATTCGACCTATCTCGAGAAAAAGGCCAAGCGTTTGGAGCAGGAGGCCCGCGAGGAAAGCGGCCGCCAGAAGAGCCTCAGCCGCGAGCTCGAATGGATCAGGCAAACGCCGTCCGCCCGCCAAACCAAATCAAAAGCGCGTATCCGCAAGTTTGAACAGCTCCAAGAAGCGCAGAACGACCGCAAGCCGGGCAAGGCTCAGATCGTCATCCAAGTGCCCGAGCGCCTTGGCGGTAAAGTGATCGAGGCGAAGAACATCTCCAAGGCCTATGGCGACAAACTGCTCTTCGAAAACCTCTCCTTCATGCTGCCGCCGGGCGGCATTGTTGGCGTGATCGGCCCGAATGGCGCGGGCAAATCGACTTTGTTCAAGATCATCACCGGTCAGGAGACCCCTGACAGCGGCTCAATCGAGATCGGCGACACGGTGCATCTCGGCTACGTCGACCAGTCGCGCGACGATCTTACGCCGAGCAACAATGTCTGGGAGGAAATTTCAGACGGGCTCGACTACATGCAGGTCAATGGCCACGACACCTCGACGCGCGCTTATGTGGGCGCGTTCAACTTCAAGGGCGCAGACCAGCAAAAGAATGTCGGCAAGCTCTCAGGCGGTGAACGCAACCGCGTGCACATGGCCAAGATGCTCAAGCAAGGCGGCAATGTTCTGCTGCTCGACGAGCCAACCAACGATCTCGACGTCGAGACCCTGGGCGCGCTCGAAGAAGCGATCGAGAACTTCGCCGGCTGCGCAGTGGTAATCTCGCACGACCGCTTTTTCCTCGACCGCCTCGCCACGCACATCCTGGCGTTCGAAGGCAACTCCCACGTCGAGTGGTTCGAAGGGAACTTTGAAGCCTACGAAGAAGACAAGCGGCGGCGTCTGGGCGACGCAGCGGATCGGCCTACAAGACTGGCTTATAAGAAGCTGACTAGGTGATGAACCCTTACGCCTGACAAGAGTGGTTGCGCCATCAGAGTTGGGGGCGCACCACTTTCTTGCTTCTCGTACCGCTCAATCAGAACGTGCCAGCGTGATGTCCAACAAAACGTCGTCAGGGCCGGGCCGCAGTCTGATCCCAGAATCCTCGTATCCCTGCCCGCCAAAATAGATGAGGTTGTCCGCGCGCAATCCGTCAGATTTGCGGACGGAGTATCCGGCCGCTTCTAGGTCGGCTGAGAGCGTGTCGTATAATCCCTCCATAGGAGCGGCAGTCACGCCTCTCAGCACCGCACTGCGGGTGCCAATTTCTCGCGCTTCGACTGCTACAAAGTCGTCAGGCAACGTGATGCTTTCTGGGAACCAGCCGGGCATATCGATTGGCGAGACCATTTGACCGTCTAGGAAGCCATAGGCCGCCATGTCGATGCTGCCTTCGCCCGTCATCTCAGACGCTTCGGGTTCAGTCATTGCTCCGCTTGGCGAATCCGTTTCACCGCCGCAGGCTGCGCACAATGCGAATGCACCAGCAGCAAACATGATGTGTTTCGTTTTCATAAGTTCCCCCTTGCCAGAGGGAGCATAGGTCTCGCCGAGCGCGAGTCAATTCGAAGGCGCTGGCGCTTGGCTCGCGCGCGTGCCAAACCAAACCCAGCCGCTCAGCAGGATCGCCGAGGCCGAGACATAGGTCATCAGCCCGCCCGGCATGAAGTTCACATAACCCCCGAGATCCATGAAGACGAAGTAGCCGATATCAGCCATCCCTCCGGTAAGTGCAGCGACCCAGGCGGCTGTGCGCCAGTGGGCGCTGCCCATCCCACGCCATATAAATACCGCGCAGACCATCGTTGTGAGGCCAATCCAGCCCAGGTTCCAGCCATGCTGGTCATAAAGCGCGGAGGCGGCGGGGTGAGCCTCAAACATCAAATCCGTCTTGGGCACGGCGTCGGCAACCGCCTGCACCGCTCCGGCAGCGTCGGGGGTATTGATGATGATCACGCCAGCAAAGACATGGACCGCCCCCCAGACAACCCAGAGAACGGCGGCAATTTTGAGAGCGATGGATTGGCCTTGCGACATGAGCTATCCCCTTCAATGCATTCCGAACTGGTCAATCGCGACGATCCCAATTGGATGCAGTTGAGAGGATATAAAAGAAGTTGATAAAGTCAACCAAATAGAATGCCGGACTCCGACACACCTAAGGACCCATTCGAAATGGCCTATCAGGTCGACCGCCTAATGCGCCGCATGAATGCCGGGATCGAAGCGCGCGCGCCGCTGTTCGACACTGAGCGTGTTGGCCCGATCGGCGGCATGATCCTTCTCACTATCGCCGAACATCAACCTTTGCCGATGCAGCAGATCGCAGAGATCATGGCGCGCGACAAAGGCCAGCTGAGCCGCACCGTCAGCATGCTTGAGCGGCGCGGAATGGTGATGCGCACACCAAATGATCGCGATCAGCGCAGCACATTGCTTCGCCTGACCGACAAAGGTGATGAGGTGGTCGCAGTGATCAAGCGAACGCTGACCGAAGTTCTTGAGACCATCCTCGATCCCTTGTCGTCGAGCGAGCAGCAACAATTGCAGGCCTTGCTCGGTAAACTTTAGTCGCGCCCTCGGCTCCGCCTCGCAATCGACCGCCACACGATGGCGGCTGGGGTCGCCCGCCCTTTACGCGGTGTTAACGCTGCCTAGGGCATTTCCCTTAGCTGGCGGTCAACAAGGGGAAGTGTCGATGCCAGCACAGGGCCCAGATGTGGGAGTAAACTGGAGTGAAGCTCTGGCTAGCACTCTGGCTGCGCAACCCATCGGATATGCCCTTGCCGCCTCGCTTGCCCTGGCATTTCTTTGGATTGTCAGCAGTCGCTTGCTCAAACGGTTGCGCAAACCGGCAAACACACTCGATGGTTTGGTCAAGAGCGAGGAATTCGACGCTCTGCTTGACGAAGTCTCAGCCCGCGAATTCGACAATCGCCGCGCAGGCCGCCGCCGCAATGCGGTGATCCACGGCAGAGTCGATCACTTGCAGCATGTTGGGCAGATCTGGGGTCCAGAAACGCGCAGCGAAGCAATAGACGAAGTGGCTCGGATAATTCGCGCAGGTGTGCGCCGCACCGATGCGGTATGGCCAGCCGGCGACGGCAGCTATGCCGAAACTCTTGTTGCAAACACTGGTGAGGCCGCGCAGCCCGGTGGGTTCATCGTCCAAGCGCATGGCGCAGATGAGAGCGATGCCAGCGCAATCGCTAAACGATTAATTGGCCGCCTTGCGGAAAGACCTGTCCATGATAGCGCGCGAGACATCCGTTTGAGCGCGAGCTTTGGCGTTGCCGAGCAGCGTGAAGGCGAGGACGCCGGATCGCTTTACTCTCGTGCCGACGCCGCACTTTCTGCCGCGCAAGATTCGGGCGAACAGGAAGTGGTCGCAGCCAGCGAGTGGGAAGAAATCAAGGCTTTGCGCTCCCCTGCCGCCAGCGAGGCGACCGACAGCAAAATCGGAACAGGCGGCGCCGGTTAAGGCGAGACCCAGCGGCCATCCCAGTTCGACCCGTCTCGGACAAATTGTGCCCGCACATGGCCCGTATGGGCAAGGTAGAGCCAGTCAATCTCCTGCAACTCTATCCGCAGAACCGCGAAGTTGGCGCGCGCTGGGATCAGCTGGTCGTCGCTCGGCTCAACACCTTCTAGCTCAGCCGGAAGACCTGAAGTCGGTTCCTCGCTTGCTTCCCCAGGTCCATGCCCAAGATAACAGCGCCGCGCAAAGTTAGACCCGTTCTCCCAAGCCTCATCGGTCACCTCATGATTGCGCAGGATGGCGCCGGTCCCGCGCGCTCGTATCTGGACCTTCGCGCCCTTGTCGTAGAGCAAGACAGCCATGCGTGGGTCAGCCTCGATTGCAGCGACTTTCGGCGCGCGCGTGTCAGTGTGAAAGCGGAGGGTCCAGGCCTCAACATTGAATTCACGCAGCACCATCCCGCGCGCATCGACGTCGCTGGTGATTACTGCCGGCACATGCATGGGCGATTTGCGATCCTTGGCCGCCCGGGTGAGCCGCGCCGCCAAATCCGAACGAATGTCATCGAGAGTATCGAACATAAGCTGCCAATTGGCGCTTATCGATGCTGGGTCAAGCCGTTCAGAAAAGGGCCCTCTAACATGAACGTAAGCCTAAACGGGTGGTTAAGGGTACGCTCAGCGACTCGTCCTTAGAACGCCAATGTATCGAAACGTATCAATCGAGCCGTAAGTGGTGGGGCGGCAACACTGGAGGCATCTCATGGATATTACCCTGTTGCTCAGGGGCAGCGCTTTATCCGCGCTTGCTCTTGCATTAGCGCTCGTCGTCCCGGCTGAAGAGGCGGAAGCGGCGACCACCACCAGCGCAGAGGCGAGCTCGTCAGCTGAGCAATCGCGCCAAGATCGGCGAGCCGAACGCCGTGCGAACCGGCAAAATCGCGGCCAAGCCCGCGGTGAGCGTCGCGTTCAACGTCAGGAACGCCGTCAGGCTCGCGGTGACCGCGCTCAACGTCGAACACAGGAGGTCAGGCGCGCGCCAGAACGCCGCCGGGCTGATCGTGTTGAACGACGAGGAAACAACCGGGCTGATCGGGTTGAGCGCCGCTCCGAACGGGCTGCCAATCGGATTGACCGCAATTCGGCGGCTCGTGCAGACAGAGTAGAACGCCGGGGTGATCGCCGCGCAAACCGGGCTGAGCGTCAGGGCCGCGATAGAGCCGCGCGCCAAATCGACCGTCGCAGCGACCGCCGCGCACAACAAATCGAGCGCCGCGGCGACCGCCGAGCTGACCGCACTGAACGCCGTGGTGATCGTCGCGCGGACGGCATCCGGGATCGCGCGGAACGGCGTGCTGATCGCATTGACCGCCGCGGCGGCGACCGCGTTGAGCGTCGTTCGGAACTGCGAGGCGATCGTTTCGGAACCGCACGGGAGCGTCGCATAGCCCGGGATAGAGCCGCTCGTCAGGCAGATCGCAGCGCAGATCGCAGGGCAGACCGCCGTGCGGATCGTCGGTTTGACCGGCGAGTGGATCGGCGGATCGATCGGGCCAATCGTCGCGGATACCGCGATGGCATAAGAGACGGCCGTCGGTTTGAGCGGCGCGCAGAGCGCCGCCGCGACTTCCGCCGCTGGAACCGCAACGCCTGGCGCAATGATCGGCGCTATCGCTGGCGGCACCACCGCAGCCTCAATCGGTCGATCTTCCGTCTTGGTCGCTATTACGCACCGTTCCGCGGTCACTTCTACAACCGGTTGAGCATCGGCTTCTATCTCGACAGGGTGTTCTTCACCAACCGGTATTGGATCAACGATCCTTGGGCCTATCGCCTGCCGGCCGTCTACGGACCCTATCGCTGGGTGCGCTATTATGACGATGTCGTGCTGGTTGATATCTACACCGGAGAAGTGGTCGACGTGATCCACGATTTCTTCTGGTAAGAACCAGACACAGGTGCAAGGGAGGCCCCCGCTGGAGCGATCCGGCGGGGGTTTGCTTTGTTTCCTAGGGGTCTTGCGCCCGAATGCGTGATTGCTAGATCAAGACCCATGGCAAAGACGAAGAAGCCCGCTGATCAGGACGCTTTGCGCAAGCTCGGCGGTGAGGTGCGCACGCGCCTTGAGGCTGATCCGGGCGTATACAAGGTCGACACCGACAAGGCTGAATTGTTCGCGGTTGGCGACTTCTTGAGCGCTTCTGAATGCGAACGGCTGATCGAGATGGTCGATGACACCGCGCGGCCCTCTGCGCTGCACGAAATCGGCTATGAGAGCGGCTTTCGCACGTCCTATTCCGGCGATCTTGATCCCTATGACAGTTTTGTGCGGGGCATCGGGCGGCGCATTGATGACCTGCTTGGCGTAAACTCAGAGATTGGCGAGGCCATTCAGGGCCAACGCTATCTTCCTGGACAGCAATTTAAGCCGCACAATGATTGGTTCTACGAGACCGAAAAATACTGGAAAGGCGAGCGTAAACGCGGCGGTCAGCGAAGCTGGACGACGATGGCGTTTCTCAATGAGGTTGAAGAAGGCGGTGAAACGCACTTCACTGAGATCGGAATCAAGATCGAGCCTAAGCCCGGCGTCTTGCTGATTTGGAACAACGCGTTGCGCGATGGCAGCCCCAATCTCGGGACGATGCATGCTGGCACCCCGGTGATAAAGGGCTCCAAATACATCATCACCAAGTGGTATCGCACTCGGAAGTGGAAGTAGAGCTTTAGCCGCGCTCCAATGCCTCAGCGATCAGCTTGCGAGTGGGCTCCACTCCGTAAAGCGCGATGAAGCTGCCCATACGTGGGCCTTGCTCTGACCCAAGGAGCGTTTCGTAGAGCGCGCGGAACCAGTCGCGCAGACTTTCAAAGCCGTACTCTTCGCGCTTGCCGATCTCATAGACCATCGTCTGCAGGTCTTCTGCACTAGTTTCCGCAATCACGCTTTCAAGCTGCGTATCGAGTTCGCGCAAGGCAGCAGCTTCGTTTTCAGCCGGAGCGCGCTTTGACAAAGTCGGCGCTACGAAGTCGCGATTGTAGTTCACGGCGCATTCGATCAGGCGGATCAGCGCTGGGTCGGTGACGGCTTCGCCGGTGTAACTTGCGACATATTCGGCAAGGTTCTCGGGAGTGGCTTCGAGCCCTAGCACGCTCACGAGGTTCAAAAGCAGGCTGTAGGGCACCGCTAAGCGGTCCCCAGCACCCGGCGCATCCGGCCCGGCGCCCGCAATATTTGCGCGCTGCAAATGCCACACCGGATTGCCCATCTGCTTGTCGAGCGGTTGTTCAGCGAGACGCTCGCGGAATTGCCAGTAATCGTCGATGGCCTTCGGGATCACACCTGCATGAAGCTGCTTCGCGCTCTTAGGATTGGCAAAGATGTAGAAGCCAAGGCTTTCTTCGCTGCCATAATCCAGCCACTCCTCGATCGAGAGGCCATTGCCCTTGGACTTGGAGATCTTCTCGCCCTTGGCATCAAGGAATAGTTCGTAGATCAGACCTTCGGGCTTGTTGCCGCCAAGCACGCGGGCAATCCTGCCCGATTGCACACCGCTATCGGTCAGATCCTTGCCGTACATCTCATAATCAACGCCGAGCGCAACCCAGCGCATCGCCCAGTCGACCTTCCACTGGCATTTGGACATGCCACCCAGCGCGCTCTGCTCGACCACGCTGCCGTCTTCGTCGGTGAAGCGGATCGTACCTTCGGCAGCATCGACCACTTCAATCGGCACCTGCAGGACCGCCCCCGAAGTAGGGCTGACAGGCATAACGGGAGAGTAGGTTTGCTGACGCTCCTTGCCGAGGGTCGAGAGCATAATGTCCATGATCGCATCAAAATTGCCAAGCACACCGCGCAAAGCGTCATCAAATGCGCCCGAATTATACCGGTCAGACGAGCTCACAAATTCATAGTCGAAGCCAAATTGATCGAGAAACGCGCGCAGCATCGCGTTGTTGTGGGCAGAGAAGCTCTCATACTCAGTGTCGAAAGGGTTCGGGATGCGTGACAATGGCCTGTTGAGGTTTGCCTCAAGCAGGTGCTGATTGGGGACGTTGCCCGGCACTTTACGCAGACCATCCATATCATCGCTGAACGCGACGAGCCGCGTCGGCTCGCCAGTCAGCGCTTCATAGGCACGTCGCACCAGTGTGGTGCGCAAGACTTCCTGAAAGGTGCCGATATGCGGCAGGCCTGAGGGACCATAACCTGTCTCGAACAGGACAGGCTCGCCCGCACACTGCTTCCCCTTCAACCGTTTCGCCAGACGCTGTGCCTCCTGAAATGGCCAGGCCTTCGAATTGCGCGCGGTTTCAATCAGGTTCGTTTCAGTCATAACAGGGCGTCGCTTTAAGCAAGGTCGCCCCTGTTGCAAGTGCGAAAGCTCACAAAGAGCCATCCATAGCCCGCTCGCCCTCCCCTTCCACGCACGCTTTGCGGCTCTTCTAAAGGGGCTCCGTCATCAAGAACAAAGAATAAAGAAAGGTATGATACGTAATATCATCATGTCAGGAGCGTCCGCCTTTTTTATTATAATTCCAGCAGCCTATGCGCTGTTTGCGATTGCGCTCGCCACGATTGCGTGGTGGGATAAACGACTGGTCGCAGCGCGCTGGGCAGCCGGCGGATTTCTGGTCGCAACCGCGTCGATCCTGGTTGATGGATTTCGCGATCCGGCCGGCGATGTGTGGAGCGCTTGGTTTGCGGTCTTCACCCATTTCCTTGCTCTCTACATCATGGTGCAGGCGTTCCTGCAGCGACACGGCCGCAATGTCCCCCGGATCACTCAGATCTTGATGGTCATCGCAGCTGTGGGCGTTATGCCAGCCATGCCCTGGGCCCCACCCTATTGGCTGAGAGGCGTGCTGGTTCAGCTTATCTGCACCGCCGTGATCGTCTCCGCCATGCCGCAACTGCTGCGCCTGCGCCGGCATTCGAGTCTCGATTGGGTCGTTTTTGCCGTCATCGCGGGGGCAGCCATTTCGTATGGCGGGCGGACCGTAGTCATGATCTTGAACCCAATAGGACCAAGCCAGGCAGATCTGGTGAGCTTCTATGAAGGGCTCAACATTATATTCCATTCTGCAAGCGCATTGATGGGTTTGTCAGTAGGCATCGTGCTGATGATGACCATTGGCTTTGATATGGTGCGTCACCGCGAACAAGAGGGTGAAACCGATGCGCTTACGAGGCTAGGTAACCGCCGCTTGCTCGACCGATGGATTTCTGAAGACGAGAGCGGCGATCGCAATGTTGGCGCCGCGATTGCGGTCGATCTGGATCATTTCAAGCGCGTCAATGACAATTACGGTCATGATGCGGGCGATCTTGTGCTGCGTCAGGTGGCAAGGGTTATGCGCCATCACCTTGGCCCATATGGCATCACCTGCCGCACTGGTGGTGAGGAGTTCATCGCCTTAATCGAAGAACAGCACGGTGACGCGGTAAGTGCGCTCAGCCTCGGTCTGAAAGAGGCAATTTCCGGTCTGTCATTCGAAGGTCCGCTGAGCCCACTCAAGATCACAGCAAGCATCGGATTCCACCGGCGATCAGACGGTGAGACCCTGTTTGACACGATGCACTATGCCGACCAGGCGGTCTATTGTGCCAAGACCGATGGCCGCGACCGCGTGGTCAAGCTCGAAATTCGCAATGGCATGCAGTTGATGAAGTCAGTCGCCTGAAAAGCATCGTTAAACAGCAAACTGTTTCCACTCGGGTCGAATAGCGCTAGGGCGCGCAGCAGCCATGTCTTGGTCCAAACATCATCCCCTCTTGATGCTCTGCCTGTTGGTGGCGGTGTCGCTGCGCATGACCATCGCGGCTCCGGTTTGCATGCCCTACATGCTGGACATTGCGGAAGCCGACAGTGCACATGGCGAGCACCACGCTGATCACGCCCATCATGCACATCACAGTGACATGGGCGGGCATGGCGAAGACCACGAAAGCCATCCTTGCTGTTCAGCTTGCGGACCCAGCCTGCCGCCTGAGATGACCGAGTTTGACGCGCGACTCTTCATCCGCGAAGTGCCGTCTGCGACACAAATACGCGCTCTCGCGACGCGACCTCCCTTCCCTGCCTATGACGCCAGAGGGCCGCCACTCCAGGTCTGAATTCTCTTCGATTTTTTCAGACTTCATGGAGTTACCAATGAATACGCTTCTCAAGGCGAGCACTGCGCTCGCACTCGCTGGTTGCGCGTTTGCAGCCACCCCTGCCCATGCAGATGAAGGGGGCCATATCAACGCCCTCGATCATGCTCCGATCGGAGTGATGGGCGATCACCGCCACGCCAAAGGCGAATGGATGGTGAGCTATCGCCTGATGCATATGGATATGGGCGGGGTCCAAATCGGCACCGACAGCGTCGATCCAGACACAGTGGTCACAACCGTTCCGAACCGCTTCTTCGGAAATCCCGGCCAGCCGCCAACCTTGCGCATCGTGCCGACCAGCATGCGGATGGACATGCATATGGCGGGCGTCATGTACGGCCTTTCCGACCAGGTCACTTTGATGGTGATGGCCAATTACTGGTCCAAGGAGATGGACCACATCACCTATCAGGGCGGGATGGGCACAACCCAGCTTGGCACCTTTCGAACCAGCCCCGCAGGTTTTGGCGATACCAAGGTCTCCGCGCTGATCGGCCTTACTGACACGGTCCACATCAATGCTGGCGTGTCGATCCCGACGGGCTCGAACACGCAGACCGATGATATTCTGACCCCGATGGGCGGCAATCCGACGGTTCGCCTGCCCTACCCGATGCAGCTCGGCACGGGCACGTGGGACCTTGAGCCTGGCATCACCTACCGCGACCAAAACGAGAATTTTGGTTGGGGAGCGCAGATCCGCGGCACGGTGCGACTTGATGACAATTCGGAAGGCTATTCCTATGGCGACCGCCTGATGGCGACGACTTGGGTCGCGGCTTCTCTAACAGAAGGCGTTGCGCTCTCAGGTCGGATAGAGGCGGCAACACTGGGCAGAGTGGATGGCATCGATCCGATGATCATGGGACCGGTTCAGACCGCCAACCCTGACTTCCAGGGCGGCGACAGCGTGACCGGGCTTGTCGGGATCAATTTCGCTGCGACTGGCGGGACGCTCAAGGGTTGGCGTCTCGGGGTCGAGGGCGGCATCCCGATCGTGCAAGATCTCAACGGACCACAGATGCCGACCGACTACACGCTGACAGTGGGCATCCAGAAGAGCTTCTGAAGCACTTTTGGATGACTGCATTCATGGGGCGGTGCGGGTCGAAACCCGCGTCGTCTCCAGCATGCCGTTTGGTTCAGGTGCCGGTGCGCAGGGCGCTGACCTTGCCGTCGGTGACCTCATACTCGGAGACCGAGCAGCAGAACTCCTGCCCGTCCGGCATCACATAACCAATCCGCAGCACGATTTTGCCATCGCTCTGATAGCTTTCGTGGATGCGAAGCTGAGGCGCGCCTGGTTCAAAGTTGAGCTCATAAAGCGCCCGGATCTGCGCACGGCCCATGGCAACAAAGCCGTCGGCGCGCACCACCGCATCGGGCGAGAATGTAGCCACGAATTGGTCGATATCGCCAGAGCGATAGGCATCGACATGCCGCTGGACCGCTTCGAAGTCCGACGCGCTTTGGACCTGTGCGACTGGTTGTGCAGAGGGCCGCTCAGCGTGGACAGGCAGCGTAAATGCAGCAGCTGCGCCCAAGGCAGCAGCGGGTGCAACCAAGAGAGGTCGCAATATGGTACGCATAGCTCACGCTCCTTAGCAAACCGATTAAACGGTCCTTTCAACGGTTGCAGATTGTCACAGAAGTCTTTCTTCCGTGCGTTTACTTATGGTGAACGCCAAAGCATGTTTGCCCAGTGACAATTCTTAACGCTCCCACATCTTCTCCCGTCCCAATCGCTGCGCTTCATGCCAGCCATGGTGGCAATTGGCTCAGGGCGGCGAATGCGGAGACGGGGGCAGTCTCCAAGGGTGAGGCGATAATGGCGGCGGCAGATACGCCGGTGCTGATCCTCAACGCGCCGCTGGTCGCAAACCGGTTGGGCTATCCTGACCTTTCGGGCCTCGACCTGCTCGAATTGTTTGCCTTTGTTTACCCCGCACGCTTCTGCGTTCCGACGCCGCGAGGGCTGGCCCAAGCGCTCGAACTGCCAGAACCAGAGGGCGATGAGCATGTTCCCGCCTTCCTCCAGCAGGCAGCGGGCGCCTTGCTCAGCGCATGCGAAGACCCCGAGTGGTTTGAGCGAGCCGGTGCGTGGAGCGTGTTGCAGTCGCTCGAACGTCTTCGCTGGCCCTGGGCGCAGGTCCTCAAACCCCATGTTAAGCGGCCTGAGCGAGCGGAGAAATGGCTATTCTCACGCCTTCCAGAGTGGGAGGAAGCGGGCGATCGCGCCCCTCCTCACCAAGTGGACCTGCCGGATGAGGAAGTGCTGCGCCAGCTCGATACGCTCACCGGAGAGGGAGCTGAAAAACGCGAAGGCCAACGCGCCTATGCCGCTGATGCTGCGCGAATCTTCTCCCCACGCGACAAGGCTGAACAGCCGCATATTGCGCTGGCTCAGGCAGGAACCGGAATTGGCAAAACCTTAGGTTATCTCGCGCCATCGTCACTATGGGCGGCGGCGTCTGGTGGAACCGTCTGGGTCTCTACCTTTACCAAGAACCTCCAACGCCAGTTGCGCAGCGAGACGCGCCGCGCCTGGCCGCTTAAGCGCCCCGACGGGACGCCGCCTGTCGTTGTGCGGAAGGGGCGCGAGAACTACCTTTGCCTGCTTAACCTCGAAGACGCGCTCCAAGGCGGATTTGCCGGACGCCCGGCGATCCTTGCCCAATTGGTTGCGCGCTGGGCGAGCTTCACCCGCGACGGCGATATGATCGGCGGAGACTTGCCCGGATGGCTCGGAACATTGTTCCGCAAACGGGGGATTGCGGCTCTCACCGATCAACGCGGCGAATGCGTCTATGCCGGATGCCCGCATTACCGCAAATGCTTCATTGAACGTTCTGCCAGAGACAGCGCACAGGCTGATCTGGTGATCGCCAACCACGCGCTGGTAATGGTCAACGCCGCGCGCGGGCGCGACCATGCGGCCCGTCCAACTCGCATCATCTTTGACGAGGGCCACCACGTTTTCGAAGCCGCCGATTCCACCTTCGCCGCAACGCTCTCCGGCCAAGAAGCAATCGAACTTCGCCGCTGGATTGTTGGTCCCGAGCGCAAGAACCGAGGCCGCCGCCGTGGCCTCTCCGCCCGCCTCGCCGATGTGGCAAGCTATGACGAGGAAGGCGGCGAAGCTATCGAAGTTGCAAGCGAGGCGGCAAAGGCGCTGCCGAGCGAAGGCTGGCTTCAACGCCTGATCGAGAACGAAGCCTCCGGGCCTGTCGAAGGGTTGCTCGCCGCAGTACGCACCTGCACCTATGCGCGCGATGAAAGCGGGCAGGAGGCTGGCTACGGCATCGAAACCGAAGCCAGTGGATTGCCCGGCGAAGTGATTGAAGCGGCCAGCACCGCAAGCGAGGCTCTCGCTGCCATTCGCACCCCGTTGATCCGACTGGGAGGCCGGTTGGAAGCCATCATAGCAGACCCGCCTGACTGGCTCGATGGCTCAGGAAGGGCACGGATCGAAGGCGCGCGTTTCAGCTTGCAATGGCGGGTTGATTTGCTCGCTGCGTGGTCGGCCTTGCTCGACCGGTTGGGAGGCCCTGCCGATCCCGAATTTGTCGATTGGCTTGCGGTTGATCGATCTGACGCGCGCGAATTTGACGTTGCGATCCACCGCCGATGGCTGGACCCGATGAAGCCCTTTGCCCGCACGGTCCTCGAACCTGCACATGGTGTGATGCTGACAAGCGCCACCTTAACCGATCGGATTGAGGATGCAGATGCAGCATGGGACAGCGCTATTGCCCGATCCGGAGCAGTACATATTGAGACGCAGCCATTGCTTTCCAGCGCGCTGAGCCCGTTCGACTATGCCGCAAGAGCGGAGGTGCTGATTGTCACCGACATCAAGAAAGGCGATCTTCCAGGCCTTGCTGGCGCCTATGCCCGTCTGATCGAAGCATCGGGCGGAGGGGTGCTAGGCTTGTTTACCGCAATCCGGCGGATGCGTGCGGTGCATGGGCGCATAGCGGACCGTTTGGCGCGCGACGGCCTGCCGCTCTTCGCACAGCATGTTGATCCGATCGACACCGGCACTCTGGTCGACATCTTCCGCGACGATCCGCGGGCGAGCCTGCTGGGCACCGATGCATTGCGCGATGGGGTCGACGTGCCGGGACGCTCGCTTCGCTGTGTGGTGATGGAGGCGGTTCCTTGGCCGCGTCCGGATATCCTACATAAGGCCCGGCGGGCGTCCTCAGAAAGCGGTGGCCGATATGACGACCGCATCATCCGCGCCCGCCTTGCGCAAGCTTTCGGCCGATTGATCCGCAACAAGGATGATGCCGGACATTTTGTCGTCCTTTCAGCCGCATTCCCCTCTCGCCTGCTCAGCGCCTTTCCCGAAGGAACTCCGATACGTCGCTTGACGCTCGACGAGGCACTGTTGCGCGTTGAGAATGGCCTAATTGGCGAAACAGAAACGGTTTCAGATCAAAGCGCTGGAAACTTGAACGATGAAATTCCAGATAGATTGGCATGATAGAGGAACTAAACTATCTCGTCCGCATGTTAGCTGTAGGCGGCGCGCTGATGCTGCTAGCGCAGATTGTAGCCAACGACGTGCGTGTGCAGCTCAAATTACCGATGATTGGCATGGTCGTGGGCGTTTCAGCCTATCTGATTAACATGACCCCGCTGAGAGAGGCGGGCACATCAGTTGATCCATTCGTCGATCTGCTGTCGATTTCGACCCCGTTCTTTGTGTGGCTGTTTGCGCGCAACCTGTTTGAACGCCCCCCACCCCAACGGATGATGCTGGCCGTTATTCCGGTGTTGCTGCTGGGCTGGATTTTTGTGAACTTCTTTGAAGCAACCAATTTGCTGGGGTTCTTCATCCTCCACATTGTGTTGCTGGGACTAATCATCGATCTTGTGCGAGTGGGCTTGCTTGAGCGGGATGATGACTTGGTCGAGCAGCGCCGGCCCATTCGGTTGTGGTTACCTCTGCTGTTTGCGGCGCAGTCTGCGATCATCCTAATCATCGAAATGGCCGAGGTGATGTTCGGCTTCAATTCACGCGCAATGCCTGCCCAGCTTCTGAATGGAGTGGTCATTGCAGGTTTGATACTGCTCGCTGGTCTTGCCTTCCTACGCTCCGACCACGAATTGCTGTTGGAAACGCAGGACACGAAAGGCGAAAAGGACGATCAGCCGCCGCTTGACCTTTCCCCCAGCGAAAGCGTCCTGCACGAGAAACTGACCAAGGCGATGGAAGATGGGGCTTATCGGCTGCCGGGCTTAAGCATAACGTCGCTCAGCGCGCAGTTGGACACGCCTGAACATCGCCTGCGGGCTCTGATCAATCGGCGGTTAGGCTATCGCAACTTCTCCGCCTTCTTGAACCGCCACCGCATTGCGGAGGCGCGCACCAAGCTAAGCGACAAGGCCTTTGTTGATATTCCCGTCCTGACAATCGCGATGGACCTTGGCTACAATTCGCTTCCCACTTTCAACCGCGCATTTCGGGCAGAAACGGGGACATCTCCCAGCGAATACAGGCGTTTGGCTTTCAGTGAGACGGAGGGAGGTCAAGCTCCAACCATCACTCAGGAGAGTGTTCAAAACTGAAAATAGACGCTCATTTGCGAAATTGACCGCATTGTTTTGGCAGTGAGGAGCAATTTCTTGCATGCATGGTCAAAAGTCAGCCCGTTGCCGATTACAGGAGTTGAAACGATGACTGACCCCGTGCCCCAAGACACGCTCACCTACATCACACAGCGTGTGAGCGAGCATTTCATGAATGTGCTCTATTTCGACCTTGGCCGCTATCTGATCGCGGCGGGGGTGCTGACGGTCTTGCTATTGATCTTCAGGAGTTGGGCCACAGCGCGGCGCATCCAACGCAAACGTTCTGCCTCGCGAGCTGACTATATTCGTGAGATTCTCTCGTCATTGCGCACAGTGTTCGTCTTCGGGGTGACGACTTTGGCGACGGTGATCGGGGTGGAAGCTGGCGTGATCCATATGGAGATCGATAACGCGCCCTTGTTCACCGTGGCGTGGCAGTTCGCGCTGATCGTCGCCCTGCATGATGCGTATTTCTATTGGATTCACCGCGCGATGCACACCAAGCGGCTGTTCAATGCCACCCATTTGCATCATCACAAATCGCGCACACCGACCCCGTGGACCGCTTACAGCTTCTCCTCATGGGAAGCCGCCGCAGAGGCCGCATTCGTCCCGCTCTTCCTGCTCGCAACCAGCCTCTTGGGCTTGGCTTATGCCGGCTTCGCAATGTTCCTGTTCCTATGGCACATGATCATCCGCAATGTGATGGCGCACGCCGGACATGAGCTGTTTCCCGCTGGCTGGCTGGATATCCCGGTGCTCAAATGGATCAGCACGACCACGCATCACGATCTACATCATTCCTCAGGTCACAATTACGGCTTCTATTTCACTTGGTGGGACAAGTGGATGGGGACCGAGCACCCGCGCTATGTCGAGGAATTCAACAAGAACGCCAAGCCGCTGCGACTGCCATCGATCCCGCCGCGCGCAGCCGAACGCGTAAGCGTTATTGCTGCCGCTCTGCTTGCCGCAGCGGTCACGCTTAACGGCACGCTCCTGGCGCTTGAGCCCAATTTGATCTGATCCTTATGCAAATTTGGCCCGTTCTTCTCCTCAAAGAGGGCCATTGGCGGCAGCCTGAGCGTACACTTCCCAGAAGTGCGCTTGGAGCTGCCGCCTATCGCTTGAGATGTTATGACTTGCGCAGTGTGAGGCATGGCGTACACAGCTTGTCGCGCGAGCTCATCGAGCGGTGGAGAAAAACGAACTTGGCAAAGATTCTGGGTCTTTTGCGGCATGCGAAGTCGGATTGGGGCGATGGCGCCGAACGTGACTTTGACCGCGGCCTCAACGATAGGGGACGCGAAGGTGCCGAATTGATCGGAGACCACATCCGCGCTTATGGGATCGAATGGGACAAGGTCCTCGCCAGCCCAGCGGAGCGCGTGAAGCAGACACTGACAGGGGCAATCCCCGAAATGCCAGCGGCCTTCGACGACAAACTCTATCTCGCCAGCCCCGACACGATCATCGACGTGATTGCCGCGCATGCGGATGACAGCGCAGACGAGGCAATCCTTGTCGTTGGTCACAACCCAGGCTTGCAGGAAATGGTCCTAGAGCTGGTGTCGCCGTCAGACGAAAACGCGATGTTCCGCGACGCGGTGGTGAAGTTTCCGACCGCAACCTTTGCAGTGCTCAAATGCGAGGTTGAAAGCTGGTCCGCGCTTAAGAAATTCTGCGCCAAGCTCACGCATTTCACTCGCCCACGCGATCTCGATTCCGAACTTGGGCCCGAAGGCTAACCGCGCAGCACTTGGCGCGGCCCTGGCCCTTCGGCACCAAGACGGTCATCGGGATTGTAGATTGCGCACTTCTGCAGGCTCAAACAACCGCAGCCGATACATCCATCCAATCGGTCGCGGGTACGCTCCAGCTCAGCAATGCGATTGTCGATACGGTCGCGGATCTTGGCGCTGATTTGGCGCCAATCGCGCGCAGTGGGCGTGCGGCCATAGGGAAGCGCACGCATCACATCGTCGATCTCGGCTAGGCTGAGGCCCAATTGCTGCGCGATGAGGATGAAGCTCAAGCGGCGGATATCAGATCGCAGAAAGCGCCGTTGATTGCCGCTGGTGCGCACGGGCTCAATCAATCGTTTATCTTCGTAGAAACGGATCGCTGACACCGAAAGCCCGGTGCGGCGCGCCATTTCACCGATCGGGATAAGGTCTTTGGCGGAGAGCGATGTGGCCATGATCCAAAGTCTAGCCCAGAAATAGCTTGATCTCAAGTAAGGTTGAGCTTGCAGAGTGATGCGTACCGGCTCCCAAGATGATTCGGAGCGCATGTCAGAAAACACTAGAAAGGAGCCCCAATATGCCAAGAGGCGCAATTGAACACGCAAACCTTACCGTCACTCGCCCCGAGCGCAGCGCGGAATTGTTCAAGCAACTGTGCGGCTGGGAGGAACGCTGGCGTGGCCAGTCCCAGATGGGGGGCGACACTATCCATGTTGGCCAACCCGACAACGGCGCGACCTATTTGGCGCTCTACACCAATGACAAGGTCGAAGGCGCCTACTCCAAAGGCAATCCCCTGAACCATGTCGGATTGCTCGTCGACGACCTCGTCGCAGCGGAACAAGTGGTCATCGCCGCGGGTCTCGAGCCGTTTGGACATGACGACTACGACCCCGGCCGCCGGTTCTACTTTTTCGATTGGGACGGGATCGAGTTCGAGATCGTCAGCTACGACAACGCCAAAATCGGAGAAGCCGCATGATCGAACCCATGCCGCGCGAACCGATGTTCGAAAGAAGAATGCAGTCTATGTTCGAACCACCGAAGGATGAGGCTCAGAGCAAATCCTTTTGCGCCCCTGCCCCGCGCACCGCCGAACGAGACCACGCCTGGTCGGTTTGGTCGATTGTGATCTCGCCGTTCCACGCTTTGCAAAGGCGCTTCGCCTCTTCGGGCGCCCCAGAAACCCATCCCTCATAATCCTCTGGCCGAAGCAGCACGGGCATGCGCGAATGCACATCTGCAGCCGCTGAACCCACGCTGTCAGTCATGACCATCGAATAGCACGCGCCAAATTCATCGCTCAGCCGCCACACGCCCGCGCACGCAAAAAGATCAGTGTTTGGAAGAGAGAGCCATGTGCGGGTCTTGGCCCCCTTGGCCCCCTGCGCCTCGGCCCAGGCGCTAAGCGGGATCAGGCAACGCCGTTCCTCAAACGAGTAGCGCCAGAAAAAGCTGTCGAGCTTGTCTGTGCGAGCATTGTTAACGGGCTTGGGCTTCAGAGGCTGGCCGTTCTTGCCCTTCATCACGAGCGGGAAACCCCAACTCATCGAGCGGACCTGCCCCTCTGCAACCACCAATCCGGGATAGCCGGGATAGACCTCCTCACCGAAATTGGCCCCGCCCTGCGCTGCTATGGCGTCGAACCACTTGGCAACCTCATCGGTGTTCTTGGTCATACGGTAGAGATTGCACATCAGGTCACCGTCCTAAGTAGAGCCGGCATTGCCAACCACAAAACACGCCGCCGCCATAAGCGCGCCTGCCCAGCGGTTGGAACGAAAGCGCTCAAGCGGATTGTTGGGGTCGGACGGGTCCAGCGTTGCGACTTGCCACATGAGATGCAGCGCGACGGGGGCCAGAGCGACAAGCGCAAAAAGATCCGGCCGGTACAACCAGATGGCAAACCCCCACAGCGCAATCGTCGCAATGTAGAACGAGCCAACGCCCACTTGGACTTTCTTACCCATCCGCAAAGCTGAGGACTTGATCCCCACCAGCGCATCGTCCTCGCGATCCTGCAGGGCGTAGATCGTGTCATATCCGATCACCCAGCAGATACAGCCCGCGTAGAGCGCGGCAAGCACTTCCCAATTGTCGAAGCGAAGCTGCGTCCAGCCAACCAGCAAACCCCAATTGAACACCATCCCCAGCCACGCCTGCGGCCACCAAGTGATCCGTTTCATAAAGGGATAGGCCGCAACAAGAGCAAGGCTCGCAAGCGCAACGATCTGTGCTTCTAAGCGCAACTGGAGGAGGACCACGAGCCCGATGAGGCAGAGCAAAACCAGCCAACCCCAGGCGAGCTTTTTGCTCACCCTCCCGCTCGCCACCGGGCGCAGCGCGGTGCGCTCAACTTGCCGGTCAAGCTTGGCATCGACGATATCGTTATAGACGCATCCTGCCCCGCGCATCGCGATGCTACCCAAAAGCAGCCAACCCAGAAGAGCGAACTGCGGACCTGCTCCCGCCAACCAAACGCCAAAGACACAGGGCCAGAACAGCAGCCACCAACCAATCGGTCGATCAAATCGCGCGAGCTGCGCCAAGTCTCTCGGAAGCTGCGGCAACCGAGCAACGAGGCCCTTGTGCTCGCTGTCAGGAACGACGGTTTCGCTCATACGCGCGCTTCCTCTCGGGCCGCCGCGCGCCAGCCGATTAAGCAAGCCATGAACATGGTCAGGTTCCCGGCGAAATCGATCATGCCGTAAGCGGTAAGCACTGGCAGCTGATAGTGGAAGTACCAGTTGAAAACGAAGAAGGGCAGCAGCAGGACTGCGAAAACAAGGAAGGCGATCGCTTTCCAACGCACCACCAGCGCCATAATCCCAAACAGCACCGCCTGCGCCCCGAAACAGGCCATGATCAAGCGGGTGGTGAAGGTGTTTTCGCGATATTCCTCAGTGAACCCCAACTCGATCACGCTGGAAGGCCCAAACAGCGCCCATCCGCCCAGCCCCAGAAAGACGAGCGCGATATAGGCCTGAGCAATTCGGGCGAGAGGGACGGAGGCGATCATAACTTGCTCCCTAGCGTTGGAGGCGACTAGGGGAAAGGCCATGACGCCTCAGCCCACTCCTCGAACACCTGCCTGGCCGCCCAAATCCGCGCCGCGATTGTTTGTTGATGAGCAGTTGGCGGCAGACCAGACGGTCGTCCTGGATGGCCAGCAGGCGCACTACCTCAGCAAGGTCATGCGGATGCAGACCGGCGATGCGGTGATCCTTTGTGATGATCGGACTGGCGAATGGGTGACGCAAGTGATCGAAGCGGACAAGCGGCGGGTCAAGCTCAAAGTCAAAGAGCACCAATGCGCGCGCGAAGAGGTTCCCGATTTCTGGCTGTGCGCTGCCCTGCTCAAGAAAGATCGCTTCGACCTCGTCATTGAAAAGGCGACCGAGCTTGGTGTTGCGAAGCTTCAGCCGGTCCTCACCCGGCGCTGTGTCGCTGACAAGCTGAACCTCGCTAGAGTCCGCAATTTGACCATCGAGGCCGCGGAGCAATGCGCTAGAACCGCGCTGCCCGCTCTTGGCGAAGTGACAAAGCTTGAAGCGCTGCTTAGGGATTGGCCAGAGGACCGCGTGCTGTTCTTCGCTGATGAGGAAGGCGGTGCCCCCGCTGCGAGCACATTTGCAGC
The DNA here is from genome assembly GCA_039039885.1 of Pseudomonadota bacterium. Lineage (GTDB taxonomy): Bacteria > Pseudomonadota > Alphaproteobacteria > Sphingomonadales > Sphingomonadaceae > Erythrobacter. The sequence continues at coordinate 11,713 of JBCCPG010000003.1, read as the reverse complement.
CCACCCGGGCGCTTGCGCACTTTTAATCGGCCCCGAAGGCGGTTTTGACGATGCCGAACGCGCAGCTATCCGCGCTCATCCTCAAGCTCGCCCAATCACGCTTGGCCCTCGCATCCTGCGCGGCGAGACCGCTGCCATTGCGGCGCTGTCGGTATGGATGGCGCTGTCAGGCGATTGGTCGAGAACAGAATAAGTTGGTCGACTGAAACGCAAATTGGCCTTCCCTCACTGCAATCGGTTTTCTAGGGCAGCTCAGGCAAAAGGGTGAGGAAAAGGCCGGATTATGAGCACTAGGGAAGCTTCCAGCGCCGAAGAGCCGATTATAGCGGGGCTCGACGACCTCACCGCTCCCATGCGCGCAGGGGAAAAGCCCAAGGCCGACTGGCGGATTGGCACCGAGCACGAGAAGCTCGTTTACAAGCGCCTCGACGCGGGCGGAGACAGGCGCGCGCCCTCGTATGATGAACCTTGCGGCATTCGCGATCTCCTGATGAACCTGCGCGAATTTGGCTGGGAGCCAATCGAAGAAAATGGTCACGTGATCGCGATGAAAGGCTCTGACGGGACGGTAAGTCTGGAGCCTGCCGGCCAGCTTGAGCTTTCAGGCGCCGCCCTCGAAACTTTGCATGAGACATGCAACGAGACCGGCCGACACCTCGCGCAGGTCAAAGAGATCGGCGAGAAATGCGGCGTGGGGTATCTTGGCCTTGGGATGTGGCCCGACAAAACCCGCGAAGAACTACCTGTGATGCCCAAGGGCCGTTACAAGATCATGATGAACCACATGCCCAAGGTGGGCAATTTGGGCCTCGACATGATGCTGCGGACCTGCACGATCCAGGTCAATCTCGACTATTCATCCGAGGCCGACATGGTGAAGAAGTTCCGCGTTGGCCTTGCGCTGCAACCCTTGGCGACAGCTTTGTTTGCGAATTCGCCCTTCACAGAGGGCAAGCCCAATGGATATCTCTCCTATCGCAGCCACATCTGGTCAGATACCGATCCGCACCGCACCGGCATGCTGCCCTTCGTCTTCGAAGACGGCTTTGGCTATGATCGCTGGGCCCAATATATGCTCGACGTGCCGATGTATTTTGTCTTCCGCGACGGCAACTACATAGACGCAGCTGGCCTTTCATTCCGCGACTTTATGGATGGCAAGCTATCCGTTCTGCCCGGCGAGCGACCAACGGCCAGCGATTGGTGGGACCATCTTTCAACCGCCTTTCCCGAAGTGCGCCTGAAGAGCTTTCTCGAAATGCGCGGAGCCGATGGCGGCCCGTGGAGCCGCATTTGCGCGCTCCCTGCCCTATGGGTTGGCTTGCTCTATGACCAAGGTGCGCTCGATGCGGCATGGGATCTGGTCAAGGACTGGTCGATGGAAGAGCGTGAGACGCTGCGCAACGACGCGCCAAAACTCGGTCTTGATGCCAAGATTCCAGGTGGCGGGACAATGCAAGATCTGGGGCGCGAAGTGCTCGATATCGCGCATAAGGGACTCGCTGCTCGCGCGCGGCTCAATGTCAGCGGCGATAACGAAACAGGCTATCTCGAAACGCTTGATGAGATCGTTTCGACCGGCAAGGTCCCTGCTCAGCGACTGCTCGACGCCTATTACGGCGAATGGGGCGAAGATGTGAGCCAGGTTTACAAGCACTCATTCTAGCTAGGGAGTTCCAGCAATGCTGATGGTATTGGCCGAAGCGACACTGGGTGAAGGCGCGCTGGACCAGGCTCGCGACGCTTTTACAGCGATGATCAAAGCATCGCGCGAAGAGGAAGGTTGTGTCAGCTATTCCTATGCTGTTGATGTGCTCGATCCAGCGAAGCTGATCATCGTTGAAAAATGGGTCGATGATGCCGCGCTCGCCTACCATTTTTCGACCCCGCACATGGCAGCATTCCAAGCCGCCTTAAAGGGGCTGGATGTCCAGATTACGCAGCTTGCAAAGTTCCAGGCCGACGATGGGTCGCCCCTGACCTGACGGCCTAGCGCGACGCGGTAAGCGTTGAGTTTCTGACATTTTTCATAAAATTAGTGCGGGTCTGCAGGCCTGCTTCCGTCTCGGATTACAAGAACACTTGTAACGGGACTGGATCGTGACCTCACACCGCACGCTTTACGGCACAACTTTCGCCAAATCACTGCTGAGCGCCTCCGTAGCGGCGTTGTTGCTGACGGGCTGCGGCGGCGGCGATTCAGGCTCAAACAATGGGGGCGGGACGGCATTAGCCCCTACGCCTAGCCCGACCCCCACCCCTACTCCGGCGCCCAGCCAGACCGCCAATACGATCGTTCAGCAGTTTCTGAACCTCGATCTCGATCAGCTCGACAATTACGCGAGCCCTGTGTTGCCTGCCTATTACGACAACACGATCGCCAATCTCGACAACACGCCGGGCAATGACCCAATTGATGATGCGATTGCGACAGTGGGCCGCGTCTTGTTTTACGACACTGCGCTAAGCGTCAACGACACGACATCATGCGCAACCTGTCACCAACAGAGCATCGGGTTTGACGACGATGAGCGGCTCTCCACCGGCTTTAACGGAGGGCAAACTGGTGCGCATGCGATGCGGCTCGCCAATATCCGATATTATGAAGCCGAAGAGATGTTCTGGGACCGGCGCGCTGACACGCTTGAGGATCAGGCGCTCCAGCCGGTGCTCGATGCGGCCGAAATGGGCTGGTCGGACAACGGCGGTATCGCAGCACTCATCACAAAGATGGAGAACCTCGAATATTACCCTGCTCTTTTCGGCTTTGCCTTTGGCGATGACACGATAACCACGGAGCGAATGGAGCGCGCGCTGGCGCATTTCCAACGCGCGATAATCTCCTCAGACAGTCGCTGGGACCGCGCCTATGCGCAGATCTTTGCCCCTGGTGCTCCCAATCGCGCGCTGGACCAAGCGCTGCCGGGCTTCTCAGCGAGCGAACAGCGCGGGCGACAACTCTTCATGAGCCCTGGCAACCAGGGCGGAGTGGGTTGTGCGGCCTGTCACGAACCACCAACCTTTGCGCTCAACCAAAACAGCGATTCCAACGGGCTCGATGCTGGCGAGACGACCATCTTCAAATCGCCCTCGCTTAAGAATGTCGCGCGTTCGACCTTCTTTATGCATGATGGGCGCTTCACCAGCCTGCGCCAAGTGGTCGACCATTATTCCGACGGCATTCAACTGGGTCCTGCGCTCGATAATCGGCTGCGCCAGGGCAACAATCCAGAACGGCTCAACTTGTCTGAGACAGACAGGCAGGCGCTGGTCGATTTCATGGAAACACTCACCGACGAGAGTCTCGCAGCAGACCCCCGTTTTTCAAACCCGTTCCGATGACACTGATACCGCTGAGATTCTGACCCCGGGCTCTTCAACGCCCATCACTCAGCGGGTTCCTGACCCGAATGCGAAGGAGACGCCCCCATAGGCTCCGACGCATTCGGGTCTCTTTTTGCCCCCGCGCCGGTCAGCCGATCCATGATTGCACGCTTGGCCCGGGCAAGCGGCGCTGTGATCAGACCGTGCTGTTCCATCCAGTCATAGTATTCGCGATATTTGGGGTCCTCTGCGAGCAGGTGTGCTTCTTCGGTCCGGGCGCGCCAATAATAGATCGCATTGACCACAAGCAGGAAGAAAGTGTTGCGGATCGCATCAACCGGAGAACCACTGGTCACGAGGAACGGCAAGACCGAGCACCACCAGAACAGGTTCTTGGAAAGATAGGCCGGATGCCGTGTGAAACGATAAGGACCGTTGGTCAGAACCCCGCGATAGGTGAGGTTGGAAAAACGGATGCCAAACACCACGGTGGCCCAGGCATAAATCGCAGTGAGGAAAACCAGCCAAACCGCCCATGCCCATAACAGCACGGGTTGCTCTGCCATCCAGAAGCCCCAGCCAGAAACATTGCTCTCATAACTCAGGATTTGCCCATTGCCGCCGATGATCCCCCACACAAATGGCGGATAGCAAAGCAGCGCGGCTAGCCAGCCCGCGACAAACGGATTGCCCGATCGAATATGCGCATCCAGCGGCCGCATCGTGAAGAGATAGCCGACGGTTCCAATCTGAACGTCAACGACGAACAGGAACGTGATCAGAAGCATCCCGATCTCAACCGGATTGTTGAGAATCTGTTGCGGTGTCGCCTCGACAACAAAAGCGAAACCTCCTGGCAGAATTGAGATCATGAAGGCGCCGAAAAAGCCCTTGATGATCCAGGCACGCCAGTGCTTTTTGACTTGCTCGAGGTCGACGCCGCCTTTGATTTGGCGCCCTCGCCCGGCGATCATCGCGCCGAAGTGCCAAGCGCTGTCGCGCGGCTCAACCATAAAGCGGTCGAGCCAGATGATGTAGGGCACGGCCAGCACGATCATCGGCAAGATGGCAAAACCCAGCACCTCCATCGCGAACAGATATTGGCCGTCCCAATACCAGCGGCACAGGCAGTAAAGCCCGGCTAAGATGGCCCAAGTCGCCCAAAGACCGACAATCTTGACGCAGGAGGTGGGGAGGACCTCTTCAACGCTGCGTTTCAGCTTCCAATCTAGTCCGGTCGAGGGCCGCAAATGCACCTTGTCGACCAGCAGTGACCAGATTGCCATCGGACCCGCGGTGAACAACATTGCGGTAAGCGCCGCATATGGCCCGGACAACACGCCGAAGTCATTTCCAAGCCCAGTCCATTCGGCGAGCGTCGGGAATGACCGGCAGAACAGGATCCAAACCATCAAGCCGAGCAAGCCGGCAAGACCGACGCCTGAAGAGACGTCGCTCTGGGGCAGCGTCAATGGCCTGCCATTTACTGTCGAGGGAGAACGCGCGTCCATCACCCCAAGCGCTTAGCGTCAAAGGGTTAAATCTCTGCACGACCAAAACTTGGCGTACCGCAAAGGCACGCAGCAACTGAAAAGGTTAACGCGAGCGCTGAAAGACGTCCCGAGGCCAACGGCATTGGAGGACGCAGCAGCGACCTAACGCCAGGCGTGAACTGTCCCAGAATCATCGAGGATATACAGCATGTTATCTGCCACAACAGGGGGCAAGCTCACAGCATCGTCCAACTCGGCAAACAATTGGGCAGAACCCTCACCCGTGCTCACTCGCCACACCTCGCCGCGCGAGGACGCGACCCAAAGATGACCACCGGCGAGAACCGGGCCCGTCCAGAAGATCGGGTCTTCGCGCTTTTCCTCTTTACGGAACTGCTGCAATTGGGTGATCCAGCGCACTCGCCCGGTCGAGCGAGCAATCGCGAGGAGGCGCGCATCATCGGTCAGCGTGAAGATCCACTCACCTGCAATCGCCGGGGTCGAAATCCCTGCAAGATTAAGTTCCCAGATACGCTGGCCTGTCACAAGCTCATACGCAGCCATACGGCCGCCCTGGCCAAGCGCGTAGACACGCCCGGAATCGATAATCGGTTCCGCGTCGATATCAGTCAGCGAGCTCACCCGGGTTGAGATATTGGTCCGCGCCAACGCATCAGCCCACAGGGTGCGACCATTCTCATAACGATAGGCGGAGAGCTCACCCGAAGAGTAACCAGCGATGACAGTGCCTTGCCCAACCGCTGGGGCGGCGACACCGAAAACACCTGATTGTGCGCTCGAACCGGACTCGTTCCACAAAAGGTCGCCATCCTGGCTGTCGAGAGCGAGGATCTGGTTGTCCTGCGTCATGACATAGATCTGACCGAACGCGATCGTTGGCGAGCCCCGCAAAGGCCCTGAAGGACGCACCTGCCAAATGATTTCACCAGTTTCTGCGTTCAACGCTTTGGCATCGCCAGCACCATTGGTGGCGTAGACTCGCCCGCTGTCATAGCTGACGCCGCCCCCAAAGGCGGATGGGCGCATGTCGTCGTCCATGTCGTCGACTTCAAGACGCCAAATCTGCGATCCGCTGTTCTTGTCAAAGGCATGGATGATCCCGCCAGTGCCTTGCGCGTAAAGCATACCGCCGCCGATAACCGGCGCAGCAGCAAGGCGTTCACGCTCGCTCGATCCCTCGATCCGAGCGGTCCAAGCCTTGACCGGATTCTCTGCCAGAGCAAGATGGCCATAGGATTTGCTGGCTGAACCGCCGGCCTGCGCCCATTCCGGGTTCGCAGCAGGCGGTGGGAGCACGACCGTAACGCTTGCCAAAGTCGGATCGACCGCGGCACCGCTTTGGATCACGGACAAGATAGGTGTGCGGCTTCCAACGGTCGGAGTCTCTTTGGTGCCGCCTCCGCAAGCAGTCAGAGAAACTGCCATCGCCGCAAGCATGCCGGTCGTTGCCTTCGCGCTTGCCGATATTCTATTCAGTCGTTTCATTCGTTCGTCCAAAGCCTTCGTCCATCTCCCTGACCGCTTGGCAATCAAGGGCCAGTAGCGCCTTGAGGCGCCGTTCCAATTCCTTCGAGCAATTCGTCTACATCCTCAATCGCGTCGACGCCTAGCAAGCCCGCCATTTGTCGTGCGCGTTCGCGTAGAGTTTCAGGCACTTGCTCGTCCTGAGCGAGCTCGCCAAAAAGAGTTCCCGCCGCATCGCGGTTGCCGGATTCGAGATGAGCAATCGCCGTCAATTCACCTGCGCTTCCGAAAAATGGGTTGCCCGGCACTGCCAGAGTTTCCAGCTTCGCAATCACGTCCGCCGGCTCGCTTTCGTCAAAATTGATCGAAACCTCGCGAATGAGAGCGAGATCGCGCAGGGGCTGGGGGGCCTGGTCATCAGCAATGATCGCCGTGTAAATCTCGGTAGCCTTGGCGTTGTCGCCCTGTTCCAGCGCAGCAGCCGCCTGAATCATGCGTGCCACAGTGCGTGCACCGTCAGAGCCGTCCTCAATCAGCGGGGCGGTCTTTTCCTCCACTCCCACAAAATCACCCGCGTCGACCGAATCAAGCGCGCTGATGATCTGTTCGGATTGCCCTTCGAGCTTCGCTTCATTGGTGGAATCGTACCACCAATAGCCGAACATCCCTGCCAGGAGCAGGCTGATCGCGGAAACAAGCGCAACGCCATATTTCTCGAAGAATTCCTTCGCGTCGTCCTGCCGCACGGCCTCATCAATCTCGCGCATGAGGATTTCATCCTCGCGCGATGGGGCTTCGAGCTCTTGTTCGGGATTGTCTTTGTCAGTCGGAGTGCGCGCCACGGGGCGGGTGATCCTTTGGTCAATTGAAATTCACGCTCGCGCTTGCCTTTAAGCAGCGCGAGAGCCGTGCGCAATGCTGCATGCGTCAGTCCTCAACCACTGCATTTGAACGCAAGGTTAAGCGGGATCGGTTCTAGGTGCCTTTCAACGATCCAAAATAGAGCGTGCGATAGGCCTCGATCATCTGCGCTTCGTCGAATTCTGCCTGAGCCTTCTCACGGTTAGCTTGGCCGATTTCTTTGCGTTTTCCAGCGTCATCAGCCAGCTCAAACAGCAACCCACCCAAGGCGGCTGCACTGTTGGTTTGGGCGACATATGGGCGGTTCACCTGCGCAAGGATCGCTTTCACATCTCCTACATTGGGCGCCGCGATCGGCAATCCGGCAGCCATCGCCTCGACAACGGAGAGCGGGAATTGTTCGCTGTCGGAAGAGAGCGCGAAGATATCAAACAGCCCGACCACTTTGGCTGGATCAGCGATGGCCCCTGGAAGATGGACGCGGTGGCTGATCTGGAGACGATCCGCTTCGGCTCGAATCCGCTCTTTTTCCGGACCCTCGCCCACAATCACCAAATGCCAATGGTCGTCGAGATCCGCAAACGCCTCAACCAGACGCGGCAATTGCTTAACCGGGCGAAGCCCCGCAAGCGTTCCGACCCATTTTTCGCCCGGCCGTTTAAGAACCCTTAAAGCGCCGGGGTCAGGCCGTTTGGCAAATCGTTTCGTATCGATCCCATTGGCAATTCTCGCCAGCCGGGAAGGCGAACATTTCCAGTGCTTTAGGGCAATTTCCTCAAGCACCTGGCTTGGCACGACGACCGCGTGAGCGCTGTCCAATGCCATGCCGCGATACCAATTGCGCCGCGGCTTCAGCTCAGAAATCTCATCCTCATTGAAGCCATCTTCGTGATGGATCAGAGGCGGAAGATCGTAGACAAAACTGAACGCCATATGCGCCATCACCACATCCATTGCGCCCCAATTATAGGTGAGAATGAGGTCGTATTTCTGCAGCTCCTTGGCAATGGTGAGCAATCTACCGGGGCTTGGGAAACCAGTAAGCTTGGGGAAGTCGCTGGCGAAGTGGACCACGACGGAACGATCAAGATGCGCGCGCGCGCCCAGCTCGTCAGGCTCACCTGAAACGACGGTATGTTCAAGCGATTTGCCAAACGCATTCATCAGGCGCACAGCGCGCAGCTCCTTGCCACCAGCGGCAAAGGTCGAATGGCAATGGAGGACCCGCGGCGTGGCAGTCTTACTCGGCATGGCTGGAAACGCTTCCTGTGTCAGACCTGCGCGAGGAGCGCATCGATTGCATAGCGGGCCTCAGGCTCATCAAGAGTGGGGGCATGGCCGACGCGCGGTACGGTGACGCTGGTCATCGCCGGATTGCGCACACCCATTTGCCGCACGGTCTCCGCCGACAGCAGATCAGACAACTCCCCGCGCAAAAGCACCATCGGCACGTCGCGCAATGCTTCGAATGCAAGCCAGAGATTCGCCGGCGCTGCCCCACCCGGCTCATTGAAGGGCTCAGCGATCGCCATGTCATAATCATAGCTGATCCGACCATTCTGGCAGACCGTGAGATTGCGTTTGGTCATTTCGAGCCATTGGTCCAGGTCCCAGTCGGGAAAGGCCTCTCCGTGCACAGATTGGAGCGACTTTGCGGCGTGCATCCAAGTGGGATATGACTTGCCTTGCCCGACATAGCTGCTGATCCGCTCAATCCCGGCTGGATCAACCTCTGGACCAATGTCGTTCATGACCAGCGCATCGATGCGGCCCGGCTTTGCGCCCGCCATCATCATGGTCATCAAACCACCCATCGAAGTGCCAATAGAAATGAACCGTTCAATGCCGAGCTCTGAGAGCAGCTTTTCGACATCCTCGACATATTGCGCTGGGTTGTAGGTGGCAGAATCGGTCGCGTAGTCGCTTTGCCCGCGTCCACGCATATCTGGCACGATCACGCGCCGGGTTTCGCTCAGATGCGCAGCAAGTTCGGCAAAATCTCGCGAATTACGCGTAAGACCGTGCATGCAGAGCACAGGGGGTCCATCATAGCCGTCGGGTCCTGCATAGTCGCGATAATAGAGCGACAGGCCATCCACACTTTCCCAAGTCTTCTCTTGGTATCCTTCAGCCATAGGTGAGGCGTCTTTTCTCTTAGTGATCGATCTGCGCGGCAGGTGCTTGCGTACCCGCATGCTTACCCCCACTATCGCGAGATGAGCGACGAACCGCAAGCAGCCATCTATACCCCCGATCCCGCAATCGAAGAACTCGCCAGCTGGCTTGGCTCTCCAGTTGAGCCAGCAGACTTTCCTCAAGCCCAAATCCGCTTTCGCAATGATCGCGCGGCGGCCGAGATCGGGCTGGATGGGTTGAGTGATGCGGCTTGGGCGAAACACCTTGGTCGGTTCGAGCCGTTAGAGGGTAATCTGACCGCTCCCCTCGCGCTCAAATACCATGGCCACCAGTTTCGCGTATACAATCCCGAGATCGGTGACGGGCGCGGCTTTCTTTTTGCGCAGATGCGAGACCACGCTAGCCGATTGATGGATTTGGGCACCAAAGGTTCTGGCACGACGCCTTATTCGCGCGCGGGCGACGGGCGACTGACCTTGAAGGGCGGGGTTCGCGAGATTCTCGCGACCGAAATGTTGGAGGCACTTGGCGTTAACACGTCGCGCACTTTCTCAATCATCGAGACAGGCGAACAGCTGATGCGCGATGATGAACCCTCGCCCACGCGCTCTGCGGTGATGGTAAGGCTGTCGCACTCGCACATTCGTATCGGGACGTTCCAGCGCTTGCTAGCGATCGAAGACGCAGAAGCAATGGAGGCGCTGATCGCCTATTGCCTCAAGCACTTCCCCGGCCCACCTCCACCGCCCGATGCCCCGGGGCGCGATGAGCCGGCCATCATGTTGATGCACCAAGTGGTCGAACGCATGGCTGATCTGGCGGCAAGCTATATGGTCGCAGGCTTCGTGCACGGCGTGCTCAATACCGACAATATGAACGTAACAGGCGAGAGCTTTGACTACGGCCCTTGGAGGTTTCTGCCTAAGTGGGAACCCGGCTTCACTGCCGCCTATTTCGACCATGGCGGCCTCTATGCATTCGGACGCCAGCCCGAAGCCTTGCACTGGAATTCTGGCCAGTTAGCGGTGGCCTTGCGCCTCCTTGCGGACACCGAGCCTCTGGTGGCAGCGCTAGAACGGTTTGGGCCGCTCTATATGGAGGCGATATCGCGTCGCTGGTGCTGGAGACTCGGGATAGAGCCGCGCGGGGTTGAAGCAGATTCTCAGCTGGTCAGCGCCTGCGAAAAGTCGATGCGAGAGAGCGGCATTCAACCCGACGCGTTTTTCTTCAAACATCGCGGTGGGCAAGGCGCTGACGGAGAGTTGGGAGAGCTTTTGAACGCGTACACTGCAGTTGGGCGGGATCACGATTACTGGAGCGACGATGCTCCTCAAAGCATGCTGATCGAAGAGGTTGAAGCGATCTGGTCAGCCATTGATGAACACGATGACTGGCAACCGCTAACGGACAAGGTCGATGCTTTACGCCGCATGGGCGAGGCGCATGAAGACCCTCCCAAGCCGGCGGGCCACGCTTGAAGGTCACATCTAACCGGCAGCTCAGCCTGCGGGTTGTGCCTCAATCATCTGCTGTGGCTGAAGATCAATTCCGAGCAGCTTCCATCGCCCCTGCTCCCACTGATAATAGACCTCAAAACCGATCGAGATCGGGCGCAACTGAAACACGCCGCGAGCCCGGAATGCGTCGGAGCTGATCATTTCTGGCGCTTCATAATAGGTCGGCGGAACCAACAGAGCGTTGGACAGATCAATGTTCATATTGCGCAGGCCGGCAAAAATCTCGGTGAGGCGTGCGGGATTGAAATTGATCTGGAAACGCTGCGCCGAAATGTCGCGCAGAACCGAGTAATTCCCAGACATATTGGCGTGATCCACCGCTGCTATGGTCGACCAGAGCATTTTCGACATTTCAAGCTGCGATGGCGTCGGACGCACCGATGGCGGCGGCTGCACCGTCGGCTGCCTGACGGTTTGAGGCTGAGATTGAGGTTGCGCCTGAGTTGGTGTCTGAGTTTGAGGTTGCGCTGCCTGCGCCAGAACCTCGCCCGGGATCGCGGCAAGCGTGAGCGCTGCAATAGCTCCCAAAAGAGCGCTGAAACGAAATGCCGGGGCGCTGGGCCCCGGCATCGCTGATTTGTTGGCCATGAAATTCATGACCGTGTGTCTAACGGCTTACCAAGCAACTTGGAAGCCACCACGTGCACCGACTTCGCCGCTGTCAAAGCCGACACCGAGACCCGCCGAGACAGAAGCGTTTTGAGAGACCCGCGCGCTGATCGCCATCGAGCCAGCACCTTGGTCCTCAAAGTAGCCAATACCGCCGGACAAAGCGAAGCTGGTGCCAGCTGGCAGCGCAGGGCTTTCCATAGCGAGCGCCATCGCGACACCCTCGTTTGCGCGGTCGATGGCATCGCGGTTGGCCGCCGTCTCACCAAACAAAGTGTTGATCTGACC